>JBJLGN010000001.1:0-43187 GCA_045564835.1 Dehalococcoidia bacterium
TCCATTAAGTAAAGATCCAAAATTATCTGAATTATCAAAAAATATCCAAAGAGATTTATTATCCAAAGGAAATCTAGGTAAGATTGAATATGATGAAACACAAAGTATTGGGAGACGGTACAGACGGCAAGATGAAATAGGAACGCCACTTTGTATAACCATTGATTTTGACTCATTAGATGATAACAGTGTGACAGTCAGAAATAGAGACAGCATGCAACAGGAAAGAATCAGTGTCGATTCATTATATTCCTATTTGTTGAATAGTATTAATAATTATTAATAAAAGGCTATTATTATTGAAAGTATTACACTTTTCCGATCTTCATATAGGATATGAAAGGTATTCAAAAACTACTGATTTACAAACTGGCCTGGATGATAGGATTGTTGACTTTTTAAATGTTTTCGATGAATTAATAAACTATGCTATTAACGAAGATGTAGACTTAGTGTTGTTTGCTGGCGATGCTTTTAAAACACGAAATCCAACTCCAACTCATCTGAGAGAATTTTCAAAAAGATTATTAAAGCTTACAGATAATGATATCCCAGTGGTTTTAGTAGTAGGAAACCACGATATTCCGGCAGTAAAGCAACGTGCAACCTCACTTGATATTTTCCCTACTATGAATATAGATAAAGTCACAGTTATTGATAAGCTTCAACTCTATACAGTTGAAACAAAAAATAGTGGCCCAATACAAATTCTTGGGTTACCCTGGCCAAGATTTGGAACATTTACAACAAATATAAGAAAAAGTAATCCTAAAATAAAAGTTGAGGAAATAACTAAATCTGTTGTTGATTTATTTGATTCAAATATAACAAATGAGTTAACTAAGGTAGACAAAAATCTACCTTGTATATTCACAGGTCATTTAAGTGTTATGGAAGCTAAAACGAGTACTGAAACATTAATGTCTATAACAAATGATCCATTATTATCTTCGCAATTTTTCATCAAACCAGAATTTGAATATGTTGGATTGGGGCATATTCATAAAGATCAGGTATTAAATGAAAATCCACCAGTAGTATATTCTGGTAGCTTAGAAAGAGTAGATTTTGGTGAAAAAAATGATGAAAAAGGATTTTATATTATTGATTTAGATTTAAAAAAATCTCAAGGTAATAGATTGATTTCATACAAAAAAATAAAAGTAAAGGCTCGTAATTTTAATGAAATCAAAATCAAAATTCCAAAGAACGAAATATATCCTAGTAAATATATTGAAAAAATACTTAATTCAGAACAAATTGAAGATGCAATAATAAGAATACATTTAGAGTCTTCAAAAGAACATTTTGAAAGTATTCATGATCCGAAGATAAAAGAAATATTAAGTAAAGCTAAAAATTTAGTGTCTATAGTGCCCACGTATATTACAGAACAGGAAACTTTAAATGTTGAGTTGACTGAAAATCTTGGAGTAATGGAAACTTTTGAAAAATACCTTGATAATTTTGATGATATAAATGACAAAAGAAAAATAGATTTGATTGAATTTGGAAAACAAATAATTACTGAATACGAGTCAGAAGATGAATAAATCGCTGTCGATTACTATGTTAATATTTTTTAGTTTGTTTTTGACAATGTGCTCAAATAATTCTATAGACAATTTCAAATTCAATATTGATTTGTATCAAAAAGATCCTACTATTGGATTCACTAACTTAATTCAATTTTCAGATGAAAGTGTAACTAAAGACACTTATATTATTAATTTTTGGTTTCCTTCTTGCGCGCCTTGTGCAAAAGAGTTGCCTCATTTTCAAAAATTATATAAAACTTATAAAGATGATATTGAAATTATTGGAATTCAAATGATCGGAATTGATAACGCCCAAGACGGTCTGGAATTTTCCGAAAATTTAAATCTGACATACAAATTAGGTTACAACGAAGATAATTCAACAATAAGAAAATATAATATAAACTCATTTCCAACGACAATATTTATTTCAAAAAAAAAGGATGAGATAATTGTGTGGGATGGATATATTTCCTATGAAGATTTATTAATAAAAACAAAAGAGCTTTTAAATTAATGGGGATAGATGCTTGAATTACTAACTGACATCATTCGATTTTTAATTGGATTTATACATATTATGGCCGCATCGACATGGTTTGCCGGATCATTGGTATCACTTAATATAAATACACTTACAAAATTCAATAAAAACTTTGATCAAATTTTCAAATATTTTATTCATTGGACAAATACAATAATTTCTACTCTAGTATTAACAGGAGTCATATTAATATTAGATAGCCTCGCAGACATTGGATCTAAGCTATATGTTTCAATATTAACATCGAAATTACTGTTGTTTTTGTGGATAGCAATAATTTTATATTTGAATAAATATAAATCAAATTATTTTAAAAAATCTAATATATATAATAAAATTTTCAAATTAGTGCTACAATCTAAATTGATTTTCCCTATAACAATAATTATATTTTTATTATCAGAATTATTAAATATTATTAGAATATAAATGAAAAAAGAATTAAACGACATTCTAGCTTGTCCAATTTGTAAGTCTGATCTTTCTTTAAAAATAGAAACCATTGAAAATGATGATATTATTGTTGGTGAATTAAAATGTCAAAATACCAAATGTTCTAATATTTATCCAATCAACGATGGTATTCCAAATCTTTTACCTCCAAAATAATTCAGCATGAAAGAAGAGATCCTAAAATTAAATAATCTACGTGAAAAAGCATCTCTTGGTGGAGGAAAAGAAAAAGTACAAGCCCAACATGACAAAGATAAACTCACAGCCTTAGAAAGAATAAATCTATTACTAGACCAAAATACATTCACAGAAATTGACAAGTTTACAATGGACGAAAATGTAAATATTCATGGAGATTCAGTAATTGTAGGGACAGGTAAAATTAACAACAGAAATGTTTGTGTATATTCTCAAGACTTTACTGTCATGGGTGGATCTTTATCTAATACTGCGGCAGATAAAATATGTAAAATCATGGATATTGCAATTAAAACCGGGTGTCCCGTAATTGGGATTATTGACTCGGGTGGGGCTCGAATACAAGAAGGAGTTGATAGTTTAGTTGGGTATGCAAAGATATTTACGAAAAATGTAAGATCTTCAGGGGTAATTCCACAAATTTCAATAATAGTAGGACCTTCTGCAGGCGGAGCAACTTATTCACCAGCTGTTACAGATTTTATATTTATGGTTAAAAAAATTGGACAAATGTACATAACAGGTCCTGATGTAGTTAAGCAAGTAACAGGAGAAGAAACAACACATGAAGAATTAGGTGGAAGCGAATCACACATGAAACAAAGTGGCCTTGCACATTTTGTTTACGATAGTGAAAAAGAATGTTATGAAAATGTTAGAAAATTATTAAGTTACGTACCACAAAATAATAAAGAAGAAGTATTGGGAGTGGATTCAGTTGACCCTGAATTAAGCAATGATATGGCTTCTGTGTTACCCGAAAATTCAAATCTTTCTTATGACATGAAGAAAATTATAGATAACCTAGTTGATAAAAATACATTTTTAGAAATACAAAATGAATATGCAAAAAATATCATCATTGGATTCTGTAAAATAAGCGGCAAAAACATAGGTTTGATTTCCCAGCAACCAAATCATTTGGCTGGGGTATTGGATATTAACGCTTCAGAAAAAGCTGCCAGATTTATAAGATTTTGTGACGCTTTTAATATACCAATAGTTAGCCTTGTGGATGTCCCGGGGTTTTTACCAGGAACTGATCAAGAGCATAGTGGAATAATAAGAAGAGGCGCAAAATTACTCTACGCTTATGCTGAAGCAACTGTTCCTAAAATATCTGTAATATTAAGAAAAGCTTATGGAGGGGCATATATTGTTATGAGTAGTAAATACTTATTAAGTGATTTAAATTACGCATGGCCTTCAGCTGAGGTTGCTGTAATGGGACCTGAAGCTGCAATAAAATTAATTTATAGAAAAGAATTAAAAAGCTCTAAAAACCCTGAAAAACTTAAAAAAGAGTTATTGGAAAAATACAAAAATGATGTTTTATCTCCTTACAGATTGGCAGAAAAAGGATATATTGAAGATATAATAGATCCAAATGAAACAAGAGAAATTATAATTAAATCCATTGATATATTAGAAAACAAAAGAGAAATTTTACCTCCAAAAAAACATGGGAATATACCTCTTTAATTTATGAATAAAATAATAATTAACAATAAAACCAATATAAAATTGAATAAAAAAGAGATTTCTTTGTTAAAATTAGCAATTGAAAATCTTATTAAAACAACATCAGTAAAATCAAATACTAAATCAAAAACCCAAAAATTGAATAAATGGAAAACTCAAAATTGGAATCTTTACAGATAGGTGAATTATGTCTTCAAAAATAATTAAAATAACTGACACAACTTTAAGAGATGCACATCAAAGTCTTTTTGCAACCAGATTTAATAACGAAACTATTTCTGAGCTAGCTCCACTTTTAGATAACGCTGGATATGATGTTTTAGAAGTTTGGGGAGGAGCGACCTTTGATAGTTGTATTAGGTATCTAAATGAAGATCCTTGGGATAGGTTAAAAATGATAAACAGATTAACTCCCAATACAAAATTATCAATGTTGCTTAGAGGTGCAAATCTAGTCGGATATAAACATTACTCAACTGAGATCATACAAGAATTCATAACAGTTTCAGCTGATTTTGGCATAGATGTTTTCAGAGTTTTTGATGCATTAAACGACATTAAGAACTTAAAAGATGTTGCACAAGCAGTTAAAAACACAGGGAAACACTTGCAATTAACACTTTGTTATAGTGTTGGAGAATCAGGCAAATTAGAAGCATCTAAAAATGAAATTTACACATTAGACTATTATTTAAATTTAGCAAACAAATTTGTTGAAATGGGAGCTGACTCTTTATGTATAAAAGATATGGCAGGATTACTTTCACCTTATGATGCATCTTTATTAGTATCTGAGCTTAAAAAAATAGTAGATATACCATTGCAACTTCATAACCATTACACTAGTGGATTAGCTTCTATGACACAAATCAAAGCAATAGAATCTGGAGTAGACGGTGTTGACACATGTGTTTCTACAGTGTCGCAAAGAACATCGCAACCTGCTATTGAACCTCTTTCAAAAACTTTTGATTCGCTAAATAGTAACTACAAAGTTAATATAAACATGAAAATAATAAATAAGATTGCTGAAAAATTAGAGAACGAAGTACCAAAATATTCACAATTCAATGTGGCTACCAAATTTTCTACTGTTGATGCTGATGTATTAAGCCATCAAATCCCTGGAGGAATGATATCTAATCTAGCCTCCCAATTAAAAGATAATAATAATCTTTCAAAATTACCTGAAGTGTTATTAGAAATACCCAGGGTACGTAAAGATTTAGGGATGCCACCATTAGTAACTCCAATTAGTCAAATGGTAGGAGCTCAATCAGTAAATAATGTATTATCTGGAAGGTATTCAAATCTTTCTCAACAAATGATTGAATATCTAAGTGGAGGATATGGAACACCGCCAGGTAAAATCAATACAAAAATATTTGGTGATAAAACAAAAAATAAAAAAACAAAAAATAAAATACAATCCCTTGATGATTATGCGAAAGAAATAAAAAATCTAACTAATTACAAGCCAGATATAATAACATATGCTATGTTTGAGGAAGTCGGTAGAAAATTTTTAGAAAGCAAATCAATAATACATGACAAAACCGAAGAATCAAGTATTGAAATAGAATCGAACTCAAATGATTCTAAACAAATAAAAAATAACACAATTGATTTAACTTTAAATTTTGAAGGTAAAGAGTATAACGTGTCAGCAGAGTTAGAGGGTAATAATGTTATAACTAATATTAATGATATAAGTAAATCAAAAAAATTGAATGATAAAAATAATTCTAATGTGAATCTTAAATCCAACGAGAACTCTGTTTCAATTTTATCTCCAATATCAGGTACAATATTAAAATACTTAGTTAAAAAAGGTGATAAGATTTCCAAAGACCAACCATTGGTCAATATAGAATCAATGAAAATGGAAAACACAATAAAGTCTGATAAAGAAGGCATAGTTAAACAAATTAATTTCAAAATTGGGGACACAATTAATTCTAAAGATCCAATAATAAATTTAAGCTAAGAGGTGCGAGATGATAGACTTAATGAAAATAGCTAAAACTGAAGCAAGTGGTGGAGATTTATTCAATACTTTGTCACAACTGTTTAGTGATAGTGATATAAAACCTGATGGACATCCTGATGCAATTGTATGGAAAGGTGGCAATCATGACAAGAATATTAATCCTATAGCTCATTCTCTTACAGATGCCTATGCATTATTAGGAACTATTGCAGCAGTAGATATTTTAGGACTACCCTTTTACGCTGTTCCTATGTGGTCACAATATAGACATGATACAAAATTAGAATGCCTTTCGTGGTTTGGGAACATGCCTTCAACGTCCATCAAATGGTCTACAGCCGGTGACGCGTATGTTAATGATGAAAAGGGTAATAAAGTTGTTGTGATGGGAAAATCAGGAAATGCTCCTCTTAGAACACAGGCTGGTGTTTATTGTAATGTTAGACCTTACGGACCTATAACAGTAGTAAGAAGTATGCCCTGTTTGCCTTATTCACAAGACAAATCTTTATTTAATGTTGATGACGAGGGTATTGTGCATTCTGAAATGAATACTCCCGGAGTGCAAATGGCTTATGCAAATAGATTGTTTTTAAAATTAGTTAATGATACCGGTCATGTTGGAAGAGTTGCAACAAAGCCAACTCAGGCTATGGAAGATGGAATAAATGCTGGATTACATTCATGGCTTTTAAAAGGGACAAAATTTGAAGTAGGAAGAAGATATGCAGTAGATCCCTATGAAGAACACAAAGATAGGATTGATAAAATTATAAAACTGTTACCTGATAACTTTAAAGATGGGATGGAAAATTGGTCTGGGAAAATAGAACAACATATAGCAGATACAAACTATGGATTACTAGTATGGGATTTGATTAACAAACAAAATACTATTGTACTATCGACAGATTTAGACGGTGACAGGCTTACAGACTTACTAGCCGACATATCTGATCCATTAAGAGAATTTGGCGGAATGGTGGCAAGTCATATAGGAAAGAAAGTAAATATGAGAGAAGTATGGAACGAAATGGGTTACACAACCGGCAATGGAAGAGATATGACATCTGTCATGTATAGAATGGATGGGCCTCCTATCCACGAGCAAACTTTAGGTTCAGCCGATGCTATGTTGCTAAGGCTGCTTGACGGAGACGAATGGGTTGGCGGTACTAAACAACCATATGATCCCAGAATTCACTTTGTTTTAATAAGAGACGCCTATATCGATGCAAATCCAGATAATACCAAACTTCATGCATGGTTAAATGATGCTTTAAAAACATTTGACGAAGTATATTCTGGTGATCGTCCAGGATTCTTAGATGGATATAAATTACTCAAAAATTCAATAAAACCATGGGGTAATTGAATAATCAACATTGAAGGTATATAGAATGATCAGTATAATCTAATCATACTAATCATTCACACAATTAATAAAGGCCTTAATATGAATAAAAAAATTTCTGTCATCGGGGCAGGCAATGTTGGCGCAACTACTGCCCAAAGATTATTTGAAAAAAACTATTCAGAAGTAGCACTGATAGATATAGCTGAAGGTATTGCAGAGGGGAAAGCCCTAGATATATTACAATCAGGTCCAGTTCTAGGATTAGATAACTACATCAGTGGTTCTTCAAATTATGACATCACCAAAAATTCAGATATTATTGTAATAACTTCTGGAATTGCAAGAAAACCTGGAATGTCTAGAGATGATTTACTTAAAATAAATATGAATATAGTATCAGAGGTTACAAAAAAATCTCTTGACGCATCACCTGATGCATTAGTAATTGTAGTAACAAATCCTTTAGACGCAATGGCTATGCAATCATATAAAGTTAGTGGTAAGAAACCTAATGAAGTGTTTGGTATGGCTGGAGTTTTAGATTCAGCTAGATTCACCACTTTTATTTCTAAAAGTCAAAATATATCAGTAAATTCAATTTCATCTAATGTGTTAGGCGGACATGGAGATACAATGGTACCTTTGCTAAATAATAGTTTCATCGGAGGTAAAAGCCTTTCAGAATCAATAGAAAAAAATAAACTAAATGATTTAGTAGAAAGAACTAAGAATGGTGGAGCTGAAATAGTAAATTATCTTAAAACCGGTAGTGCATTTTACGCCCCTTCTGCATCTATAGTTCGGATGGTAGATGCAATTTGTTCAGATTCAAAAGAGGTACTACCAACAACAGCATATCTCCAAGGTGAATACGGGATAGAAAACTTATATTTTGGAGTCCCTGCTAAATTAGGTAAAAATGGTGTTGAAGAGATAATCGAATATGAATTGTCAGACGCAGAAAAAGAAGATTTAAATAAATCAGCAAAAGCAGTCGGAGATACTGTGATTGCCATGGAAAATTTGTCTTAGGAGAAATTATGAATAACAATATTATGAAGGAAAAATTAAGATCAGGTAAAAATGTGGTAGGATTATTTCAAAATGTAATCAATCCTAATATAACTGAAATAATGGGATTACTAGGGTTTGATTTTGTAATTGTTGACGGGGAACATACAACATTCAATCCTAATTTAGCAGAAGAACATTTTAGAGCCGCTGAATTAAGAAATATATCATCAGTAACTAGAATTGGACAAAATGACCAACAAGTAATACAAAAATTTCTAGATGCTGGATCAGAAGGAGTTCTAATGCCATTAATTAACAACAAATCTGATGCATTGGAAGTAGTTGACTCTGTCAAATATCCTCCAGTTGGAAAAAGAGGATTAGCAAGTGGAAGAGGGTCATCTTATGGAATACCTCAGTCAGTTAAAGAACATGTTGACCACTCTAATAATGAAACTTTAGTAGCAATACAAATAGAAACTACAGAAGCAATGGAAAAAGTTGAAGAAATATCTTCAATAGACGAAGTAGATGTACTTTTTTTTGGCCCGTCTGATATATCATCTTCATTTGGAATACATGGGCAAATAAACGATCCGAAAGTAAGAGACACAATAGCTAATTTAAGTAAAATAGCTATAGCTAATGGAAAATCTTGCGGAACTATTGCAAGAGATTCCAATGATTTCAAATTTTATAAAGAAGCAGGTTTTCAATGGTTTTGCTCAGGTGTTACAAACATGATGCAATCAGGTATGAAAGAATATCTTTCAGAATTAAAATAAAAAATTTAAAGGATTCATAAATGGCACAACATAAAGCTAATAAACCAACGCATGCATTTTCAGGACTAGTATCTTTTTTAAGAGCTCCAGTATGCAATGATTTAGACCAAATAGATGCTGATATAGCAGTTATGGGAGCTCCTACGGATGAAGGATCTCCATTTATGCCAGGTTCAAGGCTTGGATCTCGATCGATAAGAGAACATTCATTGCGATTTGGTGAAGAGGGATATTTTGACCATGATTCAAATAAAGAATACCTCAAATATGAACTTGAAAATAAAAAAATAGTTGATGTTGGCGATGCTGATGTTATACCTGCAGATGTCGAAGGTACTTTTAAAAATATTACTGATTTAACACGAATGGTACTAGACTCAGGAGCTATGCCCGTAGTATTAGGAGGAGACCATGCAATTACTTTTCCAGTTGTAAGGGCCTACGACAAACCCCTACACGTAGTTCACTTTGATGCTCATATAGATTACTCACCTTTTATACATGGATATAAATATACTAATTCTCACGCTTTTCGTCACATACATCACATGGATCATGTGAAAAGCCTAACCCAAGTTGGTATTCGTAGTGTTAGAAACAAAAAATCTCAAGTTGAAGATTCTTTGAATGATGGGAATCGAGTTATCGGAATGAAAGAGTTTGGAGAAATGGGACCAAAAGGTATGGCTGGATTAGTTCCTAAAGATGCTCCAGTATACGTTAGTATAGATATTGATGTTCTAGATCTTCCGTTGGTTCCAGGATGTGTCTCTGCAGAACCAAACGGTATGACATACATGGAATTACGAGATTCATTAGCTACTTTAGCAAAACATTCTGAAATAATAGGATTTGACTTAGTGGAAGTAAATCCACAACTAGATGTTGGGACAGGTATCACTTCTTACATGGGTGCTCACACAATAGTTGAGTTTTTAGGACAAATCTGTGATCAACCTAGGTGGATCTCTAAACGTAGTAAATAACTTAGCTTTTAAAATCTCTTAATTTTTTCGCATATCTGAATGTTACTAATACTAGAAGAATTAATATAAGACCATTTAAATTTAATGCCAATTGGGGGCCAGGAGAATTATAATATTGATTTGTTAACCAAGTAAAATCATATGTGTTAACAGCAGTTATAATTAATCCAATTATTAAATAACCTAAAGGACCTGATCCTAATGCAAAGGTCCAAGCACCTAAAGCTTTCCCTCTATCTTTATTAAGTACAGATTTTTGTGCAATTATTTGATACAAAGAATCACATGAAGAAGAAAAGATATTAAGAGAAAACAGTACAACAATAAATATTAAATTACTATTAGAAAGACCTAAAAAGAAAACACAAAAAGACATGCCTAAAGCTGAATATAATAACCATAATCCTTTTTTTTGAGTATTTCCAAAAACGATAATTAATAAAATTCCTATAATTCCACCTAATTGCCTCAAAATCATCATAAATCCTAAGTCATCTGCATCACCCCTCAAAACATCTTTTACAAGAATTGGCATAATACTATTATGTGAAAAACCAAAAATTTCAGTTGTTATAGTTAAAATAATTAATACAAGTAAAACATTGTTGTTTTTTAATATATATAAAATTTCAGATATTTTAGGTTTTTCTTTATTATTACGAACTGGGGAGTAATTAGCAATTTTAGAATTTGGAAGTATTAAACTTGAAGAACACAAATGATATAAAGCTGATAATAAAAATGGGATATGAAAATAATTAGAAACTAATTTCCCCGAAAAATAGCCTGCTATTATTCCTCCAATTCTATCAGCACCTTTAGTTAATGCAGTTCCTTGTGAAACAAATTTAGGTCCAACAATATCATACGAATAAGATTGTTGAGTAATCATTACAGCCGACCATATACACCCACTATAAAAAACAAAAATCATAATAATAGAATAATTATAAATTTCAAAATACATCAACAATGAAAAAAGAAACATTCCTACTGACCCTAAAAACATCATTATACTTAGTAATTTTTTTCTGTTTATTAAATCAGCTATATAACCTATATAATTTGAAAAAATTATTATTGGTATTACTCTAACTGTATACATAAAAATAACGTGAATTTCAGAGTTTGTTAATTCATAAACTATGTATCCTACTGATACTTGTTCTTGATATGTTCCTGCAGCAAAAATTAAGACTGCAAACCATAGTCTGAAAAAATCTTTTTTAAAAAAAGGTAAGGAATAATTATCAGTATTAAGGTGCATAATATTAATAATTTATAGTCTGTGTAAGCCCTTGTCCAAATGCAGAGGAATTATCTATCGTATTGAAATATTTATAAGTTTCAGAACTAATTTTAGAAATAATATCTGAACCATTGTATTCTCCATTCAAATAATTTTGAGGGATTTCACTTTGCCCTCCGTACGATGTCATTACCGTTAATATATATCGTATATTATTTAGATAAACTATAGCAGTTTCACATCTTACACCTGGCATTCCTCCAGTTTTACCTGCAACTTTAATATTTTCAGGAAGAGGCTGTGAAATAGGAGTACTTTTATTTATGGCTAAAATATCTAAAGTTTTATTAGATACGGATTCATTAAACAAAGATTTATTATCTAACATCTGTAATATAAAGTTCATTTCTTTTGGCGTGGAAATATTTTCTTTCCCTTCATTGATTGCTTGATAATCTTGCATTTTTCTATTTAATTTCATAGTTCCAAAATCATAACTAGATAACATTTCGTTTATCTCTTTTTGATTTGCTATATCTATACATAAATTAGTTGCTGTGTTATCAGATAAATTAATCATTAAGATTGCAAGATTTTCTATAGTCATTTTCACTGAATCTCTCATATTATGAATAATACCACTACCTCTTGATTTCATTTCTTCAGTAATTATTATTTCATCTGACAAATTGACTAATTTTTTATCAGCATCAGATAGTAATTTTATTAATATTGGAATTTTAATACTAGATGCAGTAGGAAAAATCATTTCGTCATTAATTCCTAAATACCAGTTTGTATCAGGCTCATAAATTGAAACTCCGCATAAACCTTTAAATTCACTAACAATATTGTTAATAGAAAAATTAAGTTTTTCCAAATATGTATTTTGATTAATACCTGACATGTAAGCACCTTAATATAATAATGTACTAAAAGTATCTTTTATAATTTATATAATTACTAGTAAAATGAACTAAATATTCTATATAAATTATGAAATTATCAAAAATAGTAAATAAGAATTGTACTTGTTGTTGTGGAAACATATAACGGGGATTATTTTGTATAATTTTAAAAACCCCCAATAATATGTTGGGGGTTTTTTTTTAGGAGAAAAATGAATAAATTATCTGATGTTAAATATAGTAATTATTTAAGCTGGGATGAATACATAAATTCCATGAGTGAAAACAAAGAAAATTTCAAAAGAATCACAAATAAAGTTTTAAAAGATAAAAAGCTAAATAATTCAGTAAAAAAATTAAATGAAAAATTAAAAAATAAAGAACTAATAGTATTAACAGAAGATTTTTGTCCTGACTCATTATTTAATATTCCAATATTAATTCTAATTGCAGAAAAATTAGAATTGATAACATTAAAAATTTACAGAAGATCTGAAAACAAAGATATGAATGAATTATTCATCAATAATGAATTAAGTAAAATTCCAGCCATATTGATTTTAGATAAAAATAAAATCCAATATAAATGGGAAGAAAAACCAAAAAAAGCTTATGAAATTCAATTAGATTTAAAAAATCAACTAAGTAAAAATTCTAAGTTAAAAGACATTGAGAAAAAGAATAGTTATTTAAACTCAAGTGAATATGAATACAAAAAACACTTGTGGGAAGAAACAGTTAACGAAATTTACAGTTTGAAAGAATTATAAATTAATCATTTCGAATTTCAGCGTCAACTACTAATCCTCTACCAAGATCATACAAATCCCAAGGTTGGAAACTTTCTACAAATTCTCTTCCAGCTTCTTCAGAATCAAGTCCTTTAATTGCTCGCCCAGGATCATATCCAAAAGTTTTTGCCCATGCATCAAATCCATTTTTTGTTTTTCGCACTCCACCAATTTCTTCTCTGTTCTCACCATCAGAAAGGATCAATTTTATCCCTTTAGTCCATTTTACCCAAAATAATTCCAATATTTTTACCATCATTGAATTAATATTATTATTAATTATAATGATAATATTTTATTTAATAAATATAAAGATTAAATCATGTCAATTAAAGAAATCATAACTTACCCAATAGCAGATTTATTAAAAATACTAAGAAATAGAACTATATCAGCTGAAGAATTAGCAAAAATTCATATTGATCAAATCAATAAAGTAAATAATTCTCTAAATGCAGTAGTTCAAAATACATTTGAAGATGCAATAAATAAAGCTAAAGATTTAGATGCAAATTTTGATAAATATAAATCTCTGCCATTATTTGGAATACCATTTACATTAAAAGACTCATTTGATACAAAAGATATAATTAGCACTTGGGGAACAGAAGGTAGAAAAAATTTCAAACCAGAAAAAAATTCAACAGTGGCAGAAAAACTTTTAAATTCTGGTGCTATTCTATTAGGTAAAACGAATACTCCTGAATTTACGATGGGAGGAGAAACAGATAATGTTGTATATGGGAGAACTAACAATCCGTATAACACATCTTTAACACCTGGTGGAAGTAGTGGAGGAGCAGCAGCAATAATTTCTTCATGTGGTTCTGTATTTGACATAGGAACCGATACAGGCGGAAGTATTAGAATGCCAGCTCATCATTGCGGTATAGCAGGGTTAAAACCAACTTTTGGAAGAGTATCTAGGACAGGACATGCAATATCATTTGATGCTGGACCAAGCGATCTTTTAACGTCAATCGGTCCATTAGCAAGATTTGTAGACGATTTAGTTCCGTTAATAAACATAATTTCAGGTTATGATAATATCGACCCAACAGTATTATTAAGCGAAATAAACGACCCAAATTCAGTTTCAGCAAATGAGTTAAATATAGGATATTATCATTCTACTAAATCTATATCTTCCGATTCAGACACTATAAAAGTAATAGATAATGCTTGCAAAGCACTTGTATCTAAAGTTAATTCAATCAAAGAAATAGACACAAAAATCATTGATCAAGGAGACACTATAGCTGGGAATATTGCTAACTATGACAAGCGTAATTATCTAAAGCAACTTCTGGAAAGATCTAACACAAAAACCCCTCATAAATGGACTGAAGCAAGGTTTAACATTGCTGCTGAATATAAAAATAAATCTGCTGTAGAAATGTCTGAATTAATACAAGAATTAAATAATTATCAAAGTAAATCTCTTTCATATTTTAATAACTATGATGTAATAATTGCACCAGTGCTACATAAATCAGGATTCCCGCATAGCGAAATAATGGATGCCAGAGAAAATGACTGGAATTATGTAACCAAAGGTACATTTTTACGTACTTACAATGTTACAGGATGGCCAATACTTACGTTACGGTGTGGGACAAGCTCGGAAGGATATCCAATTGGTTTACAAATCATTAGTTCTCCAACAAATGATCATATTGCTTTAAAAATTGGTCAAATATTAGAAAAAGAGTTGGGAGGTTGGATTCCACCTAAGGATATGCTTAAGTAATTATAGGTAATCCTAATCCTTCAATTAATTCTAAATTAGGAATTTTTGCTAATTCTGATGTAGGTAATTTGATTTTTTGAGAACGAGTCCCGCCCCCTATAATTATATATTCCAATAGTTGTATATTTTTATCTACATAAATTTTCAAATTTTTAGGTAATCCAACTATAGTTACTCCACCAATCATCATATTAGTTAATTCTTTTGTTTTATCAGCTGAAGCAAATGAAAGTCTTTTCACACCCATTAATTTTCTAACAGTTTTATTAACGTCAAGTTTATATTCGGCTGTTACTAAGCAAGCACTATAAACATAAGGTTCTTTTTTTGAGGCGACGATGATTGCATTTCCTGAATTTGATTTTGGGATATTATAGTGATTACAAAACAATTCAGTATCAGCCAAATCAGGATCACATTCCATTATCTCGTGGTTTATTTTATATAATTCCAAAAATTCAGTTATTGTTTTTTCTATCATAGATTAACCATCAGTGATTGTTTTTGAAGAATCAAGTTTTTCAACATCTTCAGAAGTAATAGATTTTTTATTAAATGAAGCAGGGGCAATAATTCCTCCAGAAAGAACCATACTCATAGCTTCTTGAACAGACAAATCCGTATCTTGTACTTCTTTATATGGGACCATTACAACAAAACCTGAGTTAGGAGTGGGAGCTGTCGGAATATACACAGTTGCCATAGTTTGTGTCTTAGAAACTTCAATTATTGATGTTAAAAAACCTAAACACCACATCCCTTTTCTTGGATGTTCAATCATAACAACTCTTTTAAATCCTGTAGCAGAATCTTTATTTCCTGCCAAAGATTCAATTAATCTTCTAGCTGATGAATACAAAGAACCTACAACAGGCATCCTCATTACAAAATTTTGAATTATATCACCTAATTTTTGTCCAAAATACCTAGTACTTAATAGACCTACTCCATAAACAAGAATCATTAAAACTAAAGCGCCTAATCCAAAAATTCTTTTTCCCCCAAAAAATAATGAAACATAAGGAGCTAAAACTCCATCAATGATGTCAACTAAGAAAACAACAATTGTATAAGTGACAATCAATGGAATCATAATTAAAAAACCAGTCAAGATCATTCTAGAAATATGTTGATAGGTGCTATTACCTGCGTATTTCCAATTTGATTTTTTCCCAATTGGGACAAATATATTTAATAGTGAAGCAACAAATAGTGAATTGAAATTCAAAATTGAATTTTTTGTATTTAAAAAAGTTTTTTTAAGCATACTAATTATTTTCCATGGCAATTGAATTTGTTAATCCTATAGTAATATTATATATTTTTTTTTGAATATCTTTATCATAAGAATTTTCAGAGGATTTGACAATCTTACCTTCCGAAAAATATTTTGATGTTATTCTTTCAGATTTACATTTGAAAATAACTTCCATCGTCTCTTTTGCTGATATCTTCGGTGATTTACCATAAAGTTTTAAGCCATACTTAATAAATGATAACCACCCATAATTTGATAACAAACCTGTTGATACTACCCCCGGATGAATAGCGTTAACTAAGATTTGATCATTTTTAAATTGATCAGCTAATATATATGTGATACATAAATTAGCTAATTTGGATTCCCTATAAAGTTGAATCCTAGATAATTTTTGATATTCATTAGAATCATAGATATCAAAATCACCAAGAGCTTTATAGTGTGCAACGGAATTGTTATTCAAAATAAGTGCATTTTTACTAAATGAATTATTGTTATAAAGTTGGGTGCTCAATAAATAGGGGGCTAAGTGATTGACTGCAAATGTTAACTCAACTCCTTGTTTAGAAATAGCTCTTTTAAGTGGCAATACTCCAGCGTTATTTATCAGAGTTTCAATTTTAATATTATTATGCTTAATATAATTAGACAATTTCAAGATTTCATTTTGATCAGACAAATCAGAAATTAAATAAGAAACTCTCGTAGATGGATATTTTATTAAAAGTTCTTCTAAAATTGGAATTGTTTTACTTTCATTTCTGTTAATTACTAAAATATTTTGGTAATTTTTAGCAAGAAGATCTAATAAATCAAGACCTATTCCTGATGAAGCTCCAGTCAAAATAGTAACAGATTGATTAGACAGTACGTCTATATTATTTGAAATTTTCATACAAATTCCTTGTTTAAATATCTGTTAACTTAATCTATAATCATTTGACTATTATTAAATTATAGAGTAAAAGCATCATGGAATACAGAGATAATTCAATTTTGATAGAAGCTAAAGAAGTTTTTAACAAATTAGATAATGAAAATCTAATAATAATTGACTGCGACGTAAGTGAATTATATCAAAGAGCTCATATCAAAGGAGCAACCACTCTGCCTGTACATCACTATATTAAGCAATCGGGTTATGAAAAAAATGCCGTAGAATATCCTCATGTAATGAATGAGATTGAGTTTGAAGAATTAGTTAATTCACTAAATATAAATTCTAAATCAGAGATTATTGCATACGATAATTCAGGGAATTTATACTCTAGTAGATTTTGGTGGTGTTTAAATTATTTCGGTCTTAAAAATGTAAAAATACTTAATGGTGGATGGAAAGAATGGTTGGACAATGATTATCCAATAGATTCTGGGTTCAATTATGCTTTCAAAAAGTCCGCCACACCTAATGTAAATAAATCTGACTTAGTAATAAAAAATGATAATAGTTATATTTGTAAATTAGAAGATTTGCAAGATTTAATTAATGATCCAAATTCTATAATTCTAGACACTAGGAATATAGATGAATATACCGGTGCAAATTCTAGAGGAAATAAAAGAGTAGGTCATGTACCTGGATCTGTAAATATTGAATGGCTAGAATTTATTGATGAAAATAAAAATAACAAATTCAAATCACAAAAAGAAATAGAAAGTATTCTTAATAAAAAAAATATCACTTACGAAAAACAAATCACAACTTACTGACAGGGTGGAATACGTGCGGCGCATGTATTTGTGGTATTAAAATTAATCGGATATAAAAATATCAAAGTTTATGATGCATCGATGGGAGAATATGCAAATCTGGAAAATACTGAATTAGAAATTTAATCACTTAAATTTATTCTTTATTTCTAGTAACAATAAGAAGAAGCGATGGAAGTATAAGTATAGAAGACATCATAGCAAAAGAAATCATAAAAGCTGATAGTACGCCATAAGTTGAAAATAATGGCATTGGAGCAAACGAAAGTATAGTAAATCCTGCAATACTAGATGCACCTGCTCCTAATAAAGCTAAGCCTGTTCCTTTCATCGAAACCTTTATGGCATCTTTTTTGTTTTTTTGTATTTTTAATTCTTGTTTAAATCTTTCAGTCATATGAATAGAAAAATCTAATCCCACTCCAATAGATACGGCTCCAATTGTTGCAGTAACAAAATTTAAGCCGAAACCAAAAATATACATGATAGCATATAGCCAAACCACAATAAGTAACAAAGGAAATACTGTCACTAGCGAATAAGAAATATTTCTAGTAGCTATCAATAAAAGTATTAAAGCGCCTATTGCAGCAACAGGAATTGATTGGCGTAAAGAATCAGTTGCAGCCGAAGTTTGAGCCTCTCTTACAAAAGGTGAGCCTGTAACACCATAATCTATTAAAATATCGTTTTCAAAATTGTCAAAAATTGACACATTTTTATTCAACTGATCATAGGCAGAAAGTATAGTATCAAAATTACCAGTTCCAGGTATTCCGACTTGTTGTCTCATATAAAAAATGTTGTTTGCCTGATCATATCTCAAGAATGTACTTACCGAATCAGGAGTAAGTAGAAATTCATTTTGATTTTTTGGAATCCCAATCAATGGAGCTATTTTAAATAATGATTCTAATTGTTTGGAATTATCAAATATTAAATTATTATCAATATCAGTGATTTTTTCTTTTGTGCCAAGCTCGTGTGTTGAATATACATTAAGTGCAAAAGGGTTTTCTAAAATGGCTTTCATAAGATCAAATATTGTTAGATCATAAAATTGAATAGATCCATCAACATTTTTTCCAACATATTCATTTTGTTTAAGCAAAGAAGAAAATTCATTTAATGAATTAACAAAGTTTTCAGAGTATAATAATCCTTCGAAATATATTTCAGCCGGTTCTCCTGCTGATTCATAATAATATTCATCAAGTTTGTCTAATCCTACTACGAAATCTGAGTTAGGATCGAAAAAATCTTTAACATCAAATGAAGGCTCTAACTTTAAAGCATAGTAACCTGCGAATACAGTCAAAAGAATAGCGGACAAAACAACAGGATATTTATATCTGGTTATTCCAGATAAAATAGATACTATGTCAAATTTTGCAAACAAGGATATTTTGTCTTTGTTTTTATTAGAGGTTGATGGGAAAATTCTAATATTTCCAAAAATTTTAATAATAGTAATTGGTAAAATTATAAACAATAACAAGTAAGCTAGTAGTGCAAGGCCACCGTATCCAGGATCTAAAACAACAGTTAATATAACAGAAGTTCCAGCTAAACTCGCTGCTAGTATGCCAAAAATTATTTTTATAAATACATTTATATCTTTGTCATTTTGATTGTACTTAATTAATAATTGATCAATTTTCATGTATGCTACAGGTGCCATTATTCCTAACAATATAAATGAAGAAACTGTGGCTGTAGCTGCAGCAAATCCAAAATGAATTAAAGCTTCAATACCTGTAACTGTATTTGCTAAAAATGCTAAACTATCACTCAATACTGCTAGTATCAATGCTCCAGAAACTGCAGTTAATCCTACTGATAAAGCTTTTTTAACATTATTACCAAATATTTCTTTGGATTCTTGATATCTTCTTATAGCATGAATAGCAAAATCCACACCTAAAGAGACCATAGAAATAGGAACAATAAAATCAACTATTAATCCGCCCTTTAATCCAAGTATACTAATCATACCTTTTAGCCATATTATTAGAGCTGCTATTCCAAATCCTATCGTTGCAACAGTATAATATGATCTCAAACTAAATCCTGAAACTAGTATTGCGGCTATTACTGTTAACACTAAATATGTTCCTGAAACAGCTCCCTGCTCTTCAGAATATAAATTGACATCTACAGCAATGGGCCAAATCGTATAATTAGTTTCCTCACCTGATAAAATTTTTACTATTTCTCTTCCAACACGTTCCTTATCAATTGTAGTTTGATCAGCTCCCAATCCATAATCTACTTTACCTCCTCCCATTTTGTTGTTATCAAGTAAAACGCTTACTAATAATGCGTTAGAAGACCATTGTTTGTATTTTCCATACTCATTTTCAACGTCAATATAGTTTGTGTGTTTATCATCACGTGGAAGCCATTCTAAAATACTAGTTGATTCTGAAAATTCTATTAATTGTGCAATAGCAAATTTCAATTGATCATAATCAGCACCATTCACGCCATCTTTTATCATCAATTGTTCTTTTAAAAATGTATCAACAGTATCTACTAATGTTGATATCCCAGATATTTCTGTACCTGTTGTCAAATCATAATAATTAAATAAGAGTTCTTTATTTTCTAATCCAGCACTGGTTGCTAATTGACCTAATTTGTCAGTTTCAAGTAATTTATTTTGGTTAGCTAGAATTTCTTTGAAAGCTATTGGTTCTAATAAGTCTTTATTTTTGGATTCAATAATGACAGATGTAACATGAACCGGAGATTGAAAATTACGATTAATTTTTTCATTCAAATCAAAAACGTCTCCACCTGTATCAAAACTTACTTCATCAATACTTGAATCTTCTGAAGAAACATAAGAAAAAATTCCAGTTAGCATGATTGTAACAGCTATGAATAAAAAGGGTTTTCGAGATAGAAACCTAGTTATTTTATTATCCATACAAAGCGCTTAACAAATAAATCCCTAACATAATACATAATGTTAAAAAAATTTATCACAAGTTTAGTGATTTAATTCACATAGCAAGGATTATTTTATAATATTCCCATATGTTGATTTGGGTTGTCAAAAAATTTAACAAAGAAATATTTAGTTAATTTAGGATTGATTTTGTTTTTTCTAACAAATTCCAATTCATACCCACATTTTTCATAAAAAACAGGTGCTTGGAATTCACTTGTGGACAAGTTTATATTGTTATATCCTTCATTTTCAAACTTGTCTTCCAAAAATCTCAATAATTTTTCACCATAACCTTTTCCTCTATGGATTCGATCTACAACTATATTTTCAACATAAACTTCAGAAAATACTGTGTAGCCTGATAATGCTCCTACAATTTGATTGTCAGAACTAATAGTGATAGAAAATTCAAAATATTTATCAGAAATACCATTTGATTGTTCATATTCTTCGTGTGCTTGATTAAGAAACTTTTCAATTTTCGAGTTAGTACTACCCTTTTGAAATTCGATCATAGTCGACTTACCAGTTCTAAAACAGATGATTCAATCATTTCAATTTTTCTCCATCCAGAATATTTTTCTTTGTATTTGTTTATCAATTCTTGGTCAGGTTGTTTGTTTTTCAGTTGAACACAATCATTTATTATTTCATCAACAAAATTATTAGCATCAATCATGTCACTATAAGTACCTATTTTCCCGTGCCCTGCAACAAATGTAGTTGGTTTAGTATTTAGTATTTTTTTAGAAGTCTCCATCCAATCACTTGGGTAGCTATCACCGAAAAATGGAATTCCTTTATTTTGTATTACATCACCTGTAAATAAAATATTTTCCTTTGGTAAATGTATAAATATATCTCCACTAGTATGTGCTTTTCCAAAATATTTCAATTCAATTTTTCTATCATCTAAAAATAGTGTCATTTGATCATTAAATGTCATGTTTGGAGGAGTGATATTAACAATCTCAGCTTCCTTAGACCACGGATCTTTTGCTGATACTATTTTATCAAGCCATTGTTTATTCCAAGAAGAATCTGTCATTTCTTTATAGCAATTACTATGACCAATGATTGTTGAATTAAGAAATTCTTCGTTTCCCCATGAATGATCCCAATGCGAGTGTGTATCTATAAGGTACTTAATTGGCTTATCAGAAATGCGTTTTACATCATCAATTAATTGCCTGGCGTGACTGGGTACTCGAAGGCTGTCAATTACCATAATCTCTGAAGAGCCAACAATAATCCCTGAGTTTGTTAAACCCTCAACTATTCTAGCGTAAACTCCATTCTCTATTTCTATTATTTCAGCCATCATTTAATCTTAACATATTTCTTTTATAATCTTCCAAGTTTTCCCTCAGTCTTTCATAATTTGGTGTTAAAAAGTTGACACAAAATTTGCTCACTTTAGTTTTTATAGTTACACTAAAGCCAAGCAGCTCCCCGTACCCCACTTGAATCTCCATGAACTGCTTTGGTGATTTGAGTGCTTATTGAATCTGACAATACATATTCGTCTAATAGCATTGGAACGTTATCATAAATTCTATTTATGTTTGATAATCCACCTCCTAAAACTATCATATCTGGGTCTAATAAATTAATAACTATTGATAAACTTTTTGCTAATCTTAATTCGTATAACTCAATAGCCTGAATAGCAAAATCATCTTCTTGATCTACTAATTCTACAATTTTTTCAGGAGACATATTCTTATTTGAGATATTAAAAAATGATTTTTGAAATCCTTTACCAGATAAAAATGTTTCAATGCATCCAAATTTTCCACAGTAGCAAGGATTAGATTTCAATTCCAATTCATCAGACCATGGCATTTGATTGTGCCCCCATTCACCGCTATTTGAGTTTAATCCCTCGTGTAATCTGTCATTAATAACTATTCCTCCTCCAACACCGGAGCCTAGTATTACTCCGAATAATGAATCAACATTTTTTCCGGCTCCGTCGGTATATTCAGATAATGTAAAGCAATTAGCATCATTTTGAACATTTATTTTTCTAGTTAACAAATTTTCCAAATCTAAAATAAGAGGCATACCTATAAGGTATGTACTATTTGCATACTCAATTAATTCATTTTTTGGTGAAAGTTTACCTGGGATACCTATCCCCACTGTAGCATGAGAACTGATCATTTTTTCAGCCTCTAAAACCAATTTTGAAATTAATTCCAAGGTAAGATTATAGCTGTTTTGTGGCGTTTTTATTCTTTTTCTAAATAGTTGATTTCCGTTTTTATCAAGTAGAATGATTTCAATTTTAGTACCACCTAAATCGATTCCAATTTTATAGTTATCTGCATCCATAAATAAATTGTTAAATTAGTTATAGTATTAATTTTACAGTATGTAATTAATGTAGGTATTTTTCTCTTATGACAGCATAATTAGATTTAAAGAAAACCAAGAAGTAAATAACACCCATTCCTGTTACTTGAACATTCATATTTCTAGTGCAAATCAATAATATTAGATAACCGCCAGGTACACTTAATGTTGATGAATATTTAAAAAAACGAGCAAAATATGTTATCAAGCTAGCTCCAGCAAAAGTGATAAAACCTGCAACATTAAATAATGAAAGTGTTATACCAGCTAAAGTGGCATATCCGTCACCACCCTTAAATCTTATAAATATTGATCTCCAATGACCCACAATAGTACTCATAGCCAATACCATAACTATTGAGTTATCAAAGCCAAGAGATCTTGCAGCAATCATCGTTCCTGAGCCTTTGGTAAAGTCTGCAGTAAAAGCCAAAAGAGCTGGTTTCAGTCCAGAGGTTTTCAACACATTCGCGGCACCGGACTTTCTGTTTCCTTTTAGAAACAAATTTTGTTTATATCTTGACCCAATAATAAATGAAAATGGAATTGAACCAATAACATAACAGGTAAAAATGGCTGTAAAGATTCTTATCATAGTAAAATATAGAAAGTATTGTTACATACTATACTAACTAGTATAAAAAAGATAATAAAATTAATATTGAGCAATGGTTTTCAAAGTATTAAAAAATACAAAAAAAGACGTATTAAGATTGATTCTCTCTATTATTTACGGTGTTTGGTTTATATATATAGGAATTCAACATTTTATAGATCCTGATTGGTTTAGACCGATAGTTCCCCAAATTATTGGATATCCTGTGTTTTGGGTATACATAAGTGGGATTTTTGAGATTATATTGGGAATATTGATAATAATACCTTCAACGAGAAAGGTTTCAAGTATTGGATTTATTGTTTTTCTTATAGCTGTATACTGGGCAAACATAAATATGTGGATAAATGACATTGAAATTGGTGAAAACAGGCTCTCGCAGCAAGGGCATATAATCAGAGGAGTCATTCAGATTGCATTAATAGTGGTTGTGGCATGGATTGGGAAATTGAAACCATCAGTTAGAAATAATAATTAAAAATGAACCGGGTGGGGCTCGAACCCACGACATCAACATTAAAAGTGTTGCGCTCTACCAACTGAGCTACCGGTCCATAAAAATTACCTATATATTCTACAACTTTAGTTTGCAGATTGTTACTAATTTTATTATATTAATATAATTATTTTAATAATTTATTTATCTCAGAGAAAAATTTTATGACTAATTTAAAAAAAATAAACCTAATTCTATTTGTATTAATTTTACCTATAATATCGTGTGGTGGAAATGAAGAAATAAACAACGCAGAAACTAATAATATTTTGGTAACAGAATCAAATAACAAATCCTCTGATACTCCTAAACCTGCTGCCAAATCTGATACTCCTAAACCTGCTACCAAATCTGACACTCCTAAACCTACTCCTAAATCTGACACTCCTAAACCTACTCCTAAATCTGACACTCCTAAACCTACTCCTAAATCTGATACTCCTAAGCCTACTCCTAAATCTGATACTCCTAAGCCTACTCCCAAATCTGATACTCCTAAACCTACTCCCAAATCTGATACTCCTAAACCTACTCCCAAATCTGATACTCCCAAACCTGATACTCCTAAACCTGCAATTAATAATGCAGCTGACTTAATGAAGTACATCTCAAGCCAAATAATGAATGCATCTAATTCAGGAACTCTAGATAAACTTGACGCGAATGAATTATGTTCAAATTCACCAGTATTTTCAAAAAATATGTGTATACAAAAAACATTAATGGACATACAAGCCGCAAATAAAATCAATTCAACTACACACAAATCACCATCAGCTCAATCTATGAAAGGAGATAAATCTCGTGCAGATATGAATTCTGATAATCCTTGTGCCAATGTTCCTGCAGTTGCAAAAGATGAATGCTTAAAAGGAATTGCCCAGGCAAAAGAAGATAATAAAGATAGTGATGGAGCTTTACAAGCTTGGGACAATTTGAAATATGCTGATAGTTTTAATCCAGCTAATCCTCCTAAGATTGCTAAATATAATTTTACAGAACTTGAAAAATTTTCGAAAATTTCGAAAATCAGATCAGGTGTTGGTCATAATTACACTCCTAGTACTGATGAATATGATCCTTCAAACAAAAATTGTAAAAGCATGAAACATTACTTAATACCAGTTGGAGTTCCAAATTCAAGTGATTTATATGCAAAAACACCACACACTTTCAAATGGTTATCTATTAAATATTACACTCCAGTAGATGGTTATATAATAGGAGTTTCATATAAACAAAACTCTTATGGTACTGAATCTAATTTCAAAATTGTTTCAAAAAACAATCCTGGTTTTTATTTTGGATATTTTCACGTAGCCTTAGCTGATGGATTAAAAGAAGGCTCAGAAGTAAAAGCCGGGCAACAAATCGGAACTTTTGGAGATGAAAACACTTGGGGTGAAATTGCAGTAGAAGTTCAAGTGAAAAACGGCAAAACCTACGCACCCTCTTTTCTTGAGGTAGCATCAGAAAGCGTTTTTAAAGAATTTTCAGACAAGGGAATAAATACAGCTAATGATGTAATAAACACAAGGGAATACAGAGATGCGAATCCATTGGCGTGTGATAATAGTGAGGCTGGGTGGTTTATAGGAAGTGGAAGATCAGGCGTGTCAGACAGAAATTTTGAGAGATGGCAATTTGAAAGTGGAGATAATTGGTTTTTCTTTAAAAATTAATTTAGTGGCCAATATTTAATCATTGGCTCACCAATTATATAATCAAAACTCAGTTCTCCCCAATTTCGTGAATCATTACTAACCCACCTATTATCACCAAGCACAAATACATGTCCTCTGCTTATTGTAAAAGGGCCATAATCAGAAAGATCTTTATATTTATCGTTGTCTAAGTATGCTTCTTTAATTTGATTGTCATCAAGGTATACTTTCCCTTTGTAAATTTTAACAGTATCTCCAGAGACCCCTATTATTCTTTTTATAAATTTACGATCAGGATTATTAGGATATTTAAATACAACAACATCTCCTCTTTTAGGATTGAAAGGTTTAATGTAATCATCAGAAGTCGGGTTTTTCAAATATGAGAATTTCAATAGAAGTAATCTGTCACCTTGGTCATAATTCGGAACCATACTATCTCCTACTACTTCATAATTTTGAAGTGTTAAAGTCAGTAAAATAAAAAATAATATTCCCAATAATAAACTTTCAGAAAGTTCATTTATTATTTTCCATAATTTGTAAAAATATTTCATATACTTTATTTTTTTATAAATACTTATTATTATTTTATTCTTATTTATGTAAACTGTAATTAATTTCTATCAAATTAAATATATTATTATGAAATTATTATTAAAATACATTTTGCCGACATTATTTATAATTTTTTTAATTTCTTGTAATCAAGATACAGATGGAACCTCACTACCTACATCAAATTTGAAATCTCAAAATATAACAACGCAAGAATCTTCAGAAACGAAAAATTCTAATTTACAAAATACAACTTTAATTACAAGTTCGCAAAATGGTATCTGGGTATCGGGTTCTTCGATAATAATGGTTGATCCTGATCTGGTGGAAATGAATTTGAGAATAGAATCAATAAATCAAACTGTTAGTAAAGCTGTAGAGAACGTTTCAAAATCCAATCAAAAATTATTGAATATTTTAGATAAAAACGGAGTCAACAAAAACGATATAAAAACTACTCAATATTCAATAAATCCACAATACAGATATGATGATGGGAAAAGTATATTAAATGGATATAGAGTCTCTCATTCAACGATGTTTAAATATAAAGAATTGAAAAAAATTGGCTCACTTATAGATCAGATGACAATCGGGCAAGATGCAATTGGGAATACTTTGAGAATAAACTCAATCAATTACACAATTGAAAACCCAGGAATATATGAAGAAGATTTGCGTAAAAATGCAATTGTTGATGCAGTTCAAAAAGCAAACAGTCTTGCAACCTATTCAAATGTGTTGCTTGGATCTCCTTACTATATTTCAGAAAATTCTCCAACAAATTTTACACAACCATTATCGGAATCTGATATGATGGTTGCAAAAACAGCATTCTCAGCTCCTTCAACAGAAATAAGCCCTGGTCAATTAACTATCAGATTCAATGTAAATATGGGTTTTAGTATTAATCAAAAATAGAGAGGAAATATGGTTTTAAGTGATAAAAGTATTAAAGAAGAATTGAAAAATAAAAATATAATAATAAATCCGTTAGGTGAAAATGCAATACAACCTGCCAGTGTAGACGTTAGATTAGACGAGAATATACTTGTATTCAGGAATACAGATATCCCTTACATTGATGTGAAAAATATATCTCATAACCTTACCTCTTTAGTAAAAGTTGATGATAAACATCCTTTTATTCTACATCCCAATCAATTTGTACTAGGAAGTACATTAGAATATGTAGAAATACCAACTAATTTAGTATCAAGACTAGAAGGAAAGAGTTCACTTGGAAGAGTTGGACTACTAATACATTCAACTGCAGGATATATAGATCCTGGATTTAAAGGCAATATAACTCTAGAATTAAGCAATGTTTCTAATCTTCCTATTACTTTATATAAAGGTATGAAAATTGGTCAAATGTCTTTCAACAAATTAACTACGCCTGTTGAAACACCTTATGGGTCTGATAAATTAAATTCAAAGTATCAGGGACAAAGACTTCCTACTGCAAGTTTATTTCATAAAGATTTCAAAAAATAACTATGGATTTTATGCAGGAAGCAGCAAATGAAGCTTTGTTAGCAATGGGAAACTGCTCTCCCAATCCTCCTGTAGGTGCAATTATAGTATCTAAAGATAATAAAATTATTGGAAGAGGGCATACCCAAAGAATAGGATATAATCATGCAGAAATTGAGGCTATTAATAGTTGTAGTGAAGATTTAGAAGAATCAACTCTTTTCACAACATTAGAGCCATGCAATATAACTATTAATACACCTCCGTGCACTGATCAAATCATTAAAAGCAAAATTACACATGTTGTGGTTGGAGCAAAAGATATAAATCCTAAAATTAATGGGGCGGGAATCACTGATTTAATCGAAGGTAATGTGAAAACAGAAATCTCGAAATTAAATAAAACAGTGAATTATACACTGGAGGCCTATAATCATTATGTAAAAACAAAAACTCCATTTCTAACTCTTAAAATGGCAATGTCTTTGGATGGCAAAATTGCCACTAACACTGGAAATTCCAAATGGATATCAGGAAAAGAATCTAGAGAATTAGTACATCAATATCGATCAAATACAGATGCGATTTTAACAGGAATTAATACAGTTATAGAAGATAATCCTACTCTTAATGTAAGATTAAAAAACAGTCGAAAAATGTACCAACCAAAAAAAATAATAATAGATACAAAAGGTAAAATTCCCTTAAACTCAAATTGCCTTGATTCCAATTGCATTATTATCACATCAGAAATGAGTGAGAAAACAAAAAATAAATTAATAGAGAAATCTGTAAAAATTGAGAAAGTTCCATTAAATCAATCTGGTAGAGTTGATCTAACGTTTTTATACGAAATTTTACTAAAACATAATTTAACAAATATATTAATAGAATGTGGAAGCACCCTTTCAAGTGAACTTTTAAAACTTAAACTAATACACAAAATTCTAATGTTTATTAGCCCTAATATTATCGGTGGGTCAGAACATGTTCCGTTTTCAAAAATCGAAAGTGATAAAATGAGTGATATAGTAAATCTTAAAAGTATAAAACATAGTAATGTTGGTAATGATATTTTAATAAAAGGTTGGTTTTGAATGTTTAGTGGTATCGTAGAAAAATTAGGCTCAATATTAGAATTCAATGATAATATTTTAACTATTCAAGAGAAAACATTGTCTAAAGAATTAAATATTTCTGAAAGTATAGCAATTAACGGGATATGTCTTACAGTTATTCATAAAAATAATGATACATTTAGTGTAGAGGTAACTCCAGAAACAATTAAAAGAACAAACTTAAATACACTGCTTGAAAATGAATTGGTGAATTTAGAAAAACCATTAAAATACAATGGTTTGGTAGGAGGTCATTTAGTTCAAGGGCATGTAGATTGTGTAGGTGAAATCATAAAACAGGAAATAAATATCAATGCCAAAATAGTTACGATATCGATCCCCGAAACACTGTCTAAATATGTAGTAGAAAAGGGATATATTTCAGTAGACGGAATTAGTCTCACAATAGTAGAATGTGCAAGTAATTATTTTTCCATATCAATAATACCTTTTACACTTGAAAATACAAATTTGAAAAATAAAACTATCGGACAAAATGTAAATCTTGAATTTGATATAACTGGGAAATATATAGAAAAACTTTTAGACACAAAAAAATAAAACTATGTTGAGCAATATTGAAGAAATAATAAAAGATCTGAAAAACGGTAAAATGATAATTATTGTTGATGATGAAGATAGGGAAAACGAAGGCGATTTAGCCTTTGCTGCAGATCAAGTAACTCCAGAGTTGATAAACTTCATGTCTATTTATGGCAAGGGATTGATATGTGTACCTATGTTAGGAAGTAGATTGGATTCTCTTGATATTACTAGGATGGTTACAGATAATACATCTTCCAATGAAACTGCCTTTACAATTACTGTTGATGCAATAAAAGGAGCAACCACAGGTATATCTGCCGATGACAGATCAAATACTATAAAAATGCTTATTTCTGATAAAACTTTACCTGAAGATTTAGCAAGACCAGGGCATATATTCCCTTTAAGATATGCAGAAGGTGGAGTATTAAAAAGAGATGGACAAACAGAAAGTATAGTGGATTTATGCATACTATCAGATCTGTATCCTGCTGGAGTAATATGCGAAATAATCAATGATGATGGAACTATGGCCAGAAGAGATGATCTGGTTAAATTTTCTAGTGAGCATAATATAAAAATTGTTAGCGTAGAGGATATCATCAAATATAGAACAGAAAAAAATATGATAAATATCACACCAGATGAGCCAACAGAAACATTTATAAGAAAAAATGCAGAATACTCATCATTACCCACATCATTTGGTGCGTTTAATATAAAAAATTATAAATCTTATCCAGATGGATTAGAGCATGTTGTTTTACAGAAAGGGAAACTTAATAAAAAAACAAAAACTCCTATTGTAAGAGTACATAGTGAGTGTTTAACAGGTGAAGTATTCAAGAGTTCAAGATGTGATTGTGGTGAGCAATTAGACATGTCATTGAATGAAATATCTAATTCAGAATACGGTATACTCATATACTTAAGGCAAGAAGGCAGAGGAATTGGATTTACTAATAAATTAAAAGCCTATAATCTTCAAGATCAAGGATTGGATACAGTGGATGCGAATTTGCATCTTGGATATACTGCCGACCCAAGAACATTTTCGGTTGCTGCCGAAATATTGCGAGACCTAAATGTTTCAAAAATAGATTTAATGACAAACAACCCGAAAAAAATACAAGACTTAGAGCTAGCTGGAATTGAAATTGAAAAAATCATTCCAATTCAGGCTCAACCAAAAAATGAAAATTTAGAATATTTAAAAACAAAAAAGAACAGAATGGGGCATTTGTTAAACTTATCAGAATTTAAAAAAGTATCAGAAAAAGATTAATGATAAAAAGTAAAAAGATAGCAATAATCACTAGTAGCTTTAATTCTGATATAACTGTAAATCTCTATGATGGTGCATTAAACACTTTGATATCAAATGATATACCAAAAGAGAATATTGAAAGCTTTTGGGTTCCTGGTGCATTGGAAATTCCATATGTTGCAGCTAAACTAGCAAAAGATAAAAAAATCGATGGTGCAATTGCTTTAGGTGCAATAATCAAAGGTGACACAAATCATAATGAGCTCGTCTCTGAAAATGCTTATAATGGATGTATGCAAGTCAGTTTAAATTACAATATTCCTATAACGCTAGGAATAATTTCCGCTGACAATTTAAAATTGGCTCAAGTTAGATCTCAAGATATAAAAGCAGATGAAACTCACCCAAATATTAAACAACCAGTTAATTATGGTCAAAGTGCAGCTAAAGCTTTACTAGACATGTTTTTGTTAGACCTGTGATCTTTTAGACAAAGATACTTTAACTAACAATCCCATAGATAAAGATAAAAACAATACCAATAACAACCATCCACTATTTAAATTTTGAACAAAATTTACTGCGGAATCATATAAAGAAGGGTTTGGTAAATTAGTAAATTTAATCGACATAGATTTGGTTTTAGGAATATTGTTTATTTCAATTAAATTATATTCTGTACTATTTACTTCGGTTTTTTGTTGTGTATATTCAAAATCTTCTAAAACTAACTCGATTGAATTTTCAGAAATAATTCTTAAATTGTCTAAGTCAAATTGCGTGTTTCTTTTGAAATTATAAATAGAATTTTTATAACTTATTCCATAAGTGAAGAGTAATTGATGTTCTCCAGGATATATATTTCCTAAAACGCCAAATCCTTTATCAATGGCTACAAATTCAACTCCAATCATGTCTGAATCTATCATTAGTTCCGTGTAATCATTTGGCAAACCAATTCTAACTATACTCATTGGTTTATCAGGATCGGGTTTAAATGTTTGATTAGAGTCATTTTTAAGTTTGTAAAGCTCTAAAACCCACATAGTATTTTGGGAGCGATCAATTGATGTGAACATAATAGTAGATGTAGCTATTGAAATTTCAGACGAATCAGATGTAGATTTATAAACAATTAATTTAAGTTCATCTCGTTTATCCGATAAAACACCTAAATCTTTACCATACAATACTCCTTCATAGATTGACGAAATGCCAATTATTGAATCTGGAGGATGATTAATATCATTAAATAAAAATACTCCATTCTCATCAGATTTCGAGCTATATTCTTTAATTTCGTCAGCAAGAGATACATGTAAAATAACCAAATGGTCAGGAAGGGGTAAATTATCAGATCCATTTATAATAGTACCAATTATGGACCAAGAATCATTTTCAGATGCAGAAATTTTTTCAAAGTTATTAAAAATAAATATTGAAATAATACCAACAGTACAAATAATTATTGTTTTTTTAAGTTTTAGCATTTGATAAAACATCGTTGATTTCAAAGTAATTATTATTTAAATAAATTTCATCTAATTTAGAAAAATCATTTTTTGGATAAAGTTTAATAAGTTCAGTTTTAAAATCTTCATATGTGACTAACCCAGAATTAAAATCGTTAATCAATGAATCTAAATCTGAATTGTCTACTAAATTATAAAACTTATTATATTTTCTCATATTATAAGCATTAAAAAATTTGTCACTAAATGGTGCATAAATAATTAAAAATATAATAATCAATAAAATAATCCCTATTATATTTGTCATTGTATTTCTCCTGAATTTCTAGATTTTGTATAAGATCTATCAAAATATGGCAAGACAGATATTAATGCACCTATTAGTACTATGATTGTTCCATACCAAATAAGAGAAACTAATGGATTGATTTTAACTTCAAATACAGCAGAATTATCTTCAGATAATATTGATTGTGAAAAATAAAAATCCTCTAATCCAAATTCGATTATTCCAGCTTTCGTAGAATTCATATCAAATCTAGGATAGTAGCTCTTGGACGTGAAAAAAGTTCCTAAGTTTTTACCATTTTTCTTTATCTCCATGAAAGCTTTATAATTAGTATGATCACTTTTGGTTGTTATAACAGAATCGATGTATTGAAATTCATAATTTTTAAAATTAGCTTTCTGGCCAGGTTCTAAAGCAAAATCGCGTTCAATCCCCATAAATGAAGTTCCTGCAATTCCAAGCATTACCAACAAAATACCAGTATGTGAGACTAGTCCACCATACCTAGATGAGTTAGCACCTAATATCTTGAAAATATTTTTTAATTTACCCAAAAAATTAAATTCTCTATTTTTAGGTAGAATTATTATTCTATATAATTCAAGAAAAAATTGAACAGAAGCGAAATAAAATACAAATAATGAGATTGTTACCCAGTAATGACCATTAATAAGCCAGCTTGTAAATATAGATAACAAAATACTAATAGTAAAAATTGGAATTTTTTTTATTAGATAAGATTTAATACTAGTGTTTTTCCATGGAATAAATGGAGCTATACTAAGTACGACCATCAGTACGAATAATATAGGTGCATTTACAGTATCATAAAATTCCCGTCCAACATAAATTTCTTGGTTTTCTATAGATTGAGTAAATACAGGATAAATAGTCCCCATTAAAGTGATCAGTGCGACAGATAAAAACAAAACATTTTGAATTAAAATAAAAGATTCTCTAGAAAGTAATGAATTCACTTTTTTAGGTGAATGTAATTTAGAAAAATAGTATATAAAAAAACAAAATGAAAATATTGTTGAAATTGTCATGAAAATCAAGAATGTCCAGCCAAGAGAAGATGATGCAAAGGAATGAACTGAAGGAACTGTTCCTCCTCTATTTATAAACATGCCCATTTGAGCCATAAAAAAAGCGAATATGACTAAGAATATGTTCCAACCTTTGAACATATTTCTTTTTCGTTGAACAATTAAAGAATGAATTAAAGCTGTCATAATTAACCAAGGCATTAATGAAGAGTTTTCAACTGGATCCCAGGCCCAATATCCACCCCACCCAAGTATTGTATAAGCCCACCAACTTCCTAAAGCTAATCCAGCTGTTAATATCATCCAAATACTAACACTCCATTTTCTTAATAAATTTAATTTTGAATCCATATCTCCAGAAATTACAATTCCTAAAGAAATAGCATAAGGAATAATTACTCCAGTAAGGCCAATCATTTGAACTGGAGGATGTATAAACATACCAAAATGTAAAAGAAGAGGATTAATCCCCTGCCCATCTTCAGGTGTGTATTCAGACGGATTAAAAGGATTTGCTAGCAATGATGTTGTTCCTAGTAGAAAAATCATAAATAATAAAATAAATATTGTTGAATAATTAGATGTCATATCATCAATACTTTGGTTTCTAACAAATAAAAATAATAAAACTGATAAAGAAGCACAAATAAACAGTAAAGATCCTTCATTGCCGGAATAAAATGCAATCCATGTATAAATCATTGGCATAGTGTTACTACTATGATCTGCAACATACTGAATACTGTAGTCATGATTTACAAAAGCAAAAATCAAACAAATTGTAGAAAAAATCATTAGAACAAAACCAGAATAAGTAGAAAATCTACTACTCATCAACAACCTTATATCTTTTAATTTTATTCCAAAAATCAAAGATATTAACGAGTATATATATATACCTAGTGAGAGTTTAATTAGTAAATCACCTAATGGTCCAAGCATTATGAGTAAATCCTTTTTTCGCGAACATTAAAATAAAGAATAATAAAAGTTATAAAAGCTATAACTAGAATAATAATAGGAATAATCCATAAAAATAATCCAATGCCTTTTTTTTCGGGAGAAGCAAGGATTTCTATTCCATATTTGGAAACCAAAAATTCGGTTATTTCTTTATCAGACCAACCTTCATCGATTTTGGTTTTAATAAAGTTTTTGAGGTCTTTAGCTATTTTAGTATTTGATTCAGCAATAGTTTCTGCGGGGCATATTGGGCATTTTATTTTAGTCTCCAAATTTAAATAACGAATTTCATTTTCTGTTAAATTATTTTGTTGATTATAAAAACAGCTCATCAATGCAAAGCATAAAACTACCGGGATAACGAGGTAGTATGATTTGTAGAAATGAATAAATTTAAGTTGTTTTTTCAATTATTTCTCATTTATAAGATCAAAAATAATAATTTAAAGAAGAAGTTTTGATATAATTTCTTGAAACTAAGATATTTTCAATTATGATAATTTATTTTTATTCTAATAAACCAAAGGCTGGTAAAAGTTTAATTCTATCAGCTTTTTCATATTTGTTGAGTGAAAAAAATATTAAGAATATTGCTATTAATCCAATTTTGAACAACTCATCAAACGATACGCAGCAAACACAATCAAATTTTAATGCATTGTTATCTCAAAATACAAAATTCAAACCAAAAGATATTACACAAGTAAAATCAAAACAAAGCATAGATGATTTAAGCAAAGAAATAGAAGGACTAGCCAAAAAATACAAGATTGTATTAGTAGAAGTTAATAACGACATATCATCAAAATTAAAAGTTGTATCTAGCAGTACAAAGTCTAAGAACTTATTAGTAAATGAATTTTCAAAAAATGGAAATATAAAAGAAATTAACAATTTCAAAAATCTAGATTGGATTATCTACAATAAAATTCCTAAATATAGATCTTCTTACATGGAATCATCAATAAAGCCAAAATTAAAAGAAAATAGCGAAAAAATTATAGCAACCATACCTGAAACAAGATTATTAAATTCTATGACAATTGATCAGTTAAAAACATTTTTAAATGCTGAGTATATAATCGAGGAAAACACAGATATGCTTATAGAAAATTATTTAATTGGGACTCCCAGAATGGATTCAGGCAAGGATTACTACAGCTCATATGAAAATTCAGCTGTAATTATAAGAACTGACAGACCAGATATCCAAATGTCGGCAATTTATCAAAATGTAAAATGTCTGATTTTAGCAGGTAAAAATGATATTGCTGATTATGTAATGTATGAAGCACAAGAAAGGAATATTCCTTTAATTCAAATAGACTCTGATACGATGGAGACTGCAAAGCGAATCAATTTTATTACCAACAATATAGACCCTTTTAATCCAACCAAAATTAGCTCAGTTGCAAAAATAATAAAATCTCAAATTGACATAAGTAAGCTGTTTTCAGTATAAATTATGCAAGCAAAATCCTTAAACCATTTAAATGACAGTCAACACGATGCTGTAATACATAATAAAGGTCCCGCTCTAATAATAGCTGGGCCAGGAAGTGGTAAAACAAGAGTTATAACATCAAGAATAGCATGGCTAGTTGAGAACAACACATCTATACATCAAATAGCAGCATTAACTTTTACAAACAAGGCTGCCGCTGAGATGAAAACAAGAATATTTAGCATGCTAGATTCTACACCACTTAAATTTTTACCAAACATAGGAACGTTTCATTCGTTTTGTGCATATATATTAAGGGAAAACACAGATTTGTTATCAGTAGATGGTAATTTTTTAATTTATGATAATTACGATCAAATATCTGTGATAAAAAGAACTCTTAATGATCTTAGTTTAGACAGCAAAATATACAAACCGCAAATGGTGTTAGGATTAATCTCTAAGTCGAAAAGCAAACTTGAAACTGTGGAAATATTTGGCAAATCAATTTCTACAGCTTTTGATAAAAATATATATCAAATTTATAAAAATTATCAGGAAAAATTAATTCAGTCCAATGCAATGGATTTTGATGATTTGCTAGTTAATGCTTATTTCATGCTAAGTTCAAATGAAGAAATCCTACTTAGTTATAATAATAAATATAAATATTTAATGATTGACGAATTCCAAGATACAAATTTTGTGCAATATAAAATAGCGCAACTTTTATCTCAAGAGCATAATAATGTTTTTGTTGTAGGAGATCCTGATCAATCAATTTATTCATGGCGAAATGCTGATATAACTAATATATTAAATTTTCAGTCAGATTATCCTGGCACAAAAGTTGTATATTTGAATCAAAATTATAGGTCATCACAAAATATAATTGATGCTTCACAATCTGTAATTTCAGAAAATCAAAATAATTACAATAGAAAAATAACATCAGCTGATAAAGGGGGAGGCAACCTTATAATTACTGTAGAAGCATATGACGAGATCGAAGAGGCAGAAAAAATTGCAACAGAAGTAAAGAAAGTCATCGATACACAAAAAATTAAATTAAGTGATATTGCAATAATGTATAGAACCAATGCTCAATCAAGAGCTTTCGAGCAAGTTTTTTCAATAAATAATATTCCGTTTCAACTTGTGGGAGGAACAAGATTTTATCAAAGACAAGAGATAAAAGATTTACTTGCTTATATAAGATTAATAATTAATATTAATGATGATTCAAGTTTTTTAAGAATTATAAATACCCCAACAAGAGGTATAGGAAAATCAACAGTTGATAAAATCACTCAACACGCATATGCAGAAAGAATATCGTGTTATGATGCTGCCAAATCATTGATAGATAAACAGAGTGATTCTATAAGCATATCAACAGGTCCGTCGAAAAATGTTAAAAGTTTTATTGAAATAATTGAAAAAATAAAATCTATTTCTATGAATCTTTCAATTGATGAATTGATAACCCAAATCATTCAAACAACAAAATACAAAGATCACTTAATTACCAACTTATCTAATCCGGAAGAAAGATTTGAAAATATCGAAGAATTAGTTAGTTCAATATCAAATTTCGAACCATCTGACCCTCAAAATAAGATAAATGAGTTTTTAGAATCCGTAAGTTTAATAAATGACGTTGATAGTATGGATGAAGAAATAGAAAAATTAACTTTAATCACTTTACATCAATCAAAAGGATTAGAATATGATACTGTGTTTTTAACAGGTTTAGAGGATGGAACCTTGCCTCATATTCTGTCATTTGATAATGAACTTGAAATGGAAGAAGAAAGAAGATTGCTATATGTAGGAATAACAAGAGCTAAACAAAGATTGTATTTAACCAGAGTATTTAAGAGGGGAGGATGGGGTAAATCAGAAGTGAAATCACCTTCTAGGTTTTTATATGACATTCCAACTAAATTAGTAATTGGACATAAAGTTTCTAAGCCTGCTCAAAATAATCAAAAACAAACAAATAGATATACTGAAAATCATGAAACTAAAGATATTCCTAAAATTGTTGCTGGAGATAAAGTTAAACATCCATCATTTGGTAAAGGAATTGTTATCAGTGCTGTCAATTCTAAAGATGATATAGAACTAACTATAGCATTCGAAGAAAATAAAGGAATAAAAAAATTTCTATATACTATGAGTGGAATTATCAAGATCTAAAAGTTATAGTATTCATATAAGGGGTAAAAATGTCAGAATCAAATACAATACCAAAAAGCTTAATTGAAGCTATAGGAACAGAGTCGGAACAGATTTCAAATGATATAGAAAAAGGTGCGATAAGAAGATTTGCTGAAGCAATCGAAGATGATAATCCAAGCTATCTGGATGAAGAATATGCTAAAAAATTAGGTTATAGAAATGTAATAGCACCTCCCACATTCTTAAGATCAGTAAAAACAGCACCTCTACCAGATCATATCCAATCTCCATACTCTGCAGTTGTTGATGGAGGAAGTGTATGGGAATATTTCAATCCTGTATGCGCTGGTGACAAGATACTTACTATAACAAAATTTGAAAAAGTATTTGATCGAGATGGAAGATTAGGAAATATGATATTCCTTATTAAAACTACAAGCTATACAAATCAGTTGTCAGAATTAGTTGCAACACAAACTACAACAAGCATAACTTATGAACCAAAAAAGGAAAAATAATTTATGAATAAAAATTTATACTTTAAAGACATTAAAGAAGGTATGGAAATCCCTACAATTAAAAAAAACCCTACAACACAACAACTAGTAAAATATGCAGGCGCATCGGGGGATTTTTATCAAATTCATTATGATATGGAATATGCTAAAAATAATAATCTACCTGGAGTAATACTGCATGGGGCTCTTAAAAATGCATTTTTGGGGCAATTAATTACTGATTGGATTGGGAATTCAGGAAAACTAAAAATACTTGAAGTTCAATACAAAGGGATGGATTTACCAGGAACACCTGTTTATGCAAAAGGGATTGTTTCAAAAATTATAGACGAAAACAATATAAATTGTGATTTGTGGCTAGAAACAGAAGATGGTAATATAACCACTATAGGGAAAGCTACTATTCAATTACCAATAAATAAAGATTCATAATAGGAAATTTAAATGGAAAATGTATATAAATTAGAAGGGATGACATGCCAAGGTTGTGCAGATACTATCCAAGGGGGTTTAAATGAACAATCGTTTATAGAAAAAGCAAAAGTTTCTCTTGAAGAATCAACATTATATTTAACAGCCAAACAAAGTCTGGATATAAATTCACTTAATTCTATAGTCTCAGGATTAGGAAATTACAAAGTAAGACCCTATAAATCTAGTATATTTTCAGAAATATTAAATTATTTTGTTTCTAAAAAACCAATAGTTATAGCATTAGCTATTGTTATACTAAGTTCTTTTGCTATGCAAATACCAAGTGGCAGTTTTGAAATCAAAAATTTATTTATGTCTTACATGGGAATTTTCTTCATATTATTTTCTTTCTTAAAGCTTTTAAATGTATCTGGTTTTAGTATGACGTTTAAAAAATATGATCTTATTTCTAAAGTTCTTCCCGGATTTGCAATATCTTACCCATTTATTGAACTAACTCTAGGCATTATTTATCTATCAAAAATTGAATCTGCGCTGATTTATATTAATATATTAACTATTTCATTCATGACATCACAATCTATAGGAATAGCAAGAGCACTTATAAATTCAGAACAAATTCAATGTGCTTGTATGGGTTCGGCTGTAGATGTGCCGTTATCATCACTTACGTTAGTAGAAAATTTTATTATGATAATAATGTCAGGATATATGATTTCCATATTAGTGTGAAAAATGATTAATTATGAATCAACAATGCCATTATTGCTTTTACCTGCAATAACTTTTCTTATGATTTCGTTTGGTACACGCTTTACTGTTATTTCAAATCTAATAAGAAAAATCCATGATGAATCCACTGACAAATCTGATTTGAAAACGAAAGATTATAGAAAACGAATTAATAGTGAAATTTCAGCTTTAAATAAAAGATTGTTTTTAACTCAAATTTTACAAATATCAGCTGGGTTAGGATTTTTATTTAACTTAATGGCAATACTTACATTCCTGTTAGAAAACAAAAATTTTAGTTTTATATTATTCATAAGTGGTCTTATCACATTAATAATATCTATAGTTTTGTTTATAGTTGAAATAAGTATATCTTCGAAATCTCTAAGAGTTCATATAGTTGATGTTGAAGATGAAAATCAATAAATTAATAATTTAAGGATTCTACAAATTGTATAACATTGTCCTTGGAAATAGGATTATTGGTCTTATTGTCTTCTTTTAATGATGTCCCAACTATTACACCATCACAATGTTCTAAAAACAAATTAGCATTGTCTTTGTTTATACCACTACCAATTAAAATAGGTTTATCAATTTCTTCCTTTAAAAGTTTCAAATCATTCACAGAAGCTTCTTCTCCCGTAATATCTCCAGTGACAATTATCCCGTCAGCCAAATTTCTTTCTACTGTTGCTTTTGCAGTTAATCTTAAATCCTGATTTCCAATTGGAACTGCATGTTTAACTAGTACATCAGCAAATACTTTTACTTTCGAATTCAATAAATTTTTCAAATCCATAATTGATCTTGCGTCTCCTTCAATTATTCCTTCCTCAGCAACAACAGCACCTGTAAGAACATTTACTCTTATAAAAGATGCCCCCGTAATTTCAGCAATACTTAATCCAGCCAGAGCATCATTTCTCATAACTTGAACACCAAAATCAAAATCAAATTCTGATTCCAATTGAGATACTATTTTAGTAAATGCAGACACGGTAATAGGTTTTGCGGGGTTACTTGAAAATGGGACATCACCATAATTTTCAATATTAACTTTAGTAATTCCACCTTCTAATAAATTTTGAAGGTCTTGTTTTGCTCTGTCCAAAATTTTAGTGAAATCACCTGAATAATTAGGGCTGCCAGGTAGAGCTAGTAAATGTAACATTCCTATAATCATTTTATTCATATTTTCTCCGATTTATGTTTGAGTTCATCAAATTCTTTTTTGAATGGCATCGAATCTGTAGCTCCAGATTTTTGAACCGCTACACATCCACTAATAATTCCACTATATATCATTTCGTTAAATTCAGCATTTTGAGATATTCCTAAACTTAGTCCTCCACTAAACGCATCTCCTGCAGCTACAGAATCTACTACAGTTATATTCGATGGTGTTTTAACAAAGTAAGATTCTTTACTGTTATAACCATATGCCCCTAGTTCAGCCATAGTAATTATCACATTTTTAACACCTTTATCAACAAATATTTTAGATGCTTCCATAGCCTGATCTTCTGTTATTACATTTGCAATACCAGATAATGTTTGAGCCTCAGTTTGATTAGGTATTAAATAATCAATATATTCATATGCCTCATTCGGTAATTTGTTTGCAGGAGCAGGATCCCATACAACTAATTTGTCATGTTTTTTAGCAATTTTTGCTGCCTCATAAGAAACGTTCATTGGAATTTCCGATTGTAAAACAAGTAAATCTATATCTGAAATAATATTTTTAAGATAATCTAATTCTTCATCTTTACAAAGATAGTTTGCACCTGGTGCTTGTATTATTGAATTCTGTCCATCAGAATCTAATATTATATTGGCGACCCCTGTATAAGTGGTGCTATCTTTAAAAATACCCTCAACACTAATGTTTTCATTTTTAAAATTATCAATTAAAGTATTTGCAAAATCATCGTTGCCTACTCTGCCAATCATGGTTGTATTAAGACCTAATCTACCACATGCAACTGCTTGATTGGCTCCTTTGCCTCCAGGAGTTACAAAAAAATTATCCCCAACAATAGTTTCTCCTGCTACAGGCATATCTTTCACAACTGAAAAAAAATCTATATTTATACCACCCAGAATACAAACATTAAAATCAGAGGATTGAGATGTCATCGGGAGCCTCCAATATAAATTTATTTAACGGATTGTTCCCGGAATCAGTTATATGAGTTACTACTTCTATTCTAGAACCCTGACCTTCTATATTGTGAAGATCAAGTTTTACAGCTAATGTCATGTTTGGTTTAATTTCAAAATCATTGGTAGAACTCAAATCTGGCTCTTCTACAACATCTAAACCTACTCCATGCCCTACTCCTCTTCTTCCAGACACATATGGAGTAAAGTTATCAGCAAATCCTAAAGGCTCTAATTTTTCTAAGATAGAATCATATATAGTTAAGGATGATGTGAAAGGTTTTATCTGTGGCATAATTTCTTTAATTATGCGGTGACATGAAAGAACAGATTTTCTTTTCAAGTCACTTGCACCTGGCATCAGTATAGTAAAACCAGAATCATTACAATAATTTTCATAAGAAGGATTAAAGTCTATCATAACAAAATCTCCTTCTTCTATTTTTCTGTTAGATGGCCTCCATGCTGGATAATTAGTATTTGGGCCAGACATAATTACTGTAGCAGATCCTAAATCTGAGCCCAATTTTCTCCCAATATATTCCGCTTCAGCAGCAATTTGTATTTCTGTCATCCCTACTTCACATTTATCAACAATTTGAGATAAAACATAATCATTAATAGATGCTGCTTTTGATAAAAGTTTTATTTCAGAATCACTTTTTATGGATCTTATATCTGAAAGCAAATGACCACACTCTACATATTCAACATCAGTTAATACATTTTTTATAGAATCAAAAATTTTAATAGGGAGTAAATTATCACCAATTATTCCTATTCTGGATTTGTCATTACTAATTGAAGAAAATACTGATCCGATTTGAGATTCTATTTCACTTATTGATCTAACATCTGCTATAG
>JBJLGN010000002.1:0-28712 GCA_045564835.1 Dehalococcoidia bacterium
GGAAATAAAATATTTACTTACACTTGTGATGTTACAAATCAAAATCAAGTTAAAGAAACAATAGAATCAATCGAAAAAGAAATGAAGCAAATTCATATTCTTGTTAATTCTGCAGGTGTTATAGGTGCAACAAGTGTAAGCAATAACTCAGACATTAAGAATTTAGAAGATTGGGATGCTACTTATTCTATAAATGTAAAAGGTACAGCTATTGTATCCGAAGAAGTTGCAAGCAAAATGAAGAAAAACAATTATGGGAAAATTATAAATATATCCTCCCATGGTGGGAAATATCCTAATCCTGGAAATCCAGCATATTCTGCTTCAAAAGCTGCTGTTATTAATTTGACACAATCTTATGCAGCAAAATGGGCAAAAAACAATATAAATGTTAATGTTATATGCCCTGGAAGTATATGGACATCCATGTGGGAAAAAAACGCCATAAATACAATTAAAAATGACAAAAGTATAAGTCATTTAACTCCAAGAGAATTTTTTCTGCAATTTATATCCGAAAACTGCCCTCTTCAACGAGAACAAACTGCAGAAGACATAGGTAATGGCGTAGCATTTTTTGCATCTGATAGTTCTTTAAATATCACTGGGCAGTCTCTAAATATTAATGGAGGAACTATAATGGACTAAATGTCCATTATCATAATTTTATCTCTTCTTATAATATTTCTTTTTAGAGTGAAACTTTCTTTTATTTCTTTTTTTTCTCCCAAATTGATTCAAATCATCCATTTTGTCATCTAAAGAATATTTAGAATGTGAAACAGTGAGTGTTGTTCCTATCAGTTTTTCAATTTTTTTTATACTAGACTTTTGAGGGGGTAAAACAAAAGATATAGCTTTTCCCTCTTTACCTGCTCTTCCTGTCCTGCCAACTCTATGAACATAATCATCTAATTGATCTGGCAAATCGAAATTAACTACAAGTCCTATATTTGCTACATCTATACCTCTAGAAGCAATATCAGTAGCAACTAATATTCTAAATTTCCATTCAGCAAAACCTTTTAAGGCATGTTTTCTTTGAGCTTGAGTTCTATTCGAATGAATTTCTGCGGCAGTATGTCCCATATTGCGTATATCTCTAGCAAGTTTTTTTGCTCCATATTTAGTTCTTGTAAATACTAATACAGAATCATTATTATATTGCTCTAAAATAGATCTCAGTAATTGAACTCTATCGTTTTTAGGAATAAAAAAAACTTCGTGTTCTAATTTTTCAGGTGTTGTGCCCTGAGGAGAAACTTCTATTTTTACTGAATTAGAAATAAATTTATTAATTAATGTTGTAATTGATTTAGGCATAGTTGCAGAAAACAAAAGTTTTTGCTCAACTGATTTAGATCCTTCTAATATTTTAGTTATTTCAGGTAAAAATCCTTCGTCTAACATTCTGTCCGCTTCATCTAAAGTTAAAATTGAAATCTGATTTAAATCAAATTCTTTTTGATTAACTAAATCTAATAATCTTCCTGGAGTCGCAATAACTATGTGTGGATTTTTTCTTAAGTTTACTACTTGTCTTTTTTGTGACACTCCACCGATAATAATTGTACATTTTAACCCCCAAGATTTACCAACTTGTTTTAGTGCATCACCTACTTGAGTAGCTAATTCTCTGGTTGGCACAACAACAAGCCCTCTTCCTTTATCTCTCATAATAGATTCAATCATAGGTAATCCGTAAGCTAAAGTTTTTCCTGTTCCCGTTTGAGCTATACCTATTACATTTTCACCATTTAAAGCTTTTGGGATAACTTTTTTTTGTATAGGTGTAGGATTTGTGAAATTCAAATAATTCAAACTAGAAATAGTTTTACTATTTATGCCTAACTTAGTAAAATTGTTAGATTTTTCAGTTGTGTGTAACATAATTTAATGACCTAAATGCTCTAAAGTCACTAATTGACACGAAGAGTTTAAAAATAAATGAATAATAATTAAAATATAAAAACATATTATATTCTATGGTGTCTAGGGTGTTGATATAATAATTAAGTAATTCAAAAAATATTGATATGAATAAAATAAAAATTTTAGATGGTGGCACTGGAGCTGAAATAAGAAGAAGAGGTTACGAAGTCCCTTACCAAGTAGATTCAATATGGTCAGCTCAATCATTGATCGATAACCCCGAAGTAGTGGAACAAATTCATTACGATTACATACATGCTGGGGCAAAGTATATAACTATAAATAATTATGCACTTACTCAGCCAATTTTATCCAGAGCCAAAATTGAAAACAGATTGATTGAACTAACATCTTTAGCAATTGATTTAGCAATCAGTGCTAAGAAAAGATCAAATAAAGATGTGAAAATAATAGGCTCACTCCCTCCATTAGAAACAAGTTACATGTCTCATTTGGTGATTAATGAAAAAGATATGCTTGATAATTATAGAGTAATTGCTAGTGTTCTTAAAAATAAAGTAGACATAATACTATGTGAAACGATGTCTAGCAGTACTGAGGCAAATACAGCTGTAAAAGCAGGATTAGAAACTAATTTAGAAACATGGGTAAGTTGGACACTGCAAGGAAACAGATCTAATACTCTACCAAGCGGTGAAAGTATTGAGCAAGCTTTTAATAAAATTAAAAATTTAGAACCAGATGCTTATCTACTTAATTGTTGTGGAGCAAATTTCATTACTGATGGTATGAAAATACTAAAGAACCTTACAGATAAACCTATTGGTGGATATGCAAATTCATCGATGGTTTCATCTTCAGATAATATAAAACAAATTGATAAAAACCCAATGAAATCACAAAGAAAAAGTAGTACGAGCATTAATGAATGGGAATATGCAATTGAAGCTTCTAAATGGATGGAAAATGGAGCATCAATTATTGGTGGTTGCTGTGGAACCACACCTAATCACATCAAAGAGTTAGATAAAAAATCTAAAAAGTTTTTAGCTTAAAGAAGCAAATTTATTTCTAATACTAAGTTTTTTGCCTTTTATAATCATGTCGCTATCGCCCATTCTCTTTAGATGATCAACAAATTCGATAACTCTAGCTTCTGTAGAATCTGGTTTAACATTTGATTTGTTTTGAGAAGTTTTACTCTTAACAACATCAGTTCCCCACAAACTTCTTTGAGCTGAATTTTCGCATGATTCAAAAGTTTTACTTAAAAAAGCATTAAATATCAATTCAGCTTTATCAAAGTCGTAAACATCATTTTGATAACTAAATTTTATTTCTACCTCATGAGATTCAGGTGTATCCATTTTACTTATAAAAAGTGAAGGCGCATTTGATCTTGAAAAATCAATATTAGTTTCTGGGATTTCTTTACCAAGTGATCTTAGAGTAACTTGCAAATTTCTTAAAAAAGAAGAAAAAGTTGATACAGATATCAATTCAGATAAAAAATTAAATTTTATTGTGCTATTTTGATTCATAATTATTTGATTAAAATCCTTTTATTATCTATTCTTCTAGTAATATTCTCTGAATCCAATTTTTCTAAAAACAAAACAGTAAGTTTTCTAGAAAGGGTTAATAAGTTTTTTGCTGTTTGTATATCAAGTGTGTCATTATGGTCAAAATGTTTCAATATTATTTCTTTAGAATTACTAAACCATTCTTGTTTTACATAAATTGATTTGGATAAATTAATCAAAAAAGAGTTCTGTACTAAATAAGCTAAGATTTCACTATCGAATAAATTTTGCTCAATTATAGGTTCTTTAGATTGGTTTAATTTATCGATAATAATTTCAACACCTTTTGGAAGATTTTTTTCTGAATTATTTTCTGTAGAAAGAAATAATTTGTCCTCATGTTTAGAAATATATTTTGTTTTAATTAAGTTTTCAGTCAACAAATTTGAAATTTTATCTAGAATTAGAGGATATAATTTTTGCGTTGCTTCATTTTTATTCATACCAGTTCTTAATGGATATTTATTCTTATAATCATTTAAAATTTCAATCAATAATTTCAATTTACTTTGGTGCCATTTTTTATCAATAACAAAATACATATTCATATCATATTTAACAACAATCACTGATGTTTTAATATCATTCACAATTTTATTTATGGATTCATGATTCAAATTAAAATAATGGCTCAATTGATTTATATTTAGAAATTTTTTTATTTTGAGCAAGTCAATTAATGCATTATTAAATTTATTTTCTAACATAAATTTTAAATATTCATTGAATTTTTTTGATTTAAAAATTTTGGTAGATTGACCTGGTGAAAGTATTTCACCTCCAGCAATTGTAGTTCCAGAAGATCTTAAAATAACTCTGTCATATATTCGATAATGAATGAAATTATCAAGCTTTATCAAAACATAAGTAGATTGATTTTTATTAAGTTTTTTTGAATCATAAAAAATCAATCTCCCTTTGACCTGGCTAGATCCAATAAAAACTTCAACTATCGAATTATGTTTTATAGATTTAGTATATGAATCTGTTAATCTAATATTCGCAACAAATGATTTATGTAAAACATTTTTATTATTACTTGTTATTACAGATCCTCGTTTCAAATCTAAGTAATTTATATTTGAAAGATTCATTGCTAGCCTAATCTTTGATTCAGCGCGTAAAATAGATTTTTCATATGCTTCCATAGATCTGATTTTAGATTTCAATTTACCATCAATATAAATATTTTCATCAGTTTCAAATACGCCATTTATAAGTGTCCCAGTTACAATCGTTCCGTGTCCTTTTTTATGAAATACTCTATCTATATACATTCTGGCAGAATCTGATGAACTTGGTGCGGAAATTGTTTTTAATTCATTAATAATGAGATTTCTTAAGTTTTGTATATCATCTGTATTGTTTGAGTCGATGCAAACGTAGCTCACATCTGAAAATCCGTTGTTCTTTAGTAATAACAACGATTCTTCTGTATTACTAAATAAAGTTTCATCAGATACTAAGTCTTTTTTTGTTAAAACCAAAATTATTTTATTAACATTTGAGATTTTAAGAATTTCCAAATGCTCAATGGTCTGTTCTTTAACAGATTCAACTGATGAAACAACTAATAAGCCTAGATCAATTCCATAAACACCTTTCACCATATTATCTACAAGTTCTTCATGACCAGGGACATCTATTACTCCTATTGGTAATTTGTTATTGTCATAAAACCAAGAAAAACCTAACTCTATTGTCATTTCCCGTTTTTTTTCTTCAACCAATCTATCCGGATCAATATTAGTTAAATTTTTGATTAAAGTTGATTTACCGTGATCAACATGCCCTGCAGTACCAATAACAAACATTACATACTCTCCGGATGTAATATTTCTCTAAAAACTTCATTACTCAATAATTTTCCACTATTGGTAAACTTATAAACATCCTGATGCTTTTCTAATATCTTCAAATCTAAAAAGTCATCAAATTTCGAAGACAGATAATTATCAATATTTCTTTTAAATAGATTTTCAAATATATCTCTGTTTAATCCTGTTTTTTTCCTGAGTGAAAAAATCATATATTCGCGAATCTTTGTATCTTCATTTATATTTTCTATTCCAGAAACAAATTTTGTATCGTTTAGTAAATTCAAAAATTCATTAGTTACAGGTATGGAGCCCTGTTTATTTATCTTAGATATATATTGTTTAGGAGAATTTTCGTTAAAAAATCTGAAATTATTAACATAGGAATGAGCCCCAGGTCCTATACCTAAAAATTTGTTATTATCCCAATAATTCAAATTATGAATACTTTCAAAATTATTTTTTGCCCAATTAGAAATTTCATAATTGACATAGTTGTTTTTCTCAAGTGAGTCATATAATTCATGAAAAATTTTCATATATTCATTTTCGTCCAATTCCTTTATCTTTTTTTCTCTAACAAATTTGTGAAAAGGAGTATTGGGTTCCACGGTGAACGAATAAGCTGAAAAATGAGCTGGGTCAAATTCTAATAATCCATTAACAGTATCTTTAATTTGGCTATGTGTTTGATATGGAATGCCGTACATTATGTCTACACTAAAATTTTGTATATTATTTGTTCTAATATTATTTAGCCCATCTAATGCCTGAGCCTTATTATGATTTCGTCCAATAAATTTCAATGTTTTATTATCTAGACTTTGGATTCCAACACTAAATCTATTTATACCTGAATCAATATAATCAGTTATTTTTTTATTTGTCAGATCAATTGGATTGCACTCTAGAGTGATTTCAGCATTATTTGATAGTTCAAAATGTTTATTTATTTCGGATAAAATTATAGTAATATATTCAGAATCAATCCATGACGGAGTTCCTCCTCCAAAATAAATAGATTTGATTTGATTTTTTTTAAACTTTGAAGACCAAAAATTTATTTCTAATTTAATAGCTTCAACTAGATTTTTAGTTAAATCATCAATTTTAGAATATGCATTAAAATCACAGTACGGGCACTTTATTTCACAAAAAGGTATGTGGATATATATACTCTCAAAATGCGATTGTTTATTTTGAATCTTTGCGTTTTGTTGATTTTTTATTGTCGTCCTCACGAAATTCACCATCTATAACATCAGCTTGGTTTTGTTTATGTTCATCAACTACTTTCTTAGGTGCTAATTTTAATAAAACCATCAATCCAATTGCCAGTGCGACCAAATCATCTAATCTACCAGCAAATGGAATTAAATCTGGTAAAAAATCTATAGGAGAAATAGTATAAATCAATGCCAACGGAATAGACATTCTGATAAAAAACGGAACTCTTTTATCAGTTAGCAATTTCCATATTAAGTTGATAGAATTAATTAATCTAAATAAAAACATATAGATTTCTCCTTATAAATAGTATACATTAATTTTACTTGGAGAGCTTATAATGAATTTACTTATTTTTGGAAAAAATCTATACGATAAAAGTATATATAAAAAACAAATACTTAATTCAAAAAAAGAAGATTCTAATTATTCCGTACATCACTTAGACAATATAAATTATGAAAAATTATCTAATGAAATTGGATCATTTGATATGTTTCAAGAAGAAAAAAATGTTGTCATAAGAAAAACAGATTCAAAAAAAAATTCAGAAGAAATAAATAAACTTGATCAAATAATTTCAAGTTATGATAATCCAAAAACAAATATTATAGTTGATATAGACGGACATCCTAATAAATCATTTGAAAAAACGTATATATACAAGCAATTCAAAATAAAAAAATTTGATAATCCAATAAATCCTAACGAAGAAATCAGTTGGATTCAAAAGCTTGCCAATACACATAAGATAAATTTAGATTATGCAGCAGCGAAGTATATGTCTGAAATAAATGACTTTGACAGTCTGAATCTAAGTAACGAAATATTTAAAATATCACTACTTACAGAACAAAATGGATCAGTTGGGTTAGATAAAATAAAAAAATACTCAACTAGTAATTCTCATCAATATAAAATTTTCAATTTAGTTGACGATTTAATTATGCAAAATGAGTACAGATTGTATTACCAAATTAAAAATTTCGTTTCCTCAGGTACAGGGTTTCCTTATTTAGTGTCTATGATAACAAGGCAATTACGAATACTTGCAACAATAAAAAGTAAATTAAGTGCAGGCGAAACAATAAATAAAATCAATCAAAATCTTAAATTACCATCGTTTGTATTAAATAAATCCATAGAAATGTCAAAACAAATAAGTATTGAAAGAATCAAAAATCTAAGTAATATATTATTAGAAGAAGATTTAAGATTTAAAACTGAATCTATAAGTGATGAAAATATTATTTATTCGTTAACTTCAAAATTCACAGAAAAAAATTAAAAGAGGGGAAAATGCAACTATCAAAATATCCAAGAGTTAAACTAATTCACTCACCTACTCCACTAGAATATTTAGAAAATTTGACCGACCACTTAGGAGGTCCTCAAATATTTATCAAAAGAGACGATTGTACAGGATTAGCATTTGGAGGAAATAAATCTAGAAAATTAGAATTCCTAATAGGTGATGCTGTTGAAAATAATGCCGATGTAGTAATAACTGCAGGTGCAGTGCAATCAAATCATTGCAGACAGACAGCTGCAGCTGCAACTAAATTCGGAATGGAATGTATTATAGTTGCTAAACCGTCATGGTCTAAAGAATACAACGGGAACTTGTTTTTAGATGAATTACTAGGTGCACAAATAGTGTTAATTGAAGATGATGATGAAGCTTTAGATCAGGGAGGAAAATTGTCTATGGAAGATACAATAGATAATCTTATGGCTGATCTGAAAAAAGAAGGTAAAAATCCATACTATATTCCAGTTGGAGGAAGTAATTCCATTGGTAGTCTTGGATATATTTCAATGACAATGGAAATGATTTCCCAAGCAAATGAAATGGGAATTGAAATTGGCAGTATGGTAGCTGCTTCTGGTAGCGGAGGTACTCAAACAGGAATGATACTAGGGTCAGATGTTGAAAAATCAGGAATTCAAACAGTTGGAATGGGGATCAGTTCAGATGCTTCAATAGTTATCCCCAAATTAAAAGAACTCTGCAATCAAACTTCAGACTACTACGGATTAGGATTAAATTATGAAGATAAAGATATAATTTTTAACGATAATTATATTGGTGAAGGATATGGAATACCATCAGAAGAAATGATTGAAGCTGTTAAATTACTCGCAAGAAAAGAAGGCATCATACTTGATCCTGTTTATTCAGGAAAAGCTTTTGCTGGAATGGTTGATCTTGTGCAAAAAGGTTATTTTGACAAATCAAAAGCTGTAGTATTCATACATACTGGAGGAACTCCTGCTTTGTTTGTATATTCAGAAAGCTTTAGAGAATATATTCAAAGTTAATTAAGGTAACTTAATCGGCTTATAACTAGCATTTTTAATGTGATAAATCAGATCATCGGTATCACGTATTTTTTCCACATCAAATTTTGTTGCCCAAGTACCTATGTCTTTAATTAAATGACAATCACTTGATCCAATCATTTTAGATTTTGTTGACTGAGCAAGTTTTTTTGAAAAATGATTTTGGAAATCTGATCCTCTGCCATTATTTACTTCGATTGCGTCAATATATTTAAGAATTTCCGAATTTGATATTTTGATCAATCTGGATTCAAATTCTTCATTTGTCATACTTTCATTCTCATTTATAATTCTTCTGTATGGATGAGCCCAAATCATAACTCCATTTTTCTGTGAAATTTGTTCATGCAAAAATTCAATTCTATGCATACCAAATTTATATTCACTAATACCAAAAGTTATAATGTGACCTATGTCAGTATTAATTTCTGCTCCACAAAAAATCTTAATATCAAATTTTTTCTCGATTGATTTAATTTCATTAAGAATATTATCTTCTACAAATGTTTCATGATCTGTAATGCAAATGCCATCTAAACCTTTACTTTTAGATATTGAAGCAATTTGTTCAATATCTAAAAGTGAGTCATCCGAATAAATTGAGTGGCAATGTAAATCGATAATCATAATTCTATTCTATAAAATATTAATAATAAATGTAACCTTGAGTCAATGTGTGTCAAGAAATATATTGACAAAAGTATCATAATAACGTATTCTTTTTATAATAAGTTTTATATTTAAATTTAGAGGATGCAATGGTTTTCAAGGAATCAGATTTTACAAAAGAGGCACAAGCTGTACTTCACTTATCACAAGAACTTATGTGGAAATACAAACACAGTCAATGGGACCCGGAACATATACTTCTTGCCTTATTAGAGCACGAAAAAGGTGTTCCTATGCTGATTTTTCAGGAATTAAAAACTGCAAATAAATCACTAAGAAACAGATTGGTTTCAGCAATGGAAGCAACAATTGGAATGAGATACCCATCCTCACAGGTATATGCTTCTCCAAGACTCGAGGCATTATTAGAAAGATCTAAATCTGAAAGCAAAAGATTGCAAGATGATTTTATTAGTACAGAGCATTTTCTAATTGGATTATGCCAAGAGCAACAGGGATTAGTGGTTAGATTATTTAGAGAATTTAATATAGAAATTGAAAAAGTCTACATAGCTCTACAAAAAATAAGAGGTGGGCATAGAGTACAAGATGAAAATGCTGAACAAAAATATCAATCTCTTGGTAGATACACTACAGACCTGACAAATTTAGCTTCGAGAGGTAAATTAGACCCTGTAACTGGTAGAGAAAATGAGATTTCAAGAGTTATTCAAACGCTAATAAGAAGAACAAAAAATAACCCCGTACTTATTGGAGGCCCAGGTGTAGGAAAAACAGCAATAGCTGAGGCTTTAGCTCAAAAAATTGTTAATAATGATATACCAAAAGTATTAAAAAATAAAAAAATACTAGCACTAGACATGGGGGCTTTGATTGCAGGAAGTAAATTTAGAGGGGAATTTGAAGAAAGATTAAAAGCTGTAATGGATGAGATTAAAAGTTCTAATGGAGAAATAATTTTATTCATAGATGAACTACATACTGTAGTAGGAGCGGGTTCCGCAGAAGGCGCAATTGACGCAAGTAATCTAATGAAACCAGCTCTTTCAAGAGGTGAATTACAATGCATGGGAGCAACAACAGAGGCAGAGTATAAGAAATATATTGAAAAAGACGGAGCTTTAGAAAGAAGGTTTCAACCTGTAATTGTAAATGAGCCTTCAAATGAATTAGCAGTGGAGATGCTAGCTTCTTTAAAACCTCGTCTTGAAGATCATCATAATGTGAAAATAGCACAAGATTCCTTAATTTCTGCTGTAAAATTAGGTCAAAGATATATAAGTGGAAGGCTATTGCCAGATAAAGCAGTTGATTTAATTGATGAAACTTCAGCAAGGCTTAGAATTGAAAATAAAGAAGATGAATTAAGTATTGATATTTCAGAAAAACAACAAGAAGTTTCTGACTTAAAGCAACAAGAATACGAAGCTTCAAAATCTGAAGAATACAAATTAGCTGATGAACTCAAGGAAAAAAGAAAAAAAATTGAAAAAGAACTAAAAAATGTAAAAGAAAAAACGAAAGAAAGCAAAAAAATAATCTTAAAACCTGAAGACATTGCTACAACAGTTTCAATTTGGACAGGAATTCCAGTTACAAATCTTCTAAATGATGAATCTAAAAAATTAATGGAAATAGAAAAACATTTACACAAAAGGGTCATAGGACAAAATAATGCAGTTAAATCAATATCAGACGCATTAAGAAGGTCAAGAGCTGGACTAAAAGACCCTTCTAAGCCTATTGGCAGTTTTTTATTTATGGGACCAACTGGTGTTGGGAAAACAGAATTAGCAAAAGCTCTATCAGAATTCATGTTTGATGATGAATCTAACATGATAAGAGTTGATATGTCTGAATATATAGAAAAACATAGTGTATCAAGACTTATCGGATCACCTCCAGGTTATATAGGTTTTGACGAAGGTGGACAATTAACAGAGAGCGTTAGAAGAAGACCATATAGAGTGATATTGTTTGATGAAATTGAAAAAGCTCATCCTGACATATTTAATATTTTATTGCAAATATTAGATGATGGCAGACTAACGGATGGACATGGAAGAACAGTAGATTTCACAAATACCATAATAATTATGACAAGTAATTTAATTACTGCAGACAATATTACGAATAACTTTGGATTCGTACAAAATCTCAGTGACAAAGAAGCAGTAAAACAAAGATCATCTATAGACAAAGTGCTAAAAAATTCATTTAGACCTGAATTCATAAACAGAATTGATGAAATAATTGTTTTTGAAAAACTTAAAAAGAATGAATTAAAACACATCACTGACATAATTATTAACGATATTCAATTAAGACTTGATGAAAGAAATATTAAAATTGATCTTTCTGAAAAAGCTAAAGAATTGCTAATTAACGAAGGTTATGATGAAGAATTTGGGGCCAGACCTTTAAAAAGACTAATTCAAAGAAAAATAGAAAACGAAATATCATCTATGATTATTTCAAAAGAAATATCAAAAAATGATTCGCTTAAAGTTAATGTGAAAGGTGGAAAATTGGATTTTAAAAAGCAAAACACAAAAAGTAAATCTAAAACAACAAGTTCATAATTCACATTATTTTTCTTTAGTGTTATAATTTTTTTACTTTCAACTTTCCGCAGTAGCTCAGTGGTAGAGCAATCGGCTGTTAACCGATCGGTCGTTGGTTCGAATCCAACCTGCGGAGCCAAAAAATATCAATTCTTAGCTCTACGCAAATTTTGAAAATAATTTTCCCAAGCGTTATCCCCTTTTCTTCTTGGAATCAAATGGAAATGAAGATGAAACACTGTTTGTCCTGCCACTTTTCCATTATTAATGAATATATTAAATCCTTCTACAGTAGGATCATTTAAAGAAATTTCTTCTTTTCTACTAACAATTAACTGTTTAATTGCAATCAGCTCTCCATCACTTAATTCAAAAAAGGTCTCTATTTCTCTTTTGGGAATAACAAGAGTATGCCCATCTGAAGCTGGATAAATATCCAAAATAGCGAAAGAAAGTTCATTGCTAGATATCCATTTATCTTCAGGAATGTTGCTAAATATAGTACTCATATCATTGTATCCTTCTATGTGTTAACATGTTCAAAATTAATTATATTCTTTTATCCTAAATTAATGAACAAATATTTCTCAAGAGAAAATTACGCGTTTCTTTTAGGATTTATAGGTGTTCTTATTTTTGCTCTCACTTTGCCTATCACAAGACATCTTACTCAATCAGAGTTTACATCTTTAGAAATAGGATTTGGAAGAGGATTTTTGGCTGGTATAGCATCTGTATTTATTCTTCTATTAAAGGGGCAATTCAAAAAAGATAATCTACCTTCTCGCTCAGATATCAATAAATTGATTATTACGGCAATAGGTGTAGTTTTTGCTTTTCCTATTTTTACCGCAGTAGCTATGCAAACCATACCTGCTGGTAATGGGGGAATAGTACTAGCAGCCGTACCTTTATCAGTAGCTATATTTGCTGGGATACTTTCAGATGAAAAGCCTTCAAATAGATTTTGGATCTTAGCTGTTATTGGATTCATTACAATTACTATATTCAGGGTTTTAACTAATGATTCTTCAATTACTGATATTGGATTTGGAGATCTGGCATTACTTGGTTGTGTAGTGATTGGAGGTATGGGGTACTCACAAGGAGGAATACTTGGAAAAACAATGAGTGGATGGAAAGTAATTTGTTGGGCTCTTGTTATAAGCCTTCCAATTGTTTTTCCACTAACCTTGCTGAATTTTGATTTTAACCATTTAACGGAAGTTGCCAATGATTCTATGACAACCATATTATTATTTGCTTTCTTGTGCCTATTTAATAATCTTATCGGATTCTTTTTCTTTTATGAGGGATTGGGAAAAGGTGGTGTAGCTCGAGTTAGCCAAACAGATCTCTTCAGACCATTTTTCACTTTCTTCTTCTCAGTAGTATTTCTAGGTGAAAGTATGTCTTTCTTATCAATTTTCTTTTTAATCCTTATAATCGGTATTGTATACTTAAGTAAAAAAGCTTAAAAAATACAACTACTACCAAATTAAAAATATTTAACTAGATGAATTTAGAAGAAAGAAAGAAAATATACGAACAAGGATCCCAGCTAGCCTATACTATATTTGGTGGTAAACTTGCTTATCCTAAGGATTGGTTTCATATTTACAAATTATATGTAGATGACAAAACAGTATCTAAAGAAATTGTAGATTATTACAATTTAAAAAGATTTGAAATAAAAGAAATCACAAATGCTCATTGGTATTCAATGATAGCTAATATTTGGATAAAAGCAGAATCACCTTCCAAACACTTTCTTGATTCTTTTTATACATTTATGAGACCCAGTCCTTATTACGCAGAAGAAGATCCAGCTATTATATGTAGAGACAGTGATACGAATTTCATTATGAGCAATGATGAATTAGAAGTATTTAATAACCTACCTGACAAGTTTAAAGTTTACAGAGGAATTACTGATTCTGAAACAGAAAACATTGCTTATGACGAAGGTTTGTCGTGGACTTTGTCAGAAGAAAAAGCAAAATGGTTTTCTACAAGATTCGCTAAAAATAAAGACCCTAAAGTATTAGAATTAGAAGTATGTAAAGATACTCCGTATCCTGCAAAAAAAGGAGATAACCCAAAGGCTGTAGCGTATTTCAATGGTAGAGATGAACAAGAAATAATCGTATATAACTATAGTGATAGTGAATTTATTACTATGCCACCATGGGACCATTCAATACACCAAGAGTTTTATATAGAAGAAATGTTAATAGATACTTATTTAACACATAAGGATTGGGAAAAACATGGATTTAACGAGCCACCAAAAGAATTTTCAAGGAGTGCATTGGGAAAATGGGATATAGGTAACGATGAAACTATATCATGGGACAGATATGAATATCACAATTATCTAATCTTAGAATATGGTAGAAGAGGAATAAAATTTGATAACTTACCAATAGATATAGCTAAAAAAGAAAGGGCAGACAAATTGTTCATTAAAGATATGGATTATAGAAAAACAACAATTCCCATAAAAAGAGATATAAAATGATATCCCAAAAAACTTTTAATAAATTCCACTCAGAAATGATTACTTGTACCAAATGTACAAGGCTAGTTAGTTTCAGGGAAAAAATTGCTACTGAAAAACGAAAACAATATATGAATGAAGAATACTGGGGAAAACCTATTCCTGGGTATGGTGATATAAATGCAGAAATATTATTTGTAGGATTAGCACCCGCTGCTCATGGTGGTAACAGAACTGGAAGAGTATTTACTGGGGATAAATCAGCTGATTTTTTAATGAAATGTATGCATCATACTGGCTTGGCTAATCAAATCAATTCAGATTATCGTGATGATGGATTAATACTTAAAAATGCTTATATGACAGCAATGCTCAAATGTGTACCTCCACAAGACAAACCAACTGCATCAGAACTAAAAACTTGTTTTGGTTACTTTAATCAGGAAATGAAATTACTAGAAAATCTTAAAACTATAGTAGCGTTAGGTAAAATAGCATTCGATGGAACACTGAAATATTTTAAGCAATTCGATGATTTGAAAACAAAAGACTATCCATTTGGCCATGGAAAATCGTACAAAATGCCTCATGGAATAAGCTTGATTGGATGCTATCATCCAAGTCCTCGTAATGTTAATACAGGAAAATTGGATTTTAAAATGATGACCAATCTATTTAGTAAAATAAATAATAAAAGTAAGAAAATTTGAACAACACGAACATTTGTTCTAAAATGATATTAGATTATGAAAATAGAAAAAACAGTTAAATATATATCTGGACTTGCAAAGCAATTACAACAAGAAATTTCTATGAAAAACAATGTTGCTGGTTCTTTGAAAAATGAAATAAGTACAAATTCAAAATCAATTTTGGAGAACATCAGAGATGGAAATAATGAACAAGCTACATATACCACTTTAAATACAGCTATACCTGTAACACATATTGAAAAAAATATTTCAGTATTTGGTGCTGACGGATCAAGCATAGAAGCTGATCGTGATTTACCACTTGAGTTTTCTGCAATAAATATTGGATTTATAAATATCAATTATGGAGAAAATCATTCTGCAGAATTTGACGAATCACTTACATTTTATCCTGATAATAAAGACATCCCTGAAGTAGACAGCAAATTATTATCAGATATAAATGCTATGAGCGCATTGAGACATGTTCTGGAACTAGAGTTTCTAATTGAAAAAATGAGTAAAAGTAAAAGTACTAATATTAAAATTGGTTTTGTAGACGGAAATTTATATCCTAATTTTGCTTTATCACATATAACTAATATAACTTTCAAACAATTTCTTTATAAAAAATTAGATGAAGTAGCTGAAAAAATAATAAATTTATCAAAAAATAATACTTACATAATTTCGTATAACAGTAATCCTAATTCAGTACATATTTCATCTAAAATAAAAGGGAAATATGCTTCAGAACTAAATGATTCAGGAGTGTTTGGGAATTTGTTAAACACAAATGAAAGGTCAGATATATTTACTGAAATTTCAGAAGAAGAAACAAGTGAATTAAAACCAGTATCGTTCTCTTTTATAAAAAATTATAAAGAACTTTCAAAAATAGAATTTTTAAATGGTTCTATTAATAATGAAGTTATGAACAAAATTCTTGCTGTAATTATTTCACAGGTTGAAAAAGGTAAAGGATATCCAAAAATACTAATTGAGAGTCACGAGCATGCAGTTATTTCACAATCTGACAGAGCTGCAATAAATACTCTGATAGAAAAAGAGTTGAATTTATTAAATATAAATTACACAACTTCTCAGAAGCAACAATCTAAACAAACAAGAAATATTTAATTAAAGGTAAAAAAATATGCAAAACGGAAAAATAATCGGAGAAATAATAGAAGTATCAAGCAGGTATTGCATAGCTCAATCATATGAGCTTTACGGCTGTCCTCCTATAGGAGATATAGTTAAATGTACAGATGACAATAACGAGGAAATATTTGGAGTTGTAACAAACATATCTACGACCAGTATTGATTCAGGGAGAAGACCAAATCCCAAGGGCCCTGGATTTGAAAATGTTACAGACATTTATACCGAAAATCCTGAAATTGAGCATCTTATGAAAACAGAATTTAACATAACTTTTATGGGATATAAAAGTTATAATAAATTTTCAATATCAATACCCCCTACCCCTCCAAAAATATTTAGTTTCATACATTCTGTTACGGAGGGTGAACTTACAACATTATTCTCAGATTCAAATCTGATAAAGTTTATTGTTAACTCAAATATGGATCTAAAAGATGATGTGATAACTCTCACGATTAACAAATATCTTAATTACAAGAAAACTGATAAAGATGAAATGATCAGATTTACAAATCTATTGGCACAGGCATTGCCAGATCAAATTCAGAGAATCACAAACATCATAAACAACCTGCATATCGAGGAGGATTTAAATTGAATAAAAAAGAAAATATTGGAATAGTAGTTTCAGGTACGTTTAACCAAGGAATTAATATTAAGTTAAATTCTCAAAATGATATGGAATCTGTAGCTATCGGATCTCACATAGTTATTGATACTAATAAAAACAGGTTCATGTGCGAAGTGGCAGATATTAAATTAACTTCAACTGATCAAAAAATTGAACAATTACCAATACACATGCATAACGAAACTATTTTTAATTCACTTAGAGATAACGCTGCTTATGGAATTATTGAAGTAATACCAAGATTATTGCTAAAAAAAGATGTTCCCCTTGGAGCAGGCACAGAACCCGAAGAATTACCAGGAGCAAACACCATCCCTCCACATTTTTCGCCTGTATATAAACCAACCGAGGCTGACTACAATCAAATTTTCTACGCAAAAGAAGGTGTTGGATTTAACGTTGGTTCACCAATGGATTTAGACACTCAGATAAATCTTGATATGGAAATGTTGGTTAGAAGAAGTAGTGCTATATTTGGTAAATCAGGATCAGGGAAATCATTTCTGACAAGAATTCTTTTATCAGGAATGATACAAAAAAGTAAAACGGCATCCTTAGTATTTGATTATGCCGGGGAATACGGCTACGAATCAGCAAGTGAGAATGGATCCACTGTCAAAGGACTTGCTCAATTATTTGGGCAAAAAGTTTATAATTATACAATTAATGAGTCAAAAGCAAAAAACAAGAAATTTGGAGCAGCATATCTAAGTATTCCAAGGTCACAATTAACTGCAACAGATATCGCTACTTCAGCAACCGAATTAGATTTAAACACTAATCAGGTTGAGGGTATTTATCAGATATATGATCGTTTCAGGTATGAAAGTGGAGGAGATTGGATTAATCATTTTTTCACTCTATCAAACGATTCTGAAGAAATGATGCTACTTAAAGATAATACAGCTATTGCTGATGCCACTATTGATGCAATTAAAAGAAGATTTGCTAGAATAATAAGATTGCAATTTTTAACATCTGGAAATACCGAAACAAATGTAATAGAAAGATTAATAGAGCAATTAAAACTAGGTAATACTGTTATTTTAGATTTCCCCAAAGATCATTTGTCTTACATTCTACTTGCAAATATGCTAACTAGAAGAATTCATAGAGAATGGCAAAAAATGAAAGACAATTACGTAGATTCAATTAATACAGATAATCCTTCTGAGGATCCTGTGTCGTTAGTTATATGTATAGAGGAAGCTCATAATTTTTTGAACAAAGAGGTTTCAAACAGAACAATATTTGGGAAAATTGCCAGAGAAGCAAGAAAATATAACGTTACACTAATGGTAGTAGATCAGAGACCTAGTGGGATAGATGACGAAATCATATCTCAGATTGAAAATAAATTTATATGTAAACTCGATAACTCTAAAGATATAGATGCAATTTTTTCTGGAATCCATCAAAGTGCATCATTGAGAACGTCTCTTAGGTCAATTACTTCAAATCAACATGCATTAGCATTTGGAGACGCAATTCCAATGCCAATAATTTTTAAAGTAAGAAATTACGGTCAAACTTTTTACAAAGAAATTGGAGCAGGAGAAGAGCCATTATTCTCACCTGAAGATGCAGGTATTTAATAATCAAGTTAAATCTTAATTATCTGTGTTAATCACAATATTTATAAGATATAATATTTTTGAAATGATTTAGTAAAAAATTTCACTTAATTAATTTATGCAAATAAATAAATCTCAAATAAATAATATCTTACACCTTCTCGGCTGGGCCACCACATTGTATATGATATTTCTTTGGTCTCCGATTGATACGAGTGTTGGATTAACTCAAAAAATATTTTATTTTCATGTACCTGTTGGTTGGCTAGGAATGCTAGCTATATTTGGAGTAGGAATTGCTAGCATAATGTTTTTAATCACAAAAGATTATAAATGGGATGACTTGGCATTTTCATTTGCACAGATCGGAATTATATTTGCGTCCCTAATAATCATTACTGGAGCTCTTTGGGCTAAACCTGTATGGGGTGTTTGGTGGACCTGGGATCCCAAACTAACAACTACTGTTGTTCTTTGGTTTATATTTTCAGCATATCTTCTCTTACGAAACTTAATCACAGATAAACGTAGATCTGCATTAATAGGCTCGATAGTTGCCGTTCTGGGAAGTATAGATGCACCATTAATATATTTTGCTTCTATTTTATGGCGAACAGCACATCCTGAATTAAACATTGGGCCTTTAGCTGAAAATGATAGTTCATTACCTGGAACAATGTTGCTAACATTTTTTGTTTCATTAATTATGCATACATATTTATTTATTATTCTTATTCGAGTGAGGCGAAATATTACTAAACAAGAGAGGTTGTTTTATGAACAGTCAGTATAAGCTTCTATTAACATTTTTAATTGGATTACTATCTGGTATAGGAATTTATAATGCTATAGATATTGGAATTTTTTCAAGCAAACATTCACAAGCAGGACTAGGTTTTGTATTTATAGTTACTTTTATAATTTTTATTACTATTGCAATATATATATCATATATAAATATAAAATTAGAAAAAATTACAAATAATAAAAAACAAAATGTTAAAAAAGATAAAAAATAATATTAACTACAAATTATCTATATCATTGTTTGTTCTTACACTAGCAATTGTTTATTTGGGAATAATGACAATCCAAAACTCGAAAACTTACTATCTAACTATAGATGAAATTCAAAATACTAATCCGGAATCTTTAAATTCATTCAGAGTAGCTGGGAAATTAATTTTAGATTCATATACTAGAGAAAAAGATTCAACAGTTTCAACATTTAATATCACTGATAATGGCAAAATTCTACAAGCTTCTTATGAAGGAGTTTTGCCAGATATGTTTTTTAGTTCAAAATCTGAACAAATAATATTAGAAGGAAAACTTATAGGAAATGGAGAATTATTTGAAGCAGAAAATGTTATCGTAAAATGTCCTTCCAAATATGAAGAGTAAATTAGTTTTCTAATTTAAAATATATACCTGTCAAAATAGCACCAAGTATCAAAAATATTAAATCAAAGCAAAAAATTGCAATCATAGAGTTAGATATTTCGGATAATACAAATGAGTTAGATGAAAGTATATTTGTAATTTCAACTGACCCCATCAAAAAAGGTAGTGTAAAAGGTAAAACTAAAATACTTAGTAAATTTTGATTAACATTATTTCTTGAAGTCACAATTCCCAATATGGTATTTAAGGTACTTATTCCAACATTCACAATAAGTGCAACAGCTACAATCCAAAAGGAATTAACAGAAAATTGAAAAAGAATGTAAAACAATCCAAAGGTTACGATTTGAACAACACTTAATATCAACACAGTTGCGAACACTTTTGATAAAAAATAAATTTCAGGTTTTATTCCTAAAATAAAAAGTAAGTCAATTGACTTGTTTTTCATATCTATTTCTATAATCCCAGAGCTTACAATAAGGGAACTAAATAAAAATATAACCCAAATAATAATCGACACAATCAAATTTTTCTCATCTACTCCAAATGGGAAAGTTATATTAAACAGACTTACTACAACTGCTGTAAAAATAACGGTAATTGACAATGTCGACAAAGAGCGTAATTCAAGTCTTAAATCCTTACTTAAAAGATGAAAAAAAGATTCTAAATCTCCAGGTGTTTTTTTAACTACTTTACTCATTAAAATTATCCATATTAATTGTTGTAGTAGCAATTGATTCTATTATTTCTATAATGTTTGAAGATATAACTAATGATTTATTATTAGAAGTTAATTCTTTAATTACCTTAATAAAATTATTCACAGACTTTTTATCTAGTCCTGAAAAGGGTTCATCCAAAAGTATCAAATCAGCATTATTAAGAACAATTCTATACAATCCCGATTTTTTCGCCTGTCCATATGATAATTCATACATTTTATTCATATAAATATCTTCTAATCCTAGTGATTTTTTTAACTTAGAATTTCTTTCCTCGGATCTGTAGGTATTATTAAATTTAGTAAAAAAAGAAATATTTTCTTCTATTGACATTTCTTCATAAAACATGTTCTCATGACCAAGGTAATCAACGGTAATATCCTGAGGGATCAATATATCTCCTGAATCAGGAAGAGAAATATTTGACAATATTTTTAATAAAGTAGATTTTCCTGAACCATTTCCTCCTATAATTCCTAATACTTCCCCTTTTTTAACAGAAAAATCAAGTGCACTAAAAACTCTTTGCCCGTTATATGACTTCGATAAATTTTTTACAGAGATCATTAAATTTTTTAAATTAAATAAATTATTAACATATAGTATATCTTTTATTATTAAAATATAGAAAAGATAAAATATTTATATTAAACTCAAATACATTATTCTTTTTAACATTAGAAACAATTAGAGGAACAGATGAAATACATAAGATTTAAATCCAATAATAAAACTTCTTGGGGAACATTAGAAGGCGATAATATTAAAGAATTATCAGGAAATTATGTTTTGTCCTCAACTGAAGAAACAAGTAATACATTTAATATAAACGATGTCGAAATGCTTAGTCCTGTAAATCCTGGTAAAGTTATTGCAATTGGACTAAATTATAAAAGTCACCTAGGTGACAGACCGGCTCCTGAAGTTCCTGAACCTTTTTTCAAATTACCTGACACACTAATCGGTCATAATGATAATATTATTGTACCTAAAGAAGCATATCAAAATGATTTAACTGTTCAGCCTGAGGCAGAATTATGTCTTGTCATAGGCAAAGGTGGAAAAAGAATAAGTCAACAAAATGCATTGTCTCACGTATTTGGATATACATGCGGAAACGATGTTAGCGTAAGAAATTGGCAAAAGGCTGATCTGCAATGGTGGAGAGCGAAATCTTGTGATACATTCACAGTTATTGGTCCCTGGATAGAAACAGAAGTTGATGCTGCGAATGCTCAAATCATATGTAGGATTAATGGAGACGAAGTCCAAAATCAAAATACTTCGGATTTACTACACGGTGTTCCTAAAATTATTGAATTCGTTTCAAGCATGATCACACTAAATCCTGGCGATGTAATTATGACAGGGACTCCAGGGGAACCCAAAAATATGTATGATGGAGATATTGTCGAGGTAGAAATAGAAGGTATAGGAATTTTAAGCAATAAAATTAAAAATGAGTCTTAATTAAAATAATTCTTTTAAAGAATCATAAAATATAATACTACCTGTTCCTAGTAGCCAATAATGTGTGATGAATAGTCCGGCAAGAATCATTAACACAATCCCTATTTGTTCCACAAATCTACTGACTCTGGAAATAAATTTGTTTATTGATTGCTTGAATACTACAACGCCAAATGAAGTTGCTATTAATATTAAACTCATTCCTAATGCGTAGACTATACTGTAAAAAATTATATTTATAAAATTAATTCCTGTACCTAATACTAATCCTATAGATGCTAAATATATTGGCAGAGCGCAACTAAGAGACGCTAGTCCGTATCCAATCCCAAAAACAAACATAGATAAATTTTGATTTTTTATTTCACTTCCCAAAGAAGTTGCTCGGGATAAGAATAATATCATTATTTTTTTTTGAGAAACTAACAAAAACATTCCAACAAAAACTAAAATTATTCCAATAACTAATCCAAATAGCGGAATCCAATCCCTTATCAAACTTCCAAATAAAGCCAACAAAAATCCAGACAACGCAAATAACGTAACAAATCCGAGAGATGTGAATATTCCTAAAAGCAACGATCTAATAATCAACGTAGGCGATATCAAAGTATTTGATTGCGAAGTATTAATAAATTTTAATTGATAGCCAATGAAAGCTGGGTACATTAATATTCCACAAGGATTAAATGCAGCTACTAATCCAGCACTAAATGTAAATATTAAAATCTCAGAATTCAATCTATTCTCTCTCCTCTCCACCATTTCTCTTCTTTCTTTGATACTTTCCGTGTACTGAAATAAGCAAAAATTATTAATAAGGCCAGGGAAGCTACAAAAAAATATTTTATATCTATAGTGATTAGAGGAATTAATAAAATAGATATTACTAAAACAGCAATGATAAATTTAAATAAATATTTTTTTATGCTTGAAAATTTAGAACCTGTTTGATCATCTGCATTGTTCTCTAATATTTCATCAATTTCATTTGTAATTTTATTATTCATTATAATATTATAAAATAAGTTATCTAAAATTATGTTATCAAAGGCGAGCTAAAATGGAAAAAGAAGTTACACAAGAAATATTAGAGAAATACAAAAATATCACTCCTGCTACAGTGTGGACAGCATTAGGAAAAAAAGGATATGAAAATTGTGTTATGGATAATGTGAAACCACTGACAAAAGGTAAAATCATATTAGGAAGAGCACGTACTTTAAGATACTTGCCTGAAAGACCCGATTTAAAAGAAGAAGTGCGAGAAGGATATAGCGCAGATGGAATGGAAGTGCCAAATGAGAACGCCCCTGAATATAGGGCTATGGGATCATGTGGCCCTGGAGATGTACTTGTTTGTGATGCTATGGGAAATAGTACAGCAGCAAATTTAGGTGACGTAAAGTTAGTACAGCTAAAAATGAATAAGGCAGAAGGAATAGTAACAGATGGAGGAATGAGAGATTTTGACCAAGTCGAACCTTTTGGGTTCTCAATTTATGCTTCGGGGAGAACTCCAAAAGCCGCAAGACATGTAATGACAGAGTATGAAGACAATGTAGATATTCAATGTGACGGGGTACTAGTTAGACCTGGAGATATTATCTACGGTAACGATGACGGCGTGGTTGTAGTACCAAAACATTTAGCAGAAGAAATTGTGGAATGGTGCGAATTGTACGAATCAGCTGAAGAGTATATCAAAAACAAAGCTGAGAAAGAAAGAGTCCCTCCAGGCAAATACTACCCTCCAACAAAAGAATGGCTAGAAAATTTCAAAAAAAATATATACAAAAAATAGTACTATGAAATTATTTTAAACATTAGCTTATGAGAAATTCCATCCATGATGTATTCAGTCCCTTTTATTACATAGTTTTCTTTCAAATAAAAATCTAATTTGTCGGATTGAGCTTCTAAATAAATCTCTGAAATATTTTTTTCCTTTGCTATTATTTCAAATTGTTTCAGTATTTTAGTACCGAGTCCTTTGCCCCTAAATTCTTCTAAAACAGACATTCTTCCTAATTTGTATTCAAAATCATTTTCAGATTGATACAATCTTCCTGTTCCTATAATTTGATTGTTAAATTCCACTAATAAATGAATAGCAGATTCATCATAGATATCAAATTCCCACTGCCACGGAATTTGCTGTTCAATTACAAAAACTTTAATACGAATATTCCTTAAAAAAATGTAATCTAAGTCGGTTTTGGGTTGTCTAATTTGTACTTTCATTTCCATATAAGATTAAAAATTAAGAATAATTATACATAAAAAAATCACTCTAAATATAAAAAAAAGGCAAAATTAAAGCTTTTACCACAATTTAACGAATATGAGACTATAAAATTTGTTGACTCATAGAATGGTAATAAATATAATATCGTTTCGTGTTTTTACACAACTTTACTAGTCCGTTATATAAATGGTGCTTTTTTATGCCTACAATTAATCAATTAGTTAGAAAGGGTAGAAGAATTAAAAAAGGTAAGGATAAATCTCCTGCCTTAAGGTTTTCTTTTAACACTTTAAAAAATGCTGGATTCAGAAATACTGGCTCTCCGCAAAAACGTGGAGTATGCACTCAAGTTAGAACTCAAACACCAAAAAAACCTAACTCTGCACTTAGAAAAGTTGCAAGAGTAAGACTTACAAATGGAATGGAAGTAACTGCTTACATCCCTGGAGAGGGTCATAACCTTCAAGAACACTCAGTGGTTTTGATTAGAGGTGGCCGCGTGAAAGATTTGCCTGGAGTTCGGTATCATATTATTCGAGGAGCTCTAGACACTGACGGTGTAAGCGATAGAAACAGAGGCCGCAGTAAGTACGGTACCAAGAAAAGTAGTCAAAGTTCTACATCAACCCCTTCTGAATCATCAGAATAATCAAATAAGGTAAAACAATGTCAAGACGTCATAGAGCCAAAGTAAGAGATTTGATAATAGAAAGTAAATACAACGATTTAGCTTTGACTCAATTTATTAACAAAGTAATGAAGCACGGTAAGAAAAATCTTGCTAGAAAAATAGTTTATACAGCATTAGATGAAATAGAAACACAATTAAAAAAACCTGGTATAGATGTATTTACACAGGCTGTTAGAAACGTATCGCCAGATGTTATTTTAAAAAGTAGAAGAGTTGGTGGAGCAAACTATCAGGTACCTACCGAACTACCTCGAGAAAAAAGCCTCACCTTAGCTATGCGATGGATAATCGAAAGCTCAAGATCTCGGTCAGGATCAGCTTATCATTTAAGATTAGCGAGAGAATTAATGGATGCGTATAATTCACAAGGTCCTGCAATAAAAAGAAAAGATGATATTCATAAAATGGCAGAAGCAAATAAAGCATTTGCTCATTTCAAATGGTAATGGAGATTATAAATAATGGCAGTTAATTTAGCAAAAACAAGAAATATGGGCTTTATAGCACACATAGATGCAGGTAAAACTTCTGTTTCTGAATGTGTATTGTTTTACACAGGCCGAACTCACAAAGCTGGTACTATTGATGATGGAAACACCGTACTAGATTGGATGGCTCAAGAAAGAGAGAGAGGAGTAACTATTGTTTCGGCTGCAACATCTTGTGAATGGAATGGGTACGATATAAACATTATCGACACACCAGGTCACGTTGATTTCACAGCAGAAGTCGAGAGAAGTTTAAGGGTTCTTGATGGAGCTGTTGTAGTTTTGGACTCCGTAGCCGGAGTGCAACCACAATCCGAAACTGTTTGGAGGCAAGCAAACAAATACAATGTACCAAGAATGATTTTTGTCAATAAAATGGACAAAATCGGCGCAAATTTTGACTATGCTATACAAACAACTGTGGACAGATTAAGTGCCAACCCAGTTCCAATCCAAATGCCAATCGGTGCAGAAGATAAATTTGAAGGTATAATTGATTTGATTGAACAAAAAGCAATTTACTATAAAATCGGAGATGATCAGGGTCATATAGACAAAGTAACAGAAATTCCTGACGAATTAAAATCTAAAGCTGAAGAATACAGATCAAATTTAATAGAAAAAGTAGCAGAAAATGATGAAGAATTCTTGGAAGTAGTTTTTTCAGGCGAAGAATTTGACGATCAAATATTCAAAGATGCAATCCGAAGAGTAACTATTTCAAATGCTATTATTCCTGTTATGTGTGGAACTGCTTTAAAAAGAAAAGCTATTCAGCCTATGTTAGATGCCATTGGTGAATATTTACCTTCGCCTATAGATGTGCCTGCTGTTACAGGAAAAGAATATAGAGGTGAATCTGACAAAGTAAGAAAAGCAGACTCTGAAGAACCTTTTGCAGCTCTGGCTTTTAAAACTGTTTCTGACCCGTATATTGGTAGATTAATTTATTTCAGAGTATATTCTGGATCAATTGACGCTGGTGCTGGTGTACTAAATACTATTACCGGTAAAAAAGAACGTATGGGACGTATTGTAAAAATGCATGCTGATGATAGAGAAGAGATTAAAAGCGTAAGTGCTGGTGATATAGCTGCAGCAGTAGGACTAAAAGATACATCAACTGGTCATACAATTTGTGATGAAAGTCAACCAATTATACTTGAACAAATAACCTTTCCTGAACCTGTTGTTGCGGTTTCAGTTGAACCAAAGCTTAAATCTGACAAAGACAAACTACAAGAAGCCCTTCTTAAAATGGCAGACGAAGATCCAACTTTCAAGGTTTCTTATAACGACGAAACTGCTGAAACCTTAATATCTGGTATGGGAGAATTCCATCTAGAAATAATGGTAGATAGAATGAAAAGAGAGCTTAATGTTGAATGTAATACAGGTAAGCCTCAAGTTGCCTACAGAGAAACCATTACTACAAGTGCTAATGCTGAAGGTAAATTCATCAGACAAAGTGGTGGAAGAGGTCAATACGGACATTGTGAAATAGAAATTGAGCCACAAAAAAGTGGAGCAGGCTTTGAATTTGTTGATTCTATAAAAGGTGGAGCTATTCCAAGAGAATACATACCTGCAGTTAGAAAAGGAATTATAGAAGGTTTAAATAGTGGTCAGCTATTAGGTTACCCTATTGTAGATATTAAAGTTAATTTAGTTGATGGCAGTTTCCATGATGTGGATTCATCAGAAGTTGCTTTTACCATAGCGGGTTCAATGGCTGTTAAGGCTGCTGTTAGAAAAGGAGCCCCGGTAGCATTAGAACCTATTATGAAAATTGAAGTCACAACACCAGGAGATTTTCTTGGTGAAGTAATTGGTGATTTGAATAGAAGAAGAGGCATGGTAAGTGAGACAAACACTGTAAGTGATTCTCAAATTATTAAAGGTTCAGTTCCACTAGGAGAAAGTTTCGGTTATGCAAATACCCTAAGATCCTTAACTCAAGGTCGGGCAAGTTTTTCAATGGAATTTGAAAAATACGAACAATTACCGAAATCAATATTAAAAGGAAAAATGGAAGAACAAGGAACTGGAAATGGTTAATAAAAATGATGTTTCGAAAATAAGAATAAAACTAAAATCATTTGATCACAGAATGATTGATTATTCTGTTCAGCAAATTATTGAAGCTGCTGAAAGAACAGGCGCGTCAGTATCGGCTGTCCCATTACCTACAAAAATAAAAAGATTTTGTGTTATACGTTCTCCTCATATAGACAAAGATAGTCGAGAACATTTTGAATTCAGAACGCATAAAAGATTGCTAGACATTCTTGATCCCAATGCTAGAACAATTGACGATCTTACTAACTTGAATGTGCCAGCCGGCGTTGATATTTCAATGAAATTATAAGGTATTAAACCAATGACTCTTAATAAAATGATAGCTAAAAAAATCGGTTCAACTACTATATTTAATAATAGTGGAGAATCTAAGCACGCTACAATTTTAGAATCAGGACCATGTTATGTTACGCAAATTAAGACTAATAAAAACGATGGATACGATGCTGTTCAATTGGGATTCCAAATTTCAAAAAAACCAAATAAACCTTCATCTGGACATATGAAGAATAACAAAGGTGTATACAAAATACTCAGAGAATTCAGAGTTACAGAAAAAACTGATAATAAAATAGGTGATAAAATTGATGTTGGAATATTCTCAAGAGGTCAATACTTGAATGTAACATCTAAATCAAAAGGTCGTGGCTTTTCTGGTACAGTAAGAAGATGGAATTTTAAAGGTGGTCCGAAAACTCATGGGCAGTCTGACAGACACAGAGCTCCAGGATCAATTGGTGCAGGTACAACTCCTGGCCGAGTTTTAAAAGGTAAAAAGATGTCTGGTCGTTATGGAGGAGAGCAATTTACAATAAAAAACCTTGAAATATTAGATATCGATTTAGAAAATAATCTAATTTATGTATCAGGCTCTGTCCCCGGTGCGTCTAATACACTAGTTTTAATATCTGCCAGTAACAAACCGTTTACTCCGATTGAAACTGAAGAACCTAAGGCTGAAGAACCTAAAACTGAAGAACCTA
>JBJLGN010000003.1:0-27435 GCA_045564835.1 Dehalococcoidia bacterium
AGCAAAAGACATGGAGCAACTTCTGTGCAAGAATTTGTTAATGAAGGTTATATTAAGCCAGCCATGTTTAATTTTCTAGTATTACTTGGATGGGCATTTGATGACAAAACAGAGCAATTTACTATTGATGAATTAGTAGAAAAATTTGACCTGAAAAGAATATCAAAATCTCCTGCTATTTTTAATAAAGAAAAATTAGATTGGTTTAACGGGAAATATATAAGAGAAATATCTAATAATAATCTTGCAAAAGAATTAAAATTATTTTTCGAAAATACCTTAGATGTAGATAATTATCAAAAATTATCCAAGTTTGATTTTCAAGATATTGCAAATATGGTAAAAGAGAGGTCTAAAACTCTTCAAGATTCATTAGTCATGTCAGAATTTTTATACAAAACACCAAATTTCTTATCAACAAATGAAATAACAGATATGTGCGATGACAACGATCAGTGTAAATTAGTTTTAGAAAAATCTTTAGAATTACTTAATGAAATTAACGATTTTAGTATAAATAACTTACAAAAAGAATTAAAAAATTTAATGGAAAAACTAAATTTAAAACCTAAACAAGTATTAGGAACATTAAGGATAGTTATAACAAATCAAAAAATCAGTCCTCCAATATTTGATTGTTTATACATCCTTAAAAAAGAAGAATCATTAAGAAGAATATCATCTGCTCTTGATTCTATTTAGTTTATACTTGACACAAATTTCAAAGATTATATACTTTCATTGAAAAACATTTCTAAATTAAGATGAAAAATATAATAGATTCCTTAAAACAAGATCTTAAAGAAGCACTAAAAGCTCAACATAACGTGAAAAAATCAGTATATAGATTTATATTGTCTGCAATACACAATGAAGAAATAAAAATAGGTAAACAGCTTAATGATGAACAGGTCTTGAAATTAATAATCAAACAAGCACAGCAAAGAAAAGATAGTATTGAAGCATTTAAAAATGCAGAAAGACAAGATTTGGTTGACAAAGAATCCGAAGAACTAGAAATAATTTCCAAATATTTGCCTGAACAAATAAGTGAAGAAAAAATCAAAGAATTAGCACAAAAAGCCATCCAGGAAACTAATGCTCAATCCATAAAAGACTTAGGTAAAATAATGCCTTTATTAATGAAACAACTCGGTGGGCAAGCAGATGGGAAAACAGTTAATAAAATTGTTATGGAGCTGTTGAACTAAATATGAAAAACACAAGATTTGGCATAGTAGTCTTTCCTGGAACATGGAGTGATAAAGATTGTTATCATGCAGTTACTACTATCTTAGGTAATCAATCAGTTTATATTTGGCACAAAGAAACAAGTCTTAAAGACATAGATTGCTTGATTTTACCTGGTGGTTTTTCGTATGGAGATTATTTAAGGCCAGGTGCAATTGCAAGATTTTCTCCTATAATGAAAGAAATAATTAAATTTTCTAATAGTGGCAAACCAGTTATAGGTATTTGTAATGGGTTTCAAATTTTATGTGAAGCAAATCTGCTACCAGGAATATTATTGCCAAACAATGTAATGGAATTCAGATGTGAAAGCACACATTTGAAAGTACAAAACAATCAGTCAACTTTCACAAATGATTGTGATAATGATCAAATATTAAATATTCCAATATCTCATGGAGAAGGAAATTATTTTGCAGATAAAAATACAATTGAAGAATTAGAAAATAGTAATAGAATTCTTTTTAGATACTCATCTGAAAGTGGAGAAATTTCTAGCAAATTCAATCCAAATGGATCTGTAAACAATATTGCAGGTATCATAAATCAAAATCAAAATGTATTAGGAATGATGCCACACCCAGAAAGAAGTTGCGAACCAATATTGGGGAGTGCTGATGGAAATTATATATTTAAATCTATAATGAAAAGTGTAAATCTAGCATGACTGGAATAATATTTTCACTAATTGCAGCTTCAGGGTGGGGAGCTTCTGCTGTATTCACAAAAATTGCTTTAGATAAAATAGACACAAGGTTAGGAACAATTGTTTCATTATTTTTTAGCACTATCGTTATGTTCTCTATATCTATAATTTTTCAAGGAAGTAAATTTGGAGATTTAGAATTAAATCATATGAAATGGTTTTTTGCAGCTGGATTCTTTACATTTGCTATGGGAAGGCTCTTAAATTACACAGGAGTCAAATTTGTAGGTGTTTCAAAATCAACACCGTTAGTTGGGACCTCTACTTTATTTGCAACTATATTAGCAATAATATTATTAGGTGAGAGTCCAACTATATTAATTGGATTAGGCATATTATTAGTTACTATTGGAATTATATTCATAACGAAATCAAAATAAATGAAAAAAGACGTATCAGATAAAATTAGTATGCCTAATCCTAAGTCCCAACTATTTGGGTATTTAGCTTCACTTGCTGCTGCTGCATCTTATGGTGTGAGCGCAAATTTGGCTAAAACAATTGTAAATGATATTGCAGCTCCTTTAATTGCTACAAGTTTTGCTTTGCTTTTCGGGTTTTTAATTTTAACCACAATCTATCATAAACATCTTCTTAACATTAAAAATATTAATAAGAAAACATTTCTTTTTTTATTTCTAGCTGGAATGGCAGGAAGCACAGGTGTAGGTTCACAGTATTATGCTATGAACAATGCTCCAGTATTTGTTGTAGCTCCAATAACAGGTTCCTATCCCCTTTTTGCAATATTTTTTAGTTTTCTATTCCTAAGAAAAGTAGAAAAACAAAATCTTTCTACTCTAATTGGCGCAGTTATGATAATCTTAGGTGTAACCTTAATTATTTTATCTAAATAAAAATGAAAAAAGATTTAGAAAAAAAGCTATACGATCTTGCTTTAAAAAAATCTGAATATAATCAAATAATAGAAAAAATCGGGCGAGAACCTAATGATTTGGAATTAGGACTCTTTGGTTCTTTATGGAGTGAACATTGTGGATACCAACACTCCAAACCTTTATTGAAAAAATTCAAATTTACAAACTCTAATATATTAGTAGATGCAGGTAGTCAAAATGCTGGTGCTGTAGATATAGGTAACGGACTCGCTGCAGTCTTTAAAATCGAATCTCATAACCATCCATCAGCTGTAGAGCCTGTTCAAGGAGCTGCTACTGGTGTAGGTGGAATAGTCAGAGATATCTTAGCAATGGGTGCAAAACCAATAGCTCTAATGAATTCACTTAGGTTTGGGGACATGAGTTTGAAAAATGATATACATATATTCAACGGAGTAGTTTCAGGGATATCAGAATATGGAAATTGTATAGGGATTCCCAACGTTGGAGGTGAGATCGTATTTGATGAAAGTTATAATAATAATCCATTAGTAAATGCCTTTTGCCTTGGGATAGTAAAACACGATGAGATAGTAGAAGCAAAAGTTGGTACAGAAGATAATATACTAATTTTAGCAGGATCTAGAACTGGAAAAGATGGAATACATGGTGCTTCAGGCTTAGCATCACAAACTCTAGAAGAAGAATCGACTTCAAAATCCACAGTCCAGGTAGGTGATCCGTTTATAGAAAAACTTCTTATTGAAGCATGCTTAGAAGTTATAAATGATAAAGGATTTATTGGGTTACAAGATCTTGGAGCAGCTGGATTAACTAGTTCGACAGTTGAAGCTGCTGACAGGTCTAAAAAAGGGATCATACTTGATCTAGATAAGATAAAACTTCGAGATAATACAATGACACCATATGAGATTATGCTTTCAGAATCTCAAGAACGAATGCTAGTTGCGTGCAAACCTGAAAGCGAAAATTCAATAATTAGTATATTTGAAAAATGGGATATAGAAGCTTACAAAATTGGGACAGTTATAGAAAAACCAAATATCAATATATATTATAAAAACGAATTGGTTGCAGACTTGCCTATAGATCCCCTTGTAGATTGTCCTACATATACACTAGATCCTAAAAAACCAACTTTAAAGTCTCAAAAACCAAAATTTAATCTTAATATAAAAAACTTACAAAAACATATATACGAATTTATTACAAATAATAATTTAAGTTCAAGAACTTCTGTATTTCAAAGGTACGATCACCAGGTTCAAAATAACACAGTAATAGTACCAGGGCATAGCTCAGCTGGAGTAAGAATAAAAGAAACTGGAGACACTTTATTACTTTCCACAGACGGAAATTCAAGATACTGCTCATTTGATCCATATCTAGGTACTATCATAACTGTAGCTGAATCATGCCGTAATATTAGTACACTTGGAGGTATTCCTTTAGCAATTACAAATTGTTTAAATTTTGGGAATCCTGAAAATCCTGAAATATATTATCAGTTAGACAAAGCAACTACCGCGTTATCTGAAGCTAGTGAATTTTTTAATGCCCCCGTAATCAGTGGAAATGTTAGTCTTTATAATGAGACTCCAACAGGTTCTATAAAACCAACTCCAATAATTAGTACTTTGGGAATAAAGAAAAATAATGACACAATAATCAAATCTGGGTTTGTAAAAAACAATGATCTTGTATATTTACTTGGAGCTGAAAATATAAATCTATCTGAAAAAACATTGTTGGGATCAGAATACGAAAATTATTTTTGTAAATCTATTAGTGGAATTCCGCCAATTAATTTGGAAGACGAAAAAAAATTACATGATATAAATAGATCCCTAATCAAAAAGAAAATAATAAAATCAGCAAATGATTGTAGTGACGGTGGTTTGCTTTCAACAATAATCGAAAAATGTTTTTTAGGAAACACAGGCTTTAAATTTACTACAGAGATAGATGAATCATTACTTATTCCTTCGTTTTTTGGAGAAATAAATTCAAGAATAGTAGTATCAATTGATAGGGAAGATGAAAAAAAATTAATGAAAGAATTAGAATCAGCAAAGCTTCCTTACTTGAAAATCGGAGAAGTCATAAATGATAATAATTTGCTAATTAACAAAAGCCTTAGTTTAGATTTATCATTTTTAAAAGAGAAATGGTTAAATAAACTAGGACAAATATCTAATTGACATATCATTTCTCATGATATAATTTATGTAACTTAACATATATCTTAAAGAAAATGCCAACTTACGAATATTATTGTAAAACTTGTGAAATAAAATTTGATTTAAAGCAGAGCTTTGATTCTAAGCCTGTCGCAAAATGTATTGAAAAAGATTGCGACGAAGAATGCCAAAGACAATTTTCTGTTGTTCCTGTTGTCTTCAAAGGTAGTGGATGGTATGTTAATGATTATGCAAAAAAATCAGATTCATCTACTTCAAAACCAGCTCCAAGTCAAAAATCATCTGAAAAAAAAGATACGAAAAAAGAATCTAAACCCTCAAACAAAACTTCAGAATGAAAGCTTTAATTCAAAGAGTTAAAAAAGCTAGCGTAAATATAAATCAATCTGAATATTCTAAAATTACAAAAGGTCTACTGATACTTGTTGGAATTCACAAAAACGATACAGTCGAAGATATAAAATTTATTATAGACAAATCTATAAATTTAAGAATTTTTTCTGATGAAAATGATAAGTTCAATTATAGCGCAATAGATCTTAGAGCTGAATTATTAATTGTAAGCCAATTTACTCTTCATGCAGACACTTCAAAGGGAAGAAGGCCAAGTTTTTTTGATGCTGCCTTGCCTGAAAATGCTGAAAAATTGTATGATCAAGTAATTACTGAATATAATAAAACAGGTCTTAAAATCAACACTGGAAAGTTTGGAGCAAAGATGGAAATAGAACTTATTAATGATGGTCCAGTTACAATAATGCTTGATTCACATATGAAATAACTTTTCCTTTCATTGCCCAAGGACCCGCATAATCAATTTTAACATCGACCATTGCACCCTCATGCATATTAGGGCTATCCACATATATTAACTTATCTTGTTCATTACGACCAAAAACTTTGCCTCGTTTCAATCCTTCAATCATAACATTATTAACTTTGCCAACATATTTTGAATTGAGTTCAGCTTGTATTTTTTCTTGCTCATCATTTAAGATCTTATATCTTCTTTGTTTATCATCCATATGAACATCATCTTTCATTTTGCGAGCAGCAATAGTTCCTTTTCTTTCTGAATATATAGCAGTATGTAATTTATCAAATTTTATCGTTTTCATAAGATCCATAGTATCTTCGAAATCGGATTCTGTTTCACCACAAAATCCCACGATCACATCAGCTGACATAGCAACATTGGGTATTTTGTCTCTGATATTATGAATTAAATCATAATATTCTTCTCGAGAATAACCTCTTCTCATTGTTTCCAATATTTTGTTTGAGCCTGATTGAAAGGGCAAGTTAATACTATTGCAAACTTTAGGTAGATTAGCAATAGATTCTATAATTCTAATATCCATATCAGTAGGATGAGATGTTAAAAATCTAATTCTTTCTATATCTTCTATAGCATGTACAGCTTCAAACAAATCAGCCAAAGTGATATCCTCAGAAAAATCATATCCATAACTATCCACATTTTGACCTAGCAATGTGATTTCTTTAACTCCTTTATCTGCAAGTTTTTTCACTTCATCAACTATAACTGGAATTTCTCTACTAATTTCTCTTCCTCTTCTGTAAGGAATAATACAATATGAACAAAATTTATCACATCCATGACTAACTGGAACAAAACTAGAAATTCGTGGTTTGATATCGAGATTAGATAAACATCCTTCTTTATCAATTCCTTTTTGCTCGTATAGTAGATTAACTAAAGGTTCATAGTTTTGTGGCTGTAAAAACAAATCTACATCTGGAAATCGTTGTTCAAGATTATCAGTTTTTGGGCCAACCATACATCCCATCAAAACAATTATTTTGTCTTTATCATTTTGCTTGTGTTTTGATAATTGGTCTAATTTAGAAATCACTTTGTCTTCTGAGCTTTGTCTGACAACACAGCTATTAACAATTGAGACATTAGAGTTGTAAATATCATCAGTTTCTTCATATCCTACAGTTGCTAAAGCAGTGCTAATTCTTTCTGAATCAGCAACATTCATTTGGCAACCAATTGTCCATACTGAAAATTTATCTTTCATATTATTTCTCTAATTTATAAATGGCGGAGGGTAAGGGATTCGAACCCTTGGAATCCTATTAGGATTCGCACAGTTAGCAACCGTGTGCTTTCGACCACTCAGCCAACCCTCCACAACCTGAATAGAAATATTATCAAATTAGTGATTTAATTCAAAGTAATATTTGAATGCAAAATTGTCTCACATTTCAATTTGGGTTATCAGAACTACCTATCCATGCAGATCCATCTGAATAAAATTCTTTTTTCCATATAGGTACAATTTTTTTTAATTCATCAACAACATATTCAATTGCAGCAAAAGATTCTTTTCGATGGGCAGAAGAAGTTATGATTAAAAGACTAATTTCAGATATGTTTACTCTGCCTATTCTATGGATAATATCCAGTTGATTTAATTCCCATTTGCTCATCGCATATTCGGAAATTTCATTTAATTTAGACAAAGCCATTTCTTCAAAAGTTTCATATTCCAGATATGTTACCTTTTTCCCCAAATTATTATTCCGTGTTGTTCCTAAAAAATACAATTGAGAACCAGACTCAGGGTTATTATCAGGATTCAAATATTTTTTCAAAATTATTTCGTTTGGAATTATACTAATCATTTAACCTCCACTCACTGGCGGAATAATAGCTACTTCATCATTTTCTTTAAGTACATAATCTAAATTTTCATAGTTTAAATTAACTGCGATAGCATAAGATTTAAATTTTGAAAAATTTGGTTCTTGAATTTTTAGTAACTCAATTAAATCTTTTATTGTGAGATTGTTTTTTAAATTAATAACAAGTTCGGATTTACTTAAATCTTCTTTATGTTGACCAAAAAATTTTATATTAATTTTCATAATGTTTACCAAAAAAATCAATTGAATAGGCTGAAGATCTGAATATTCCATTACTTTCAACGCCCTCATGATCAGGTTCGTAATATGGGCTGATGTATTCCCAAACAATTTCTCCATTTAAATCAACTTGAAAAATCCGACCAAAATTACCCTCAGTTACTAATATGTTTTGGTTTGGTAATTTTTGTGCCCCAGATATATAAGGACTAAAAAAATTAAATTTTGGCTTATCAAAATATTCCCATTCAATTTTTTTTGTAGATGGATTAACTTCAATTATTCTTGAAAATGGCATTGGTTCATCTAATCTGTGAACTCCATTATCATAAATTAACACATTACCATTATCTAACAAAGAAGGGTCGTGTTGTTGAGCTAAAATATCAGGTCCAATTTCCCAAATAAATTTCCCTGAATTTTTATCTATTAAAGCAACTGTAGATATATTTCTAAAACTCACTAGAACTTTGTCGTTATCTATGGGGACTACTGTATTACCATGACTCCATTCATCTCTAGGATCATTAAATGTTATTAGGTGTCTGTCAACATCCAAATGATCAGTCGAATGCCATTCCCATATCTTATTGTTATTCTCATCTAGTTCAATTAGCACATCTGACCACATAGTTCCGCTATAATCTGGGGGAATAACGCCTCCTTTAACTTGTTGTGCTAGTGAATTTTCAACTTTTTCTACAGTCATGTAAATCAATCCGCCATTTAAGGTTTTTCTTGCGTCATGATGATGATAAATATCTTCATATTTCGAAATTATATTTGAGTGCTTATCAACTTCAGCAATAATTCCACCTTTAAATCTTTGCCAAAAAGGAAAATCTACATCGGATTTTTTTGTGGTTTTACCCAAATACAACAAATTACCATTAGGTAGCAAATAGCCATATAATCCTGGTGACCACGGCAGATTCCATTCATGCACAATATCACCATCTGAATTTATTGCATAAACTTCACCTGAACCAAACATAGGAGCAAATAATACTATACAATCAAATCGTTTTTCTTTGTTGTTAAGTGTAACTCCAGATTTAGTAATCCTTTTTCTAGTTTGCTTGATTTCATTAAACATAGTTATTCACACCTTATAATCTCTTTAGATTCAAGATCATTGATTTTGGTAGAATCATAGCCTAGGATGTCAGAAAGTATTTCTTCTGTATGCTGCCCAATTGTGGGTGCAGATCCTACAGTCATTGGAGTCCTACCAAATTTGATTGATTTTCCTGTAACGTGTATTTTACCAGCAACTTTATCTGGAACCTCAATCATCATTTCTCTTTCTTTTATCAATGGATTTATACTAGCACCTACAACGTCATTTATTGGTGCGATTGGAACACTATATTCATTTAAATAATTAACTGCTTCTTCAGTAGTTTTGCTTTTAAACCATGGGATTAGTCTTTCTTCAATGATTTTATGATTTTTTCTTCTATCATTTCTGCCCACAAATCTAGGATCATTTACCCAATCATCCCAACCTAACGCTTCACAACATCTTTCCCACATTTTTCTGTTTGTAGCAGCCATAAGTATCCATCCGTCTGAAGTTTGATATGAATTATCCATTCCCATTCCATTACCCGTTTTATCTTGAATTATTCCATCACCTAAAAATGCACTGATAGGTATTTCGTTAACAGTAAATCCTGTATCTCCCAAAGAGACATCAATAGTTTGACCTTGACCTGAAAATTGTCTTTCAAATAAAGCTGCCAAAGCACCGATGCAACCGTGCAGAGCTGTTATACGATCAATTAAAGGGAAAAAGTTTCTAACTGGAGGTCCATCAGGTTCTCCATTTAAGGACATCATTCCTCCTAAGGCTTGTCCAAGTGGATCAAATCCTACTCTGTCTCTGTAACTACCATCTTGCCCATATGCAGAAACATTTATCATTATTATTTTTTCATTTAGCTTTTTTAGTGTTTCGTAACCAAAACCCATTTTATCTATTGTTCCCGGTCTGAAATTTTGTAAAAATATATCAGAGTGAGCAACAAGATCTTTTAAAACTTCTTTACCTTCATCTGTTCTAAGATTAATTGACAGACTTTTTTTACCACTATTGTATTGAACCCAATAAGCACTTTGTCCTCTTACCACAGGAGGGTTTTTTCTGCTTTCATCTCCAGTCAGAGATTCTATTTTTATAACTTCAGCTCCCATTCTTGCAAACATTAGTGCACATCTTGGCCCTGCTTGATATCTACCTAGATCTAAAACTCTAATTCCTTCTAATGGATGTTTTTTATTACTAACCATTTTTCCTTCCTTTTTTGTCTAAAAATGTTTTAAAACTTTCTTGAACAGTTATGGGTTTAAGCCAGCTATCAACTGCTCTCATCTCTTTGGTAAATTGATTTCTAATTGATTCACCTGTATTTTCTATCATTAATTTTTTTATACCCTGTATCATTCGTGCATCGCCTTTAGCAATTTGTTCTGCTATTTCAAAAGATTTATCCATCAAATTATTTTTTTCTACCAAGTGATTTAATAATCCTATTTGAAAAGCTTCTGGTGCTAAAACTTGCCGTCCTGTGTATAAAAGTTCTTTTGCTTTTGGCCACCCAATTTGAGCTGGTAAAGACCATGAAGAGTTCAATCTTCCATATGTGGCCGCAAGAAATTTGAACGAAGTATTTTCTGTGCCAATTCGAATATCAAATGTAGATGCCATGAGTGCTCCGCCACCAAAAGCTAATCCATTGATTGCACCTATTAAAGGTTTTTTAAAATTCATTAAATTCCACGAATACCATCTCGCAGTTGGATGATCTTCAGGTGGGTTTTCCATTTTAGATAATTTATCCATTTCGTGGATATCGCCTCCTGCACTAAATGCTTTATCTCCTGCTCCTGTTACAATTACACATTTAATAGATTCATCGTTTTCCAAATCATTCATATAATTATTTAATGTATACTGCACTTCCCTGCTAAGAGCATTAAGTACTTTAGGGCGGTTTAATGTTATTGTTGCAATTGACTCATTTTTTTCTAACTTAACTACTTTATCACTCATTTATATTCCTCCAATGATAATTAAATATATCAGATATTAAATTCAAAATGTACGAATAGTTAAAATCAATTATAATAATATTTATATATAAGCACAAATATCAAACAAGTAGGAATATTGTATGAATAAAATATTAATAAAAAACGGAACTATAATCACTATGAATTCTAAAAGAGAAATTTTAAATAAAGGAAATATTCTAATAGAAGGAAATAAAATTTCACAAATTTCTAAGGATGAAATAGTAGTTAATGATGAAGTTTGTACTATAGATGCAAAAAATAAAGTGGTAATGCCAGGATTGATAGACTCACATGGACACGCGGGCCATTCAATAATTAAAACATTAGGTACAGGAAATTCTGAAGATTGGATCAAAGCATGTTTACAAACATATGCTAAAGGATCAACTGTTAATTTTTGGAAAGCAGATGCTGCTTTGTCTTCTTTAGAAAAATTAAAATCCGGAGTCACATCTTCTTTGATTTTATTTGGAGGAGGGACTGATCTTATAAGATCAGACGATACTATTTATGCAGAATCATATGCAGATGAATATAAAAAAACAGGAGTAAGAACTCATATTGCGGTAGGCCCAAACCGGCCTCCGTATCCTCAAGAATTTTATAATAAAGAAACAAATCAAACAATAAATACAGATGTTGATCATCAAATAGAAATAACTAAAGAACTAGTTTCAAAAAGAAACCGGACGATTGATGATAAAGTTTCTTTTTGTTTGTCTGCTCCAAAGTTTTTCCCAAATGAAATGAAAGACAAAGAAAATATTAAAAAAATAGAATATATATATGATGCTGTAATGGAATTGCGTTCTAAATATGATGTTATATTTACGCAAGACGGTCATAAAGAAGGTTCAATTGCTATAACAGATAGATTCGGAGGGCTCGATACGTGGTCATTATTGTCGCATTCAATTGATTTAACAAAAGAAGATTTGGATTCAATTTATGATAAAAATCCTACTATAGTTCATAATCCAAGTTCAAATTATTCAATTATGGGCAGGTGTCCTGCTCCAGAATTAATAGAGCAAGGTGTAAGGGTTGTAATTGGATCTGATGGTGCTGCACCAGATCGTGGTTTTGATATGTTCAGGCACATGAGCCAATGCATGCATTACCATAGAACATTTTTTAAAGACACAACTATAATGCCTCCAGGAAAAGTTTTAGAAATGGTTACAATAGATTCTGCACACGGCTTTGGGTTAGAAAATTCTATAGGTTCATTAGAAAAAAATAAAATAGCTGACATTATTCTTATAGATATGTTTAAACCTCATTTAATTCCTATGAACATGCCTGTTTCGAGATTAACATATTATGCTAATGCAGCTGATGTGGATACTGTAATAGTTGATGGTGAAATAGTAATGTTAAATAGGATCCCTACAAAAGTTGTGGAAGAAGAGATACTTCAATTTGCTGAAGACGAAGCAAACATAATGATAAAAGAAAATAATTTTGAAAAATTAATGGATATACCAGATAATTTTTGGAGAAAATCTAAACTATAATTTTAATTTTTTTCTAGTTCAACTCCTAAGCCATCAGCTAATCTGTTGACATACGCATAATAAGATACAACTAAATTTATGTCTAAAATTTCACGGTCAGAAAATCCTGTTTTTTGTAATTTCTTTACATCTGATTTATCCATATCCCAAGGATACAAAGTTAACTTATAAGAATAATCCAACATAGCTTTATGCTTTTTTGATAAAGTTGCTTTTTTATAATCTGTTTTTAATTGTTTTACTAAAACATCATCTTTTGTTAAACGGAAAAGACCTTTTCCGTGATGAATTACTCAGTATTCACATTTGTTTGCAACGGAAGATACCACTGCAATCATTTCTCTCTCAGTTCGAGTAATTGGAGATTTGCCGTACATTGTTTCTTTGTATAAAACCATATGAGCCTTCAACGACCCTACATTTAAACTATGTATTTTCATGATGTTATCAACACCACCCCATGGTTCAGTTATTTGACTGTATATATCAGCCAATTCACCTTCTGCTTCATTTTCATTAATCATGTCTATCCAAGGCATACATATCTCCAAAACAATAGTAAATTTCAACTAAAATTTTAGTATACATGGTTATAATAAAATTAATGAATAAAAAAATATTAAATAATTACATTAAACAAATTGAAATTCATATTGATGAAAACGAAGCAATAGATGATTTAAAATCGCTTATCCAAATAGATAGTAGAACAAATACTAAAAATGAAAATCAAATCATTGAATACTGGGAATCTAAATACTCTGAACTAGGACTTGAAAATAAATTACACAAAACTTCAGATGATCGATTAAATTTAATATCTAATCTCAAATTTTCAACTGATTCTACCTCATTAATATTTAATGGTCACCTGGATACAAATCATATAGGAAATGGATGGAAAACAGATCCATTTGGAGGTGAGATTATTGACAATCATATATACGGATTAGGCGTTTCAAATATGAAAGCTTCAATGGCTGCTATGTTTAATACTGCAAAAATATTAAAAAAAATTGGCTTAAACGATGGAGAAATTATTTTCACATCAGTTCTTGGAGAACTTCAGGGTGGAGTGGGAACTCAAACTTTATTAGAAAATGGACTCAAGGGTGATTTTTTTATCAATGGTGAACCAACTGATTTGAATTTTATGACAATCCATGCAGGAACTTATTCATTCACAGTAAATATAATAGGAGAAACAAGACATCTAAGTAAGTTAGGCGAAGCAACCGATGCTACATTAATTATGAATAAAATACTAACTGAATTATATTCATTAGATATTTCAAAAAATATAGAAAGTGAAAATGAAAAAAAATTAAATTTAATACATATTGGAGCAGTAAAATCTGGACTGGGTGAAAATTTCTCAGAGGACAGGCCTCCTCAAGTATCTGACAATGGTGTTATATATGGCTCAGTAAGATTCACAAACTTTAGTGATATAAAAATTATAAATAAAGAAATAGAAACAATTATTACAAAATATAAAAAAAGTTTTAAGAATGCAAAAATTGATTTTAATGTTCAAACAAACAATCCAATAATGCCACCAATTAAAACTAAATTATCTGAACAAACAGTAGAACTTATATTAAACACAAATCAAATAATCAAACAATCTAATCCGCTAATAGGGCAATTCTCACCATATTCTTTATATGGTACAGACGCGGGTCATATTGTAAATAAGTTGAATATACCAGGGTTTGTAATGGGATCAGGTGGAAAATACAATACACAACCGGATGAGCGAGTTTCACTAAAAGACTATATTGATAATATTAAATTATATTGCTTACTTTCAATTGGGCTATTAGATAAAAAATATGATTACTAAATCAAAATTAATAAAAGACAATGAGTTTTTATATAGAGATAAAAATCTTCTAACAATACTAATAGCTACTACTTTAAGAGGTTATAATCTTGGGTTTATGGGAGTGTTTTTAGGTGTCTATTTTTATTTTATTGGATTATCTGATTTAAAATTTGGAATAGCTCTGTCATGCGTCACACTTAGTGGTGCTTTATCTAATTTATTTGTTTATTTTTTCAAAAATATAATAAGTAGAAAACAATTCTTAATTATAATGTCAGTCAGTTCTGTAATAGGGGGATTTATATTTTTAATAACAGAAAATTACTTTCTTATATTACTTGCCTCTTTATTATCTATTAGCAGCATAACCGGAGGAGACAGAACTGGAATTACTTCGGTAGAAATCCCAATAATTTCAAAATTGGTTGAACTTAAAAAACAAACAAGTGCTTACAGTGTTTATAATTTTTTACCAATGATATCTAAAATCATAGGAACCTCAATTCTTTTAATAGTTCCTATACTTACTTCAGTTACAGAATTGAAAACTAAAACTATTTATTCAATCCTATTAATAATCTATATTGTAATAAGCATAATACAAACACTAGTTTATAAGTTTCTTGATCACAATATAGAATCTAAAGAAGAAAAAAAACAAACTAAAATTAGCAAAATAAAAAACAATGAGTCTTCATTAATTATTATTATTACATTTTTATTTGCGATCGATTCTTTTGGTGGGGGATTTATTGCAAGAAGTTTCATAACATTCTGGTTTATTAAAAAGTTTTCATTAAGTGAAGCTACTCTATCAATAATATTTATCATTGCTCAAGTATTAAATGGTCTATCTCTTGTATTAGCTCCTAAAATTGCAAAAAAAATTGGAGTGTTAAACACTATGATTTTCAGCCAATTGATTGCTAATGGAATCATAATAGTAGCTGCATTATCATCTAATTGGATATTAGCAACCATACTTTATCTAATAAAAGAATCGTTTAATGATCTTGATATACCTACTCGACAAGCATTTATGATGAGTATTGTCAAAGAAAGTAATCAGACTCAAATGGCAAGCATATCAAATTTAGGGAGAACTACTGCACATAGTTTTAGTCCAGGTATCGCAGGATATGTATCATCACTATTAGGGATTAGTTTATCACTTGTTTTTGGAAGTACAATAAAAGTACTCTATTCATTAATTCTACTAAGATTTAAGTTTAGTACTTTTAACAAATTAGAGAAGTAAATTATTCAGTAATTAATTTAATTTTTTGCACATCAAATTCATATTAGGAATTAAAATTAGTAATCATTTCTCCAGGTGTTTTTCCTGTGAATTCTTCATCTTTGATTACAATTTCTCCATTAACTATCACATGTGTAATTCCTGACGGGTATTGATGCGGGTCAGTAAAAGTAGCATTAGCTTTTACTTTGTCAGCTTCCATAATTACTATATCTGCTGCATAACCAGGAGCAAGTCTACCCCTATTTGTAAGGCCTAATCTCTCTGCGGGTAATGATGTCATTTTTCTTATCCCTTCCTGTAGAGAAACTAGTTTTTTTTCATTAATGAAATGTTCAATATAAGTTGGATTAGTACCATAACTTCTTGGATGTGGTTTTCCTACAGATAGCACACCTTCTGTAGACATAGATGATCCGTCTGATGCTACTGCAATCATTGGATGTTTTGCGAAAGTATCAACATCTTTTTCATCCATACTTTGTATAACAACCCACGCTTCTCCCTCCTGATATATTCTTAAAATTGCTTCAGCTGGAGTAGTGCCCATACTATCTGCAATTTCGGCTATATTTTTTCCTTCAAGTGATTCATCATATGAATATCTTCCAATCATAAGACCCTCTGGCATTCTGCCTTTTGCTATATTCTCGTTAATACCATCAATCAAATCTCCTCTTGAATCTTCATCAGCCATAATTTTCAATGTTCCTTCCCTTCCTCCAGAAAGTGACCATCTTGGGAAAATAGCACCTATAATTGATGATTGGGATCTTTGATAAGGATACTGATCTCCACGAATATTTAAACCTTCTGATACTGTGTTTTCAAGTAGTTCTAAATATTTATCTGCTTTGCCCCACACAGAAAATGTATCGCACTTTACATGTGAAATCTGAACTTTGCATTCTGCCCTTCTTCCAATTTCAATTGCTTCGTTTAATGATACAAATAATCCAACAGAACTTCTGCCTTCATCTCTTTGATGTGTTGAATATAGCTTGTTTCGCTTTCCTACTTCTTCAGCTATAGCAATAACTTCATCAGTCCTTGCATAATATCCTGGAGCATAATATAAACCTGTTGAAAATCCAAGAGCTCCAGCATCCATAGATTCGCCAGCTAATTTTTTCATTTCTGATAATTCATCTGCAGTCGGTGGTCTGTCTTCCTGACCCATAACCGCAGATCTTATAGTAGCATGCCCAACCTGAAATGCGATATTAAGAGTAGCTCCTCTTTTTTGGGAAGCATTAATATAACTCGCATAATCTTCCCAGCCAATATTGTCAGACATTTCACCAGCATCGCCATATCTAGACAGTTTCATCATTAATAATTCTTTTGTGTGATCTCTAACAGGAGCAGCATCACTCATTCCGCAATTACCGATTAATTCCATAGTCACGCCTTGTCTTACTTTACTTTGAGCTTTAGAGTCAAGTAGGAATGACAAATCACTGTGCGTATGTAAATCAATAAAACCTGGGGCGACAACCTTGCCTGTTGCATCAATGGAAATATCTGAAGCAAAGCTCTCTTCATGAGTAATGGCAATAATTTTTCCGTTATTTAGATATATATTACCAATGTAAGGATCTCCACCAAGGCCGTCAATGATAGTGGCGTTTTTAATTTCAATCTTATCCATTTTATTCCTTAATTAAGAATTAAAATCTGTAATCATTTCTCCAGGTGTTTTCCCTGTAAATTTCTCATCCTCAATCACAATTTCTCCATTAACTATCACATGTGTAATTCCTGACGGATATTGGTGCGGGTCAGTAAAAGTAGCATTAGCTTTTACTTTGTCAGCTTCCATAATTACTATATCTGCTGCATAACCAGGAGCAAGCCTACCTCTATTTGTAAGGCCTAATCTTTCTGCGGGTAATGATGTCATTTTTCTTATACCTTCTTGTAAAGAAACAAGTTTTTTTTCATTAATGAAATGTTCAATATAAGTTGGATTAGTACCATAACTTCTTGGATGAGGTTTTCCAACAGATAGCACTCCTTCCGTAGACATAGATGAGCCATCAGAAGCTACTGCTATAAGTGGATGTTTTGCAAATGTATCAACGTCTTTATCATCCATACTCTGCATAACCACCATAGCTTCTCCTTCTTGATATATTCTTAAAATTGCTTCAGATGGAGTAGTTCCCATATTATCTGCAATTTCGGCTATATTTTTTCCTTCTAATGATTCGTCAGGCACGTAACGTGCAATCATAATTCCCTCAGTTGTTCTGCCTTTTGCAATAATTTCATTAATATCATCAATCAAATTTCCTCTCGAATCTTCATCAGCCATAATTTTCAATGTTTCTTCTCTCCCTCCTGAAAGTGACCATCTTGGGAAAACTGCACCAGTAATCGATGTACTAGATCTAGGATAAGGATACTGATCTCCTCGAATATTCAAGCCTTCTGTTACTGTACTTTCAAGTAGCTCTAAATATTTATCTGCTTTGCCCCACACAGAAAATGTATCACACTTTACATGTGAAATCTGAACTTTACATTCCGCCCTTCTCCCAATTTCAATAGCCTCATTTAGGGAAACAAACAATCCGACTGAACTTGCCCCTTCATCTCTTTGATGAGTAGAATAAAGTTTATTTCGTTTTCCAACTTCTTCAGCAATAGCGATAACTTCATCAGTCCTTGCATAATATCCTGGGGCATAAAATAATCCAGTTGAAAATCCAAGAGCTCCAGCATCCATAGATTCGCCAGCTAATCTTTTCATTTCAGTCAATTCATCTGCAGTCGGGGGCCTGTCTTCCTGTCCTATTACCGCAGATCTTAAAGTAGCATGTCCAACCTGAAATGCTATATTAAGAGTAGCTCCTTTATTTTTAGATGCATTAATGTAACCTGCATAATCTGTCCAATTTATTTTGTCAGCTATACCACCATCATTTTCGTATCTAGACAAATTCAACATCAACATTTCTTTAGATTCGCCAATCAGAGGAGCAGCGGGACTCATTCCACAATTTCCTATTAATTCCATAGTTACACCTTGTCTTACTTTACTTTGAGCAGTTGGGTCAAGTAAAAAAGACAAATCACTGTGAGTATGTAAATCTATAAATCCAGGCGTAACCACTTTGCCTGTAGCATCTATTGAAATATCTGAATCTAAAATCTCGCCATTAGTAATAGCAAGAATTTTTCCATTTTTTAAATATATATTCCCTGAATAAGGATCTCCTCCAAGACCGTCAATTATAGTTGCATTTTTAATTTCTATTTTATCCATTCTATCCCCCTTATTATGAATTAAAATTTGTAATCATTTCTCCAGGTGTTTTCCCTGTGAATTCTTCATCTTTAATTACAATTTCTCCATTAACTATAACATGTGTTATTCCTGTTGGATATTGATGTGGATTCAGAAAGGTTGCATTCTCTTTAACATTTGGGAGATCCATAATTACAATATCAGCAGCATACCCTGGAGTAAGTCTTCCTCTGTTAGTAAGTCCTAGTCTTTGGGCAGGTAATGATGTCATTTTTCTAACAGCTTCTTGTATAGATACAAGTTTTTTTTCATTTACATATTTTTGTATAAATCTAGGGTTTGTTCCATAACTTCTAGGATGAGGTTTCCCTGCTGATAAAACTCCTTCGGTTGACAAAGATTCTCCATCAGATGCAACTGCAATTAATGGATGAGATGCAAATGTTTCAACATCTTCATCTGTCATTCCGTAGCTGACCACCATAGCTTCACTTTTTTCATATATTCTTAAAGCTGCTTCAGCTGGTGTAGTTTGCATAATTTCTGCTATTTCTTCAAGATTTTTCCCTTCTAAAGATTCGTCAGGTACATATCTTGCAATAATAGTTCCATCTGCCCCTCTTCCCTGATTAAAAGTTTCATTAATACTATCAATAATTCTTCCTCTGTCATCTTCGTCAGCCATATATTTTAAAGTTTCTTCTCTACCTCCAGCCAAAGCCCATCTCGGAAATAACGCTCCAGTGATAAAAGTGCTAGATGCGGGATAAGGATATTGGTCTCCTGCAATATCAATTCCTTCTTTTACAGTTTGTTCTAACAATTCCATATACTCACCTGCTTTTCCCCAAACTAATGGTCCAGCACATTTGACATGAGACACTTGTACTCTGCAGTCTGCTCTCCTTCCAATTTCAATTGCTTCATTCAATGAAACAAAAAGACCAACGGTTCTGCTACCTTCATCTCTTTGATGAGTAGAATAAAGTTTATTACGTTTCCCCGCTTCTTCAGCAATTGCTATAACTTCATCAGTCCTCGCATAATATCCTGGGGAATAAAATAATCCAGTAGAAAAACCTAATGCTCCAGCATCTAAGGATTCTCCAGCCAATCTTTTCATTTCTGTCAATTCTTCAGCTGTAGGAGATCTGTCATCTTGCCCCATTACAGCTAACCTAAGTGATGCATGACCAATTTGAAAAGCAATATTTACTGTAGCTTTAGCTTTTTTAGATGCTTCGATATAACCTGCATAATCTGTCCATGTTGGATCATAAGAATCTGTATGATCCGAAACCCAAGTGTCAAACATAGTTCTTGCATCACCTATCAGTGGTGCACATAAACTCAATCCACAATTTCCTATAAGTTCTAATGTGACTCCTTGGCGTACTTTACTTTGGGCAGTAGGGTCTAAAAGGAAAGATATGTCACTATGAGTATGTAAATCTATAAATCCAGGAGTAACAATTTTTCCGGAAGCATCCATTGAAACACTTGCTTCGAATGTTTCTTTATATGTTATAGTAGCTATTTCTCCATCCTTAACATATATGTTACCTTGATAAGCTTCACTACCCAATCCATCCAGTATAGTGGCATTAGTTATTTCTATATCATACATATTTTTCTCCAATATCAAGAATTAAAATTAGTTATCATTTCTCCAGGTGTTTTTCCTGTAAATTCTTCGTCTTTAATTACAATTTCACCATTAACTATTACATGACTTATTCCCGAAGGATATTGATGAGGATCTAAAAATGTAGAATTTTCTTTAACATTATTTAAATCCATTAATACTACATCTGCAGCATATCCTGGCAAAAGTCTGCCTCTTCTGGTCAGTCCTATTCTTTCCGCAGGGAGGGATGTCATCTTTCTCACAGCTTCTTCTATACTCACTAATTGTTTTTCATTCACATATTTTTCTATAAATCTTGGATTTGTTCCATAAAATCTTGGATGAGGTTTCCCTGCTGATAATATTCCTTCTTTTGATACAGAATTACCGTCTGATGCAACTGCAATTAATGGATGTTTAACAAATTTTTCTATATCTTCATCAATTATTCCATCTTCTATTATTATAGGGTCACTGTTTTGATAAAGTCTCAATACTGCCTCAGCAGGATTGGTATGCATTATTTCAGCAATTTCAACTAAATTTTTGCCTTCAAAAGTTTCATCTTCAGCATATCTACCTATCATCACTGCTTCTGGACCTTTTCTCCTGGCAAAAAGTGTATTTAAATCATCTATCATTACAGCTCTCAAATCTTCATTTGCCATTCTCTTCAAAGTTTCTTCCCTACCTCCTGATTGAGCCCATATCGGAAACAACCCTCCAGCTAACGATGTACTCCAACGATTATATGGATATTGATCACCTGCAATATCAAGTCCTTCTTTATTTGCAGATTCTAATAAATTTATATATTTATCAGCAGTTCCCCATACTGCTTTAGAATCGCACTTAACATGAGAAACTTGAACCTTACATTCAGCTCTTCTGCCAATTTCAATTGCTTCATTTAATGAAACATATAGACCCACAGAATCATTTCCTTCATCCCTTTGGTGAGTAGAATATAATTTGTTTCTTTTTGAAACTTCTTCTGCAATAGAAATCAATTCGTCAGTTCTTGAATATGTTCCGGGAGAATAAACTAAGCCAGTTGAAAGGCCTAATGCCCCTGCATCCAAACACTCTCCCGCTAAATTTTTCATTTTATCAAGTTCATCAGCGCTAGGCGTTCTATCTTCATATCCCATAACTGACGCTCGTAAAGTTCCATGCCCTACTTGGAATGCCAAATTAATTGTAGCTTTTGCTTTTTTTGAAGCAGCAATATATCCTCCAAAATCAGACCATGTTATATCAAATGTATCAGTATACTCCGATATCCACGAATCAAAATCTTCTTTTGTATATTTATTCAAAGGAGCACATAAACTAAAACCACAATTTCCCAATAGTTCCATAGTCACGCCTTGTCTTAATTTACTTTGGGCAGTTGAATCTAATAAAAATGAAAAATCACTATGTGAATGCAAATCAATAAATCCAGGGGTGACAATTTTGCCTGTAGCATCGATTGATATATCTGAATTTATTACTTCACCATGAGTAATAGCAATTATTTCTTTATTTTTTAAATATACATTCCCAATGTAAGAATCAGATCCTGATCCATCAACAATTATTCCATTTTTGATTTCAATTGTATGCATACTTTTTTTATTCTATAGAAAGTATGCGAGATTCACAATAAGTGAATAAAAAAAGACTAGGTTGTATATTTAGCAGAGTTATAACAACCTAGTCTTTTAAATTGACTAGAAATAGTTGATAGTAGGAGGCACCTAGAAGCAACTATTAATTAATCATTTATTGTAATCATTTTTATATTTATAAAAAATTTATTATATTACCGCCCACGGCACGTCAACTACAAACATTATTGCTAGTGTGAATATTAAAGCTGCCCACATAGACGCTACCAAAAGAGTCTTTTTAATTGTCTTTTTTACTTTTTTGTTAACTAACATAATGTTTCTCTCCTCCCAGTTGATAATTTTTTATTAATCATCTTTGTGATCATCATCATCGTCATCATGATCATCGTCATCATGATCATCGTGCTTGTCATGATCGTCGTGCTTGTCATGGTCATCATGGTCATCATGGTCATCATGGTCATCATGGTCATCATGGCCACCATTTCCGTGATCATGGCCTGCGTGACCAACGTCAATATAGGAATGAGCAAAACTGGCAACAGTAGCTCCAAAAAATAATCCAACGAATAGGAAGCCTGTTTGCAAACCATATCTAGCTTTTTCTGAAGCATGGATTGTTGGAATAATATCGCTTAGAGCAAGATATATGAAAAATCCTGCAACTCCGCCATAAACAAATTCCATTGGAATATCAACTTCTGAACCAATTTGATAAGCAAATACAGAACCTACAAGCAAAGTTGATGATGCTAGTAGATTTCTTATTATAATCTGTCGTTTTGTAAATCCGGATCTAAGTTGTACTCCAAACTCACCTATTTCAAGAGGTATATCATGTGCTATCAAAGCTACAGCTGCTATTATTCCTGTTGGCCCATCAATCAAAAACGCAGATCCTAACGCAAGTCCATCAACAGCATTGTGGAAAAAGTCTCCTACTAAAAATAACCAACCTTGTGTTTTTTTGCTTGAATCTATTAAGTCATTTTTTGAATCTTCTTTTTGATGATGATGAAAAGATTTAAATCCTTTTTCAATTAAGAAGAAAAATAATATAGCTGCTAATGCTGCTTGCATGGCGTTTCTGGCAGATCCTTCTTCAACTGCGTGAGGCAGTAAATCCCTAAAAGCAGCAACTAGTAATACACCTGCAGCAAACGGGGTACCAAATTTAATTAAATAAGCAGTCCAGCTACCTCTTGTAATTAATATGACAGCTACTGTTAGAGACAAGACTCCAGTCACAATACTTGCTAAAATTAACAATATAAACGTATCCATTTTTATAATTCCTTTGTCAATATGATATACTTAATTCACAATATAATATAAGTATGAAAACAATACTGTCAAGTAGTATTGAAATTCATACTAGTCTATAATTAAAAACGAAATATGTATCAGTAAACTTAATAATTTTTGTTCTAGTATTTGAGATAAAAAATGAGTAGTAAAGATCTTGATTTAACCAATCCAAATTGTAGTGTCTATGATGTTATGAATATCATAGGAGGTAAATGGAAGATTGACATCATATACCATTTAGGTGAAGGTACTCTAAGATTTGGGGAACTAAAAAAATGGCTAGTACCAATAACGCAACAAATGTTGTCCAAGCAACTTAAAGAATTAGAAAATGATGATATTGTAAACAGAAAAGTATACTCTGTGATACCTCCAAAAGTTGAATACTCATTAACAGCTACAGGAAAATCTTTAAATCCTGTAATCCAATCAGTACTAGAATGGGCCTCTTATTACAGCGATCAATTAGAAATATGTAAAGATGGATGTGAAAGAAGTCAAAAAAATCCTAATTGTTGTAAATCAGCGTCAAAATAAATTCACTATCTAATTAGCATCCATATAGCTACTAGTATTAAAGAAAAAGCAAAAAAAGCATCTTTGTATTTATCGTAATTAGTGCCTTTTATTAATCTTAATGAATTTCCTGACAGACTATATAAAACTACTGAAATCAAATTATTTATAGAAAAAGTTAATGTAAGTATTAAAATATAAACCAATGTATTCATTTCTCCTGGATCATTAAATTTTGTATACATCAAAGTTATTACGATTTGGGCTTTAGGATTAAGAAAAACAAAAATTAGTCCATTAAAAAAACCAATCTCCGATTCATTTTTGTTTTCAGAACCAAATCCTGATTTGAAGATTTTATAAGCAATATAAATAATATATAAACTACCCAAATATCTAAGGATATCTAGTATAAAATCATATCTTGATACAATGAAATCAAATCCTATGCCGTAACAAAAGGTAAATGTAAGTATGCCTATATGGTAGCCTGCAATAGCGGGAAGAATTTTTTTAAATCCAGAGCTTGCTGTATTTACGGCAAAAAACATTACGCCAGGGCCTGGAGAATATGCAAAAGGTACAAGGAAAATGCATACTGCTACTAAGTTGTTGAAACTCATTTAGAGACTCAGCCTACAATTTCTTTAAATACTCTTAGATAATTCAATCCTAAAATTTTCTTTAATTCTTCTTCATTAAAACCTCTTTCAGCAAGTTTCAATGTAAGATTAGGCCAATCAGTAAATTGCTCATATCCAATAGTCTTATAGTCATCATATTGAGGATATGGTAACCCTAAACCATTATCGTTTACTCTATGCTCTTCTCGAAAACCACTCCAATTAAAATGTCCTGGTTTTAATCCCTGCATTTCTTTAGGATACTCAAATAAAGTTTCTGTTCCAGGTCCTGGACCTAATTTGTCGGTGCCTATGCAGACATGATCAATTCCCATTACATTTACCAGATTTTCGATATGAACAGCCCAATCATCCAGAGTAGCTGTAGGAGTTTCTTGAATAAAACCCGGTATTACCACAACTCCAAAAAATCCTCCATTATCAGCGATTGCCTTAGCAAATTTATCGCTTTTCCCCCTGTCATGTTGAACTATCGCAGCACTAGTAGAATGAGTAACAACCACAGGTGAAGAAGATATATCCATTGAATCCCATCCTACTTGCTCTGAGCAATGGCTAACATCAACAATCATATTTTTATCATTTAATTTTCCAACTAATTCTCTACCAAAATATGAAAGTCCTGTTTTATGGTATTCTGTACATCCATCTCCCACAAGATTTCTTAAATTGTAAGTTAATTGAACTACACGAAGTCCAAGATTGTAAAAGAAATCAACTTTGTTTAAATCTGTCCCAAAAGAAAGTGTATCTTGAAAATCAAATATAATTCCTCCTTTCCCTGTTTCGTATGCTTCTTTAATATGTTCAGATTTTGTTACAAGCATTAATTTTTCAGGTATAGAATTAATTATCGAAATTGCATCTGACATTCTTCTTACAGAACTTTGATATGCTGCATCAACTCCTGCTGCTGGTCCTGCGTAAGTACCGCTAGCAATATTGACTCCAGATTTTTCCCATAATTCAATATACTGAGCTTTTGCATCCGAACTACCCTGAATTTCTCCAGGAATCATTGAAGAAAGAATTGCAGATGCTTCTGCTTTTGTTAATCCTTCTTTAAAGCACTCGTCCATTTTTTTTCTCATATTATCTGTATACAATCCACCAATAGTTATAGTTGGAATTTGAGAATCTATTACTAATGCTTCATGATGAAGTTTTAAAGCTTCTTCTTGGCTTAATGAAGGTTTTTCTCGATATGACATATTTATCCTCTCTGTATTATTAAATTTTTATTCTCTAGATGGTAAAACCATAAATATTAATACAATAGGAATTCCAATTCCTGTTATGTAAAGTAACTGCCACCAACCTGATCTATTTGTATCATGAAGTCTTCTTGCTCCTACGGCTATAGAAGGAATTAAAGTTCCTAAGCTCCACAAAAGACCAATAGGACCAGTGCCCCAATTTTCAGTTGGTTCAGGAAACACAATTCCATCAACAATTCCCATTACCACTCCCATAAGGATTAAAAATAAGAAAAACCACCAATATTCAGATCTTGTTGCTCTACCTTCAAATGTTGCATACTTAGCAAAACATATTTCAATTGATTTCTGAAAAGACACATCACACCTTATTTAGTTTTATAAATTTTGACTTAGCATTATCGCTATATAATACTTCTTTATCGTAAAATTTGTAAATAAATATTATAAAAACAATCATGATTTAAGTATCATATCACTATTTATTTATGATAAATTGTATCAGTTTTAATGATATTAAATAAAAAATTGAATAGTAGTAATCCCCTATATAGTAGAAATTATCTAAAATTAACTGCAGGATCTTTATCAGCATCTATTTCATTTTGGATTCAGATTCCATTGATATTAATCATTATGTACGAGTTGACGGAATCACCTATACAAGTAACTTTTGCAAATGTTATATGGGCTCTGCCATGGTCAATGATAGGAGGGTTAGCTGGGAATGTAGCTTCGAAATATAATGATCGTAAAATAATGATACTTGGAAGAAGTATGTCATTTATTGCAATTTTAATATTAACTACACTGTCATTTCTGGGCTACTTAAATATTTTTGTAGTTTATATAACTTTATTTATACACGGAACAGGGGTTGTCATAGACTTCCCTGCAAAACGGCAATTAATGCTAGATATATTAGGAAGAGAATTCATAGTAAGAGGAAATGCTGTTGAAGCATTTTTTTGGCAGTTCAGTAAATTAATAGGTCCTCTTCTAGCTGGTTTGTTTTTATCATTACTTAGCGAATCATATGCTCTAGTCTTGTTGTGTTTCTTTTTATCATTAAATTTAGCTTCAATTATTTCAATAGATTATATTTATGAAGGGCTAAGTGAGAATGAAAATAGTAGTAAAATAAAAATAAGAGACTACATTAATTTATTAAAAAATAACAGAGCGATTCTTGTTGTTTGCGCAACAACAGTATTAATGAATCTATTTATGTTCCCACAACAATCTCTTTCTCCATTTATCGCAGTTGAAGTTTTAGGAAGATCTTCTACTTTTAGTTCAATAATACTTTCATCTGAAGCTATAGGAGCAATAATAACATCAATAGGCTTACTTTTATTGAATACAAAAAGAATAGGTCGAGTATTTTCTATATGTTCGTCTCTGTGTTTATTTTTTCTATTTATTTACTCTTTTTCTAATTACTACATTTTAAGCCTGATCATGGTTGGTTTTGTAGGATTAGGAATAGCAGGATTTGGGTCTACTCAATCTTCAATTTTGCAATTAACATCAAGTCCAAAAGAAAGAGGACTTGCAATGGGATTGCTCGCAATATGCATAGGGACTAGTCCGATCGGTTCTTTTTTATATGGAATTGTTGCTGAAACATACGGTGCCCAAATGACACTAAGATTTCTGC
>JBJLGN010000004.1:0-2135 GCA_045564835.1 Dehalococcoidia bacterium
GAAACAAACAAAATGGGGAATGGTAGTTGATCTAGATAAATGTAATGGTTGTCAGGCGTGCGTTGTGGCATGCCAATCTGAGAATAATATTCCTTTACAAAAAAAATCTGATTATGACGAGAATAGAATTATCCAATGGATTAGAGTAGAAAGGTATTGGGAAGGGACATTCCCTGACGTTTAAAGCAAGATTTATTCCTATAATGTGTCAGCATTGTGACGAAGCACCTTGTGAACCTGTTTGCCCTGTATATGCTTCATATCACAATGAAGAAGGTTTGAATGTTCAAGTCTATAACAGATGTATTGGTACTAGATTTTGTGCTAACAACTGCCCTTATCAAGTTAGATTTTTTAATTTCTGGGAAGCAGAATGGCCTGAATCATTGAAAAACCAATTAAATCCTGATGTTACAGTTAGATCTAGAGGAATTATGGAAAAATGTACATTTTGTATCCAAAGAATAAGAAGAACAAAAAGAGATGCAAAAGTAAATGGATTTGAAATTGGAGATGGCGCAAGAGAAATTAATCCAGCTTGTGTAAACTCTTGTTCAACTGAAGCTTTAATATTTGGAGACATGAATAATCCTGATAGTAAAATTTCAAAAATCAAATCTAAAGAAGAAAAAAAAAGGAGGAAGAGGCTATCATCTTATGGAGCATTATGGCACTTCCCCTAATGTTTTATATTTGAAAAAAGTAGACGATTCTAAAAAATCACATTCACACTAAAATCTTATGAAGAAAATTAAAAATAGTTTAATATATCCTGAAAAAGTTATAGAGAGATCTCTAGGAAAAGTTCCTGTATCTAAAGAATTATTAAATATACACAACCAAAAGAGAACAAGTTCTTTTAAATTCTTTTTTTACATAACTGGCTTATTTTCTATACTTGGGATAGTAGGAATGATCTTAAGAATTTCTGATGGATTTGACAATCTGTCTGCATGGTCATATTACATCACAGCTTGCATGTTTATTTTCACTACATTCATGGCTGCCCCGATGTTATCCATGGCAACTAAAGTTGCTAGAGGAAACTGGAGACGACCAATATCTAGAATGTCTGAAATATTCTGTATTTCTGGTATTGCTGGACTATTATTTTTCACACCAATATTGTGGGTTTTGCCTAGCTTAGAAGATGGACGGAAAACACTTTGGTTCTTTGACCCAGGTAAAGTTCCTGCATACTCTCCGCATATATGGACTATGTTGGCCGTTGTCGCTTTTGTTTTAACTGCTTTAACTCTTTTGTGGCTTAACGCCAGACCAGATTTTGCGATATTGAGAGATAAATCCAAAGGTAAAAGTAAATTATATTCTTTCTTGGCTGCAGGATGGGTTGGATCTACACATCAGTGGGGTGCTTTGAGAGATAGAGTTAGTGTTTTAGGAATATTTTATTTTATGCTTTTAATCACTGTTCACTATTTTTTGGCATCTGATTTTTTGATGGCTATGATTCCTGGATGGGTTGATTCGCTTTACCCTGCTACTCAAGCACACAATGCTATTCAAGGTGGTGTCGCTATATTAACTATTTCAATATTTATAATGTGGAAATGGGGTGGGTATAAAAATTTTATAGGACTTGATCAACTATGGGGACTTGGAAAACTTTTATTTGGAATTTCTTTGTTATGGTTTTGGTTTTTCATCTCTAGTTTAATGGTACTTTGGTACGGGAAAAAACCCAATGAGCGAGATGTTTTACAAATATTAATGTTTGGAAATTACTTACCTATTTTCGTGTCTACTTTTTTCTTTGTATGTATTGTTCCGTTCTTTTGCCTTACTTTAGATAAAATCAGAAAATCATTTTACGGTCCTCCTATAATTGCATTAAGCGTATTGATAGGTAATTTTTTGGATAGACTGCGACATTACGGATCTGCGTATTCTTTGGATAGAACTATGGACGAGGCAACTCACAGATTTGCAAATCTACCTCAAATCGCCATTCCGAACATTGTAGATTTAATGGTAATTTTCGGAGCTGTGTCTTTTCCTATATTCTTAATTTTACTTGTTACGAAATATATTCCAGTAATAAGTATCTGGGAGAATAGAGAATATAAATTGTATGGAAGTCATGAAAAATATTATAAAACTGAAGTATTAGTTGA
>JBJLGN010000005.1:0-8126 GCA_045564835.1 Dehalococcoidia bacterium
TTCTACTAATACTTCGGTTTTATAATATTTTTCATGACTACCATACAATAAATACTCTCTATTCTCCCAAATACTAATTGCTGGAACATATTTCGTAATAAGTAAAATCAAGAATATAGGTAAAGATACAGCTCCAAAAATCACCATTAAATCTACTATGTTTGGAATAGCAATTTCAGGCAAATTAGCAAATCTATGAGTTGCTTCATTCATGGTTCTATCTAAAGAATAGGCAGATCCATAATGCCTTAATCTATCCAAAAAATTACCTATTAAAACGCTTAATGCAATTATAGGGGGACCATAGAATGATTTTCTGATCTTATCTAAAGTAAGGCAAAAGAACGGAATAATACATACAAAGAAAAAAGTAGATACAAAAATAGGCAAGTAATTTCCGAACATTAATATTTGCAAGACATCTCGTTCGTTTGGTTTTTTCCCGTACCAAAGTACCATTAAGCTAGAAATAAAAAACCAAAACCATAATAAAGAAATTCCAAATAAAAGTTTTCCAAGTCCCCATAGTTGATCAAGACCTATAAAATCTCTATAACCACCCCATTTCCACATTATAAATACCGAAATAGTTAGTATTGCAACTCCGCCTTGAATAGCGTTATGAGTTTGAGTAGCAGGATATAAAGAATCAACCCATCCAGGAATCATCGCCATCAAAAAATCAGATGCCAAAAAGTAGTTAACTGTAATTAAAAGCATAAAATAAAATATTCCTAAAACACTAACTCTGTCTCTCAAAGCACCCCACTGATGTGTAGATCCTACCCATCCAGCAGCCAAGAAAGAATATAACTTACTTTTACCTTTAGATTTGTCTCTTAAAATCGCAAAATCTGGTCTTGCATTAAGCCATAAAAGAGTTAAGGCAGTTAAAACAAAAGCGACAACAGCTAGCATAGTCCATATATGCGGGGAATATGCAGGAACTTTACCAGGATCGAAGAACCAAAGTGTTTTCCTTCCATCTTCTAAGCTAGGCAAAACCCATAGTATTGGAGTGAAAAATAATAGCCCAGCAATACCAGAAATACAAAAGATTTCAGACATTCGAGATATAGGACGTCTCCAGTTTCCTCTGGCAACTTTAGTTGCCATTGAAAGCATTGGAGCAGCCATAAATGTAGTGAAAATAAACATACAAGCAGTTATATAGTATGACCACGCAGACAGATTATCAAATCCATCAGAAATTCTTAGAATCATTCCTATTATGCCTAGAATAGAAAATAAGCCAGTAATGTAAAAAAAGAATTTGAAAGAACTTGTTCTCTTTTGGGTGTGTATCTTTAACAATTTTTTGGACACAGGAACTTTTCCTAGAGATCTCTCTATAACTTTTTCAGGATATATTAAACTATTTTTAATTTTCTTCATAAGATTTTAGTGTGAATGTGATTTTTTAGAATCATCAACTTTTTTCAAATATAAAACATTAGGTGATGTTCCATAATGTTCCATTAGATGATAGCCTCTGCCACCTTTCTTTTCCTCTTTTGCTTTAATTTTTGAAATTTTACTTTCGGAATCATTCATGTCTCCAAATATCAAAGCTTCAGTTGAGCAAGAATTTACACAGGCTGGATTAATTTCTCTTGCACCATCATCAATTTCAAATCCATTTACTTTTGCATCTCTTTTAGTTCTTCTTATTCTTTGTATACAAAATGTACATTTTTCCATGATTCCTCTAGATCGAACAGTTACATCAGGGTTCAACTGATTTTTCAATGATTCTGGCCACTCTGCTTCCCAAAAATTAAAGAATCGAACTTGATAAGGACAGTTGTTGGCACAAAATCTAGTACCAATACATCTGTTATAAACTTGAACATTTAAGCCTTCTTCATTGTGATAGGAAGCATAGACAGGACAAACAGGCTCACATGGAGCTTCATCGCAGTGTTGACACATTATCGGAATAAATCTTGCTTTAACATCAGGAAATGATCCTTCCCAATATCTTTCTACTCTTATCCATTGGATAACTCTATTTTCGTCATAATCAGATTTTTTTTGTAACGGAATATTATTCTCAGATTGACAGGCAACTACACATGCTTGGCAGCCATTGCATTTGTCTAGATCAACTACCATTCCCCATTTTGTTTGTTTCATTATTTTCCTCTCTTGATATTAATGATGATCATTTGCATCTGAATCAGATGATGTAAATTTAATAATATGATTATGAGGATCTCTCTTGGGTTCCTCAAATCTACCTTCGAATTTAGGTATAGGCTTGTTCATTCCAATATTTTTAATTGAAACTCTTGTCGATGCCCATGCATGAGATCCATTATTTTTATCAGTAGTTGAATCCAAGATTGAATAAATGTTCGATCCAACATCTTTAGTGTAAGTCCCAGTACTCTGGCCTCCGCCTACTGGAATTGCAATTATATCTGGTGAAATTGCTGGATTAGGGTATGCTGCTGCTTTTATTGTTTCACCACTAGAATTAGATACTTCGATAATATCTCCTTCCTTGATTTTCATTTTTTTAGCCAAATCATAATTAATTTCAACCCAAGTTTCCCAGGCTATAGTAGTAAGTGTGTCAGATAATCCCTGTAACCAAGGAGTTTTTGCAATATCTCCATCTCCGACTTTGGTTCTAAATGGTACTAAGTAGAACGAATCTTTAGCCGATACAGTACTATACTTTAAATCTAATACATCAGGCCATTTATTTAATTGGCTTTGCAGATTAGATTTAGCACTAGATTTAACATCCCACCATCCTCCTCTGGAAAGAATACCATTCCAAAAAGATTTGAAATCAACAGCTGTTATCGAACCTCTATTTAATTTCCACAATATTCTAGCATCATCCATTAAAATTTCTTTCATACTTTTACCAGAATACTTGTTTTCAATCTCCATCTCATCTAAAAGTCCAATAAAAATATCACCCATATCTCTTGTGCCTGAGTATTTACCTTTAAAAGCAAATTGACTTTTAACTACAGGTTGCTGAAAACCAACAACTTGGTAACCAGGTCCCATAGAAGGAACTCCATTGCCCCATGATTCAAATTGAGTATTGAGCGGTAAAATTATATCAGCATATTTTGTTGTGTCATCAACGAATGAATTCAATGAAACAATTAATTCTAATTTACTCAATGCAGATTTAAAATCAAGACTATTAGGTAAATAATAATTTAAATCGATATCATTTAAAATCAATGTTTTGACAGAGCCAGACTTAATGTTACTGAGTAATTTCACGGTATCATTATATTTGCCTTCAATTCTTGAACTATTCAAATCTTCTATAGGAGACTTAGGGTTAATTACCAATCCTCCTTCTTTATTTATATTCCCAACCAAAAGATTTAGTGCATATATTGCTTCGATACTTGACGATCCATTTGTGCTTGCCGAAGCTTCGTCGCCACCTATTATCAATGGGTGTTTAGCTTGGGATATTTTTTTTGCTAAATATTCAATTTTGTCTTTACTAATTCCAGTAGCAGCAGAAACATTGTCTGGAGAGTATTTTTTAAGATCACTAGCATTCAATTTTAATGCATAATCCGATTTAACCATATTTTCAGAAATTAGTACGTAGGCTATAGATGAGGCTACTAACCCCTGTGCTCCAGGATTACAGTATATCCATTCATCAGCATTGCTCCCAGTAATAGACAATCTTGATTCCAGTTGGTACATTTTCCCTCTAGGGGCATCTCTAAATTTTCCATACATTCTACCAAACATTGATTCTGAATGATTAGAATTAAAAAAATCCAATCCGAAATTTATTAACAAATCAGAATTAGCAATATCGAATTTTGGCATATTAGAATCGCCTGTTATTTTCTCTGTTGCTGATAATATATTACTATCGTCAAATTGAGTAAAATAGATCGGTTCGTTACCAAGGGAATCAGAAAAAGAATTAAGTACAGAATTCACTCTGCCTTGCAAAGGTTTTGAAACAACTCTTGTTTCAGATTTTTCAGTATTTTTAATTTGAGCAGAGATTCTTTTAAATGCATCAGACCAACTTATTTCTTCCCATTTATCAGCACCTCTGTTAGTACCTTCTTTTCTAACTAATGGAGCTTGAATTCTGTCAGGATGATACAAAATTTGTAATTCAGCTTCACTTGATATGCTGTGAGATCCTGTGTTAACAGGGTAATCAGTGTTGCCTTCAACTTTTTTAGCTCTGCCTTCCATTATACGAACAGCTAATCCTTCTCCATTTGAACCTAATGTTGCATACCAATTATCGATTCCTGTTACCTGATCTTCTGGTAGTTTATTCGGTGATTGAAAATAAAGCTCTTCTTCAGGTACGCCACAAGCACTAAAAACAACAGCTCCAGCACTTCCGCCGCCTATCAATTTTAAAAAATCTCTTCTTGTTATATCCATATTAAAAATCCTAATAATGACATGTTGTACAATCTGTAGAAGCACCGTTAGCTTTATGGCAATCAACACACCAACCCATTTTCATCGGAGATACCTGTTTCACTTTATTCATCGATGCTACGTCTCCATGACAAGTAGAACACACTTCACTTGCTTCAACATTGTTTTTTTCTGATAATTTTTTTATATGAGGAGGATGATAAAACTTTGCATGATCAGGTAATCTATGAACTCTAACCCAATCAATTGGTTTCCCTCCATCATACGTGTCTCTTATTTTTTTTATTTCACCTTTATCATCACCGACAATTCTATGGCAAGACATGCAAAATTCAACAGGAGGTATAGCAGCTGCAGCTGCTCCTTCTGTGCCAAATCTATGACAATAAGTACATTTCATTCCTAATTCCTTAACATGCGGAGCATGTTTGAAAGCTATAGGCTGATCAGGACCTTCATCGAATCCAAACAAAGGTTGAGTCCACCAAGCTGAGCCAACAAATAAAGCAATGACCAACACAACAATAGTGGTTATAAAACCACTAACGCCAGAAATTATCAATAATTTCTTATTTATCTTTGGTACTCTAAAATCTCCAGGTATCAACTATTTTCCTTCATATATTTAAATCCAATAATCATTCCAAAAATTACTAATCACGTCACCAATTATTACTGAATACACAGCTAATCCGATATAAGCACAGGCTGATGCAAATCCTAAAAAGTAAAATGGAATTCTAAATTTACTCCAACTTTTACTTACTGAGCCAGATTCTACTAAAGAAGGGATGATAGCATGGGCTACTAGCATGTTTCCTGAAAAAGAAAACGCACATACTAACATTAACCACACATTATTAACTATCAAATGCAATTCTGCATAATCTTGCTGTGTTATAGCAAGTGGATCCATTTAAACCTCACTTAAAATATCTAGTGAAAAGTATCACAGATTGTCAATCTTGAGTCAATAAAATACAGGTATTTTTTTACATTAATTCAAAATATTTAAACACTGAACCTGTATTCATCAATAAAATTTTCTCGTCCTTATCAATTTTTCTTTCACTAACCAGTTTATTAAGCCCTACATAAGTGGCAGCACCTTCAGGGGCAGGAAGAATTCCTTGTGTACTAGCAATCAATTTCATATTTTCAATCATATCCTGATCCTCAATAGCAGCAACTCCTCCTCCACTTTCCCTTAGTGCTTCGAGGATAAGATAATCTCCTACTGCAACAGGAACTCTCATTCCAGCAGCTTTGGTTGATGCATTTTCCCATAATTCTGCATGTTGAGTATTTTCTTCAAAAGCTTTAACTATTGGAGCACACCCTGTAGCTTGAACCGTAAACATTTTAGGTCTTTTTGAGCCAATCCAGCCAAGAGATTCCATTTCATCAAAAGCTTTCCACATTCCTACTATGCCAGTCCCTCCTCCTGTAGGATAAATTATAGAATCTGGTAAATCCCAACCAAACTGCTCTGCAATTTCATAACCCATAGTTTTCTTACCTTCCTGCCTATAAGGTTCTTTTAAAGTAGAGACATCAAAAAGGTTCTCTTTATCTGCAAATTCATTTGATAATCTGCCTGCATCATTTATCAAGCCGTCAATCAAATTCAACGAAGCTCCTGCAAGAGTTGATTCTTTCTGGTTCATAATTGGTGCATCATTCGGCATGAATACATGAGCCTCAAGATTTCCGGCAGCAGCATAAGCAGCCATTGCCCCTGCGGCATTTCCGGCAGATGGCATGGTAACTTTTTTTATTCCTAATTCTTTTGCTTTGGATAATGCAGCAGACATACCTCTTGCTTTGAATGAACCGGTTGGATTCAATCCTTCATCTTTAATATGAAGATCTGAATATCCTTCAATTTTACCTAAATTTTCAGCTTTAAAAATTGGAGTAAATCCTTCACCTAAACATATTACATTCTTCGGATCTTTAACAGGCATCATTTCAAAGTATCTCCACATGTTTGGATCACGTTTAATCAAATCTTCTTTTGACATACTTTTCTTCACAGCTTCAATGTCATACCTAGCGTACAAAACTCTGCCGCACTTAATACATAGTTTATTAATTTCATCTATAGAATATTTCTCATCACAACCTGGGTATGTACATTCTAAATCCACAACATAACTTTTCATATATTCGCCTACAATATAGTAATAATCATAAATTATAATTTGAATTTATATAAAAATATTCCTTATTTTACATTGTTAGTTACAAAATATTAAAAACTTTTATATAATCTGATTACTAGAAAAAAAACTAACAAAAAACATTTGGAGACATTATGACAACCCCGATTGAAAAAAAATATATCGACTCAAGACCGAAATCACAAGAAAAATATAAATCATCAGAAAAACTATTCCCTAACGGGGTGACTCATGACGCAAGAATGATGAATCCTTTCCCTTATTACATATCTCATGCTGAGGGTTCTAAAAAATGGGATATAGATGGAAATGAATACGTAGATTACAAATCTGGACATGGTGCCATGCTTCTTGGGCATGCGAATCCAGACATAATTAAAGTTGTAAATGAAGCCATAGCAAAAGGTAGCTTACCTGGTGCTTCCACAGAATATGAAGTTGCTTGGGCACAGGCGATCAAAAATTTAGTTCCATCAGCTGAAAAAATTAGATTTACAAGCTCCGGAACTGAAGCTGATATGATGGGGATGAGAATAATGCGAGCTTACACAGGCAAAGATAAAATAATAAAATTCGAACATCATTTCCACGGATGGAGCGATGGAGCTTCTGCAACAGGTGGGGCGGATGAAAACTGGGAATACGGAATACCTCAACAAGTATTAGACACAATGATTATAATTCCACCTAATGATATATCTTTGGTTGAATCTACTCTGGATAAAGACGACAACATTGCAGGAATTATGCTCGAACCTACTGGAGCTCATATGGGTCAATATCCTATAAGACCTTCATTTGTAGAAGAATTACGAGATCTATGTACTAAAAAAGATATAGTATTAATGTTCGATGAGGTAGTTACTGGATTCAGAGTAGCTAGAGGAGGAGCGGAAGAGTATATTAACGTGAAGCCAGACATTAGCTCTTGGGCAAAAGTTTTGGGTGGAGGGTTGCCAGGAGGATGTGTTACTGGGCAGTCTAAATTTATGGAAATAATTGAGAAGTCACCAGATAGCAAAGGCATGTATCATCCTGGAACTTTTAACGCATATCCTATCTCAGCTGCAGCTGGAGCTAAAGCTCTTGAAATAGTTAAAAATACAAACGTAAATGAGATAGCCGCCAAAAGAGGCCAACAATTAGTTGCGGGTATAAATAACGTACTAACAAAATTAGAAGTACCTGGATATGCTTACGGACAAGACTCTCTGGTTCATTTGAAATTAGGAGTTGAAGCCAATTCAGTTGAAGATATAATTAACCTACCTGCTGATGCACCGAATGTATTTAATAGCGGAGCACTGAATCATCAACTTGGATTATCATTGTTGAATCAAGGAGTTGATTCTTGGTCAGCCTCTAGATTTATCATGATGTCATCCCACACTGAAGATGATGTGAATAAAACTATATCAGCAATGGAAAATGCGTTTACAGATGCCCGAGAACAAGGGTCAATGTAAATATATTTATGAGTTTTACCAATGATCTATATACAGATACACAAGAAATTCAATCATTAATAATTAATCA
>JBJLGN010000006.1:0-19815 GCA_045564835.1 Dehalococcoidia bacterium
AAAATTAGAGCTAACTACTAGATATATAGATTTGATTGGATCTCATTCTCTAACCAAATTACAAAAATCATTTAGATACAATAATTCTATAGCCAATGTTGCAGGTCGATTTGTAATGACGAACCCTGAACAATATAAAAAAGAAGTAATTACACACCATCAAGTTAACAATTCGCAAATTCATATTGTAGACACAATAAATGATTCACAAAATTCGAACAAAATACAAAAATTAGAGCTTGATGAAAATTTAAAAGTTTACCAGATAGTCGAAAAGATAAAAAACAACAATCCATCTGCATCAATATCAATACTTAGTAGATACAACTATAAATTAAATGAAATCAAAAATTATATGAATGAAACAAAAAGGTTTAATAATATTAATTACTGGACATTTCATAAATCAAAAGGAAGGGAAACAGATTATTGTATTTTGGTTGGATTTTCTCAAGGTAAGCTAGGATTTCCAAATACAAATATGGATTATGCTGCAGTCGAAGCATTATTACCATCTCTTGATACATACTTAAACTCAGAAGAGAGGAGATTAATGTACGTAGCTTTAACAAGAACAAAAAACAAATCATATATACTTGCTAATCCTTTTGAGCCATCAGATTTTGTAAATGAATTATTAGTCGGAGGATATTCGATTGCAATAGATTCTGAAAAATTTAGTGAAAAATATAGAAAAATATTTAAATGTAATTTTTGTACGTATGGGTTTTTGATAAGGTCAAAAAGTTCTTATGGAATATATTATAGGTGTAACTCATTTCCTGGGTGTAATGTTATTACACAGCCATGTCAAAATTGCAGTGCTCCAATGGAAGAAAACAATCATATTAGAAAATGTAAAAACTGTAATAATTCAATTAAATTATGCCCTAAATGCAACCGTCCTATGAAATTAAGAAATGGGAAATTTGGAGAATTTTATGGTTGTAGTGGATATGGCATTGATCCTCCATTTAGTTGTGATTTTACAATGAATTTAGATGGGTCAAAAGGAATTATAAATAAAATAAGGTATAGAAGAAGAAATTAATAATCTACTTTCATTTCTCCAGTCTATGCTTGTTCCTAAAATAACCAGCACCACATGTTATGTCGACAGGTTGGTAGTATGTATATTCAGGTTTTTGTTTGATTTTCCTGTCATCAATTAGAAAGAAAGTATGATCGCAAGGTATTTGCTGTTTCTGTCCGCAATTTTCACAATACTTAGCTCTTAAAGATATTGTAAAACTACAATATTCACAAAATTTATCATGTTGTTTAAATAATTTCATACTTTTATTATAAGACCTTTTTTTTAAAAAAAAGTTTGTCATGCATATGTACAGCCTACAACCACAACATCTAAGCCATACCCCCTAGCTGCAAACAACCAACAACTAACAACCAACAACTAACAAGCAAACAAAGCCAACAACCACCAAGCAAGAAGAAATTGAAACCACTTACACTAATAGGGCGAAATATTATAACTCTCTCAAGCTGTCATATACAAATATATAATCTACCTGAAACCCAATCGGCACGACAAAATTGGTTTATGGTGGGAATTTTGGTGGGAATCAATGGGTGCAACAATCAATATACTTTTGATATACTGAGGGACACGATGCCCGATGGTGTAATGGTAGCACGAAGGACTTTGAATCCTCAGATCCAGGTTCGAATCCTGGTCGGGCAGTTTTAATGCTCTATTACAGTTCCACCATTAATATTTATTGACTGTCCAGTTATCCATGAAGTTACCTTAGTACACAAATGAGCAATCAAATCTCCGACTTCATCATCTGTCCCTACTCTTCCTATGGCTGTGTTTTTTGCAGCTTCTTCCATATCCAACCCATCCATTCGAGAAGTTTCTGTGTATCCAGGACATACGCAATTAACATTTACATTATATTGTCCTAATTCTCTAGCCATAGATTGCGTCATCCCAACTATAGCAAAATTGGCTGCATTGTATGCAAGTGTATTTGCAGTACCACTTTTTCCTGCAGTTGAAGAAAGATTAACAATTTTTCCTCCTTGTCCTTGATCTATCAAGACTTTAGAGACAGCTTTTGCACACAAATAACTACCAAAAACTTTAATATCATTTACTTTTTTAAAAACATCTTCTGGTAAATCAGTTATAGGAACCCTATCTTCAGCTCTTGCATAAGCAGCATTGTTTACCAATATATCTATCCGTCCAAATTCATCTAGTGTGGCATTTACCATTTCAGTTACAGCTTGAGAAGAAGTCACATTAGATACTAAAGGAAGAGCTTTAGATCCTTCAAGTTCAACTTGTTCCGCTGTACTATGTATATCTTTCCACCCTATCTCTTTCTCATCTTCAGGATAATTTGCAGGATCTCTTCCTGTCCCAGTTATTACAACATTTGCACCTAATCTAGCCAAAGACACTGCGGCTGCTCTACCTATACCTCTTAATCTACCAGCGCCTGTTACAATTGCTACTTTTCCTTCTAATTCTCTCATTACATTTCCTTTGTTTGTTCTAACTTTCTTTTGATCTATATATAGAATCTTTTGGTAAATTGTCATTGATTAGTTTTTTTCTATCTTTTTTCGATTTAATTCCAAGAAAAGAAACTGTTAAACCTAAACCACCTAATAAAAAAGTTTTTATAAAAGACCTTCTTGTTAAATTATTTTCATTCATAAATTATTCCTTTAACTTAATCTCCTGATGTTACTGCACCTATGCTAGCAGATGAAACTAATTTTGCATACTTTCTTAAAAAAGCATTTTTAGCAGTAATAGGAGGTTTTTTCCATTCTGATTTACGTTTATTTAATTCTTCATCTGATAGATGTAACACTAATTCTTTTTTACTCGCGTCCATACTAATCGTATCTCCATTTTTAACAAATGCAATTGGTCCACCAACTGCAGCTTCTGGCGCAACATGTCCTATACTTGGACCTCGAGTTGCACCTGAAAATCTTCCGTCAGTAATTAACATTGTAGAATCCCCAAGACCAGCTCCCATGATCGCGCCTGTAACAGCTAACATTTCCTGCATTCCAGGACCTCCTTTTGGGCCTTCATATCTTATAATAACAACATCTCCATCTACAACTTCACCAGAAGTAATTGCATTAAATGCTTCTCTCTCACCGTTATATACTTTTGCTGGGCCTTCATGCTCTACATGCTTTGTTCCTGCAACTTTAAAAACAGCTCCTTCAGGGGCTAGATTTCCTTTGAGTATAATAAGTCCACCTGTATTGCTTCTTGGCGATGTATAAGGATAAATAACTTTGCTGTCAGGCTTTGTTGTCACATCAGACAAATTTTCAGCCATTGTTTTTCCGGTTATTGTTAATTCGTCACCATGAAGTAATCCTGCATCTAGTAATTCTTTCAAAATCACAGGTACTCCTCCTGATTTGTCAACATCGCTCATAACATATTTTCCACCTGGTCTAAGATCTGTTATATAAGGTGTTTTATCACTTAATGTATTAAAATCTTCTATGTCTAAATCTACTTCAGATTCATGTGCCATTGCTAATAAATGTAATACTGCATTCGTAGATCCTCCCATAGCAAGAACTGCTGTAATAGCATTTTCAAAAGCATTTTTTGTCATAATATCTCTAGGTTTTATATCATTTTTTAACAACTCTAAAAGATACTCTCCAGACTTAAGTGCTACTTCTTCATTTCTAGGATCAACAGCAGGTATAGACGAAGCTCCAGGTATTGCCATTCCCATAGCCTCAATCGCCGAGGCCATTGTGTTTGCTGTGAACATTCCCGAGCATGCACCTTCTCCAGGGCAGGCAACTTTTTCCATTTCTATTAACTCTTTTAGCGACATATCACCTCTTGAATATTTACCTACAGCTTCAAACATATCCTGAACATTAATGTCTTCTCCATTATGGCTACCAGGTAATATAGCACCTCCATACACAAAAATAGATGGAACGTTCAACCTTCCCATTGCCATCATTATTCCAGGCATGTTTTTATCACAAGCACCAACAGCTAATAATCCATCTAAACTCTCACCAAAAACTACAGCTTCTATAGAATCTGCAATTATTTCCCTAGTTACTAAAGAAGCTTTCATTCCTTCAGTCCCCATCGAAATTCCATCACTAATTGTTATAGTTCCAAACATCATTGGAACCATTCCAGATTTTCTTACACCAGTTTTAGTTTTTTGAGCGATTCTATCCAGATGAACATTGCATGGAGTGACATCTGAAGCAAGGTTTGCAATTCCAATAAAAGGTTTATTCATATCTTCATCAGTTAATCCTGTTGCTCTTAACATAGATCTTGCAGCAGCTCTGTCATCACCTTGTGTCACGACTCTGCTTTTTTTATTTAAAATGGTCATACCTCACCTATAGAAATTTTATATAGTAATTATAATAATAAAATTATTTTTTTCCATTAAAAGAGTGGCCTTCTAAATGGTTTGTTATTAGATCTAGGATATTTATTATCAATATCATTAATTTTTTGCAAAATTATTAAAACTCTATTCCTATTGATAAAATCAAATGGGATTTCATAAACATCTATTAATTTTGCCTTAAAAAAATCAATTGAATTTAACATTGATCTATACTCATCTTTATCAATATTTGATTTATAAAAAATACAATATCCATCATTTTTTAATAGAGGAAAAGAAATTTCAATTAATGTAGATAATTTTGCTACAGCTCTAGCAACAATTAAATCATATTTTTCTCTATGTTCATTTTGAGATCCTAAATCCTCTATCCTGCTATTAATAACATCGATGTTATTAAGATTTAAAAGAGGTATCAATTGTCTTAAAAATTGAGTTTTTTTATTTACTGAATCAACAAGATACAAATGTATTGGGTTTTTGAAAATTTTAATTGGAATTCCAGGAAATCCTGGACCTGTACCAATATCAACTACATTATTGAATTTTATACCTATTTCCTTAATAGGGAAAAAGATAGATAACGAATCTAATATATGAATATCAATATAGTCATCATAGTTCTTCACAGAAGTTAAATTATACTTTTGATTTTCATTACTAAGAAAAGAAAAATACTGGTCAATTGATGTTAATAAACTTTGATCAATATCTAAGGATAACAAATTTAATCCATTTATTAATTTAGTGTGATCATTAATCATCAATTTATAATTTGAAATATATCTTCATTAATAATTTTAGTTCTACAAAAATTACTTAAATTAGTTTCAATTATATTTTGCACATCAAATCCAACTTTCAAGTCATTATATTCAATAATCTCATCATTCATTTTAATATAAACTGGCATCTGACCCTTTGATTGCTTTAGCAAATTGATCAAATTTTCAAAACTTGAATCATTAGTAATTATTTTATCTACCTCAATTAAAAGGCTTTTAGCAGAATGATTTACATTGTTATTATTGTTAAGATTTGGTTCAAATATAATTGCATCATTAAAATATATAGATAATTGATTATTCCTATTTCTAACATAAGCATCTAATACTAATAATTTATGATCATCCCACAACTTAATATTATTAAAATTCTGATTAAAACATACTGTTTCAACTTCGGAATCAAGTAAATCAATTCTTGATTTAAAATAAAATTTTTCCTTATTTGTTCTTTTATCAATATAAGACAATTTTTCAATTGAAATTGGTTGTCCTAAAATTTTAATATTTTTATTAGAACTATTAACAATGTTATTTATTTGTTCATTAGTCGTTACATATGATTCCCCTGCTTGCATAATGATTTTCTCATTTTCAATATTTGTACTTAATTTAACACCCAGTAATTCTTTTTCCCATATTTGTTTTTCGCTTGGATTAGTATTAATATTTTTATCAAATTTTATTTCAGTAGATATTTTTTGATCTGCTGGTAAATACTCAAACATTGAAGCTTGGTTTTGTTTTTTTGCGTTCATCATACTATTTGAAACGGCTATTAAATCTTGTAACTTATCTAAGATAGCCAACCGATCTCCAAATTTGTCAAAAGCACCTACTTTAACTAAAGATTCAATAGTTTTAGTATTTGCAATAGATGTATCTATATTCTCAAAAATATCTTCTATGGAATCAAATTTGTTAATCGATTTCCTTAAGGAAACAATACTTTCAGATGCATTTGTGCCAACATTCTTTACTGCGTTTAATCCAAATGAAATATGTTTAGTTCCATTAACTCCTAATAAAGAAAATTTTGTGAAACTAGTATTAATATCTGGTGGACTAACAACAATATCATTAATTTTAGCTTCTTGTACAAATTTGTTAATTGATTCCGAATCGTGCATTCTCAAATTCATTGAAGTAGTGAGGAATTCTTCTAAAAAATTAGCTTTCAAATATCCGGTTATATAAGAAACTAGTGCGTAACTAACACTATGTGCTTTGTTAAACGCATATCCTGCAAACGGTTCTATTAAATTAAACACCTCAGAAGCTAAATTTTCTTCATACCCATTTGACACGCACCTAGAAATAAACTTGTTTTTTTCTGCTAGCATTATCTCAGCAATCTTTTTCCCCATAGATTTTCTAACAATATCAGCTTCTCCTAAAGAATATCCTGCCATTTCTCTAAATATATATAACACTTGGTCTTGGTAAACTATGACACCATATGTTTCTTCTAAGTTTTGTTCTAAGATTTTATGAATATAGGTAGGTATTTTTCCATGTTTCCCTTCAATAAATTTGGGGATTTGTTCCATAGGCCCAGGTCTATATAATGCAATCATTGCAGAAACATCATTTATACTAGTAGGCTTGAGTTGCTTAATGTATCTAGTCATTCCATCACCTTCCAACTGAAAAACTCCTAATGTTTTTCCAGAAGATAATAAATCAAAAGTTTTTTTGTCTTCTAAATCTATACTTTCAATGCTTAGGTCAATACCTCTAGTTTTTTTAATAAGTTCAAAGCATTCAGCTATCATAGTTAAATTGCTCAGTCCTAGAAAATCCATTTTTAATAGTCCTAATTTTGCAACCGGATCCATTGCATACTGAGTCATAAGCATATCAGAACTATTAGATTTCGAAGATGTTTGTAATGGGATGAACTCATTCAGAGGATGCTCTGATATAACTACAGCTGCAGCGTGAGTGCTACTATGTCTAACTAAGCCTTCAATTGATCGTGATATATCTAATATATTTTTATATTTTGATAAAAAAGGCTTCATAGAATCTGATTGGATTGCAGTTTCTAAATTCATATTTGGACCAAATGGCACAGCTTTTGCTATAGGGTCTAATTCAGAATATTCCATCCCACTAACCCTGCCAACATCTCTAATAGATCCTCTTGCTCCATATGTTCCAAAAGTTATAATTTGAGCAACATGTTCAATGCCATATTTTTCGACAACATACTGTAAAACATTTTCTCTCTTATTATCTTGAAAATCTAAATCCACATCTGGCATTTCTTTTCTTTCTAAATTCAAAAATCTTTCAAATACCAAGTTATATTCCAGGGGATCAATTAGAGTAACACCCAAGCAATACAAAACCAAACTAGCCGCAGCACTTCCTCGAACATTAAATAAAATATTATTTTCTCTTGAATATTTAGCTATGTCCCATACAACTAAAAAATAGTCAGCATAGTTTGTTTGTTTTATAACATCTAATTCATATCTCATTCTCTCTTTATATCTTTCATCTGGATTTGAGAATAGTTTTAAAAATCCTTCGGCACATATTTTTTGTAAATAAGACATAGGATCAGATCCGTCATCAATTTTAAATTCAGGTATTTTAGTTGTGTCTAAATCTAAGCTTATATCACACATCTCGCTAATTTTTAATGTATTACTTATTGCTTGAGGGATATCAGAAAACAAATCTTTCATTTCTTCAGTAGATTTCAAATAATATGATGTATCTTCAAATTTTAATCTACTTGAATCATTTATCATACTATTTGTCTGAATACATAAACAAACATCTTGGGTAATATAATCTGTTTTGTGAGTGTAATGAGAATCGTTAGTTGCTACCAAGGGGATTCCTGTGTCGTTTGAAATTCTAATAAGATTTTCATTTATTTCTTTCAAATTATCGACGTTATCATGCCTCATAATCTCTAAATAGTAGTCATCAAAATTTGATGAGTACCATAATGCTTTAGATTTAGCCTGCTCATAGTTTTCGTTAACAATTAATCTCGATATCTCACCACTAGGGCATCCAGACAGAATTATTAGACCCTCTTTATATTGCATTAATAATTCTTTATCTATTCTAGGTCTGTAATAAATACCTTTAGTATTAGCTATGGTTAATAACTTAACCAAATTAGAATAACCTACATTATTTTTTGCTAAAATTGTCATATGGTAGGGGCTTCTTTCAGTTTGGTCTTTGATTTTGTGATCATTAATTGCCACATACACTTCAGAACCTAGGATTGGTTTAATCCCTTGTTCTTTGCACTCCGTATACAAATCAATAGCTCCATACATATTTCCATGATCAGTTACAGCTATAGCATTCATTCCATAAGATTTTGCTGTAGTCACTAAATCTTTGATTCGGCTGACTCCGTCAAATATACTATATTCAGAATGTACATGCAAATGTGTAAAATTACTCATTATTATAAATTTTTAATTAATAACATTAATAAAAATATTACACAAAATTCAATTTAATTTATACAAAAAAAAGAGGCTCAAACAGAGCCTCTTTTTTATCTTTAAGTTTTTTAAAAGAATTACATTCCCATATCAGGCATCCCACCACCCATTGGAGGCATAGCAGGTGTGTCATCTTTAATATCTGTAATTAAAGCTTCTGTAGTAAGAACCATGGCTCCAACACTAGCAGAGTTTTCAATTGCTGCTCTTGTTACTTTTGCAGGATCCATAATTCCTCTTTCAATAAGATCTACATAATCTCCAGATTCAGCATCATAACCGATATTACCTTTTGTTTTTAATGAAGCTTCTAAAATAACTTCACCAGAAACCCCCGTATTTTCGGCAATAATTTTAATTGGTTCTTCTAATGCTTTGGCCAATACGGATACTCCTGTTGATTCTTCACCATCAAGTTTTAATTTTGCAAGATCTTGCCTAGCTCTAAGTAGAGAAAGGCCACCACCAGGAACAATTCCTTCTTCAACAGCAGCTCTTGTAGCAGAAAGAGCGTCTTCTACTCTGTTCTTTTTTTCTTTCAATTCAATTTCGGTAGCAGCTCCAACTTTTATTATAGCTACTCCACCTGAAAGTTTTGCTAGTCGTTCTTGTAATTTTTCTCGATCAAAATCAGAAGTGGTCTCTTCAATCTGGGCTTTAATTTGAGTTACTCTAGCACTAATTGCTTTTTCTTCACCAGATCCGTCTACAATAGTTGTTTCTTCTTTAGTTGAAACGACTCTTCTAGCTCTACCAAAATCCTCAGGAGTTACAGAATCCAATTTTCTACCAACTTCTTCGCTAATTACAGTCCCACCAGTAAGAATAGCAATATCTTCTAACATTGCTTTTCTTCTGTCTCCAAATCCCGGGGCTTTAACTCCCAAAATTTGAAGTGTTCCTCGTAATCTGTTTACAACTAAGGTCGCAAGTGCTTCGCCGTCGATATCTTCAGCGATTAACACTACATTTTTAGTTATTTGCAAGATTTTTTCTAATGCAGGTAAAATATCATTTACAGCTGAAATCTTTTTGTCAGTAATTAATATGTGTGGATCCTCAACTATTGATTCCATTCTATCTTGGTTAGTTACGAAATAAGGAGAAATATATCCTCTGTCCATTTGCATACCTTCTACAAATTCCTGCTCGTAACCTAATCCTTTAGATTCTTCAACTGTAATAACACCATCTTTCCCAACTTTTTCCATTACTTCTGCAATCAGATTTCCCATTTCATCATCGTGAGCTGAAAGTGACGCAACTTGGGCAATTTGTGTTCGTCCCTCTACTGTTATAGACATTTTACCTATAGAATTTCGTAAAGTTTCTACAGCTTTTTCTATGCCTCTTTTAAGTGCCATAGGATTTGCACCAGCAGCAATATTCTTAAATCCTTCAGATATAATAGCTTGTGCTAAAACAGTAGCTGTTGTTGTTCCATCTCCTGCTACATCATTTGTTTTACTGGCAGCTTCTTTTAATAATTGAGCTCCCATATTTTCAAATTCGTCTTCCAATTCAATTTCTTTAGCAATAGTAACACCATCACTACATACTTGAGGAGGTCCAAATTTTTTATCTAAAACTACATTCCTACCTCTTGGGCCTAATGTAACTTTCACAGTATTTGCAAGTTTGTCAATTCCAACTTTCATGGAACCTCTTGCTTCTTCACTATATGTTATTTTTTTAGCTGACATTTTTTCACCTACTTAATTAACAATTTATTTTGTAAATAATATATCTTCATCTCGTACAACTAAATATTCAACAGTACCAACTTTATACTCAGTACCTGCATATTTAGAATATACAACTGTATCACCAACTGATACTTCCATAGGAATTCTTTTTCCATCATCCCCTATTTTACCTGGTCCTACAGCAACTACTTTGCCTTCTTGTGGTTTTTCTTTAGCCGTGTCAGGAATATAAATACCACCTGCTGACATTTGTTCGTTGTCTTCCATTGGTTCTATAACTACCCTATTACTTAAAGGCTTAAACTTCACATTTTTATTAGCCATTATTTTTTACTCCTTTGTTTTCACAAAAAAAAATTTCTAAAAATAAATTTGAGAAAACAGTCTATCAAAAAAACTGCTCAGTAATTATAAACCAAACTACTTTATTTATCAAATCTATTATTCCTACATAAATTATTTAATAATAATCCTTAATATAATTAGTATTCTCACTTAAATATTAATATAATAAATTTTTGACATTCAAAATTTTTATTATGGACAACACATACAATCCTTCAAAAACAGAAGACGAAATATATAATTTGTGGATAGAAAATGATTCATTTTCACCTTCCGAACAAAAAAATGGGCTGGATCCTTTTACAATAATAATGCCTCCTCCAAATGTCACAGGTGAATTGCATATGGGACATGCTCTTACTATAGCAATAGAAGATTTAATGATCAGATGGAAAAGAATGAAAGGACATCCTGCTCTTTATTTACCTGGTAGTGACCATGCAGGAATAGCAACACAAGTAGTTGTTGAAAAAGAAATAGCTAAGACTGGATCTAATCGTCACGAATTAGGAAGAGAAGTTTTTGTAAAAAAAGTATGGGATTGGGTTGATGATTATGGTGATCGAATATACAAACAAATGCAAAAAATGGGAGCTTCGTCTGATTGGTCAAAAAAAGCTTTCACTTTAGACGAAAATCCTCAATTAGCAGTAAAGACAACCTTTGTGAATCTTTACAAAAAAAATCTAATTTACAGAGGGGAAAGAATAACAAATTGGTGTAATAGATGCTCTACAGTTCTTTCTGATTTGGAAGTGAAATATAAACCGGAAAAATCAAAACTTTACTACCTAAAATATCACCTCAAAGATTCAACTAGTGATTATTTAACTATTGCTACCACAAGACCTGAAACTTTATTGGGAGACACAGCTGTAGCAGTAAATCCAAAAGATAAAAGATTTAAAAAATATATAGGTAAAACAATAATTGTACCTATCGTAAATAGAGAAGTAAGCATTATCGGTGACAAGTCTGTAGAAATAGAATTTGGTACGGGAGCATTAAAAGTAACCCCTGCTCATGACCATACAGATTTTGAAATCGGAAGAAATAACAATTTACAAATAATTAAAGTATTTAACCAAGAAGGAAAAGGGAATGAAAATGCTGGTAGTTACGAGGGACTATCTATTGAAAAAATCAGAAAACAAATAATTGATGATCTCAATAACAAAGATTACATAGAAAAAATAGAAGATTATGACAATAACGTAAGTCACTGTGAAAGATGTGATAACAAAGTAGAGCCATATATATCAATGCAATGGTTTGTAAATATAAAACCATTAGCAGATAAAGCTATAGATGCAGTCAAAAATGAAAAAATTAAAATAATTCCTGAAAGGTTTAATAAGACTTATTTTGAGTGGATGGATAATATCGTAGACTGGTGCATAAGTAGACAATTGTGGTGGGGACACAGAATACCAGCATGGTTTTGTAAAAAATGTGAATACATATCTGTTAGTGTTGAAACTCCCTCTAAATGTCAAAAGTGTAAAAGTAATGATATATACCAAGACCCCGATGTATTAGATACATGGTTTAGTTCGGGTTTATGGACTCACTCTACTCTTGGGTGGCCTAATGACACAGAAGACTTAAGGCGATTTTATCCTTCTGCAGTTATGGAAACAGGCTATGATATTTTATTTTTCTGGGTTGCCAGAATGATAATGCTAGGAATAGAAAATATGGGAGAACCTCCATTTAGCCATATTTATTTGCATGGACTAATTTTAGACCCTACAGGTCTCAAGATGAGTAAATCTAAGGGAAATGTAATGAATCCATTAGAACTTATAGATGAATACGGTGCTGATGCTTTAAGATTTGCAATCACTACAGGAGTAACTCCAGGCAATAATCAAAGAATTGACGAAAGAAAAATTGAATCAGCTAGAAATTTTGTAAATAAAATATGGAATGCTTCTAGATTTTCAATTTCAAAAATTCCAAATGATTATCAGGACGAATACAATCTAGGCGATTATGATTTGTGGATTCTTGGAAAATTGAAAATAACGATAGAAAAAGTAAACAAAAGTTTAGAGGAATTTAATTTTGGTGAAGCTCAAAAAGAATTATACGAATTTTTTTGGAACGAATTTTGTGATTGGTATATCGAATTATACAAATCTGACGAAGAAAACAATTCAATTAGAAATTTGATCTTTGTACTGCAAACCAGCCTCAAATTACTACATCCATTCCTACCATTTATGACTGAAAAAATATGGCAAATATTAATTAGCACTATACCTGACAAATTAAATGAATTCAAAAATGAAAAAACTATAATTAATTCCTCGTACCCTTCAGACACAGACTTCAAAAACTCAGATAATGGGATCGAGTATTTAATTAAATTAATTAAATCTATTAGAAATTTAAGATCTGAATTAAGAATAGAACATAGTCATATTCTGAAAATACATGTCCCAGATAAAAGAATACTATCATCACTATTAATGCACAAAGAAGCTCTGCAGAATCTATGTAATACTGAATTAACAAATATAGAAATTAATAATAACTTTCCTATGGCTGTCGAAGATAGTATTTTCAATATTCAGATACCAAAAGAACTCAACTTCTCTGAAGAAATAAATAGAATAGAATTAGAAATTAATGAAATAAAAAAAAGAATTGGGCCTTTGGCAAAAAGAATTAATTCACCTAACTTTTACAATAATGCTCCCGAAGATGTAGTTAAGAAAGAAAAAGAAAGATTAGCGCAGCAAAGCAAAAGAATTACTCAACTAGAAGAAATTTTAAGATCTATAAATTAAATATATTATCATTTAAATTTTTTATAAAAGATTTGTTGAAATCATCTTTTTCGCATTTTAGTTTAGTTTCACTGTGAATATTTGTCAAACTCAAATCTTCAATCCCACAAGGAATAATATATGTGAAATATTTCAAATCACAGTTTAAATTTATTGCAACACCATGCATTGATACTGATTTAGAAATACGAACACCTATCGAACTTATTTTTTTTCCACGAACCCAAACACCAACAGGTTTATTCTCATGCTCAGATTGAATATTAAACTCATCCAAAGAATCAATAACAGTTTTTTGAATTATTCGAATGTATTCAACTGGTTTTATCTTAAGTTTCTTTAGATTTATGATTGGATAATAAATTAACTGCCCAGGGCCATGATAAGTAATTTCTCCTCCTCTATTTGAATCATAAATCTGAATACCTTTTTTTTCCAAATCTTGTTTACTAATTAAAATGTCTGATTTATTTCCCGATTTTCCAATAGTATATAAATTAGGATAATTCAAGGTTAAAACAACGCCGCTAACATTTTCTTTTTTAACATAAGTATGGACTGTTTCTTGAATTTTCAAACTTTTTATATAGTCTTGAAAACTCAAATCATATAAAGATAATTTTTCTGTAGAATTATTTTGAATATCTTCAGCTATTTTATTAATTATGTGATTACTATGTGCCATATTTTGATTATTTACTATTTCTATTTTTCATAAAAGGCTTTAGAATAACTATTCCGTAATTATACATTTAATCACGGGCCAGTAGCTCAGCCGGTTAGAGCGCAGTCCTGATAAGACTGAGGTCCCAAGTTCGAGTCTTGGCTGGCCCACCATCATTTCAAATCAGATTTCAAAAATAACAGAATATTCTTGTTGAATTTCTATATTTTTGTTATCTTCAGGTAATTGTTCTAATTGACTTTTTACATAATTTCTAACTTTGTTTATGGAATCTTTTCCTTCAATGTATTCACCTTTTTCATATATATTTATAATCATTGAAGAATATCCATCTTTAACCACGTTACTCCTTGTTACAACATCATGGGTCATTAAATTATCATCTATTTTCCTATGTACTTGCTTTGAATATGGAAAATACGATTTGTTTGGACTAAGTTTATTCACAGGATTATTTTCTATTTCAACTAATTTGTAAACACATTCTAAAACCGGGGTATCAGATGAAACTCCCAAATTAGATCCTACTCCGAAAATATCTATTGGACATTTTTGATTATTAATAAGTTCATTTATTTTGTACTCATCCATTGAACCACTAGCAATGATTTTAGTAGATTTTAAACCAGCAGCATCTAGCATTTGGCGTGCCTTAAATGAAAGTTCTTTAATATCTCCACTATCAAGCCTGATACTATGGACATCCTTACCTTCGTTTTTATGCACATCTATCGCATTTTTTATACCTTTTAATGAATCATATGTGTCTATCAAAAATGTACTATTATTTTTAAACTCTTTGGCATAATTTAGAAATGATTGGTATTCGTTTTTAAAACTCAACACATAGGAGTGTCCCATGGTACCTATAAGCGGAATTCCAAACATTTTCCCGGCATCGACATTACTTGTCCCTTCAAATCCTGATATATATGCATTTTTAGAGGCTTTTAGAGCAGCGTTGTAACCATAAGTACGTCTTGCCGAAAAATCAATTACCGTACTATTTCCTGAAGATTGAACAATTCGCGATGATTTTGTAGCTAGTGATGTGTTTGAATGAATTTCATTGATAATTAAGGTTTCTAACATTTGGCATTCTAAAATATTACCTGAAATTTCAAGAATAGATTCCATAGGGAAAAAAAGTGATCCATTTCTCATGGATCTAATTAATCCGTCAAACCTAAATGTACTCAAATAACTTAAATATTTCTTGTCAAATAACCTTAAGGATTCTAAATAATTTATATAATCATCTTCAAATCTGAATTCTTTAATCTGATCTACTAATTCATCTATACCAGCTAATATAAAATACGACCGTTTTTTATCTGGCCTGAAAAACAAACTAAAAGTTGCATTAGGTAAGCCCTGTTTCCAGTAAACCTGTCCCATGGTTAATTGATATAAATCTATTAATTTTTTGTTAATGTTTTGTCTCGCAAATTTAATAATTATTATAATTCAAAATCAAAATGATCCCATCCTTTTATCTCACTCAGCTTGCCATCTACAAATACTTCCCCTGCACCTTTTCTAATTTCGCCGATTACAGATAAATTTAGATTAAGATCCGAGCATATATTAATCAATTTATTTTTTATTGATTCTGGTGCTGAGAATAATAATTCGTAATCCTCTCCACCTATCAGTCCATATTTTTTGCAATTGTCAGGAAAAACTGATTTTAAGCTATCTGAAATAGGTAATGAATCTTCATTTATATTAATATCTACCTTACTAGCAATTGCAAGTCTTTTGGTATCAACTAATAAACCGTCGCTAATATCGATACAATTTTTTACACCATTGTCTAAAAGTTGTAAACCTATATCTACCATTGGTGATTTATAAATATGATTTTTAATCAATTCTTTCTTATGGGTATTTTCTAAATCAGGGCTTTTATTAGAATTTAGTATTTCTAACCCTGCTTTAGAATCACCTAGATAACCTGTTACAAATAATAAGTCACCCTCTTGTAACTTACTTCTATCCATAAATACTTCTTTATTACCATTAATCTTCAATTCTCTATATCCAAAGCACGTAATTGAAATAAACAAATTAGATGAATATACCAAATCTCCCCCAATTATCGGAGAATTATAAATTTCAGCTACTTCGAATACTCCTTTATAAAAACTATCTATCCACTCTTCATCTTGATTTTTTGTGATACCCAAATTTACCAACAAGCCCAAAGGCGTTGCGCCCATTGCTGCTATATCTGACAAATTAACAGCAATAGATTTTTTCCCTATTTCACTAGGTTTAAAATAATCAAGCTTAAAATGTACATTGTCGACTAACGAATCTGTAGAAGTACAGTATGCATATGTATCATCTTTCCAATATGCAGCATCATCACCAATACCTTTGATTAAATTTAAATTTGGAGGATATTTAGGCTGAGAATTTAGTTTGGAACTTTCAAGAATATTTTTAATAATTTTATTTTCATTAAATCGTTTCAAAGCTCTTTAATCCGCCAAAAATTAGTTAATATATATAGAATCACCAACTGTTATTTGACCTTCTGTATCCAATGGAATTAATTTTACAGAAAATTCTGGTGGTTTTTTATCTTGAAAATCTAACATAGATTTTAAAACATTCTTATCTCTTGTTCCATCAGACGGATTACAATTAATTGCCAAACATCTTGTTACTGCTCTTTCCACAGTAAAACTCAAATTGTTTATGACTACTTTTTGACCTATCCAATCAAATTCTTCCCAAGGGGAGACACCCTGGATAATTATATTTGATCTGAATCTAACATGTTCAACTTTGTATCCTAATTGATTATTTAATTCATCCAAAGATTCTTGACTATGCAGAGTAATTCCTCCTTGAGCGCCATCATGAAAGTGTGCATGAGATTCTCCTCCAACAAGCATAAATGGAAATCTTTCAGGGAATTTTTTTATTAACTCTTTATCTGATTCCAAAACAAAATCAGTAAATTTTTGCTCAATTTCTGTCCTCTTCAAATCTACATTAGCATTAACTACAATCTCATCGTTGTGTTTAATAATTAAGGTTCTAGATTTTTCATCAAAATCTGCTTTTAATCTTGCTATTTGAGGCATGTGCATTAAGGCTGCAAAACTTGTTTTTCTTTGCCATTCATAGTTGTCTCTTTCTCCAGCATTTTGAAATCTAAATCCAAACAAACGGTCTCCATCTATGTACCCGTTATTGTTTAAGACTAGTGATTCGCTTTTCAACGGTGTTAATGATTTTATTGGATATTTATATAATTGTGAAATTTTCATAATGATTAATTAATTAATTTTTAAATTTACTGTAAAATAATCTACAGTCTATATTTATTATAAACAATATTAATGGAATATAAATGAATCATCAAATTAAAAAAAGTAGCTTGTCTGAAGAAAGATTAAATAAAATAACAAAACATATTGCTGAAAATTATATAAATACAAACAAATATATAGGAACTCTTACAGCAATTTACAAAAATGATAATATCGCTTTTTTAGACATACAAGGATTGCAAGACAGAGAAAGGAATATTCCTTTAAAAAGAGATAGTATATTCAGAATATTTTCAATGACAAAACCAATAACAAGTGTTGCCATGATGATCCTTTATGAATCTGGGAAATTCCAGATTGATGATCCTGTACATAAGTTTATCCCTTTGTGGAAAAATCTAAAAGTATACAAATCAGGAAAGTATCCCGATTTTAAAACAACAGCCACTTTAAATACTATGACTATCAAAGACTTGCTTTCACACCAATCAGGTTTAACTTATGGATTTCAAATGAAATCTGAAATTGACAAAGCATATAGAGAAATTGGAATAGGCAGAATGGAAAGTTTAAATACAAACCAATCGCTAGCAGATATGATTACCGCATTAAAAGATGTCCCTCTAGAATTTAATCCGTCAACTGCTTGGAATTATTCTGTTGCAACAGATGTGTTAGGTCATTTGATAGAAATCATTTCTGGAAAAAGTTTTGATGACTTTCTCAAGGAAAATATCTTTAATAAATTAGGCATGAAAGACACAGACTTTTTTGTTCCTAAAGAAAAATTAAATAGATTCACAGCAAATTATCTGTTTAACATGGGAGAACCTATGGATTCCAGTGGAACTCTACCACTAAGAAAAGTTGATAGACATAGTATTGAATCTGGTAATCCTATTTTAATTGATGACCCCCTAATGAGTTTGTATAATAGAAAACCTTCCTTTTTGTCGGGAGGAGGAGGCCTTGTGTCTACTTTAGATGATTATATGAATTTTGCAACTATGCTGTTACATAACGGCGAATTCAAAGGCCAGCAAATATTATCAAAAAAGACCATAGATCTTATGACATCCAATCACCTGGAAGGAAACAGAGATTTGCTTTCATCAACACACGCTAATACTGCTTCGGAAACAACTTTAGCTGGTATTGGATTTGGATTAGGATTTCAAATTCTAATGAATCCTGCCAAAAATCAAATTAATAGTTCTGTTGGAGAATATGGCTGGGGTGGAGCTGCTAGCACTACTTTCTGGATAGACCCCTCGGAAGAATTAATAACAATATTTTTAACTCAACTTATTCCTTCTACAACTTATAACATAAGAAGAGAACTAAGAACTCTAGTTTACTCATCATTAACATATTAAATGAAAAAATAAAAGATTCAAATTTTAAATACGAGATTAAAACTGTAGACTTAAAAAAAGAAATTTATTTTGGAAATTTAACTGTAAAAAACAATGTAACTTGTGTGTAGATTACTAAATCACCAAGAGTCTTTCCCTCTTCTTACTGCTTTACCAGGCAGATTACCCGTATGTTCCTTATTTTTTATTACAAAAGTACCATTTACTAATACATGTTCTATACCCTCTGCCAATTGTTTAGGGTCAGCTTTTGTAGCAGGAGCATGAGTTTTTTCCAAATCAAATACAATTAAATCAGCATCATATCCATCAATCAGTGATCCTTTGTTTTTCAATCCCAATCTCTGGGCTGGAAAAGATGTCATCTTCCTAATAGCTTCTTCTAAAGATAGAAACTTATCATCCCTAGCAAATTCAGAAATAACTTTTGTAAAATTCCCATATGTTCTAGGACTAGGAAAATCTCCAAATAAAATAGAATCTGAGGCTATCATTCCTGCAGGATGTTTCACAAATTCAGGAAGAGTATGAGGATTAGTCCCAAATCCTACATGAGATATACCTAAATTTTCGTCAAGTAACAAATCGAATACAACTTCAGAAGGTTCTTTATTAGTTAGTGACGCTATTTCATTAACTGACATTCCTTCGTATTTTTTATTATGAGGTTTTTTAAAATTAGTTAACCAGTGTGTAGGGTATCCTGAAGAACTCATTTCTTTTGCCATTTTATCTCTTGAATCCTTTGAAGAAAGATGTTTCATCAGTACTTCTGGTCCTCCATCTTTACTCCATATCGGCAGTATGATTGTTAAAGTTGTACCTGAATAGGGATAGGTATAGCAATCAAATGTAACATCCATACCTTTATCTCTTGAATTCTCTACAAGACCTAAATAATCTTGAAAAGTTCCCTGTCCTGGATTTTGCCTGTAGTGTGTCAGATGAACT
>JBJLGN010000007.1:0-18867 GCA_045564835.1 Dehalococcoidia bacterium
GGAGATAAAGAAAAAATAATTGATAAAATTCCAGTACAACCTAAACTCAGACATACTGCAAGTCTTTTATTTGGAATTCCTGATTTTGAAAATATAATTGTAGGAAGCACAGCGCCGATTCCTACTCCCATAAGTAATAATCCAGTAGTTGCTGAACCCACTTCGTATATCTGTACTGTTATATATGGAAGCATCCCAACATACGAATATCCAGCAAGATATACCAAAAATGACATTGTTAATAAAGTTAATATTGGTTTGTTGTAATAAATATATTTTAATCCATCTAATACATCTATAAGTGTATTTCCTTTTTTTAATTTTTCTAATTTAGAAAGTGGTTTTGTTGTTGAGAGGATGGATACAAAAATAATCGTAGTGATACCACCTAAAAGTAAAGCTATACTTCCTCCATATATTGCAAAAATATAACCTGCAAGCAATGGAGCTGTGACTCTGGTTCCCTGCCATGCAAATAAATCGACTACAACTCCACTAGATAAGTATTTCTTTTCTAACAATGAAGGAAAATAAGATATTCTAGCTGGATTGTCAAAAGCCTGCGCAAAACTAATAAGTCCTGCAATTATATACACATGCCAATCCTGAATATAATCTGTGCTATATAAATATGCAAAGAAAAAATACACTGTAGCCATAAAAATTTGTACAACAGAAAGTATAAGTTTTTTACTGAATCTATCTGCGAGAGCTCCTCCAAATAAATTGAAAATTAATATTGGAATTGACGCATAAAGACCTAACAGTCCTAATGCTTCTGGAGCTTCATTTAATTCATGTACAATCCAAGATTCAGCAAATATAAATATCTGAACTCCATGATAAGAAAGCATGTTTCCCATGAAGTAATTTCTAAATTGGGTTGTTTCCAAAGAATTGGGTAAAAATTTCATTAGGATATTCTATAACATTAGTTAATGTCTTTTTATGGTTTCTTAAAGAATGTTATATTAAATTCATGGAAATAAATAAAAGATATGAACTCGCAAAGAAAAAGCTTCCAATTTATTGGAATAAATTAGTGCATAATGACAATGTAGATGTAGTCTGGCCTGAAGACGGAAAAGATTTTTTAATTTTTATCAACGGAAAAAATGGCGATGAAATAATTTCTTATAATACAGTTAATGGCAATCAAAAATTTAGAGTTAAAAAATCTATACTCACTGATTTTCTTGCAAAACAAGGATTGAATAAAAAAACTATTGCCCTGATTGTTTCTAGTTCCAATAAAAGAAAAAAAATCAAAGAATCTTCAGTAAATATTTCATATGACAATAAAAATGAAATACTTACTTACGTATACCAAAATCATATTTTCAAATATGACCTGAAAAATTCTTTAGGGGAATATAAAAAAATTGATTTACCTGAAGATAAATATCTTCATATTTCTCCATGCAAAGATAAGTATGCATGGATAGAAGATAATAATTTAGTTTATAAGAATATTCCTGAAGATAAAAAAAACATCTTAACTAATGACGGGGAAGAAAAATATAGTTATGGAGAATTACCTTTTCTTGGCAAAGGTAGTACTTTGGCTAGACAAAACGGGGCTCTTTTTCCTAATGCCCTAGCCTGGTCACCATCTGGTAGATATATATTTTGTATCAAACTTGATGAAAGAAAAATGGAGGAATTACCATTGATTCAACATATTAAAGGGGAATCTCCAGTAAGACCTGAAGTCCACTCAATACCTTATAGTTTACCTGGCGAAGAAATAGCAATTAACGAAATTTATATATTTGATACAGACACTAATTCTGAAGTATCTCATAAAGAAAAACCGTTCCCTTATTTTGGAATGTTTCATGTGGATTTTGTAACAAGTGAAAACCAACATAATTTTTTCTGGTCTGATGACGAAAAATATTTTTATTATCTGATCTCAGATCGCGGGCAATACAACATGACGTTGAAAAAAATAGAAATCAACAATGGTAAAGTTACTGAAATAATCAATGAACATTCTGATACATACGTTGACATGGCTCCAAAAATTACAGACTACCCTACTATACGTCCGCTTTTCAAAAGCAATAAATTGATTTGGTATTCTGAAAAAACAGGCTGGGCACACTTATATATGCATAATTTAGATGATGGGGAAGAACTATTTCAAATTACATCGGGAGATTGGAGAGTAAGAGAAATAGTTGATATTGATGAGGATGAAAAAATAATTTATTTCACAGCAGGATGCAAAGAACCTGAATACAATCCTTACTGGGAAGGTTTTTACAAAATTAATTTTGACGGATCAAATCTAGAATTATTAACAAAAGAAAATGCAAATCACATAATTAGTTTTAATAAACAAAGTAAGTATTTTGTTGATCAATATAGTTCTATTAATTCTCCTAATATATCACTACTAAAACATACTGAAAAAAATTCAGTTAAAGAATTAATAACAGCTGATGTATCAGAACTTTTAAAACTTGGATGGACTGATCCTGAGTATTTCAAAAGTAAAGCAGCTGATAACAAAACAGACGTTTATGGTGCAATTTTCAAACCCTCACACTTTGACGAAAACAAAGAATATCCAATTCTTGATTACATATATCCAGGCCCACAATCTTTAGGATTAAGAGACCATTCGTTTGGTCAGGACAATGGACAGGTGCTTTCTATGGTAGAGCTAGGATTTGTAATTGTTATCATAGAAGGAAGAGGTACTTCTGAAAGATCAAAGCCATATCATGATTATTCTTATGGAAAACTTGAAGATAATGGCTCTATAGATGATCATATCCAAGTTATTAAAAACCTATCTGAAACAAGAAAATATATGGACATAAATAAAGTTGGAATGTATGGACACTCAGGTGGAGGATACTCTACAGCTAATGCACTGCTAAAGTATTCTGATTTTTATAAAGTTGGAGTCGCATCTTCTGGAAATTATGATAATCTCGAATACAATTCAAGATGGGGAGAAAAGTATCAGGGTAAAGTTTCAGATGAAGTATACAGTAAACAAGCCACACGAAATTATGTTTCTAATTTAAAAGGAAAATTACTTCTAGTGCATGGTGACATGGATGACAACGTGTATATGTACCACACACTTCGATTAGCTCATGAACTTATTCAAAATAACAAAGATTTTGATATGTTAATAATACCTGAAATCGAACACTCTCCTGTGAAATCTGAAACTTCACTAAAATCATGGAAGTATTTTTGGAGAAAAAGATGGGATTATTTTGTTGTAAATCTCCTTCAAGAAACTCCCCCTTCAAATTTTGAATTATAAATTGAATTTGAAAATTTGTTCTTTTCAAATTCAATCTCATTGGTATAATGGAAATAGTGAGGCAACTAAGAAGCAATATGAAATCGATTCTATTAAAAGATGGATTAATAATTAATGGGCTAGGTAATCCAGGTTTTTTTGGCTCGATATATATTAAAGATAATAAAATCTCTGTACTTAGAAAAAATCACCATATAAATGCCGATATAGAAATTGATTGCAAAAATAAAGTAATATCTCCAGGTTTTATAGATCTTCATTCACATTCCTCACTAACTATTTTTGGCGAACCTAAACATGAACCAAAAGTATTTCAGGGAGTAACTACAGAATTAGTAGGAATAGATGGAGTCTCGCCTGTTCCATTTAAAAATAAAAAAGAATTGGAAAGATATATATGGCTTGATTCAGGATTTAACGATTATCCGCCAAAAATCGACTGGCTTAAAACGGTAGAATATTTAAATAAAATTGATAACAAAGTAGCAGTTAACATTGCATGTATGATTGGTAATGGCCCTTTGAGAATATGGGGAGTTGGATGGAATAATATACCTGCTACCTCAAAGCAATTAGCAAATATGAATTCAGTTTTAAGAGAATGCCTTGAAGAAGGAGCATGGGGGCTTTCAAGTGGATTGGATTATCCTCCTGGATCATACGCAAGTAAAGACGAGTTAATCAGTCTTTGTAAAGAAGCAGAAAAACTTGATGGTTTTTATCACACACATACGAGAGCAAATTTAATCACAGAAAATAATCACCTGGCACCGTGGGAAGAAGCTATAGAAATAGGAAAAAAATCTGGTATCCCTGTGCATTTAACTCATTATAAACAAAAAGATCCAGGTGTAGGATCTTTTAATGATTATTTAGGTTTAGTTGAAGATGCCCGAGAAGATGGGATGGATGTAACTTTTGATTCTTATACATATCCATTCTCTGGGACTACTATCACAATTATTTTACCTCAATGGGCAAAAGATGGTGGCCCAGAAGTTTTAATTAATAATCTTAAATCTCAATCTTCAAGAAAGAAAATGTGCCAGGAAATTAATCATGAAGCATTTAAGGAAAACTGGCTTACAAATTTCAAACAACTTCATAATAAGAAATACGAAGGATTATCAATTTCAGAAATAGCTTTGATGAAAGATACTGATACTTGTGAAACAATTTTTGACCTGCTTCTAGATGAAAATCTTGGGATATCAACTGTAGGACTTGGCAATACAGCTCACAGCATTCCAGAATTTGTTAAGCACCCTGCAGGAATGATAGCTTCAGACTCCCTAATATTTGGAGATTATCCTAATCCAAGAACATATGGAAATTTCACCAAAGTAATTGCTGAATTTTCAAGAGATGATAAATTATTGCCTTTAGAAGATGCTATAAGAAAAATGACATCTTTCCCCGCTCAAAGATTAGGACTTACAAAAAAAGGTATATTAATTGATGGATATGATGCTGATGTAATTGTATTTGATTTACCTAAAGTTAAAGCTCCTGCTACAAAAAACAATCCAAAAAGACTTTCAGAAGGAATAGAACAAGTTATTGTTAACGGAGAATTTGTAATTAAAAATAAAAAACATACTGGTAATCTGCCAGGAAAATCTATTAGAAGAGGAATAAATTCTTAGGAGCAAATATGAAAATCGCGATACAAAATGCAAAAATAGTAACTTACACCGACAAATCGGAAGTGATTGAAAATCACACATTAATTGTTAAAGATGATTTGATTTCAGATATTATTCCTGATACTGAATTAAGTAAAAATCATCCTGATGCAGAAATAATCAATGCTTCAGGAAAAGCTGTTTTTTCTGGGTTTGCAAATTGTCACACCCATTTTAGATTAACACTTGCAAGGGGAATTTTTGAAAATGAATCTCCTTCTAATACTCCACCGTTTCCAGGAATTCCAAGAAAAGATTTACCTAAAATATCTAAAGAAGAGCATCAGATTATGATTCTATTAGGTGCCTTAGAATCCATAAAAGCAGGAACAACATTTGCAATGGAAGTTGCAGAAGGAATTATGGACTATGCAGATGAAGTTCAAAAAAGTGGACTTAGACTAGTTATGGCTGAACAGATGTCAGACAGAATGTATGGCAGTTATGGTGAACCTGGGAAGATAGAATCTGATCCCAAGCGTGTTGAAGCAGGAATAGAAAGAATGAATAATCTTTATTCAAAATGGCATGGGCATGACAATTCAAGAATCACAGTTGGTCTGGCAGCTCATGCACCTGATATGAACTCGCCTCATTCTCTAAATGAAATAAGATTTTTACAGGACAAATTGGGAGTTGTATCTACAATTCACTTAAACCAATTATGGGGAGAAGTACAAAATATAATTGATAATTATGGAACCACGCCAACTAAATATCTTGAACAAAATGATTTCCTTAATGATAAATTAATTGCAGCACATTGTAGATGTATGAATAAAGAAGAAGAGGAAATTCTTGGAAAATTCAACACTACAGTATCTTTTAATTCGGCTATAGCCGCGAGAAGAGGGCTGAGCCCAAACATAAAAGACTTAGAAGATTTTGGGTGTGATATTGGAATGGGTTCTGACAATATGGATGAGAACATGATAGAAGTAATGAGGATGGGCATGTTTATGGAAAGAGTTAGGACAAACCATGGAAGAGAGCCTCATCCAAATGAAGTTTATGGATGGGCTACAAAAAATGGGTATAAATCTCTGGGTGTTGAAAACGGAGGAACAATAACAAAAGGTAGTAAAGCAGATCTGATTATTGTAAATTTACTTCAACCTCATCTTGCTCCTCAAAATAATATAGTTTCAAACTGGGTTCACATGGGGCAAATACACGATGTTGAGTCGGTTATGGTAGATGGTAAATGGATTATGAAAGATCACAAGGTATTAAATTTAGATGAAGAATACATCGTTACTGAAGCAAATAAAATCGCAAAAAAAGCATGGGGATATTAACCTAAAATTTTACTCAAATATGCATCGGCTTTATTTGTTATAACATTTATTTCTTCTATACTTTTTTTATCAAGTAATCTAACCATCATTCCCATTCTTGGATTTAATTTAATTTTATCTTTATGTTTATTTATAAAATTCCAAAATAATGCATCCCAAGTGTTTGCCCATTCGTCTTTCTTGTAGTTACTCATTTTGATCACATAATTACTTGAACTTATATATGGTTTTGTAGACATTAATCCGCCATCAGAAAATTGACTCATTCCAAATATATTTGCAACCATAACCCATGGATAGGCATCAATAAAAATTTCCATAAACCACTTATATATTTCTTTAGGATGAATTTCTAGTAACAACATAAAATTTCCAAGTATCATCAATCTTTCAATGTGATGGACATAAGAATAATCAAGTGACTTATTTATTGAATCATCAAGAGGAAGTATTCCTGTTGTCCCATTGTAAAACTGCTCAGGTAATTTATTGTTAGCATTCCAATAATTAGAATTCATTTGTTTTTCGCCTTCAAATAAATAAAGTCCTTTTATAAATTCCCTCCATCCAAGAATTTGTCTTATAAAACCTTCAAGTGAATTAATAGGAATATTATTTTTATCAGAAAATTTGATAGCTTTATTAACAACTTCATCTGGAGTAATTAATCCAATGTTCAAAGACGAAGAAATATTACTATGAAAAAGAAAAATTTTATTGCTAACTATAGAGTCCTGAAAAGAGCCAAAATTATCGAATTTAAATTCAAGAAAATATTCAAAATTATCCATGGCTTGTTTGTGATCAATTGGATATTGAAAATAATTAGTATTACCCGGATTTAATTCGAAGTTAGTATTAACATAATTTGTAAATTCAGATAAGTGAGAAGAATTATACTCAAAGTTTTTTGTTTTTGGAATTTTTAAATTTTTAGGTATATTTTTTCTGTTTTCAGTATCATATGTCCACTTGTTACCTATAGGACTTTTATCATCCATTAAAATATTATATTTTTTTCTTAGCTGTTTATAATAATTTGTAAGGAGATATTTTTTTTTATTTCCAAAATATAATGAATTGTCATCATTTGATTCGTAAAACATTGGAGATTTATGAATTTCAAGTGGAATTCTAAAAGTAGATAATTCTTTCATTAGTTCATGATCGTTAATTTCACAAACATGAATTTTGGATGTTTTGGATAAAATATTCCTCTTAAAATCATCGTAATTATTTTCTTCTACAATTTGAATGTCATAACCCAAATTAATTAATTTATCATAATAATTTTGTATAGAAAGAAGATGAAGTAATATTTTTTTCTTATTAAATAAATAATTATTAGACTTGAAGAAAAACGGATGCCTCAATAAATAAATTTTTCTGTCACGAAATATCACAGGGTTATCATTAAATAATTGATTTGGATATATAAGAGAAATTTCCATGTCAAAATTAATTAATTAGCACTTTTGTTTTCATTTCCTTCAATAGATATATTAGGCAACCAATTTAACCATTTAGGTAAATACCACGCTTTATTTCCTAAGATTTTCATTACACTTGGTACAAGAATTGATCTGACTATAGTTGCATCAATCAGAACGGCTGCGCCTAATCCAAATCCCATTGATTGGAAAAATGTAATATCTCCAAGAGCAAATCCTCCAAAAACAGCTACCATAATCAGAGCTGCTCCAGTGATAATGCTCGCAGTTTTTCTTAGTCCAAAAGCAACTGAATCATCTGTTGATTTGGTCTCATCAAAATTTTCTTTAATTCTACTCAGCATAAATACGTGATAGTCCATTGATAATCCAAATAATATACTAAACATAAATAATGGTAACCAGAATTCCAATTGATCAACCTGCTGAAATCCAATTAAATCTATTAAAAACCCTTTTTGAAACACAAGCACCAATAGGCCATACGATGCTCCAACTGAAAGCAGATTCATGATTATAGAAGCAATAGAAATTGTGATTGATCTAAAAGCAAATAGTAAAAGTATTAGGCTTAAAAACAGAACTATTCCAAGCACTATAGGAAAATAATCATCTGTCATCTGCACCGAATCAACTACTTCAGCTGATATTCCTCCTACATAAACTTTGTAATCGGAGTCTGGAACTCCATCAAATGCAGAGGGGATTATTGTATTACGTAATCTTTCAATAGCTAACAAAGCTGGTTGGTTTTGAGGATCCCCTGGTATTAATGAAGTTAATTCGGCAAAATTTACTGAAGGCTCTATGGTGATATCAGGCTCAAGGAATGAATCATCATTTATCATCTCATTTTGAATTACTTTTATAGCATTGGATATCTCAGGTGAATCTACATCAGCATCAATAACAACATTTGCTGGGGCATCTAAGCCAAATCCATATTTATCATTTAATAATTCGAATCCAACTCTCATAGGTTCATCGGCTGGTAGAGCTGAAAGTCCACTGGTACCTTTTTCTAGATCAAAATAAAAATAGGAAAGAGACGCTAAAAATAAAAACGCCATAGTCATGCTAATCAATGGCCTACTCATAACAGCGAGAGTAATAGTATTCCAAAATCCTCCATCTTCATTTGTTGATTCTTCCTTAGGAGTTAGAAATTTAATAGAAATACCCTTGTTTTTCAAGATTGAAATCATAACAACAAACAACATTACTCCACCCGATACAATTAAAAGACTTGGTCCTAATTCTTGGGTAACAGCAATATATACAAAACCAATTAGGTACAATATCAAAGCTGCAACTTTTGGAACTTTGAAGCTATTAACTTTATCACCTAAAATTCCAACTATAGAAGGGAGTAAAGTAATTCCCGCCATGACTGCCACAAACACAACTAAAATAGCTCCGACACCTAGAGCATGAAAAGTTTTTTCAGGAATTATAAACATACCTACTAATGCAAACACAACTGTTAATCCACTGAACATTACAGCTTTACCTGCTGTGCTTCCTGAGTTTACAATCGAGTCATGCTTGTCAAATCCTTTTTGTCTTTCTTCTTTATATCTCGAGAGTATAAATAGACAGTAATCAATTCCTACTGCTAATCCCATCATGGTCATAATGTTTGGAACGAAATCATTCAAATCTACAGCTTGGCCTAATATGGCAACTAATCCAATAGCCACAAATATTGAAGCTACCGCCAACACAACAGGAATAAGTGCTGAAGTGACGGCTCCAAAAACAAGGGCTAAAATTATTATAGCAACAGAAATACCAATAGTTTCACCCGTCACTAAATCCTGTTCTGCCAATTCCTGGAATGCAAATTGAACAGATTCACTTCCTATAAAGTAATATTTAAAATCATCATTTGAATATTCCTCTAGTAGATGCATCAACGGTGGAACAAGGTTTCCTTGAACAAATGGTGTAGATACCATAATTGTTGTTCTATCTTCAGATGGACTTATCTGGTAATCTTCTAAACTGCCAACATTTTGGTTTAATCCCGCATCATCAATTTCAGACTGTACGTTAACAAAAAATCCATTTAATGACTTCAAAAACTCTTCGGAAGGATACAGGTACTTTTCAGAAGAAACTACTAATAGATTATCCGAGCCCTGCTGAAATTCATTATCTTCAGCAATACCATTTTGTTGATTGATTAATTCTGTTTTTTGGTTTTTAAGTTTCTGGGCCAATTTAGTTTCAGTATCTATTGTGGCTCCTTCCCCTCCTGAAAGTGCACTATCAAGAAAATTAGTAGACAGAAAGCCTGATACACCTATTAGTATTACCCAACTAAATATAACAACTAAAGGTTTTCTTGCACAAAAACTCGTCAGTGATCTTAAATTCAAAATATTCTCCATTAATAATTGCGATAGACTAAACAAAAATTAAATTTAGGCTTTCAAATAAAGTAAAAAATTAGGTACATTACAGATGTTATAAATGAAATGTTTAGAAAATGTTAATTTTGTTTAGAAATTAACAAATAACTTCCTGTACTAAATATTACTATGAATCCACCAATAAGAGTTAAGCTTGATGGCTGATCACCAGTTCCCAACCAAATCCACATAGGACCCAAAACACTTTCTAATAGCAAGATTAAACTTACATTGGTAGCTCTTGTATACCTAGATGCATAAGACAATAAATACATGGGTATTGGAAGTACAAAAATTCCTGTTATAGCTATAGGCAAAACATTACCTGTCATCATATTCTCATATTGAGTTACAAATAATCCTACAACTCCTGAAACAAATACTCCTAATCCCATTGGTAATACAAAAGGCAAATCTTTTTTTTCGCGAACTTTAACAAAACTAAGTGCAATAGTTACTGCAGATCCTAATCCACAAAGTGCTCCTAAAATTATAAAAATATCAAAGTTAATTGTTTGTGTATTTGATCCCCAAATAGCTATAGAAATTCCGATTAAAACTAAAAATATTGTTACCCACGTAGTTTTAGTAGCAGGTTCATGCAATATTATTTGACCAAAAATAGCAGCAAATATTGGAGCCGTTGCTATGCAAAATAAAACTACAGGAGCAGGAGCAATTGCAACCCCAATACAAAATAAAATTGTATTGATAAAATAACATAAAAAAATTGTAATCCCCCAATTTGAAAAAAGATTGCCAAAATCTTTAATCATTAGTGATCGTGTTGATATAATCCAAATTACTAAATAACATAATCCAGCAAGAATACCTCTCCATGCCACCATTTGAAAAGCTGGCATATCTCCCCAAATCATAAACAAAGTATCAGGTGATATTATCAATACTGCTATAGAAGCAATAATTATTCCGTACAAGTTGTTTTTTTTCATATTTTTAAACTTATCTTATTTAGTTATGATAATTTATTTTTTGATATCCATGGACCAGGTAATCCTACGGACGGTTTGCAAACTTTACAATTTCTATATCCATTTCTGTAAGCCGATTTAAGTGACGAAAAATACACACGATTTTCTTCCTTAGTTCTTCTTCCCGGCGGACAGTCAGGTCGACAAACAATCTTTGTTGTAATGCATGCATTTAATATCATTGAATTTTCATTGTTTTATTAAATTAATATTTATCATATTTTCCAATAATTAAAGAAGATCAGTAAATCAATAATTTTTGTGAATATTTTTTCTTCTTTCAATCGGTATGCAATATTAGTACACATTGATAATTACATACCAAAACTACTCTAAGACCCTGTAATTAAAATTTTATTTATATTAAAATTATTTATTCAGCACACCTTGATTTAGGTTATTGCATGAAGGTTATAAATACAATATATATATATTGGTTAAAATTTCTAAAAACAGTGTATACATCAACTGCATTAGGCCATTTATATATACACTATTCAAGGTAAAATGGATGGATTAAATTATGAATAAAGAATTCCGATTAAATTTATATCTTTCATATAGCCATGCATTAAGCGACATTATGCATATTGTTTTTGGACTGACTTTATACTTTGTTTCAGAAGATCTAAACTTAAGTATACTTTCAATGGGTCTGTTGTATAATACTGCCTCAATATTCAGAGGTCTGTCTGGATTTATATCAGGAATTTTAAGTGATAGATCCAACTTTATTTATTGGATAATATTATTTGCTATATTATCTAGTATTGGTTCATGGGTAATTTCATATTCATCTGATTTAAACTCTTTTAGCATTGGCGTAATCATTTTAGGGATAGGGTCTGGTATTTACCATCCTGTGGGAACAAGTGGTATAACTAAATATACAACAAACACCGCAAAATCTCTTGGGTATCACAGTTTAGGAGGGGCTATAGGTATAGCATTAGCTCCTTGGTTTTTCATAAATATATCGAGTAACTATTCTTGGGAAGTATCGTACCTTATTTTTGGTTTGTTAACTCTGCCTATAATATTAATTTATTTTGACAAAGAAATTATCAATCTTAAAAAAGACTATAATCTTCCTTATGAGAAAAATATATTTAACATAGATTACAAAAAAGTTTCTCCAATTTTTGTCTATGCATCATTTAAAGATTTTTCTATATCTGGGCTGTTTTTAATGTTAGCTGTATTTATAAATACATTACTCAAAGATTCTACTTCTTTATTTAACGATACAGATTTTTATACATCATTGATTTCTTCTGTTATAATTTTGTTTGGTGGCATTGGAGCATTTGCTGGTGGATATTTAGACAGTTTAAAAACCAGAAAAAATATTTTGTCAATTTCATGTTTACTTGCAGGATTGTTATTTGTAATAACATCTGACAATTTATTATTTGCAATAATCATTTTTTCTATTGTTTCATTTTTGATATCATCAAATGATCCTTCATTAGGAAATTGGCTCGGGGACACAATGCCAAAAAATTTACATGGAACGTCATTTGCATTTATGTATGGGCTTGGGCAAATAATAGGATCATTTTCGGGAAGCTTAGCTGGGGTAGTATTAAACTATTTTTCCACAACAGTATATTTTAGAACTCTATCAATTCCATTAATATTAGCGAGTATTGTTGTATTTTATTGGTATAAAAACATTGGTATAAATAAAAGTATTGCAACTGAATGATACAATTATTAAATAATATTTTATTCAACCATACTTAGTATAAGAGTTTTTAATGCCTGAGCTTCATGATGATGAATTACACCCAAGTTATATAGGTATGCCTACATATCTTGGAACTCCTTTTGCAAAAGATGAAAAAGAACTCAAATCATTAAACGCAGACATTTCAATAATTGGAGCACCAGTGGATATGGGTGTTGTCGCTAGGCCTGGAGCAAGGTTTGGACCAAGAGCAATCAGACAAGCCGATTATTGGCCTAAACCAGCAAAGTCTTCGAATCTATATCATCTAAATTTAGAAGTTTTTCCTCTTAATGAACTAAACGTTGTAGATTTTGGTGACGCAAATTGTCCTCCTATGTCTTTAGAAAAATCACATGAAGCTATTGAAAAAAAAGTAACTCAAGCTTTAAACGCAGATACTATTCCAATAATTTTAGGTGGAGATCATTCAATAACTTTGCCTAGTGCTACTGCAGTGGCAAAAAAATATGGATACGGGAATGTAGGAATGGTACATTTTGATGCTCATGCTGACACTGGAGATTCAAGCTATGGTGGTGTGATAATCAGTCATGGGAGTCCAATGCGTAGGCTGATTGAAAGTGGTGCGATCCCAGGAAAAAATTTTGTACAGATGGGCTTAAGAGGACCATGGCCTTATCCAGAACTTTTAGATTGGATGAAAGGGCAAAACATGAGATTTCATACAATGGCAGAAATAGAAAAAAAAGGATTTGATGAAGTATTAGAATTAGCTATATCTGAAGCACTAGACGGTCCTGATAAACTATATATATCTGTTGATGTTGATGTGATGGATCCAGCGCACGCTCCTGGAACAGGCACTCCTGAACCAGGAGGTATATCATCATTAGAACTGTTAAGAGCATTAAGAAAAATAGTACTTACAAAGGGTATGGTTGCAATGGATGTAGTTGAAGTAGCACCAATATACGATCAACCTGGTGATATCACAGCACAAGCTGCACATAGATGTATATACGAAGCAATTGCAGCACTAGCCAAAAAAAATAAGGACAGCTAAGGAAATAAATTGTACGTTTCAGGTATAACAATTAGGTTTTTCAATTAAATGGAGCAAGTCCTTAAAAGAAAAAAAGATCTTTTACAAATTCATTTAAAAATAAATTGCAGTCAAAATTTAATATCTCGATTTCAGAAATTGATGATTTGGATTCAATAAAATTTGCCCACTTTGGAATTGTTACCACCGCAAGTAGTTACAAGATAATTAGTAGCCGAATAAATAAAATCTATGAGTACTTAAATAAAAGTTACTTGGAAGCAGAAATGATAAAATTAGAAAAATTTGACTTAACTTAGCAGAATTAATTCAAATTAATACACAAGAATTTTATCGGATTCAAAGGTAATATTTACTAGCATTTTAGGAGTTGCCGGCGTAAATCCTAGAGACTCTAATTGTTCATTATCTATTCCTCTAGAATTAGCTGACATTTTTGATGCATACAAATTTGCACCACCATGTTTTAATATTGACAAATAATCTGACAACTTCCCTAATCCAACACCTTGCATTTCGTTAATTGTACTTGCATGTAGAGATGAAACACCTTCTCCGGCACAAAACACAGTAACTTCCTTTCCTTCCTCTAATGCTGTTTTTGGCAATAAGGAATCCAAGAACTGCCCTGCTTGGGTTTTCTACACCCGTAATGATGTGAATTAATAGTTTATCCATATATATATATTAGAACTTCTAATTATATATTTCAATAATTATTATATTTTATGGTTTTCTAAGTCTTATTGATTGAGGAGTGATTTCTAATATCTCTTCATTCATTATTTCTAATGCTCGTTCAAGAGTAAGTTTTAATGGAGGAGTTAAATTCAATGCTTCGTCTGCACCGGAAGATCTCATATTTGTAAGTTGCTTACCTTTTGTAGGATTAACTTCTAAATCTGTCCCTTTACTTACATTGCCTACAACCATACCTTTGTAAATATTGGTGTTTGGTTCAATATAAAGATTACCTCTGTCTTGTAAATTAAATAAAGCATATCCTAACGCTTTTCCATTAGCCATTGAAACCATAGAGCCCATTTCTGTTTTCTTGATTTCTCCAACATGTCTTCTAAATCCTATTACTCTTGAAGACATAATTCCCTCTCCTCGAGTATCAATTATAAATTCAGTTCTGAATCCTAAAAGTCCTCTAGTAGGAATCTCAAAAACTATTCTGGTGTTATTATTAAATGTCTTCATCTCATTCATGATACCTTTTCGTTTGGAAATTTTTTCAATGACTACTCCTGACATTTGTTCAGGTAGATCAACAGTAAGTTCTTCAAATGGTTCGTGAGTTTTATTGTCTATAGTTTTCAATATAACTTTAGGTTGAGTAACTTGAACTTCATACCCTTCCCTTCTCATATTTTCAAGTAAAATTGCAATGTGCATTTCTCCTCTTCCATATACTATGAATTGATCAGATTTAGCAAAATCTACTTTGATACCTACATTTACTTCAAGTTCTTTTTCTAATCTTTCTCTGATTTGTGAGCTTGTAACTAACTTGCCTTCTTTACCAGAAAAAGGGGAATCATTCACCATAAAGCCAAGAGATATGGTTGGTTCATCAACAGAAATATCAGGCAATGATTCTGATTCTTCGTTTTCAAGAATAGTATCTCCAATATATATATCTGGAAATCCAGCTACTAAAACAATATCTCCTGCAGAGGCGTTATTAACTTCCTGTCTAGAGAATCCGTCAAATGTAAATATTTTTGCAACTTGTTTTTTATGTAAAATTTCGTTATTTTGCTTTACGTACAAAAAATCTTTCAGATTTAACTGACCTTCGTAGATTCGAGCTATTGCGAGTCTACCAAGATAATTATCATAGTCTAAATTGAAACATTGCATCCGAAGAGGAATATCAGTCTGCGCAGATGCAGGAGTAACGTTTAGTAAGATTGAATCCAAAAGAGGTATCATATCGGTACCCTTGTCTTCTGGATTAATCATGGATATTCCATTTTTCCCATCAGAATATACAATTTCAAAATCAAGTTGATCGTCATTTGCACCAAGATCCATAAATAATTCGAGAATTTCATCAATAACTTCTTTTGGCCTGGCTGCCTGTTTATCTATTTTATTTAGAATAACTAAAGGTTTAATTCCAAGTTCAAGGGATTTTTTCAAAACAAATTTGGTTTGAGGCATAGGGCCTTCTTGAGCATCTACTACAAGTAAAACAGAATCGATAGATCTTAATACTCTTTCTACTTCAGAACCAAAATCCGAGTGACCAGGTGTATCAATAATATTTATTTTGGTTCCCTTATAAAACATAGATGCATTTTTTGCATAAATAGTGATTCCTCTTTCTTGTTCAAGATCATTACTATCCATAGTTGAAGAATCATCATTTGTTGCTCCAGTCTGGCGCATCAAAGCGTCTGTTATACTGGTTTTCCCATGATCAACATGGGCAATAATTGCGATATTTCGAATTTCCATAAAACACAAAAAATATTGTTAATAAACTTATTGGGCACAAAACAGAGAAAACTATATCAATATCAGTATCTTATGTCTATATGATTAACGGCTTGAATAGAGCAATCTAAAGTTATACTTTCAATAAGTTATTAAGTGTAGATAACACAGTATTAGTATTTTGATTCATATATCGTGTCAGCCGTTCTTCCATTTGTTTAAAATCACCGTTCAGCTTTAGATCATTTGCTTCTTTAGAAATTAATTTGGCTGATTCATAAAAATCACTTTGTATAGGATTCCATATTGCTCTTATTTCAGATGCTTTATCATTATCTAATATGCCTTCAGTTCTACAAGACTTCTCTAACTGACTAAACATCCACCATGGACTATTAACACCATAATCTTTATTTGCAATCGACAATATTTGGGGAATTTCACCTTCTATAAACATTGGTAAAAAAATCCCTAGACAAGGAGAATACATAGACGTCCAATGAATTGGCAATTGGCTATTATCAGAATACAATTCGGATATTAAAGAAGCTGCTGTATTTCCATCAGTTTCAGGTGTTGGATAATGCATGCATATTGTTTTTGAATCTAGAAAGTCTTGTGAGGCATTAGAATTCTCCCCATCAGAATGGTCTTTAAGTAAAGACATCATCTCTTTCAAATTTATTTTTGTTTTAATATTATCAAGATATGTACAGGATCTTAATCTTCTAAATTCTCCTCTCCCATCAAATCTTGAATCAAAATCACAAAATGTTTGTGCAAAATCAAGTTTAGGCGAATCTATTTTAAGATTAAGTGATTCTGCAGTTGATATTGCCGTGCTAGATATATCATCCCAATTTGTACCAATAGAATGTATATTGCTTATCCCTTCGGTATCATTAATTTGTTTCACTACCCATTCATGTCCTGCAGTCTCGATGATATATGCTTCATTTGGATCAGCAATTAAAAAACCGTTATCATATGTTCTAACATTTTGATTGTTATCAAAAACACCTTGACCATGTGAAGATATTAAATCCGTGATAACTTTAACTGCTTCGATAGCATCTCTAGATCTTTCTAAAGCTAATCTAACAATCTCCATTCCTATTAATTTAGGAGTTGAAGATACTGGTATATATGTACCTAATCCCTCGTTTCCTATAACAACTTGATATTCGTTAAATCCATGTTCATATCCCCAACACCAATATGGTTTTGATCCCACATGTGCATACGAAACTGCAGATGAAGGAATTTTTACGAATTGGCATTCTGTATATTTGTTATAATTTTTTTTCCTGGGAATTTGTACAAGAGGTTGAGATTCAATCTTAGGTCTGTCTGAATTTTTACCAAATATAGTACTACCATTTGTAGTTGAATTGGGCAGTGCCACCATACTGTCACAAGATATAAGTGGTTCATAAATTTTCATTATATTAAACTCCTAATTTATTAATATTAATTTAAAAAACAAATAAAGTAAATTCTTGATATCAATATGTTATACTTTCAAAAAATGAAGTCGGAAAAATCATATAACACAACTTATTAATAAGGAGAATATTTTGAATTTTAGAAGTACATGGAATCCTGATAAAAAAGAAGTAGTTTCAAAAAATGGCGTTGTCGCCTCAATGCATCCACTAGCTTCAGAGGCAGGAATTGAAATGTTAAAAAAAGGTGGAAATGCAATAGATGCTGCTGTAGCTACAGGATTTGCGATATCTGTACTTGAACCAAATAATAGTTGTATTGCTGGTGTTGGATTTATGCAAATTAGTTTAAATTCTCCTATAAAAAACTACCCTGCAGGTACTAATGTAGTAATTGAATATGGACCTAGGGCGCCAAAGGCAGCAAGACCTGATATGTATAAAATAACAGGCCCTGGAGGAGGTATTTCTACATATTCAGTAGAAGGCAACCATAACACAGATGGATATCAATCGATTGCGATACCAGGAACAACAGCAGGTCTCTGTAAAGCACATGAATTGTTTGGAGAACTCCCCTTAGAACAGGTTATGGAACCAGCAATTCATCATGCAAAAGAAGGATATGATGTTTATTGGTTATTATCTTTAATGATTGCAACTAATATGGAACAACTACAAAAATTCCCAGGATCAAAAGAAGTATTTCTACCAAATGGATTACCTCCCAAATATATACCTGATCCAAGTTCAACAGATCATAGTGCCACAAGGCTAAAACAAAAAGACCTTGGAAATTTGTTAGAAAAAATTTCTAAACAAGGTGCTGATGCATTTTATAAAGGTGATGTGGCAGCAGCAATAGAAGAAGACATGAAAAAGAATGGTGGATTTATAACAATGGAAGATCTTGCAGAATTCAAAGCAGAGGTTAAAACACCAATAAAAACTACTTTTAGAGATTTTGAAATTTATGGCCCTAGTGCCCCAAATGGAGCATGGACTACTTTGCAAACTCTTAATATTTTAGAGAATTTCGATCTGAAATCCATGGGACACAATAGTTCAGAATATCTTCATACATTTATA
>JBJLGN010000008.1:0-18656 GCA_045564835.1 Dehalococcoidia bacterium
GCAATACTTTTAAGGCTATCAAAGTATTGAGTGAGTAATACAAGATTCATTACTTCCATTGGGCCAGTTCCAGAAATACTTTTTTGAAAATCATCAATTGAATCTTTTAATCCATCAATGATTGCTTTTCTTTCATCTGCAATCCCTTTACCTCTTAGCGCATTACTAGTAGCTTGTGCTTCAGCTTCTTTAACAATGAGAATTTTTTCAGCTTCGCCTTTTTCACTTGCAGCAACTCTTAATCTTTGTGCTTCATTTATTTCATTCATTGCTGCTTTTACTTTTGCGTCAGGATCTAAGTCAGTTACTAATGCTTTCACAATTCCATAACCAAATTGTTCCATTATCTCAGTTAATTCATCTTTTACTGCATCTGCAATGTCATCTTTCTTTTCAAACAAATCATCTAAACGTAATTTAGGAACTCTGGCACGTACTACGTCAAAAACATAAGCTGTAATTTGCTGTTCGGTATTGTCTAATTTGTAAAACGCTTCAAATTCTTTTTCTTTTAAAACAAAGTATTGTACAGAAATAGAAACATTAACAAAAACATTGTCTTCGGTTTTTGTTTCAACAGGGACGTCTAGCTGCATTATACGCATACTAAGTCTTCCACTGACTCTTTCGATAAAAGGGATTTTGATATTAATTCCTGGATTTGCTATGCGAACAAACTTTCCAAATCTTTCAATTACTGCAGTTGTTTGTTGTTTTACTATAAAAATTGCATTAAAAAGAGATGCTATGATTAGCGCTAATAAGATAATTGATATGATGTCCAAAGTTATTTCCTTTTTATATTTTTTTTAAATTAACTATATTATAAATTATTTGGAGTACAAGTTGGACAAAAATTTTGCCCGCAGGACTCTGTGTCGGGATAAGAAGGTTTTGCTAATTCAATAATATCTTCTTCTGAGAATCCTCCCACCAAATCATCAAAAATATTTGGCATGAATGGATTACCTTTTTCGTCCCCTCCTTCTCTGATATATCTTTTTAAAATAGGAGCTTTTAATTTGTCAAAATTGATTCCTTTATAATTAGTTTCGTTTTTTACAGAAGGAAACAAATGATCAGAATAAAGAATTATTTGCCTGATACCAATATTTAGTCTGTCCCAAATTATCCTGTTATGTTCTACTTGAAATTTTGCGAGCTCTAAATTTGTATATATACTCATTCCTTTTTTATGTCAGAATTAAAATCTATTACCAAGTCAAATTCATTTGCTACTGATATCACTCTAAATGTTAATGGTTTAGTTAGTTTGTATTGATCAAATGATATGGTGGTTTTAAATTTACCTGATGTAACATTATCTTTAACAATAATATTACCTCTCCATAAAGTATCAGATTCGTTTTCTTTAATTTTTAATTTTCCTTCAATTACAACATCGGAATATTCGCCAGTTGTAATAGGCATAGGCAATCCTGTGATGTTATTAATTTGAAATTCTGCATAAGGATAAGTGGCTGTGTCTAGGGTTCTTCTTTTAATGTAGTTATCTCTTCTTCCAGAATCGCTAGTTAAATTTCTTAGATCAATTTTTATTACAGACATTACTGAATTAAGTTGATTATTATCAAATTTTATTTGACCTGATACAGAGTTTGTTTTGCCTATTGCTTTAACTGGATTCGGAACGTCGGCAAATGTTTCAGTTACTTGATATTCTGCTGATGAATTTTGGTTTAGTTCAACTAAAAAATTTGAATGTGATTCATTGATTTCTGTATTCTTTGAATTCGTGTCTGTATTAATATTAATTACTGTTTGGGGAACAGTTTCCTCAGCGTTACAGGAAATACAAATTATAAATAATATTCCAAGTGAGAAATATTTAATAATATTGATCATATTTTTAAGCCATAGCTTTTGCTGAATATGCTGTTTTGAGATCTTCCTGAGCAAATTCTAGAGGTTCTTCTCCAAGGGCATATTCATATAAAGCTGCCTTATAAATTCCTTCTAACGTATATACAACAGATACTGAAATAGCTGCACTTAGAATTCCTAATCCAATCCCAAGTGTTGGGTTTATTAATCCAAAAAACCACCCGACAGCTCCACTTCCAAAAAGCGCTAATATTTGTATTATTCCGAATCCGAAGTTAGCAGTAACTTGATCTCCCCATGTTTTTTTAAATAACCCTGAAGATTTTTTAATTGCTGATATGGGTGCCATATTTTCAGCTACAATGATTGGCACAACAAAGAATGTCATCATGGTCCAACCTGCTTGCAACATGCTGCCAAAAAGTTGTCTCATGAAACCTCCGCCTCTTCGATTGTCACCTTTTATTGCAGCTATTAAAATTGCCACTATAGTAACAATAATTGACCAAATAAAAATATGATGAATATGTTTTAATGCATGATTCATTGCAGATCCAACGTTTGGATCACCGCCTCTTAGTCTATGCAAAGCTCCTGAAATTAAAGCAGAATTAAAAAGAACAATGATGAAGTTAGCTGCGAATATTAATATTAATTCAGGTACAAAATCAGCAAAGGAAGCAGTTTCTTGATTTGTTTCTTGTATATCAATTAGTCCCATTGACCAAAATAAAAATGCCATTATAAGAACAGATATTGCAGCCATTACAGGAAACAAGATTAGCTCTTTATCTTTTTTAAGAACTCTTACGCAAGCTCCAATCATTTTAAATGTATTTGATATTCTTCCAAAAAATCCAGTATTTACCATTTATCATCCTTAGATAAAATATATATCTGTTATTTTACTATCTTTAACTAATTTATATATAGTAATTTAAAGATTATAATTTATAAATTTTTATTAGTGCTATGTATAGTATCAGGAATTTTAATAATTTCGTTGAAAGACCTTATTCGATATATATATTATCAATAACACAAACTTTAGTTTGGGCAGGCTTGTATTATATTTTCCCAGCCTTGTTTGCAAAATGGGAAGTTGCCTTAAATTTCACTAAAACAGAGTTAACAAGTGCATTTACTACGGGAATAATTATTTCATCAGTAATGGCTCCGTTAGTTGGAAGGCAAATAGATAATGGATATGGTCAAAAAATATTAATACTTTTTACGACTTTTGGGGCTATATGTCTTTTGTGCTTGTCTTACGTAACTTCTTTTACAATGTTTTATATTATTTGGTGCATGATTGGAATATCTTTATCTGGAAGTTTGTACGAACCCTGTTTTGCTTATGTAATAAAAAGGAGAGGAAAAGAATCTAAAAATGCTATTATACTAATTACGTTAGTTGCAGGATTTGCGGGAACAATTTCATTTCCTTTGGCAAATGTTTTGGCAGATATTTTTGATTGGAGAATTTCATTGAGATTTTTTTCATTATTGATAATATTATTTGTTGTTCCGTTGATCTATTTAGCAACTAGTGCGGAAGAAAAATTAGATTTTAATATTAGCAACAAAAAAAACAAAGATAAAAAATATAATATTAAAAATGATTTATTACAATTCAAGTTTGTCTTTTTATTTATTTCTTTTTCAACTTTAACCCTATCTCATGGCAGTATTGTTACCCATGTAATTCCATTATTGTTGGAAAGAAAAATGACAGAAGGAATAGAAATTTTGTTTAGTTCTTTAATTGGTCCTATGCAAGTGGTTGGTCGATTAGCAATGATAGCATTACAGGGTAAGAAATTTTCGATTAGCTCGATTTCTGTTTTGATTTTTTTATTTAAAGCTTTTGCTGTTGGATGCCTACTTGTAGCCGGGAATAATATTTTTTTAATAATGCTATTTGTTATATTTATGGGAGCTGGAGCAGGGATGACTAGTATCTCAAGAGCTGTAGTTGTAGCAGATATAATGGGGTATGAAAGATTTGCATCTATTAGCGGTGTGATCGCATTAGGATCAATAGGTGGTGCAGCAGTGGGTCCAATATTTGGTGCACAGTTATGGGAAATTGGAGGTTATGATTTAATGTTGAAAATTGTTTTGATAATATTATTTATAGGATTGGCAAATTATTTGACAGCTTTGAAATTAAACAAAAAATAAATGCAAAATTTTTTACCTACTGAAAAAAAAATAATTGAAAATATAATTATTAAAATAGAGAATTTATGGTTTACACGTTACGATTTGTCTATGGATTTACCTAAAGATTCAAGAATGATCCCATGGAAATATGAATCATTAGTATTGCAAAAACTTTTGTGTGAACAAAATGGTACTTTTCTGCAAGATAATATAAAAAGATTTAAGTATCTTGATAAATGGAACTCGTCTTTAACTTTGTACGAATCCAGGATTAAATTATGCAATCAAAATATTAAATCAAATTTTAGGAACGGACAGTATATTTTTGAAACAGAAAATTCAAATCAAATATTTGATGATATTGGGATATTGAGCAATATATTAGATAAAGATATCAATAACACAGATTTTGATTTCAATGAAGAATTAACTTATGATTCAAATTTTCCTACTGATGGATCTAAATTGTTTTCTTTAGAAATGATTTACCCCAACACAACTAATTGGGATTTTAATAAAAATGTTTCACCAAACTTAAGTTGTGCTAATTGTGGGCAATCATTAATTATTAGACAATCAATTATAGAAGAAGAGAACAAAAGATATTTTATTGATTGTGATTCCAAATCCAGGCACGGAGGAGAAGAAACAAGATCAGGAGTTTGCATAACAGGAACAAGAAATTCGAGTGGATGGATTGGATGGATAGATGAGATTTCAAAGCATAAAGGAAATGTATGAAAAGAAGATTGTTTATTATTATAATAGGATTTACATTAGGCTATATTGTAAGAGAGATAGTTTTAGCATTGTAAATTAATTCAAATAATTAGTAGGTAATGATGTTTAAAATATTCAAATTTGTTTCAAAAAAGTTATTTAAATATTTTGGTGCTTTTTATGTTTTTGGAGTGTTCCTAAATGTTTTTGATAGAATTCAAAAAAATAAAAAGAAAAAATCTAAATAATTAAAATGAAAGAACATATACGTACAATTTATGACTTCCCAATTAAAGGGATTAAATATCGAGATATTACCACATTATTAAAAAACCCTAAGTTATTTTCGTCATTGATCGATCAGATGACAGAACCTTGGAAAGAAAAAAAAATTGATGCGGTTTTAAGTATAGAGTCACGAGGATTTATTATGGCTGGAGCTATAGCTTACAAGCTAAATGCTGCGTTTGTCCCATTGAGAAAACCTGGTAAGCTGCCATCTGATACTTATAAAGTTTCTTATGATTTAGAATACGGATCGACAGATATGGAAATTCACAAAGACGCTCTTGATGATCACACTAATTTATTAATAATTGATGATCTTTTGGCTACAGGCGGAACTGTTATTGCAGCTATAGATTTAATTAACAAGTTTGAGTCAAAGAAGATTGTTGGAGCTGGATTCATAATAAACTTAAGTGATTTAGAAGGACAAAAAAAATTGGACTTAAAAGGAATTAATTATCATTTTTTGATGGATTATTAATATACTTATAATAAATCGTTAATTACAGATCCTGTGACATGGGTTGCTAATAGTACGGGTTTGTTTAATGTATTTTGGATTAAATTTTTATGCTCTGTTTTCATTCCCATACAGTTAAGATAGACAATGTCAGGATCAAATGTTTTAAATGATTCTATTATTTTTCCCCAATCAGGATTTTTAGTAATATCAATATACGGAGAAGTAGCATGTACTTCTGCTTTTATATTTCGATTTTGCCATTTTATTTCTTCTTTTTCTATTTGATCAGATGTTGGTTGGATAACTCCAAGTTTAAAATTGTTTTTATTTGAGTAATAAGATATTAAATTTTCTGTAATTGTCCCAGGAAATAATATAGGTGTAGGATAATTTTTTAGATTTTCGTATCCTGTGCATGCCATTACAATCATGTCAGATTTTTTAGATATAGTATTTATTTTTTCATATAAAATTTCTGTTGTTTTTTCGTGAGATACTTTTACTTCAACATTGTTTTTATAGATTGTTACTAAAGAATCACTTTTATTTAATGGAGATAAATTAATTAATTCTTCTTCATTAATATTATCTAAAGCTCCAATGTGTACATAATCAATATCTTTATTTATTACAGCATTAAGTTCATTTTGAATATCTTTTCTTGGAGATATCCCTATTGTTACTATTCCAATTATTGATTTCATAATATTATTATTTATAGTTAAAATAATAATATTAGTATAAAAAATGTCATCAAATATATACATTCAAAAAGATGTAATTTGCCCCATGCGAGATGGAATTAATCTGTATGCAGACATTTATTCGCTAGATAACAAAGCAAAAAATCCTGTATTAATATGCAGAACCCCATATGACAAAACTAGAGCTACATATGTTAATGACGCAAAAAAACTAGCAAACAATGGCTATACAGTTGTTGTTCAAGATGTGAGGGGAAGATTTAAATCTGAAGGTAATTTTACTTGGATGTGGGAAAACAGGCATTTAACTGGGGATGAGAATGACGGTTACGATACTATTGAATGGGCGTCAAAACTACAATTAGGAGATGGGCAAATAGGGACTTGGGGTCACTCTAATCCTTCTTGGCATACTTGGTTAATGATATCTTCTGGAAACTCAAAGTTAAAATCTGCTTTATCTAGTGGTATGGCAGCTAGAACATTAGATTTAACTAGAGGAATATTTGAAACTGGAAGAAGGCTAGAATGGACATTTCAACTTGCTTCTCCAATTAGAAAAAAACTTAATGACAAAAATGGGCCCTATGAACAGATGGATTCTATAAAGTATTGGAATAGAGTTGAAAGAGGAAAATATATTTGGTGGACTCCACTAGCTTCTATTCCTAAAGAACCATTTTCAGAGTTGTATCAACCGCTTATTAAATTAATGAAAAATTCTAATGTTGAAATGCAAGATTTTTCAGATATTTATCCAAAAGTTGATATCCCAATAATGCATATTACTGGTTGGTGGGACAGACTTGTGGGAACAGTAGACACATTTACAGGATTAGACAATGTAGAAAAAAAGACAAAGCCTGATCATAAATTAATTATTGGTCCATGGGGGCATGATAATGGTAATTTCAAAAGAAATATTGGCCCCGTTAATTATGGTGATGAAGCTGACGCTGATTATTCAGATTTAATAACAGAGTGGTACGATCATCAATTTAAAAATTCGACATTATCTTTTCCGAATGGCAAAAGAGTAAAATTATTTATATTAGGAGACAACAATTGGCAATTCTTTAGTCATTGGCCTCCGCCAGAAGTAAAGCCAGTAACTTTTTATCTGAATTCTCAAAATAATGCTAATGTAAAAAATTCTGACGGGTCTCTAGAACAAGAGCCGATTTACAAAAATGATTTTGATGAATATATATACGATCCTAAAAATCCTGTTATGAGTTTAATGTTACAAAATTCTCAGACTGTACCTATGGATCAAAGAGATAATCATTATAGAAATGATATTTTATATTACGAAACATCAAAGATGACATCTTCAATGAAATTAATTGGCAATCCAATTTTACATTTGTGGGCTTCTTCTGATGCAAAAGATACTGACTGGGTTGCTCGATTGGCAGTTGTATATGAAGATGGATTGGCAGTTAATTTGTCATACGAAATTTTAAGGGCTAAATATAGGGATGGATTTGAAAAAGAAAAATTAATACCTGATGACAAGCCTATAGAATATGTGATCAAATTAAGACCGTTAGGAATAAACATTTTAGAAGGCCAAAGACTCAGGCTTTATATAACCAGCTCTGATTTTCCGAATCATGACAGAAATCATAATACAGGAAATGATTTTTGGAATGATAAAGATTTTAAAATTGCAAAGCAAAAGATATATCATAATAAAAAATTTAATTCAAAAATAATTTTACCGATGATATAGTACGGAAATTTTTAAAAGTGAGATCGTTAAATGAAAAAGATTAGAAAAGTAATAAATAGTACAGGATTGAATTTTACTAGAATATTAATAGTTTTATTTTTTGCATTTCCTACTATAAGTTTTATAATTGCGATAAAATTATTATTGTGATTTTTGTATGTTAAACTATAAATTATCTATTTAATAATCTTAGAAAATAATGACTATAAAGAATCCCGCTTTAAATGCCATAGGTAATACGCCGATTGTTAAACTAAATAAAATAGTTCCCGATAACTCTGCAGAAGTTTGGATTAAATTAGAAGGATTAAATCCAACAGGATCTTACAAAGACAGAATGGCTGCTTCAGTTTTGCAAAATGCAATAGACAGAGGAGATGTTAGCCCTGGAGGTAAGGTTGTTGAATACACTGGGGGAAGCACAGGGACAGCCCTAGCATATGTTTCTGCTATTCTGGGATTAAATTTTACAGCTGTTTTTTCTGATGCATTTTCTAAAACTAAGCAACAATCTATGGAAGCTTTTGGAGCAGAGGTAGTTGTTGTAAAAAGTGAAAATGGTGCTATTACGTCTGAACTGTTTCAAAAATTGAAAAATAAAGCTGAAGAATTAATTAAAGACCCAGGAACATTTTATGTTAATCAATTTGGATCTCCTGATATCAAAAAAGGATACATGCCATTGGGCAATGAAATAGTAAATCAATTAGAAGGGAAAATAGATGTGTTGTGCTCTGCTGTTGGAACAGGAGGAGCTTTAATGGGAAGTTACTCTGGAATGGTTGAATCAGGGGTTGATCCTGATTTAATAGCATTAGAACCTCTACAATCTCCAATTTTAACTACAGGAAAAAGTGGCGCTCATAAAGTTGAGGGTATTGGAGCAGGTTTTGAACCTCCATTTTTAGATAAATCAAAATTAAATGGTGTAAGAGCTATTGATCAAGAAGATGCGTTTAATATGTGTAGATTATTAGCTAAAGAAGAGGGTGTTTTTGGAGGAGGGTCAACAGGATTAAATGTTTGTGCTGCAATAGAAATTGCTAAAGAAATTGGTCCTGGAAAAAGAGTTGTTACTTTAAACTGTGATAACGGATTAAAATATTTAGGAAGCCATATTTATTCATAATTGAGAGATGTAATTTGAGTGATAACCAAAAAGTATATTTAGCAGGGCCTGACATCTTTCTTCCAAATCCAATAGAGCATGGAGAAAAATTAAAAAATATTTGCTTACAATATGGATTGGAAGGATTATATCCTTTGGATAACCAATTAGATTTGGACAAATTTGAAAGAGGCCCTGATAAAGCAATAGAGATATATAAAGCAGATATTGAATTAATAGATCAATGTGATTGTTTAGTAGCTAACCTCACACCTTTTAGAGGACCTTCTGCGGATCCCGGAACATGTTTTGAATTAGGTTATGCTGTTGCTCAAGGAAAGCCAGTTGCAATATATTCAAGTGACCAAAGAGAGTATAAGGAAAAAATAGAAGACATGAAATTAAATGATGATATATGGTCTATTGAAAACATGGGATTACCAGATAATTTAATGCTAATAGCTCCAACACAAAATTTAATATTTGACTCGTTTGAGGCAGCCATATTAAATTTGTCAAAAATTATGAAATAAAATTTATTCGATAAACGGCAATATTATATGAGACGGATATGATTTGTCATGGTAAATTTTTTGAGTTGCTACTTTAATTTCATCATCTAAACCAAACGCATTTCCAGTATTTGGATTTCTGTCATATTGCGGGAAATTACTACTAGAAATTTCAATTCTTATTTGATGATTTTTATAGAAATAATTACTTGTGGACCACATATCAATTGTAAATTTATATATCTCTTCGGGCTTTAACAATTCAGGTAGTTCCCATGAATTTCTATATCTTGCTCTAATAATTCCTTGGGCAAGATTTAAACAAAAACCATCTGGATATACGTCAACTAATTTACAAGTGAAATCAGTATCCAAACAGTTACTAGCTGCATATAAAATCATTTGAACAGGGCCTGAAATTTCAATGTCTTTTTTGAGGGGAGGAGTTGTATAAATCAATATGTCTTCTCGTTTTTCAATTTCAAATTGATTTTTTGGTCCTGCAGATACTGGAGAAACAACCGGGCCACCTGCTGGACCTGTTCCTCCTACTGTTAGCACGGGATTTGAAGGATCATATTGGAATATGTCAGCATTTTCATTTTTGCTAGGTATAGTTTCATTTAAGATCCCATCTCCACTTGAGCTATTAGCTTTGCCTTCACTGTGTAAATAATAGTTTTTGAATTTTGTACCCGGGATAGGCCAATTACTATGAGTTCTCCATTCGTTTTTACCCATCAAAAATATTTTTACAGGATCCTCTTTGTTGGTGCCGTTTTCTTTTCCTTTTAACCAAAAATCAAACCACTTTAGCATCTCCTTAAATATGTCTATTTTTACATTTACTCCAAAATCAACATCGCCAATTACTTGGTCTCTGCCATTAAAAAAATGCATCCATGGACCAATCAATAGTTTTTGATTGTTTTTTCCGGGATTAAGTCCTTTTGAATTTACTCCCATATAATTATTTAAAGTTCCTTGAAGAAAAATATCATACCATGCACTGATTCCTAGCACGGGAACAGAAATTTTTTCATAATTTTCTTCTATTGGATTTAATTTTTTCCAATATTCGTCATAACTCGGATGTTCTATCCAATCTTTCCATGGCTCAGATGTCCTGCCTGCTTTTTCATCCATTTCAATTAATGGTAAATGATTCATTATTTCTGTTAAATGATTATCTTTTGGCAACCATAGATATTGCAATTGATTTGTTCTAGTATTCATTTGAATTCCTATCCATCTCAAATTAAATGCTAGTTGAAAAGCTCCTCCTGTATACACCCAATCATGATAAAAATTTGAATAACTCACTTTAGGAGCCATTGCTTTAAGAAATTTACTATTTAATGCTGCTGATTGCCATTGAGCCATCGCAAGATAAGATGCTCCAATGGTCCCAATATTACCGTCACACCAATCTTGATTTCCGATCCATTCATGTGTGTCATAACCATCATGTGCTTCATTAACAAAAGGGTACCACTCTCCATCAGAATCCCACCTTCCTCTTACATCTTGCAACACTACGCCGTACCCTTCTTTTACAAAATTTATAGCTTCCTTAACCATTTCTTCTGTGTTTGTTCCGTATGGAGATCTTTGTAATATCACAGGGCAAGGCAAATTATTTTTAGGTAAGTAAATATTCGTAGAAAGACATACCCCGTCTGACATTGGCACTTTAATATCCATCATCATTTTTAAATTATTGAAATTTGTATTGTCCATAAACTACTGATCTTTATTGAATTTTAATATTAAACGAATCTAACAAATTTATCACTTCAGGATACGAGAATTTAGCGCCATTTAATTTATTAGACATAGGGTTGATACGATAATTTTTAGATTGAGAAAAATCACTATTATCTAATTTACAATTGTTGAACCTGGAACCTGTTAAATCAGTTTCAGTAAAATCTGAATCAATTAATTCGCAATCTGAAAAATCTAAATCATGAGCTATGCTATTAGTTATCGAAAGATTTTTTAATTTGAGTGAATTGAAGCTACAATAATTAATATGACATTTTATAAAAGTTAATGGATTCGATGAAATGTTTTTCCCCCAATTCAGAGTTGTGAAATTTATTCCTTGTATTTTGCATTCAGAGAATAAAGTATTATCGATAATTGAATTGGGAAATTTAACTAGAGATAAATTTGATTTTATAAATTTACAATTAAAAAATTTACAATTATTAAATATGGTTTCAGAAAAATCCACATCTTCAAATTCGCAACCATCAAATGAGATATTATCTAAGGTTTGATTTTGTAAATTTATTTTATTAAAAATCAAATCTTCAAATACAGAGTTGTTTTTTATATTATTCATTTATCACTGGGTTTTCTAATAATGTTAAAGATGGCGTTTTTAAATTAGTGTTCAATTTTGTTTTAATTGAAATTGGTAGAGTAGCTTGAAAAATGCCATGACCACAAGGAAAATTTGAAATAATAGGAATATCTATATCAGAAAATATATCTAATATTATTTCATCAGTAGATTTGCCAAAAGGAATTTTTTGATCATGTATATCAACCATTTCGCCTATGACTAAGCCCTTTATTTTTTTAAACATCCCACTTTGTTTCATTTGAATCAACATTCTTTCAAGAGCATACAAATATTCGTCAGTATCTTCAAGAAAGAGTATAGAATCATCAGTATTAATTTGGTTTTTTGTTCCAATTTGTGATACTAGCAAAGATATATTTCCTCCTAAAAGCATACCTTCGTCACATCCATTTTTAAGTATAGTTGTAGGTAACTGATCAGGAGTTTTTATCTTAAGAGTTTCAAAATTATTTAAGGTTTTTTCTATTAGATTGAAATTGTATTCGACATTTCCATTTTTAAAAGAAGTAAGCATTGGTCCGTGAAAAGTGATTAGATTAGAAAATTGAGATATTGCAATAAGAATGTTGGTTATGTCACTATATCCCATGAATATTTTAGGATTTTTTTGTATTAGATCGTAATCAAGTAATTCTATAACTCGGTTTGAACCATACCCCCCTCTGGCACAAATTATTGCATCAATTTCTGGATTGGCAAACATATTATTTATGTCTGTTGCTCGTTGTTCGGGAGTTCCTGCAAATGAATTTTGTTTGTGATTAATGTGCTTACTTGTCGTTACTTTGTAGCCTTTGCTTTCAAATACTGAAATTGCAGTTTCTATTGCTTTTTCGTCCATCCATGAAGAAGGACTGACTATTCCTATTGAAGATTTTGGCTTTAGACTCTTAGGTTTTATCATAAAAAGTAATCTAACTAGCTATAAAAAAAGGGATATCACGAGCTGTTGTTTCTCTGTACTCTTTGTATTGTGGAAAAGCTTCTACAACTAGTTGCCACAATTTTTCTTTTTCAATTTTGTCAGTAACTTCTTTTGCTTCCATGCTGTAAATTTCTGTACCATCTTGAATAGTAACTTTAGATTCACTTTTGATGTTTTTATACCATGAAGGATTTTTTGGAGCCCCGCCATTAGAAGCAACCAACACATATTTATTGCCAGTTTTAACTTTCATAAGAGGAGTTTTGCGAATTGCTTTTGTTTTCCATCCTTTATTTGTAACAATAATTACAGGAAGCCCATTCATTTTAGTACCTTCTTTCCCACCGCTGGATTCATATAGCTCTACTTGATCAGAAACCCACTTAGATGTACTTGGAATGTATTCGCTCATATTAATTCCTTTAAAAATAAAACTTAAATTTTTGTTCTATGTAATAATTGTATTATAAGATTAAAAGTTTAGATTAGAGGAAAATGTAACATGATTAAAGGACTGATTTCACCTATATTAACTCCTTTTAATGAAGACCTTTCTATAAATACCGATGTTTATACTGAGTTTGCAAAATATCTACTTGATAATGGTTGTTCAGGCTTAGCTCCGTTTGGAACTACAGGCGAAGCGCTATCAATAGGAAATGAAGAAAGGATGAATAGCCTCGAAGGATTAATCAGTAATGGAATAGATCCAAATGTTTTAATTCCAGGGACTGGATTATGCAATATTCCTGACACTGTAATGGTTAGTAGGCATGCTATGGAATTAGGTTGTCACGCCGTGATGGTGCTACCTCCTTTTTATTATAAAGATATGAATGAAGATGGGATATTTAACCACTATGATGAACTGATAAACAGAATTAATCATCCTGATTTGAAAATATATCTTTACCATATTCCACAAGTTGCGGGCGTTGGTCTTTCAATTGATTTAGTTTCAAAGCTTAAAGCCACTTACCCAGATATCGTTGAAGGAATTAAAGATAGCTCAGGTGATTGGGATAATACAAAAGCATTATTAAGCATAGATGATTTGGTTGTATATCCTGGTGCAGAATTACCTGTCATAGATGCTATAAAACTGGGAGCTCCAGGATGTATTTCTGCAACTGCAAATATTAATAGCCTCGATATCGGAGAAGTAATTAAATTATGTCACGCAGGCAAATGGCAAGAAGCTGAAAGTCTGCATAAAAAAGTTAAAAAAGTAAGATTATTATTCCAAGAGTATGCCCCTATACCTGCACAAAAAGCTATATTGGCTGTCATGACAGGTAATAAATTATGGAATAATCTTAGGCCTCCATTTAAGTCTATGGAAAACAGCAAGACCAAAATTTTAGCATCGATTTTAGAAAAAGAATTTGAATTTAAATTTTAATTAGAAGGTTGGATGAGAAAAGTTGGAATAGTAGGCTGCGGAGTAATTGCCAAAAAATTATTGATTGCTAAAGAATCTGGAAAATTAACTCTTCCAATTGTAGGCGTAACAAATAGATCAGAACAAAATGCAAAAGACTTTTTGTCTACTTTAAAAAATCCTCCTCAATATTTTTCTAGGCAAAAATTAATACAAGAATCTGACTTGATCGTCGAAGCTGCAAGTGGAAGCATAGTTCCTGAACTTGCAAAAGAAGTTTTTAAATCAGGAAAGGATTTAATGATAATAAGCATAGGAGCTTTAATTGAAAATCCTGACATTATTTCATTAGCCCAAAAAAATAAGTGTAAAATTTATGCCCCTTCGGGAGCTATAGCAGGATTAGACGGAATCAAATCAGCTTCGATAGGAAAAATCTATTCAGTTAGTATGATTACCAGAAAACCATTAGAAGCTTTGGAAGGATCTCCTTACTTAGTTGATAGGCAAATATCAGTTTTGAAATTTAAAGATGAGCAAGAAATTTTTTCTGGAACAGCTAGAGAAGCATGCATAGGATTTCCTGCGAACATTAATGTTTCTGCAGCTGTAAGTTTTGCAGGAATTGGTCCAGATAAGACTAAGATTCGAATTTACGCTTCTCCTAAAATAAAGCGTAATTGTCATCAGATAAATGTGGAAGGAGAGTTTGGAAAACTTCAAATAAACATAGAAAACATTCCCACAGAAAATCCACGAACTGGTCGATTGACGGTTATGTCCATTATAAAAACTTTGGAAGGATTGGAAGATTCCCTGCAAATAGGAACCTAAATTATTTCGTCAATTTCAAATTGCTTGATTTCTTTTTTAGTAAATCCAATATTTTCAAGAATTTCATAATTATGTTCACCTAATTTAGGCGCAACTCCAAAATTCGAAGGTGTCTCGGAGAATTTCCACGGAGTTCCATGAATTTTAATATTTTCATTTAAATCAGGGTGTGAAATTTCAGACACATAATTGTTAGCTACTATATCAGGATCATTAGAAGCTTCTATCATGCTATTTACTGGCGCGGCTACCAATCGAGAATCCCTCATTGATTTTATCCAATGCGATCTCTCTTTTGTAGCAAACATTTTTGATAGCTCATCTAATATTTCATTTTTCTTTTCATCTGATTCAAATGCCAGTCCAAGATCATCTAAGCCTTTCTTTTTTAAATTTTCATAAAACCCTAGTTTTTCCATACAAGATTTCCATTGCCTTGAGTCTAATTGTATTGCTAAAGGTTTCCCGTTCGCATCATTAAAACAAGCAGCTATTCCTGCTTTATCTCTTGTTCCATTTATTCTTGCACCAGTTATTGGAGGTTTGTTCTTCCACATAGCAGTAGTCATAGTCCATCCCATCAGTCTAAACGCACTTCCTATTAAAGAGGTCTCTACTTTTTGTCCAATACCAGTATTTTTTGCGTGAATTAAAGCTGCTAATATTCCACTCAAAGTAATTATTGCACAGCTTTCATCAGCCACAGATGCAACTCCCGTTCTCATTTGTTGCCCAGGTACAGAAAAAGCTTCAGTTACGCCCCCTATTGCTTGCCCAACTGCGTCTGTTCCTGGCAAATTTGCACTTGGCCCGTCAGGCCCGTAGGCTGATACAGATGCGTAGACAATAGAAGGGTTAATTTTTTTAAAATCTTCGTATCCAAATCCATTTCTTTCTGCAGCACCTGGGCTGAAATTTTGTCCAAAGACATCGGCTTTTTTAATAAGTTCCTGTAATATTTTTTTCCCTTGTTCGCTTTTTAAATTTAATGTAAGACTTTTGACACCCCTATTGTTAGTTTCAAAATAAGAGCTTATTCCATTCTTTAATTCACCTGAGTTTCTATTCCCGTCACCCTTTTTTGGTAATTCTATCTTTATTATATTTGCTCCCATGTCAGCCATTAGCATGTAAGGAACAGTTCCTGCTTGAGCCGTAGAACATGTAACAACAGTTATTCCTGATAAAGGGCCTTGATTACTCATTTTTTTTCCTTTATAAATTATTTTTTTAATCTTGGAGTATTGTATCTGTCTTCAGGATTTATCCAACCTTTGTAATTAGGCTTTCTTTTTTCAGCGAATGCTCTCCTTGATTCCATTCTATCTTCTTGGTCTCCATGAGCATGGAGTTCTTCTGCTAAATTAGCGTAATTTTCAGAAATTTTAGGAGCCATTTCTCTCATCATATATATAGTATTTACCCTGGATGCTGGTGGCAATGAAAGTAAATGCTCAGCCATTTCTAAAGATGTATTTATAAGGTCCTCTTTTTCTACTAATCTATTTATAAATCCTACTTGATAAAGTCTTTCAGCTGACAATCTAAATCCTAATGCCATTTCAGTAGCCACCGGATGAGGTAGATTAGCATAATGACCATGATTATAGCCTCCAAGTAACCAACGTTTTGCTTCCGACATTTCAAATATAGCTTCTTTTACTGCAACTCTCAGGTCTGTTTTTTCAACTAGCATAAAACCTCCTCCCATTGCATAGCCGTTAATTGCTCCAATAACGGGTTTTTCTAAGTCTCCATTCATAAAGGGATTGTATATTTTATCTCCTTTCATAGGGGCTGAAGCAAGTTTGCCAATTTCTAGAGATTCTTTCATGTCTTCTCCTGCACAAAAACCCCTTCCTTCTCCAGTTAGGATTGCAACTTCTAAGTTTTTATCTTGTTTAAATTGGTTAAATGAATCTGCCATTCCCTCTCGGATAACTTGACTTAATGCATTTAATCTTTCGGGGCGATTAAGTTTGATGATCATAATTTGATCTTGTATATCTGTTTCTACAAATGCCATTTATATACCTCATATTATTATTTTTTTAATGGATTATAAATAAAAATCCTCCTTTACACCATCAAAGAAATTCAGATCTTAATGATGTGAAGGAGGATTTTTTTAAATACTTAGTGTTTCTATTCTTTAATTAATGCTAATCCACGAGAAACAGACCAAAGTACAATTAATAGAAAACTTATGCCAGAAATTTGACTAGCAAGCTCTATGCTTGATACTTGGTTTATTACTAAATTGGATACAACTAAAATCAAACCTGCAATTATAGCAAGTAATCCTAATGGAATAAATGATAGTGCTCCTTTAGCATCACTGCCTCGATAAGCTAATCCTAAGGATATCCATCCTATTCCTGCTAACAAGCTTCCTATAGTGTTTGCTGCAACGCTAGCTGATTGCGTAAAACCTGCTGCAATAGCTGTGGTTGTAGCTGCGCCTGCTGCTGATTCTGCTAAAGCCTGAGCGCCTGCTGCTGCCGCTGCATCGCCTGCCGCTGCTGCTTGAGCTGCTGCTTGAGCTGCTTGAGCTGCACCTCCGCTATACGAAACGAATTTGTCACCCATTTCAATTAAAGCAAAGCCTAGGCCTGTGCTTGTTACCCAAACTATAATTGATGTCATAATACAGTAAATCCCAATACTTTCAGCAGTGCCAGCGGCAGTGCCACGAGTATTCATTATTCCTGCAGCGTGAATAGTTAGTCCAACTGCGATCAGAATGAGTGCAATTCCAAGATTTGCACCACTTGATGAACTGTTTGCTAATATAGTAGGAATGTCGTCAACTTTAGTGTCCATACCAATTGCTAGTTGAAACATAACGTAACCAACAATAGCAGCCAATATTCCCAACATTAAAGTTAAACCCGTACCTCTTGAACTCATAATTAAGCCCCCCTTGATATTATTTTGTAAAATTTTAACTTTAGATGAACTATACTCTTTTGGTTTCAACCTGTAAAGGAAAGTAAAGTTCATAATTTAATAAATACAGAGACCGATTTTTGATGTTTACTAGGGATGAATATTAAATTATCCTGATATATATATAATTATTTGAGCTTTATTATGAAAATTAAATTTATACCAATTTACATATTATTATTTTTGTGGGCATGTTCTGCGTCTAGTGAAAATATTGACTTGGCACAAAGTCCCGCTTCTTCTCTAAATAAAAACGAATCAAATACTTCGTCGAAAGATTCTTCTATCAAAGTTCCAGAAGGCAAGCCTTCTACTCAGGGCAAAAAAGAATCAAGTAATCAAAATATCCCTCCAACTAAGGTTAAACCGGGTATTATTACTCAAAATAAGCCGAAAGATCCAAATAATATTGATTTAGCACAAAAATTATTTCCTCCTGATATTACACGAAATTTATTAATGAAGCAGATTCCGTGGCCTCAAAATTTTGATTTATGTTTAAGTCAATCAGTAGACATGAATTCTCTTCAAGGAATGCAAAATTTTTCTGGAAGAATTTTAGATGAAGCATCTTTATGTTTATTAAATCTTGAAGTAGACCCTGAGATTTTAATTAAATCAAATATGCCCCCAATGGGACAACCTCCAATGG
>JBJLGN010000009.1:0-18586 GCA_045564835.1 Dehalococcoidia bacterium
CCTGTTCAGCGTAAGCATCATTTTCTACTGTTTCATTATTACTTCCGCAGCCACCACCACCACATGCGCAGCCACCGCCACCACCACCGCAGCCACCGCCGCCATTACCACCGCAGCCACCGCCGCCGCTACCACCACAAGCGCACCCACCAGCTAAATTAGGGTTACTTATTACAAATCCACTTCTCATAATTGAGTCAATATAATCTATTTCGGATCCCTGGATCATATCTATGCTATTTTCATCAATAAGAACTTTTACATTTTCAAATTCAAATACTTTATCATTTTGTGCAGGATTTTCTTCTATAGCAAACATATATTGGATACTGCCTCCTGGAGAAGGCATTGCTACTACTCTCAGCATAGCTGTTTTCGATTTTTCTTTAGCCAGTATATCTTCTACTTTTGTTATTGCTTTAGGTGTTAGTGTTATTATTGATTCAGTTGTCATAATTTTAGCTTACATTGTGATAATAAGTTCTATGATACTAGAAAATTGTGATTATGTCTTTATATTCAAATTATATAATTAAACAATTATCGTAATAAACTACCTGCAACTCTTTGAATAACTTCAAGTAATATAATCGCAATCATTGGAGAAAAGTCAAACATACCCAATGGTTTTATGAATTGTCTTATTTTCCCGAGTAATGGCTCTGTAATTTGATGAGTGATTCTTGAAATCGGATTGTAAGGGCTAATATTTATCCATGACAGTATTATTCTGATTATTAGTGCTAAAAAAAACAGCTCACAAAAAATATTAATTACTAGAATAATAAAACTAAATATATTCAATATTATTCACCAAGTTCTAATCCTCTTTTATGAGCAGATTTAATTGCATCTACTATTATATCTTTAAAGTTCTTATTGTTTAACACATTCATTGCAGCTTCTGTAGTCCCTCCTGGGGATGTTACATTTTTTCTTAATTGTTCAGCGCTTTCTTTGGATAATTCGTATAAATTCAAACTTCCTTTTAGCATTTGTATAGTTAAATTATGTGCTAATTCGTCTGACAAGCCAATTTTCTGACCACTTTCTATTAATGATTCTATAAAGTAAAAAAGATAAGCGGGACCACTTGCAGATAATGCTGTTGCCATATCAATTGTTTCCTCATCATCCACCAGGTATTGATGCCCTATTGAATTCAATATATTTTTTGTCTCATCTATATGTTCTTTATTTGTCTCTGATGTACTAGACCATACTGATACCCCGTTTTTTATTTGAGCAGGGGTGTTTGGCATTACTCTTATGATAGATTTATGATTACTTATATCAATTAAAGTAGATATTTTTATTCCTGCTAATATTGAAATTAAAGTTTGCTGATTATTAAGTTTGTTAAATAAATCAATTTTTAATATTTGTATATCCTGAGGTTTAACACAAAGAAAAATCAAATTACAATTTTCAATTAATTCTTTATTATTTAAAGTAGATACTTTATATTTGTTATTCAAGTATTCTGTTCTATCAGTGTTAATATCTGAACAGTAAATATCTTTGGAAGACATAATCTTTGAACCTGAGATACCACTAATTATTGCTTCTGCCATTTTCCCTGATCCAATAAATCCTATTTTCATTTTATATTTCTTTTTTATTAAATCTTGGTAAAGCTTTGTTCTGTGCTACTTGTATTGCTAATTTTATTGATTCTTTTAGGCTGGTGTGATCAGCTAACCCTTTGCCGGCAATATCAAAAGCTGTTCCATGATCAACTGAAGCTCGAATAAAAGGTAATCCTAAATTCAAACTTACACTGTGTTCCCAATTGTGAACTTTTATAGGAATATGCCCCTGGTCATGGTACTGAGCGAGAACAACGTTGTAATCACCATTTATTGCCTGATTAAAAATTGTGTCAGCTGGAATTGGTCCTTTTACATTTATTCCTTCAGATTGGGCTTTTTCAACTGCTGGAAGTATTTGTTCTTTTTCTTCAGAACCTATCAATCCTCCATCAGAACCATGAGGATTTAATGCGGCAACTCCGATTTTAGGTTCTTTGAATCCTAGTTTTTTAAATTCGTTGTGAATTAGTTCTATAGATGTATAAACATTTTTGAATGTAACTAACTCGCAAGCTTCTTTTAGAGATTTGTGTGTGGTTAGATGTACTACCCTTAGTCCGGGGGTCATTAGCATAGTGGCAACATGTTCAGATTTTGTTTGATTTTGAAATAATTCCATATGCCCTATTAATTTGTTACCGGTTAAACGGCATGCTTCTTTATTGATGGGTGAAGATACTATAGCACTAATAGATTTATTCATAGCTAATTTTCCAGAATGATGAATCCAAGTTATTGAAGCTGACCCAGCTTCTTTTGAAATTTTTCCTGGTGATATTTGTCTAAAGTCTAAATTAGAATCATCGATTAAAGGAATCACGTTATCATTTAGATTTTTTATCCTTGATATTGAATCAATTTTTATGAATTGAATATGAGTTTTGATTGTTTCTTGAGCATATTCAAGTGCTTCTAAATTTCCTAGTATTAGTGGTTGGAAATTATATTCATTTAACAATTCGCTTAATGATTTACATATTATTTCCGGTCCAATACCGCATGGATCGCCCATAGTGATAGCAATGATTGGTTTATTTGTTGATTCCATTATATTTTTATTTTTTTGGTTTTAACCGCACTTGGAATAACCACATTCATGGCAATTTAAGCAACCTTCTTCAAATATTAAATTTGACCCATGACATTCAGGGCACGGATTACCAATTTTCGCTTGACTTTCACTGTCCATAGTGGATTTGGTTTTACCATTTCCATTAGAACTCTCAGCAGGGTTTGTTAAGCTATCTGATTCGGTGATATTAATTCCAATATTATTTAATGAGCCACTATCTGAATGCTTGCTTAATACTTGTGCCACAGCGTCTGGTGCTGACAAAATTAGTTTTCCATTGTCCCATACAGGAAGATCAGATATACCTTTCAATTCATTAATAATTTCTTTTGTTTTAATTCCTGATCTTAAAGCTAAAGAAACAAGCCTTGATACGGCTTCTAGGTTTGCGGAGTCACTTGAACCAGCTTTTCCTAGATTTGTAAACACTTCGAATGGATCTGATTGTTGATCAAAGTTTATAGTGACGTACATATTTCCATGACCTGTCCGTATTTTTTCTGTTACACCAGGAACTACAGAAGGTCGATTTCTTGGTTCAGGGTTGTTTGCATCTAACACTGTTGTATTTGATTCTTCTTTGTTATTCTTTGTGTTTTCATCATTATTTGTTGATACCAATACTTCTTTTTCTCTACTTCCTGCTCTATAAACAGTGATTCCTTTGCAACCAAGCTCCCATGCTAAAGTGTATGCTTCTTCTACATCTTCTTTAGTGGCTTGGTTTGGCAAATTGATCGTTTTTGATATCCCACTATCTACATATTTTTGAAAAACTGCTTGTGTTTTTACATGCCATTTAGGTTCAATCATAGGGCTTTCAGTAAAGATTTTATTTTGTTCATCTGTCATTAATTCTCTTATATCACCACCGCCATCAAGGTATTTGTCTATGTCTATTTTTTCGTTTCCTTCATCAATCACGTTATTTTGTAGTTGTTCTTTTAGATCATCATTTATGTAAAATAATTCTACTCCTTCTAACGCTGCAGACATGTTGTGCTTTTTATATGCTATGCCAAACAAAGGTTCTATTCCGCTTGAGCAATTTGATATCATGCTAATTGTGCCGGTTGGAGCTATGCTAAGTCTCCATGCGTTTCGCATTGTTTCCCACTCTCCGCCATTTTTCTTATTTAATGTACTTTTATCAAAAGCAGGAAAGTTACCTTTTAATTTTCCAAGGTGAGAACTATAACGATCTGCAGTATCTTGCATCATAAATCCTATTTTTTCTCCCATTTGAATAGCTTCTTCTGAATCATATGCAATGTCCATTCTGATTAGAAGATCAGCCCATCCCATTACCCCTAATCCTATTTTTCTTGTTAATGAATTCATCTTTATGGTAGTTTCAGTAGGGTGGTTATTTGCATCTATAACATTGTCTAAGAATCTAACGCAAGTTCTGACAGTTTCAATAAAACGATCTTCTTGGAATTCTCCATCAGTAACAAAATTTCCTAAGTTTATACTCCCTAAATTACATGATTCTCCAGATAACAAAGGCTGCTCACCACAAGGGTTTGTTGCGTTTATTTGTCCTACTTCTGGTGTAGTATTATCTTCATTAATTTTATCTAGCCAAACCATTCCTGGCTCTCCGTTCTTCCATGCTCCATCAATCATCATATTATATATTTCACGTGCTTTTACAAATTCGCCGCCACTTTTATCTATAGGTTTTGTGTATGATTTTTTGTCTATAGGCCAAGTTAATCTAAGATATTTGTCATCCCGAACAGATTCCATGAAATTTGAATCTGCTCCAACAGAAATATTGAAATTACTTATTTCACCTTCTACAGTTTTGCATGTTATAAAATCTTTTATACTAGGGTGATACACAGACATTATTGCCATGTGTGCTCCATCTCTTTTTCCTCCCTGAGTTATCATTGTTCCAACTTCGGAAAGCAGGTTTAATACTGCAATTGGTCCACAAGCTTTACCATGGGTAGTTTGTATCTTATTTCCTTCTGGTCTTATATCTGTAAGCGAAAATCCTATACCGCCTCCAAATTTTTCTATCATAGCTTGCTCAGATGCAGCTTTCATTATTCCTTCCATACTATCATCGATATCCAATACATAGCATGCACTAAGCGTTCCATGGCCTGTGCCTGCATTCATAAGAGTAGGGCTGTTAGCCATGAAATCAAGATCCCACATCAAATTAAAAAATTTATCTTGCCAATTTTTGACTTCTTCTTCGCTTGCTCCATGTTTTGATTCTTGTTTTGCTATGTGTTCAGATATTCTTAGAAACATTTCTTTGGGTGTTTCAATAATTTCGTTATTTGATCCTTTTAATAAATATCTTTTTTCCAGAACTTTCAGTGCATTTTCTGTGAACAATCCGTTTTCTTTAGTAACCATTTCTACTCCAGTTTAATTTATTTTTTATTTTTTTCGCTCAATAATGTGTCAATTTCTTTTCTGAAAGTTTCTATATTTTCAAATTCTCTATAAACACTAGCGAATCTTATATACGAAACACGGTCTAATTTTTCAAGGCCACTCATAATAATTTGTCCAATTTTCTTTGAGCTTATTTCACTTTTTCCAATTTTGTCGATTTCTGCCTCTATATCTAAAATTATTTTATTTAAAGATCTATTAGATACAGGTCTCTTTGCGCAAGCTTTGTTTAAGCTACTCCATATCTTTTCTTCATCAAATTCTTCATTTCTTCCGTCAGTTTTTGTAACAATAACTGATTTTGTTTGAATAGTTTCATATGTGGTAAATCTTTTACCACACCCTAAGCATTCTCTTCTTCTGCGTATACCTTTTGATATTTCTCGAGAATCAACTACTTTTGACGATTTTGAATCACAATATAAACAAATCATAACTTTACAAATAAACCACCACAATATATGGGGATAGAAAATAATTTACTACTATATGTAGATGTGTGTCAATAAAAAAAAAGCCGTTTTTTAAGCGGCTTTTTTTTAATTTTGTATTTTAGATTAGTGTTTACATGTTTTGTACGTACTTTCTTAAGAAAGGAGGCAGATCTACAGGAGCATATTTTTGTTCTTCATCTATGATTTGAAATATGTCTTCTGAAGTATCATTCATATCTATATAGGATTCATTTGTTTCAAAGCCTGTTGCTATGATAGTTACCCTAATTTCACTGTTCATTTTCTCATCAGTCCCCATACCAAAAATCATGTTTACACCTGGATCTGCAAGTTTATTTATTTCATCTGCTGCAATTTTTAACTCTTCTAATTTTAGATCTGTTCCACCAACTATGTTAAACAATACTCCTTTAGCGCCTTCTATCGATATATCTAGAAGAGGGTTTTGCAAAGCTTGACGTACAGCGTCTTTTGCTCTGTCTTCTCCTGCTCCATATCCTATAGACATCCAAGCTGGTCCAGCATTTCTCATTATTGCGTTTACATCAGCAAAATCTGTGTTTATTTCACCGGTTGTTGTTACTACTTCTGCAATAGATTGAACTCCTATTCTAAGAACATCATCAGCCATTCTGAAAGCATTTGCTGTAGTTATTTCTTCTTCACATATAACGTTTAACCTCTCATTTGGTATTGCAAGAAGAGTATCGCAGTGTTTTCTTAATTCTTTAATACCTTCTTCTGCTACTTGTGTTCTTCGATTACCTTCAAATTCAAATGGTTTAGTTACCACACCAACAACTAATGCATCAGTAGTTTCTTTAGCAATTCTAGCAACTACAGGTGCAGCACCAGTACCAGTACCTCCACCCATTCCTGCAGCAACAAATATCATATCAGCACCAATTAATTTGGATTGTATTTCTGCTTGAGATTCTTCAGCAGAAGCCCCACCTTTTTTAGGATCTCCGCCTACTCCTTGACCTTTTGTTAATTTTTCGCCAATTCTTATACTGTCTGGGATTTCCATACTTAAAAGAGATTGCGCATCTGTATTTAGAGCTAAGTATTCAACGCCAACAATTCTTTGTTTGTACATCCTTGTTATTGCGTTACATCCTCCGCCTCCGACTCCTAGTACTTTTATTTTTGCTGCCCCTAACATTTCGTTGCTTATTGTCATTACTGACCTCCCTTTTTATTTAAATTATTTATTATCTGCTGGCTTGTTATTTTTATATTGTTTAAAAATTTACTTAGAATATTCATTAAATACTTAATTTGAGTACTTATGGAATAGGTATACGGGTCATTTTTTTCTATTTTTTCAGGTCTGAAACTTGAGTCTGAAGTTTCATTCATTATCCCTCCCACTGTCCACAGTATCATTCCGAGTACGGTAGAAAATCTCGGGTTTTTCAATTCTTCTGGAAGATTATTTATTTTTATATCTTGAGTTAGATTATCCTTGGGATTTCCTGTTCTAACATTACTAGTTATATTATTTCCAATTAATTTTTCTAGTCCATATAAATTACTTGTTCCTCCGGTAAGAACAATTTTATAATTTGGATTTTCTTTAAAATCAATTGTTTTAGTTTTTATTGCTATTAATTTTACTAGCTCTTCAGATCGATCTCTTGTTAGCCTAATTAATTCTCTAATCGGTACATCAATTTCTTCTTTTGATAACTCGCTCTTCATTTTTATAGATTCTGATGAATTATTATTTTGATTTTGTATGGCAGAACCATATTTGATTTTTATATACTCAGCCTCTCTTGTATCAATTTTGTATGTAGTAGCAATATCATTAGTGAAGTGGTATCCTCCTACAGGAATTACCCCAGTGTAACTGACAGTTTTATTTTTAAAAAACATCAAGTCCGTTGTCCCGCCACCGATGTCTACCATTAATACTCCTTCTGCTTTTTCTTTTTCCGAAATTACTGCATGCGAGCTTGCTAGTGGTTCAAGAATTATTCCATCAGATGTTATCCCAGCATTTGTTGCTGATTGAACTAATTTATTAATAGCTGAAGGAGAGGCTGAAATCAAATGAGTTCTTACTGACAAATTTGAACTGTGCATACCGATAGGATTTAAAATTTCTTCTGAACCATCTACAGAATACCCAACTGGTATTGAATGTAAAATAGATTTGTTTTCTACTTGTTGATCAGAATTATTCAATGGATTTTTAATTATATCTTCTCTAGTTATCACTCCTGTTGAAGCAACCTCATTCAATGTATCCCATCTATCTTCAAAATTTACGTGTGAGCCAGTTATTCCTAAAAATGCAGATTTTATATTTAAATTATAATAATCTTTTAAAACCTCTAATGACTGCTTTATTCCTTCAGAGGTTTTTTCTACATCAACTACGTTACCTTTGCTTAAACCTTTACACGGAACTACGCTATGTCCAAGTATTTCTATATTACCGGGTTTAGAATATTTAATTACAACAGTTGCTATTTTAGTTGTTCCAATGTCTATTGCAGTTATTGTGTTATATTCCATAATTAATCTCTAATAATTGTTTTTATAATATTCTTTCTATAATACGTAATTTGGCACTTCTACTATTTGAATTAGATTTTTGTTCTTTATATTTTGGTTTTATTACTTTTTTATTTACAATTTTAAATTTTTTGTCGTTTACATCTAATAATTTATATTTATTAAAAATATTTTTTACAATTCGATCTTCCCCTGAATGATATGTGATCGTAAAAATTTTTCCTTTACATTCAATCATAGATAAAGCATTATCTAGCCCAATTTTTATATTTTCATATTCATCATTTACCTCTATACGTAAAGCTTGAAAGATTCTTGTTATATTCTGTATTGCTCTTTTATATGATAAATTTCTATAAAAATTTAAACATATTTTTTTTAAATTTTCACAGGTATCTATTGGTCTTTTTTGAACAATATATTCAACAAATTTAGTTGTATTTAAATTAGATGGAAAATCTGCGTAATCTTCAAGAATTTGCATTAATTCATTTTTGTTATACATGTTGATTACAGTGTGTGCTGTTAAATTTTCAGAATTATCAAAGCGCATATCAAGTCTATTGGAACTATCAAAACTAAATGCTTTATTTAAATCTCTCAGATGAAAATTTGACAATCCTAAGTCAAATATTATGTTGTGAACATTAGTGTTACAAATATTTTTGATAGAGTTGATATTTTTGTAGTTTTCGTGAACAAATTCGATGTTTTCGTATGATTTCAACCTTTTTTTAGCTATATTTAATATTGAAAGATCAGTGTCAATACCAATGATCTTAACATTTTCAACTTCATCTAAAATTTGTTTTGTTATACCACCCTCACCTAAAGTACAATCTACTACGTTAGTAATACTTGAAGTTATATATAAATTTTCAATTATTTCTTTATATAAAACTGGAACATGAAAGATTTTCATTTATTTTGAGACTTACAAATTTATTTTGAGTTTAAGTGTTGCAGAGTACTAAAATAATTTTCAAGGGAATTAAAGTGGTTTTTTAATATATAATTAATTTTTAAAATAATTATATATTGATTATGAAATACAGTGTTATCACAATAAGTGATTCAGCGTCTATCGGAGAAAATAAGGATGTTAGTGGACCATTGATTATTGATATTTTGGGTACTAAGAATAGACTTATCGATTATAAGATTGTCCCCGACGAACGATCGGAAATTATAAAAATATTAAAAATTTCAGTCGAGGAACCCGAATTAGAATTAATTTTAACTACAGGTGGTACAGGCATTGGTCCAAGGGATGTCACTCCGGAAGCGACTATGGAAATTATTGATTACGAAATACCTGGTATTTCTGAATTAATGAGAGTTAAAAATTATGCTAATTCAGAATTTGTTGCCTTATCTCGAGCTGTCACTGGTGTGCTTAATAAAAAATTGATAATTAATTTACCCGGGAATCCAAAAGCTGTGAAACAAAATTTAAATGTTTTAATGCCTCTTTTGCCTCACGCATTAGATCTAATAAAAGGTAAAACTGATCACAAGGATGTTAAAAGATGAATTTTTATACTCTTTCTTTGTTTCCGAATTTGATTAAATCATCTTTAGAAGAAGGTGTAATCAAAAAAGCTATTATTAAAAAATATATAAATATAGTAAATTATGATTTAAGAAAATTTGGCATTGGTAAAAACAAACAATTAGATGACACCAATTATGGTGGAGGCCCTGGAATGATCTTAAAGCCAGAACCAATATTTAATGGAGTAGAATACATCAAAGAGAAACATAATATAAAGAGCTGCCCAATTATTTTGATGAGCCCACAGGGAAAAGTTTTAAAACAAGATGTAGTTAAACATTTTGTGAGTGATGAAAATCTAATAATTATTTCTGGTAGATATGAAGGAGTTGATGAAAGAGTTGTGTCAGATTTGATAACTCATGAGATTAGCATAGGTGATTATGTGTTATCTGGTGGTGAATTACCTACAGCTATATTTATTGAAGTATTGTCAAGAATGGCTCCAGGTGTTTTGGGAAATGAAAATTCATTAAGCGAAGAATCATTTAGTAAAAGTCAAATAAAATATCCTGTATATACTAAACCTAAGAATTTCAGAGGAATGAATGTCCCTGAAATTCTATTATCAGGAGATCACAAGAAAATAGATATATGGAGATCAGAAAGATCTAAGTTGAATACGAAACTTAAAAGACCAGATCTGATTTAGTTTATTCATAAAATAATCATATTTCATATTGAACTAGTTCTATATGACTGATAATATATCTCTTCGTGATATTCATAAAATAAAACAAAATGTCAAATAAAAATAAAAATTCTAATAATTCTTACGACTTTAGATCAGGGGACACTATAGAACTTGGAGTTAAAGTTACAGAAGGTGAGCGAACAAGAATCCAAAATTTTAAGGGAGTTGTTATTAAAATTAGAGGAACAGGTGTTGGCAGATCTTTTACTGTAAGAAAATCAGATCAGAATTTTGGTGTAGAACGAACTTTTCCCTATGAATGCCCTTCAATTGATTCAGTTAAAGTGTTGAGGAAAGGGAAAGTTAGAAGATCAAAGTTATATTATTTGCGTGGACTTTCTGAAAAGCAAAGCAGGATTAAAGAACTTAGATAACTTTATTTCTAATTTAATCTAATTTTTGTATCAGGTTATTTGCCACAAGATTATATTCATTATTAGCCTCCATATCTTCAAGGTATGCAATTTTTTGGGGATCACTATAACTTCTTCTCATCTCAATACTACCTAAGAAGTCAATGTTATGATTTTGAGAAATTTCTTTACCAGCGCCTTTCCCAAAATATTCTCCTGAGAAATTTTCAACTATCCCATATATGTTATGATTTAATTTTTTAATCATGTTAATAGACCTGACTGCATCTAATTTTGCTAACTCTTGGGGCGTGGTGACTATAACGAATCCATCTAAATCAAGGGTTTGCATTACTGTTAGAGGTGCATCAGAAGTTCCTGGAGGTAAATCTACGAGTAAGACATCAATCCCTTCCCAATTGGTTCCAGATAATAATTGATTAATAGCATTGTGAATCATTGGACCTCTGAAAATTATTGCTTCATCTTCATTTTTTTGAAAAAATCCCATAGACATAACTTTTACGCCATGTAATTCAGGGGGAATCATTTTATTTTGGTCATCTACTCCTGGTTTTTCTGATACTCCTAATGCTTTAGTAATATTTGGACAGTCTATGTCTACATCAAAAATTCCAGGATTATATCCCATTTTAGTTAATGAAAGTGCCAAATTGACTGTTACAGAAGTTTTACCTACTCCACCTTTCCCACTATATACACCTATTTTGGTTTTGATGGGCTCTAGTGCGTTTGCTAATTGTTTTCTTTGCTCAAATTGACTTTTAAGCTGTTGGATTTTTGATTTAGCTTGATTAATATCAGGTTTATTTCTTGGGTTCATTTATTAATCTATACCTAATTCTTTTTTTCCATCTTCACTAATCATATCTGGATTCCATGGAGGTTCAAAAATAAGATCTACTTCTACTTCATCTACTTCTTCAATTTCAGCTATTCTCCACTCAGCCTGCTGTGCTATATATGGTCCCATTCCACAACCGGCAAAAGTTAATGTCATGTTGACTTTTACATCGTTATCTTTGATTTCGACACCGTATACTAAGCCCAAATCCACTATATTTACTGGAATTTCCGGGTCATAAACATCTTTTAATGCTTCATAAATAATTTCTTCGTTAATTAGATTTGATGTACTCATATTTTTATATTAATTAATTAATAGAAATATATTGTATTACAATTTTATTAATTTTTCTTATTAATTTTATCAATAAAATCTCTTATCTTTGCTGCTTTTTCAAATTCTAGTTTATCAGCAAAGTCATACATTTTTGATTCTAATTCAGCTACAGTTAAATTATCTGTAGATTCTTCTTCATCAATATTTTCTTTTATATCATTGAAATTAAAATCATTTTTACTCTTAGTGGGATGTTTAGATATTCTTTCATTAATATCTCTAATATCTTTAACAATTGATTTCGGAACAATATTATTTTTCAAATTGTATTTTTCCTGAAGTTCTCTTCTTCTGTTTGTTTCGTAAATTGCTTTTTCCATTGATTTAGTTATCTTGTCAGCAAACATTATTACTTTTCCTGATACATTTCTCGCTGCTCGTCCAATAGTTTGAATTAATGATGATGAAGAACGTAAATATCCTTCTTTATCTGCATCTAAAATTGCTACTAAACTTACCTCTGGAAGATCTAATCCTTCTCTTAAAAGATTTATGCCCACTATTACATCGTAGGTACCATTTCTGAAATCAGTTAAAATTTTACTTCTATCAAGAGTATCAATTTCTGAGTGTAAATAGTTGGTTTTTATATTGGCACTTTCTAAAAAATCTGAAAGTTCTTCTGCCATTTTTTTTGTCAGTGTGGTGACTAGTGTTCGTTCAGATTTACTTATTCTTTTTTCAATTTCTGATATTAAGCTATCGATTTGATTTTTTGTAGGTTTAATCTCAATCATCGGGTCTAATAATCCTGTTGGTCTGATTATTTGTTCCACAATATTTGAGCTTATTTCTAACTCGTATTCATTTGGGGTGGCCGATACATATACTACCTGATTTGCAATATCATTGAATTCCTCATATTTTAACGGTCGATTATCTTTTGCTGAAGGTAATCTGAATCCATGTTGAACTAATGTGTCTTTTCTAGATCTGTCTCCTTTGTACATTCCTCTCATTTGAGGAATAGTAATATGAGATTCATCTATAAATATTAGATAATCATCCCCAAAGTAATCTAATAATGTATATGGCCTTGTTCCTTCTTTTCTATGGTCGAGGTGTCTTGAATAATTTTCTATTCCTGAACAATAACCATTTAACTCCATCATTTCTAAATCATATAACGTTCTAGTTTTTAGCCTGTTATGTTCAATAATTTTACCCTGATCTTCTAATTTGTGTAATTCTTCATCTAATTCTGATTGTATGCTTTTCATTGCTGATTTCAGCTTTTCTTCTTTAGTTACAAAATGATTGGCTGGATAAATAGAAATATTGTTTATTTCTTCAATTATCTCACCTGTGATTCTATTGAATCTTCTTATTTTTTCGACAGAATCACCCCAAAACTCGAATCGCACAGCGTCGTCTTCATATGCAAGAATTATTTCAAGAGAATCACCTCTAACTCTAAAATTACCTCTTGTAAATTCATACTCATTTCTTTCGTATTGCATACCAATAAGATTTTTAATTACGGTCCTCATTTTAAGATTTTTACCAACAGATATTTCAAATATGAAATTTATATATTCCGAAGGATCACCCAGACCGTAAATTGCTGATACTGATGCAACAACAAGAACATCTTTTTTTGTTAAAAGCGACTTGGTAGCAGATTGTCGGAGTTTATCTATTTCGTCATTAATAGTTGCTTCTTTTTCAATTAACAAGTCTCTAGAAGGTAGGTAAGCTTCTGGTTGGTAATAATCGTAGTAACTTACAAAATATTCTATTGAATTTTCCGGGAAGTACTCTTTAAATTCCATAGCTAATTGTGCTGCCAGAGTCTTGTTGTGAGCTAAGACTAGAGCAGGCTTTTGTACTTGCTCAACAATGCTAGCCATCGTATAAGTTTTACCACTTCCAGTTACACCTAATAAAGTCTGTCTTTTATGTCCATTAAGTATGCTATCAGATAAATTTTGTATAGCTTTTGGTTGATCACCTTTAGGACTATATTTTTGTATAACATCAAACTTATTCATAATTAGATTATATATAAAAAATTATTGAGGTCTAGGCTCTAGTGTTAAGTCAACATTAATTTTTTTAGAATCTCTTAAAATATTAAGTGATATTGTTTCACCTGAAGAATGATTTTCAAATAAAACAGAACTTAGTTCATTCATACTTGAAATTGGTATTTCATTGATACTTAAAATTATATCTCCACCTGATGCGTAAGAATTGTTGTTATCTGAAATTGTTTCTTGATATCCTTTTAAATCACTTTTTTCTGCCGGGCCGTCTATTACTACGTCTACTATCATTATTCCATCTAAACTTTCTTCCATTTCAAGAGCTTTTTTATGGTTTTTTGACAAATTCATTCCTGATATACCTATCCATGGATAAAGAAATTTTTCTCCCTTTAATAATGTAGGCACAATAGCCTTGGCCGTATTTACAGGTACTGCGAAACCTACCCCGGCATTCCCCCCATTTTGAGTGATAATTTGTGAATTTATGCCTATAACTTTTCCTTTGATGTCTAGAAGCGGACCCCCTGAATTACCCGGATTTATAGCGGCATCAGTTTGAATAACATTAGGGATTGTGAACGTAGAATTTTGACTAGGCACTGTTCTTTTAATAGCGCTTACAATACCACTAGTCATACTAAATTCTTGGCCAAATGGACTCCCGATTGCAAGTGTGTAGTTCCCAACATTTACTTCATTTGAGTTCCCCAAATCAAGAGGTGTAAATGACATATCATTTGTTTCCAGTTTTATTACAGCCAAATCTGAATTTGGATCTAATCCTACTACTTTTGCCAAGAATTCTGATCCATCTGAAAATTGAACTTCTACATTATCTACATCTGCAACTACATGGTAGTTTGTTACAATATGACCAGATTCATCCCAAACAAAACCTGAACCATTAGATCTCCTTGATTGATTTTGTGAGAAAAATCCCATTGACGGTACAGTCTGAATCACTTTGATATGTACTATCGATGATAATGAAGAATCATATATACTACTTAAATGTTTCTCACGAGCCTCAAGAATGCTAATATTAGAACTTGAATCAATTTGAGTTAAGGTTGAACTACTTACAGTATCATTATCTGTAGAATTTGAGTCTAATGTACATGAAATAAGTGTTAAAGTTAGAAATATTAAGGCAATTTTTTTCATCTTATATGTTCCTAGAATTTTATATTTTTTAATTATAATTATTTAATATTAAGAAATATTTAAGATTGATTTTGAATTGAAATTTTTTCAATAATAATTCTAATTAAGCTTTCTGTATTTAAGTTTTCAATATTTGAAGCATTAACATCATTTATGACTTTTCTAATTTGCTCATATTCATAGCCAAGTGCTTCTACAGCTTTAGTTGCTTCAAGTTGTATGTCTAAATCAAGATTAGAGCTTTCAAAAGCAATATTATCTAATTGTCCCTGAAGTTGGATCAGTATTAATTTTGCTGTTTTATCTCCTATACCCGGAACTTGTTTTACAATATTGTGATTGTTACTAGCAACGGATTCTATTATTTCATCTATTGTAATAGATGAAAGAATAGTTATTGCGACCTTGGTTCCAACTCCTTTCACGGAAATTAACTTTTGAAATAATTTTCTTTCATTATCATCTAAAAAGCCAATTAAATTTATACTATCCTCTTTTACATCCAAAATGGTTTTGATAGTTAACTTGCTACCCTCACTCAGGTCAATATATTTTTCTGATGAAGGAACAAGTATTAAAAGATTGATAGGACCAATATTTAATACTAACTCATTATTATTTATAGATACTATTTTACCTGACAAAGACTCAATCATATTTCAGCTACTGTTATTAATGTTTTTTTCTCATCTTTTTTACATAAAGAAAATTCTGCTTCTAATTTTACTTTTGACGGAGTATCGTCTTCTATTAAACCAGAGTCTACTATTCCATCTAATGTAGATTTCATTCCTATGATGAGATTGTCTAGATCTATTTCTCTAGTATTATAGAAATGATAATGTACAACCACTCTAGGCTTTAAAGTTTTTATGCCACTTTCATTTATAGCGTCCAATGCAAGAAATTTTGCTGTTTCTCGTCTCTTTCTATTAATCTGCCTGGTAATTCTATAATGAGACCTCGAATTACCTCTTATTTCAGCAGGTGGAACATCATATAATTCTATTGTGATTTTATTATTCATTTTAAGATTAAGATAGAGATTCTGCATATTCTGTCAAAGCACTTTCTTCAAAATCGGCATTTGTAAATACTTTTTGTACATCATCCAAGTCATTAAGGACATCAAGTAATTTAAGTATTTTTATAGATTTTTGATGATCTAAAAAAAGAGATGATTTAGGTATCATAGCAATTTCGTATGAATTTATTTTATATCCTTTCTTTTCTAAATTTGACTTTAAACTTTCTAATTCAGAAATATTTGAAATCACTTCTAATGTTGATTCTGATACATTTACATCCTCTGCACCTAAGTCAATTGCATCTAATGCTAAATTTTCTTCATCAGTTTCATTTGTATCTAATAAAATTAGACCTTTTTCTTGGAATTGCCATGATACAGCTCCTGATTCTGCAAGATTGCCCCCTGATTTTGTGAATGTAGATCTTAACGCTGAAATTGTTCGATTTTTATTTTCTGTTAAAGTATTAACTATAAATCCAGTTCCATCGGGGCCGTAACCTTCGTATTGAGATTCAAAAATTTGTTCAGCGTCCTTACCTTTACCTGTAGCTTTCTCTATATTGGTATTTATCCTTTCATTTGGCATATTTCCATCTTTTGCTTTTTGAATAGCAATTCTTAACCTTGGGTTTTGTGAAGGGTCAGGACCGCCTTCTTTGGAAGCTACTATGATTTCTCTTGCTAGCTTTGTGAATAATTTAGCTCTAGAAGCGTCTACTCTTCCTTTTCTGTGCTTTATATTTGCCCATTTCGAGTGACCTGCCATATTTTCTCCGATTAAATATATTTTGGTAATTCAATTATCATTATATTATTACATATGTCTATTTTTTTAATCCATTCAGATTTTGACGGAATAATAATTTCTTGATTTTGTTTATTTTTGATTACGTAATTATCGTTATTCAGATTTGGTAATATTTGAATTATTTCGCCAATTTCTTTATTTGACTCGTCGTATACTCTTAATCCAATTATTTGAAATTGATAATATTCCCCATCATTTAATTTAGGAAGCATGGAAATTGGTACTTTGATTAACTGTCCAATTTTTAATTCAGCTGCGTTTCTATCTTTTAAGCCTATATTCAAATAAACTAAATTTTTTTTGGTACTAGTTTCAGAATTTTGAATAGAGTATTTGATATTTTCTATCCAAATTTCTGAATTACGTTTGAATCTTTCTGGATTGTCTGTTTCCGGGCGAATTTTCAATTCACCTTTTATTCCCCTAACTCCAACAACACTTCCAACTATAATTTCATTTGGATAATTGTTTGAATTTTCCATGAATCAAATCTTGTATTAGACAATATCTAGAAAAACATGCGTATCTGTTTTTACAGCCTTAACTCTTAATATGGCTCTAAGAGATTCTGCGATTCTTCCCTTCTTACCTATGATTCTACCTTTATCGTCATCAGCAACTTTAAGTTTTAAAACTATTTTCCCTTCTTCTTCTTCTTCTTCTGTTATTTCAACTTCATCAGGATTTTCAACTAAAGCTTTTACTATATATTCCAGTAAATCTTTCATTATTTAATTATTCCCTCTTTTTTAAAAAGTTTCGTAACTCTAATAGTTGGTTGAGCGCCGTTAGCTAACCACTTTTGTGCTTTTTCGGAGTCTATGGATAGAGTCATGGGATCAGTTGTAGGATTATAATGGCCAATTCTGTCCACATGCGCGCCATCTCTAGCTGCTTTTTGATCAGCAACTATGATTCTGTAACTAGGAGCATTTTTTCTACCTGTTCTTGATAACCTTATTCTAAGCATTACTTCTTTTTAATTTATATTTCTCATGAATTTTAATTCTAAGTGCAAAATATGTCAATTTGTTTATTTCTTTCTTTTTTGTATTATTCATTGATATTATGTTATGTTATAATCCCTTCTCTATATTTTATTAAATGTTTACCTAATTTTTGGAGATATCATGAAAGTTTTATTTTTAAAAGATGTACCCGGAGTCGCCTTAGGCGGAGAAGTTAAAGAAGTTAAAAACGGTTATGCTCGAAATTATCTTATTCCATATAATATTGCTGTTTTAGCAAATAATGAAAGCCTAAAACAAGTTGAAAAAATAAAAGTTGTTGCAGAAAAAGAACGTGTAGCAAAAATGGAAGATTTGAAAAAAGTTTTCGAATCTATGCAAAATCTCACAATCAATATACCTATGCTATCAGCTCAAACAGGAAAATTGTATGGTTCAGTTGGGCATGACATGATCAGTGGAGCCTTAAAAGAATCTAAGGGTATTGAAGTTGAAGAAAGATATATTAAATTGTCAGAGTCAATAAAAGAGCATGGAATTTATAATGTTCTAATAGAAATTTCTGAAGAAATGTCTACTAATTTGAAAATCGTAGTACATGATCCGGAACAAGATCCAAATGAATTAGCAGAAGCGCCTGTAGAAGCAGAGGCAGAAGCACCTGTAGAAGCAGAGGCAGAAGCACCTGTAGAAGCAGAGGCAGAAGCACCTGTAGAAGCAGAGGCAGAAGCACCTGTAGAAGCAGAGGCAGAAGCA
>JBJLGN010000010.1:0-18219 GCA_045564835.1 Dehalococcoidia bacterium
GAAAAAATTCAAAATAATATTTTTTGGATAGATTTTAATCTTAAAAAATTCAAAAATTATTTATAAATAATCAAACATTATGTATAATAAGCTACTAAATTTAGAAATTTAACGGCATAAAAATGTATTCTCTAAAAAATAAAACCTTATCAATTATATTTATATTTTTGATATCAACTTTAATAGTTGGATGTAACTCTACAGAAAATTCTACAAATAATGAACAAAGCTCTGGAGATGCACTAGCAGCACAAAATTTTGAGCAAAAAACTGAAATAAAAGGAAATCAAATGAACAAATCTTATGATTCACCACCTCCTATGTCTATTGATACAAGTAAAGAACTATATTATGCGAAAATAGAATTAGAAAAAGGCGGAACTATTACATTGGAATTATACAGCAGTAAAGTTCCCAAAACTGTTAACAACTTTATCTTCCTCGCAAAAGATGGATTTTACGACGGAGTAACATTCCATCGAGTAATACCTGGCTTTATGGCTCAAACTGGCGATCCTACAGGAACAGGTGCCGGTAGCCCTGGTTATAGATTTGATAACGAATTTCACCCGGATTTAAGCCATGACTCTAAGGGAATAGCTTCTATGGCTAATGCAGGTATTCAAAATGGCCAAGGAACTAATGGAAGTCAATTCTTTATAACTTTTGTTCCTACAGAATTCTTAGATGGTTATAACGCAGATGGATCAGAAAAAGATTGCAGATTTGATTCCTGCCATTCCGTGTTTGGGAAAGTTATTGATGGCCTTGACGTATTAGATGGAATATCTCCAAGAGACCCTGGAACTGCTAATTCATCTGGTGATGTTATTAAAACAATAACTATACAAGAGAATAATAATTAAATATCATCAGAGTATCTCTTCAGAATATAGTATGATTTTGCCCTGAATCCCGATCCATGCTTTGCTATATATTTCTACGCTTTGGGACAAAGGTTGGTTGTTAACTCTGACTGATTGATCAGAGATGTTCGTTAAAATCAAAAATCCTTCCATAAATTTGAATTCTAACCCTTTTAACAAATCATCATTAAAATCAGACCCTACAATTTTATTTCTATGCAAGATTTTATTAATAAAATGACGATGAATAGAATTAATATCGAATATCATGTTATTTTTATCATCATATATATAGCCTCTAGTATCAACTTTTACAGAATAGTTGATTAAAGCATATACACCCATAGAAATTAATATGATTATAATTACAGACAATATTATAAAAATTGTAATCATAATATTAGATTGATTTTCTATCTTATCTTGAATCGCGTCAATAGAATTAATATCTTTAACAATTTCAACAATTGGTTCCTTAATAGGTTCATCAATAGTTTTTATTACCACCGTGTCAGAGTACATTACAAATTTTTTGTTTTTATACGTAGAATCTAATCTGAAAACTATACTTGCTTTTCCGTAGTCCATAGTATTAAGCAATATTTCAAACTTACTTGCTCTTCCATCTTGAATGGGGTCAATGGGGTTCAATGTTATATCCAAAGAATCTTGATTAGAACTAAATGACCATTTAATATCTTCACTATCTATATAATATTTATCATTGTTAAGTAATATTTCAATTACAGCTATAGAAACATCACTATCTAATAATAATTCTGAGGTATTTAATAAATTTGTTCTGATTTCAGGAAAATTTTCAAATGATATTTTTGTACTATCAGAAATACTGCTACCATAATCAGGCCACGAAAATTTTATATTAACGTCATATTCACCTGGGTCCATTACGTCTGGAATAATCATTGAATAATAACCATCGCCAGCAACAGCGTCTCCTTTACTTCCTTTATCATTCATTTCATAACTAATTTTATTATCAAAAATAAGTTCAACATATGCATCATCTGAAATTAAGCGATCATTATCTTTTAGTAAATTTGTCACAAGTTGAATAGAGTTTTTTGTTGGAAACGGACCTTTATCCACAAGTGCTATATTATAATCTGATTTATTTCTATGATATAAAGACAATAATCCAGAATTGTAGTCTGAAATTTTAAATATCCATCTACCTGGCGAAGGATTATTATATCTCCAGATTTTTGAAAAAGGAGTGGTAATGAGATTTGAAGGATTAATTTTATCAGTACTATTTGGGGATAAAATTGAAATATTACCCTCAGAATTAGCGGTATACAAGACTATCTCTAATTCGCTGGAACCTGGTGTAACAAGAATTTCTTTTTGAAAAAGTGTATTTTTATCTATTATGCCTTTAAAATCCTGATTTAGAATTCTTTCAGCGTTATCTTCAAGAGATTTTTTAGTCAATAATTCAATTGTATCTGGAACAACTATTGGATAAATATTACCTCTACCCCACTTTACCCAATTTTGATACTTATCAAGATTAGTCTTACTTACTCCGTATTTATGAATTATATTAAGTTCCCAATTTTTGTTTGATAAAGTATCAATCATACTTTGAATAATCTTTTGTTCATTTGAATCAATTTTCAATTCATCAAACAATACAAAATTCACTGAAGAACCTTCGGCTGAATTAGTGACATTCAATTCATTTATCGCATCACTTAAAGATCCACTTATTGTTCTAGTATCTTCTTTAATATTATCTCTAATAGATTTAATCCATAATTTTAATTCATCATTATATATTTCTGAGTCATTTTGATTACCAATGATTTCATAGGATTCATGAGGCGAATTTAAAGCAAAAAATTTATATGCAGAGTTTGATCTCAATTCTTTAGAAGTTGTAATTGTTGAAAATATGAATTCGTTATAAAGTGCATCATCAATGCTAGGATCTATAATAAAAATAGATTTTTTAGTAGGAGATTCTGCTTCGACTAATTGATCGTTAATTGTGATAAAAAGAATAGATGTCACAACTAAACATGTAGATAAAATTATGTTTTTAAGGTTTTTCACAAAAATATTTAATAGAAATATATATTATTCTTTATTACACTATTTTAAACAGATTAACTTAGTCAACGACCCCTAAAGTCACTTTTTAAAAATTTTTTAGATGATGAAAATTAAAATACTTTGCATATTTATGATATTAATAGCTTATTCTTGCACAATTGAAGTTCAGGAACCTAAGGTATTTTCTGGTTACTTAATTGAAGTCAAGTTTGAAAATTCGAGTAATGGAATATTAAAACTTAAATCAAAAGATAAAACACATAATTTTAAAACAAGTAATTTGGATATTGATTTTCTTACCATAAATCATCTAAAACAACATATGTTAATAGGAGAACCAATTAATATAAGTGCATATAAAGCTGGTAATCATTGGGAAATAATCAAAATTTATGATTTAGATGGAACAGTACATATTGAATAGATAATAAAACTTTATACTCTATTTTTACGAGCTTCTTTTGATAGTATTAAATATCCAACAAATATTAGTAGAGGGAGAGATAGCATTAATAAATAACCATATTTATATGAACCAACAGACGCCTCATCAATATTAATTTCAAGGTAAAATTTTTCATATATATCATCTTCCTCTAATTCTAATTCAACAAGCCATAACCCAGATTTCTTAAAAGTATATGCAGCTTTATAAATAGAATTTGATTCTGGTAATTTTAAAGCATACACCTGATATCTTTTCTCTTTTTCAGGAGTATTAAAATAAAATTTTGCTTCACCTTCAAAATATTTATTTTTTTTAATATTAAATATTTGCATATCAAAAAATTGTTCACCAAGTTTAAGAGGATAATTATAAAATTCTACAGACACATTAAAATTAGTTCCATTAATCGTGTACGGGTTAGTAATATGTGAATCCGAATAAACCATACTATAAGAAAAGAAAAAGAAGATAGGGATTATATAAACTAAGATTTTTTTAATTAACATTAATAATTTTTTTTATATCTGGCAAGATTTCTTCATAGGATACATAACCTTGAAATTTTGACACTAATTTTTTTTGATTTATTAAAAATGTATATGGTTCCGAATTTATATTCCAATCATCTAAAACAGAAGATATTTGTGCGTTTTTCAAATCACCTTTTATTAAATGAGGATTCTCATATACTTCGATGTGTATGAATACAATTTTATCATCATATTGGCTATAAAGTCTTTTCAATACCTCTAGTTGGGGAAAACAAGTTGATGTTTTACAAAAATTGGGAGAAAGGAAAAAAACTATTATTGGGCGATTCAAATTTAATGCCTCAGAAAATTTATAAGTATAAAAATTAATTTCCGGGTCTGGATCACTTGTGATTTCAGAAACATGCAAGTCTTTTTTAATTATTTTATTATCTAAAGATGGAATAAATTCCTCTACTACAGGAGTTTGATTTTCTTTCACAAATATTGTTTGGATCTGATTTTTCTTTGGGTTATTAAATTCATAAACATTAATTTTGTACTCTCCTTTAATTTTGAAAACATAATCAAATGCATAAAATCCAGTTTTTTTACTTGGCCAATTATAAAAATCTGGTTTAATCACAAATGATTCAGAGTTTGTATTTGAATCAACAGTATTAATTTCAATTCTATAATCATTATTTAAATTTGTATCAACATCTTCTATAACAGAAAATATTATTCTGTTTTTACCCAAAGAATATATATCTGTTCCAAAAACTATATTAAAAGAATTATTTTGAAAATCATTACATCCGAATATTAATAGTAAAAATAATAAAGCAATAAATTTACTATACTTAATCAATTTATCCATTTTTTTGTTTTCTTGGTGCTGGCAAGGTAAGCAATAATAAACATCCTATAAATGCAATTAGATATAAGCCTGTAAATGCACTCTCATATGATCCTAAATTATCATATACTAATCCTGCAACAATCGGCCCTATAGTAGTTCCTATGTTTATTACAATTCCAGATACTCCAAAAAGAGTTGCAAAAGCTGATTGGTGAAAATAATCACCCCGTATTGCTGTTATTACTGGAGTTCTACCACCAAATCCAATTCCCCACAAAATTGCAAAAATTACTAACGATTGCCAAGATTCAAATGATGCCAATACTACCAATGACGAAACCTGAAACAACAAAAATATTAGCAAAATATATTTTTTGCTATATTTGTCAGCGGTATATCCTGCAATATATTGACTAAATATACCAACAGTAGAAAAAATTGAAACAATATATCCTGACTGAACAACAGTAAATCCTAAATCTGTTATATGAGCAGGAAGGTGGGTCGTCAATGTTACAACTGATGTTGTTGAGCACATATGTGTAAATGCAATAATCCAAAAAGGTTTATCTTTTAATTGTCTTGTGATTTCCGGATTCAAATTTATCCTAAACCATTTTTTTTGCTTATTTGAATCATTCAAATTTTTAGGAGCATCATTATCTTTATCTTTTACAATAAAAAATGATAAGGGCGACATTGCAATAAATATAATAGATATCGTTAAGGCTGTGTTTTTAATTCCAAAATTTAATAAAGAAAGTGCTAAAAGCGGTGCTATCCATCCTCCAATATGAGTTCCGGTTATTGAAAATGCCATAGCAAATGATCTGTTCTTTCTGAACCACAAATTCATCAAAGTCATAGTTGGCAACCATCCTGATAATGCAGATCCAAAGCTTACAAAAAAGTAAGCAAAAAACAATTGAATAATCGTATCAGTATATGCCATTAAAACAAATCCAAACGCAGCAATAAAGTTACCTATAAACATAATTCTCCTTACTCCAAATTTCTCGAGTAAAAAGCCTTCTACTGGTCCTAATAAAGCTGATTCAGCACGAGCAAACGCACTTGCTCCTGATATCAAAGTTCTACTCCAATTTTTTTGCTCTTCAAAAGCTTTCAAAAAAAAGCCGGTACCTTGAAAAGATGAAATAGTTGTCACAGCAATGACTAAGTTACCAAACAAAGCCAATACCCATCCATAGTAGTTTTTTGAGTTTTCTTTATTTATATCGGTATGGAATTTCATTATTATATTTAATAATCTTTTTTAGGTAATAGTAAAGATAAAATTGATCCAAATGCAGCCAAAACCCCTAAAACAACAAATGCAAAAGTATAATCACCTTTAACATCAAATAAATATCCAGACAATACAGGGCTTAAAACAGTACCTATATTTATGACTAAACCTGAAATCCCAAATAACGTTGCAAAAGTAGATCGGTCAAAATAATCACCTCTAATAGATGTTAATAAAGGATTTCTTCCTCCAAATCCAATTCCATAGACTACCGCAAACAAAATTATTCCTTGCATATTTTTTATATAAGATAAAATAAATAAAGAAGAACTTTGAAAAATCAAAAATATAGATAACACATATTTTTTAGTATATTTATCTCCAAGATAGCCTCCAAATATTTGAGCAAAAGCAGCAACTAATGAATATGTCATAATTATATAACCTGCTTGAACAGTCGAAAAACCTAAGTCAGTTATATGTGCTGGTAAATGAACTCCCAACGTAACCACAGATGTTGTAGAAAAACTATGTGCTACAGCTATCATCCAAAATGGTTTGTGTGTTAAGGCTTTTTTAATCTCAGGATTAAGATCAATTCTAAATTTAAATTTCGATTTAGGTTTAACATCTCCACTAGGATTTAAATGTTTTTTATCTCTTATAATTAAATAGGATAGTGGTGAATAAAATAAAAACACCACCGATATAAACAAAGCAGTGTTTTTTATTCCATAAGTTTCAATACAAAACGCTAGTAAAGCTGTTCCTACTCCGGCAATGTGAACACCTGTAGAAGAAACTGCCATCGCCAATGTTTTCTTTTTTTCAAACCAAGAATTCATTAGAGTTATAATAGGCAACCATCCAGATATCGCAACACCCAAAGTCATAAATATATAAGATACATACAAAGATATAATTGTTGAAGTAGAAGACAGAAAATAAAATCCTAACGAAGTAATAACAAATCCAATAGTCATTACTCTTCTAGCACCAAATTTATCTAATATATACCCTTCTACAGGACCAAACAAACCTGACTGCGCTCTTGTAAATGCACTTGCACCAGATATTGATGCTCTACTCCAATTATATTTTGATTCAAAAGCTTTAAGAAAAAAACCAGTACCATGCATTCCAACCAAAGTACTTATAGCAATAATAAAATTTCCATATAAAGCAATAATCCAACCATAGTAAGCTATTGAAGATTCTTCCGATGTTTTATACTTAAATTTCAAAATGTTTTTTTAATGCTCTTATGGAATATAGATTTCAATGTTTAAATTGTCAAAATCAAATTGACCCAAATCCTCACATTATCACTTGTAAAGAATCAGGTTGTAATAATGGAGTATTCAAAATAGTTTACACAAATAAATTTGACATAGCATCATCTATGCCAATAATTCCATTGTCTAAACCATCAAATTTGATTAACCTTGGACAAGGGAACACACCCATAATTAAATTAAACACTCTTTCTAATGAGCTAAATTTAAATATTTATGCAAAATTAGAATACATGAATCCAACTGGTTCATTTAAAGACAGAGGTTCTGCAATGATGATTTCTGCTTTAAAAGAATTTGGCATAAATCAAATAGTAGAAGATTCTTCTGGAAATGCTGGAGCATCAATATCTGCATATTCCGCATATTCAAAGATGAAATCGCATATCTTTGTGCCTGAAAATGCTCCGAAAAATAAAGTTGCTCAAATTGAACTTTATGGAAGCAAAGTATATAAAATAAGTGGTCCTAGAGATAACGCAACTAAAGCCGCAATAAAATATAGTAATGAACAATCAATTCCATATTCATCACATAATTTAAGTCCTTTTTTCATAGAAGGAACAAAAACTTTCGGTTACGAAGTAATAGAATTTTTCAAAAAAAACCAGCCTGATCATATTTTATTTCCTGTTGGTAACGGATCTTTGATAATTGGTTCATATAATGCATATAAAGAAAATAATGATAAAATTCCAATGCCTAAACACCATGCAGTACAAACTGAGAATATAAGCCCAATAGTATTTGAAAATAAAAATTTAGAATGGAAACCAGAAGACTGGATTCCCACAATAGCGAACGGAATCGCAATACTTGATCCTCCTAGGAAGAAACAATCGTCCAAAATAATTGATAACACTAACGGTAGTGCTGTGACAGTAACAGAGCAAGAAATTCTTAATTGGCAAATTAAACTTGCTAAGGATGAGGGTATTTTTGCAGAAATCACCGCAAGTGCGACTTTTGCATCATTAGAAAAATTAAAACAAAACAACATCATAAAAAACAATGATAAAATATTGTTACCGATAACTGGATTTGGATTAAAAGATCCGCCGCCAAATTTTAGCTAACTGAGTTAATTGCTTTTTCAAATCCGGATATAGATCCTTTTATACTTTCCCAATCTACACAAAAAGAAATTCTAAAATAACCTTTTTTTCCGAATCCAGAACCTGGGACAACCAGTACTTTATTTTCTTTTAATAATTTTGTAAATAAAATATCATCATCTAATGGGCTTTTAGGGAATAAATAAAAAGCTCCCTTGGGAATAATAAAATTGTAACCTAATTTACTTAGTTCATCGCATAAAAAATTTCTTCTTAACAAATATTCTTCTATATTAACTGTATTAAATAAAATATTTGCTATTGCTCTTTGCATAAATGCAGGAGCATTTACAAATCCCAATACTCTATTTGCAAATACTAAGCCATCCATTAATATTTCAGTGTTTTTGATATTTGGACTTATACCCAAATACCCTACTCTCTCTCCTGGGATCGCTAAATCTTTAGAAAAAGAACTAGCTACAATTGTATTGTCATGAAAATCTAATATATTGGGGCAGTCCAAGTCATCAAAAATTATTCTTCTATAAGGTTCGTCACTTATAACAAAAATTTCTCTATTTAATAGAGTTTCATGTTTTTTTAAAATTTCAGAAAATTCTTTGTAAAAATCATCGTTGTATACAATGCCTGAAGGATTATTAGGAGAATTAATAATCACAGCCTTAGTTTTAGAATTAATATTTGCATCAAAAGATTTCAAATCAGGAATAAAATTGTCGTCTGATTCAATTATTTTAGAAACGCCTGAATGATTGTCTGTATAAAAAAAATATTCAGGGAAAAATGGAGTGAAAAAAATAACTTCATCACCTGGGTCAAGAATAGATTTTAAAGCAACATTCAATGCACCACCTGCACCACCAGTCATTAAAATATTATTTAAACCGAAGTTGTGATTTGTTGTGGCAGTCAAAAATTCTGCAACTTTTTCTCTTGTCTCATCAAGTCCTGCATTTGGCATATATCTATGAGCTGATTTATCTGGATTAAGAATTAAAGATTTCATCTCATCATATAAAACGTCAGGTGGAGAAAAAATAGGATTACCTAAAGATAGATCAAAAACATTTTCAGGGCCGTATTTTTTCTTTAATTCAATACCATCTTCGAACATTCTTCTTATCCAAGATCCTTGTTCTAGAAAATCAGACATTTTTTTTGAAATAGTCATTTTTGTCTCTAAAATTAAAAAAATATTTCTTATTATACCAATACTTATCTTATATTTATCAATTAAACAAACTATCTATTGATATCTTAATATAATTTATTTACAATCTTTACTCAGGGCCCGTAGCTCAGTGGTAGAGCGGTCGGCTCATAACCGATTGGTCGTAGGTTCGATCCCTGCCGGGCCCATAAATTACATATACCATCAAAAGAAAATTTGGTAAAATAATTTAGCCGCCGAGGTAGCTCAGTGGTAGAGCACAGCACTGAAAATGCTGGTGTCGGCAGTTCGATCCTGCCCCTCGGCAAATTAATAAGCGGAAGTGGCTCAGTGGTAGAGCATCTCCTTGCCAAGGAGAAGGTCGCGAGTTCGAATCTCGTCTTCCGCTCCACTCTTTATATGAAGGGAAACTTCATATATCCATTGATCCAGGTATCTATTATTACCAGGAATTACCTAGATAATTACCTAAACCTACAAGATGTGGTGTTGATGATGTTGGAGGGGGTATGGCTTAGGTTGTCTGTTGTTAGGCTGTACATATGCATGACAAAGTTTTTTTTAAAAAAAGGACTTATTGAATATTAGCAGTACATATACCTATTAATAATAATGTAGCAATAAAAGAAATAAATGCTAATCTTGGATTTCCAAATAGTTTCTCAAAGAATTTTTCCATAAGTAATTATAATTACATTGTCGGCTTTTGTGCCATTACCGATCCAGGTACTTTTGAGACTCTTATTGTGGTACGCGTGTGCGAGAAGCCTTATTGTTTTTGATGCAGAAATGGTACACATAAAACGCAAAACGCGTGTGTGTGCGTGTGCGTGTACGCGTAAGGGAGCTATGAAGGGGAATATTTAATATTTATTTTAATGCGTTGAAAATACTTCCTGCTATACATTCACCAATTGTTATGAACGTATAACCACGATGACCACAACCACCAGGATTGTGTAGCATTTGTGAATTAGCTAGCAACGATATAGAAACATCCAACTCAGGTGAATAATAAAGCCACGAAGTTCGGCCACCACCACCGCCAGGATGTGTATAAATTTTAATTAACGTCCCATCTGGAAGAGCTACTTCACCTTTACCCATATAATACCCATAAGTATGCATACCCAGACTAGTAAGTCCTTCGCTAGTTTTTATTGTCATACCTTCAATTAATTTATTACGAACAGAATTTGATACTGCTAATCCTGAAGAACTATAAAGTTCGTAGCCCCATTGAGCTATGTTTTCTGGTGTGGATACAATACCTGCACCCGCCCAGCTAATTTTAGGATCCAAGCCATAGAATTGTCCCACTAATCCAGTATTAAGCGGGCCAAACCCACTTCCTCCCATATATAGAGACAAGTCATCATATGAAATTGCAGTTTGTTTTGGAGTTGCTATTTCAGGAAGTAATCCTGCTTTAATCTCTAATGGTTTGAAAAATTGCTCTTGATATATATCATTTAAATGTTTACCTTCAGCATGTGATGCTATAATTCCCAAAATTATACTATTAGCGTATGAATAATTGTATGATCCTGGAGATACGAATTTTTTAGTAATATATTGAAGATTATTTGCTGGTTTCCAATTTTGATCAGCCATTATTTTCATACGATTAGTTAAATCTTCTGGTTTAGACCAGTCGCTTATACCTGAAGTCATTGTTAAGAGTTGTTTAACTGTTACTTTTGTATTTACATTTGGTATGTTGATCAGATTATAATCCGGGTGATCTGAAAGCAAAGATTCAATTGTGTCATCTAATTCATATAATCCTTTTTCAATTTGTGAAATCATTAATGCGCCTAACATTGTTTTAGAAGTACTGCGTATAATCATTGGCGTAGATGAGGTCATTTTTTCTTCGGAGGAAGAAATTCCTTCTGCTCCTGTCCATAATCTTGTTCCATCAAAAACAGCTGCACTTACTCCCGATTTTTGAGTAGCACTGAAATAGTTTGAGTTTAAAGTATTTTGAAAAATATCTTCAATTGGTTTTGAAAACTTTTTATATTTTTCTGACGGACTGAAATCCAAGTTAAAAGTAGTGTTTACGGGAAATTTTTTAGGTTCATCAATTGGTTGTGGCAGTACTGGTAGTGCCTGTTCCTTATCTTTAGTTTTGGCATCGGATTCAACTTTGGCTTTAGCTTTGGCATCAACTTTGGCTTTAGCTTTGGCATCAGCTTCGGCTTTAGCTTTGGCATCAGCTTTAGCTTTAGCTTTGGCATCAACTTTGGCTTTAGCTTTGGCATCGGCTTCAGATTTGGCTTTGGCATCGGCTTCAGATTTAGCTTTGGCATCAGCTTCAGATTTAGCTTTGGCATCAGCTTCAGATTTAGCTTTGGCATCGGATTCAGCTTTGGCTTTGGGTTCAGTTTGTTGATATTGAGTTTCTGTTTTTTTAGTGATATCTGATGAATTGTTTTTAGATGTTGTTGAATTTGAACAAGAGATAATTAGTGCTAAAGATAGTACGAACAAATATTTTTTCATATTAATTATCATGTTAAAAAATAATTACTCATAAATATACCATAGATTTAATTAAGTATGGAAAATAGAATTAAACATCACGATTTACAATGCTAAATCATTAACTTCTGGTGAAATCATAAAATCCTGGGCCACAAGAACTAAATTTAAAATTTAAGAGCAAAGAAAGAGACTTAATCAAGAAATTCTGCAAGCATGTAATCTGCTCCCATGTATGTTCTCTGTTCATTTCCCATACAAGACAGATACATACTTACAGATCAAGTATTATATCAATAATTTAATTTCTATCATATATAAAAATACTTTTACTATGATGGATTATATATGAGCACCTCAAATAATTTTGATTTTGATTAACTATTCTAAACTAAATTATGTTCTATTAATAAATTTATGCCGAAATAAATTAAAAACATTATAATGAATCCATGGATAATAGAATTAAACATCATAATTTACACGTTTCAAGTTCATTAGATGAATTTGTTAAATCAAAAATGTTAAAAGGAATAAGTATAAATCCTAACCAATTTTGGAAATCTTTAAGTATTATTATCAACAAATTCACACCTATAAATAAGCAACTTCTAGCTGAAAGAAAAGATATACAAGTTAAAATTAATAAATGGCATAAGGACAATAAACCCTCAAAATTGGGCATTAATGAATATAAAAACTTTTTAAAAGAAATAGGGTATATAGAAAACGACATAGCATCTTTCAAAATTAATACAACTAATGTTGATAAAGAAATTGCAGTAATTTCGGGACCTCAATTAGTAGTCCCAATAACAAATGCTAGATTTTCAATAAATGCAGCAAATGCTCGATGGGGAAGTCTTTATGATTCGTTATATGGAACAGATATCATTTCAGAAGACAATAAATCTGGCAGAGGAAAAAGTTATAATCCCACTCGAGGAAAAAAAGTTATATCATTTGCAAAAACATTCCTAAATAATACATTCCCTCTAGAGAATGGTGATTTCACAAAAGTCATTGCGTTCCAAATATCAAATGGCAAACTTGAAATTACATTAAATAATAATGATAAAACTTCATTAACAAACATGTCTAAATTTGTTGGTTACAGGGGAAATCCAAATTCCCCAACAGGTATCTTATTACTTAATAATAATTTACATATAGAAATACTAATAGACAAAAAAAGTAATATTGGAAAAACTGATCCTGCTGGAATTAAGGATATATTAATTGAATCTGCTATTACCACTATTCAAGATTGTGAAGATTCAGTAGCAGCTGTAGACAGCGATGACAAAGTTTTAGTGTACCATAATTGGTTAGGATTAATGAAAGGTGATATAGAAGAAACATTTATTAAAAACAAGGAAAAAATAACAAGAAAATTGAACTTGGATCGAGTCTATTGTGATCCTAATGGAAACAATTTTTCTCTTCCAGGTAGAAGTCTTATGTTGAATAGAAACGTTGGTCATTTAATGACTAATCCTGTAATTATTGATGAGAATGGGGATGAAGTTTTCGAAGGTATTTTAGATGCAATGTTTACTATTACAATAGCTATGCACGATTTAATGAAAAATAGCAATTTTGAAAATTCACTAACAAATAGTATTTATATAGTTAAACCCAAGATGCATGGCTCAAAAGAAGTTCAATTTACATGTGATTTATTCTCAGAAATCGAAAAACATCTCGGGCTTAAAACTAATACAGTTAAGATAGGAATAATGGATGAAGAAAGAAGAACAACTCTAAATCTTAAGCAATGCATAGATGTGGCAAAAGATAGAATTATTTTTATAAATACAGGATTTCTTGATCGCACAGGTGATGAAATTCATACAAGTATGGAAGCAGGTGTATTTGTACCTAAAAGCAAAATGAAAGAACAAAAATGGATACTATCTTATGAGAATCTAAATGTTGCAACCGGACTAGAAACAGGATTTATGAATAAAGCCCAAATTGGAAAAGGGATGTGGGCCCAACCAGATGAAATGTTAGCTATGTATAAAAATAAAACGAATCATCCGTATGAAGGAGCAAGCTGTGCTTGGGTCCCTTCTCCAACAGCCGCAACTTTGCATGCACTTCATTATCACCAAATTTCTGTAGTAGATCAACAATCACAAATTTTAAAAGAAAATAAAAAAATAGATTTTAATGACTTATTAAAAATTCCTATTATGAAAGATCCTAAATCACTTAACAAAGATGAAATCCAAAATGAATTAGATAACAATGCTCAGGGAATTCTAGGATATGTTGTAAGATGGATAGATCAAGGAATTGGTTGTTCGAAAGTCCCAGATATCAATAATGTTGGATTAATGGAAGACAGAGCCACTTGCAGAATCTCAAGCCAACATATAAGTAACTGGTTATATCATGACGTATGTTCAGAAAGCCAAGTAATGAAAACGATGAAAAAAATGGCAAAAATAGTTGATAAGCAGAATGAAGCAATAGATGGATATACTAATATGTCACCTAATTATGATGGAATCGCATTTTCGGCAGCGTGCGACTTAGTTTTTAAAGGAAGATATCAGCCAAATGGATATACTGAAAAAATACTCCATGAAAAAAGACTTGAATTCAAATCAAAAAATAATTAGTCATGAAAATCAAAAAAAAATCAAAAGTCCCAATCAGTTTCCCTTCGTCTTCAAGCAAATATGACGAAGAATATTACAAACCAACAAATGCTAAGAAAAATAATTCGATTACTTTGATTATAGTTTTTTTGATGACGATTTTAATATTTTGCGCATTCTTAGTTGCAGCTCTGTAAAAAAACAAATCCCAAATTCTACTAAATTATAATAGCTTGTAATTTCCTTACTACTTTTAATGGGAAAATAAATTCCTCTTTTTTTACAACCATATAGTTTTCAAGTATCTTAGTTAATTTTTCAATATTTTTATTTGAACGATTTAGAAACATCTGAGAACTGATTGATTCTAGCATTGAATCAAAATTATCAAAAGTTGGTAAATCAAATTCTTCGATATTATAAAACTTGTACTCAATATTAAGTTCATTTATAACATCTCTTAATTCTGTAATCCCCGGCAAATTTATTCTCTGTTCTTGGTAATACAATTCCCAAATATCAGAAATGTGTGATTGCGGATAGTTATTGTACATAATAATAATTGCATTTTTATTTATAGAAGATTTAATTTTTTCTATAAATTTTTTTATATTAGAAACACCATAAATAACGTGAGCACAAATTATATAATCATATTTATTATTTTCAAATTCTTCCCATTGTGAATGGTATGTTGATACGTTTTTCAATCCTAGATATTTATAATGCTTATCGGCTGACATAATCATGGCTTTTGACGAATCAACAATTGTAACTTCATGATTTTTTTGTGCAAGAGGAATAGACAGTCTTCCTGCTCCTCCTCCTAAGTCTAACACGCTAGAATCAGGGCTCAAATGGGTTCTTAAAAAAGACAAAGTAGGATCATTGAAATCTGGCAATTCTGGTGGTATAAATCCTTCTACTTTATCTTCCCAAAAATCATCGTTTTGTTTGTACAAAATTTTACTTTCAGATTGTTTGTGGTGTTTAATAACTGTTTTTTCCCAGTTTTTTATATAAAACATTAATTATTCAGTCTTTTTATAATATCTGTTGTAGATATTGATGGTGTGTGAGGTACAGTTTTAAAAATACCCATTTCAATTGGGATTTTATAAATATTTTGTAACTTGCTTATTTCCCAATCATCGCCATGCACAATCATATCAATATCATGTTTCTTTATCCATTTCTCGTCTATTAACAAAGGAGCATCAGGAATCACTTCGTCAACATATTTAATCGCCGATACAACAGCAATTCTTTCTTCCATAGTCATTATAGGGGAACGTTTATATCCTTGAACAACTTTATCCGAATGGATTCCCACTATAAGGAAATCGCCAATCAAGCTAGCATTTTTTAAAAAATTTACATGCCCGTAATGAAACAAATCTGCAGTCATATCAACATATACTCTTATGGTAATCTCTCTTTAAATAATGTGAAAATTATTTTTTTTCTTTTAAAATAAAAGTTCTTCCAGATGATTTACTTTTGCTAGGTAAATAATCATATTTTAATCCGGGTTTTAATATTTCTTCATAAAGAATTTCTTTTTTATTATCGTTTTCTATTACTATTGCGTACCAATCTTTAGATAGCAAATCAAATTCTGCATATCCATCTTTATTAGTAATGGAAGTCTTCAATCCGGTAATTGTTACTTTTGCTTGTTTAACTGGTTTTTCATCACTATCCAGGATCCGAATTTTTGTAATGTAATTACGCGGAAAAAAGAATTTGTGAATTTTGTTGAATATAGTAAATTGATCCGCTAATACAGATTCTGGTACAGAATTTATAATATCATCTTGATAATCATTTTTTTTCGGAGTACGCCAGTCCGGACCGTATTTAAGAGTCAGATATGTTTCAGCTGGATTTGGTACTAAAAACATAGATTCTAATAAGGGTATTGCTTTTAAATTTTTATAAATTTCAACAGGTATTTTAATAGCAGGATATTGATATATGCTATCTTCGATCACTTTATAGCAAGTCCAATCAATGGGTATATTTGATTTTGAAAGCGTAACAGCAATATGAAATGAAGATTCAGACACCACAGCATCAAATCCATGTAATTTAAGTGTATCTACAGTTTTGTAAATAGATTGTTCATCAAGTTCATTCATACCTAATATAGACCCAATATCAATATCATCATCCCATTCTATAAGTCGACCATCCCTAACTGCTCCAAGACAAGTTCCATGGCGAAGAAAAAAAACAACATTAAGTTCATCCATTATTTTTTTTATTTCAAGAAGTAATCTTTCACCTTCTTGAATATTCATAGGAATCATAAGTTACAACGCATCTCAATTTAAATGATTAACTTTAGGTATACCATATACTTTTAAAGGTAATTTTTCAAATCGAGCTTTGATCTGTAAAGACAAATATTTAGAATAGTGCCTTGCTTGAGCGAGATTTCCACCATGAAACCAAAGCGAGTTTTGATTAGTCGGCTTCCACATGTTTCTTAATTCACCCTCCCATGGACCGGGGTCTTTTCTGGTACCAGAGCCCAATCCCCAGCATTTTCCTACCTTATCTGCAACCTTTTGAGATATTAATTTTGCAGCCCATTGATTCATGGATCCATAACCAGTTGCAAATACTACCAAATCACAATCAATTTCCTTGCCATTATTTAAAACAATTGATTTTTCTTTAAAGCGTTCAATTTCAGCAGGGCTTTCTAAATTTATTTCACCACTAATTATAAGTTCAGATCCACCAACATCTATATAATAACCCGAACCTCTTCGAAGGTATTTTATTGACAACCCAGATTCGTCTTCTCCAAAATCAAATAGAAATCCACTATCTTCAAGCTTTTGATAAAATTCTTTATCAATATTTTTCAAAAGCTCTACAGATTTTTGTCCGTCTAAATAACCTGTTTTATATGGATTAGATGCCACTATTAAATCTGCAATATCTACTGTTATTCCAGATTGAACTGCTTTTTCAGAAAAATTTCCTCTTGTTTGAAGATCAAGTAAAGTACTAGATCTGGCAACTGTTGTAGAAGATCTTTGAATCATAGTTACATTCATTGCTCCTTGTTCCCATAATTCTGCTGCGATATCATGAGCTGAGTTATTAGATCCTACAACAACACAATTTTTATCTTTGTAACCAGATCCACTTATAAAGTTACTAGAATGAACATAATCACCTTTGTATTGATCTGAATTTTTTATACTAGGAATATTTGGCATTCCTGACATTCCTGTTGCAAATACTAAATGTTTAGTTTTAATCTCTACTTCTTCTCCATTTTTATCTACAACTACTTTCCATTCATCATTAAGTTCGTCAAAAGAAGCATTGATACATTCACTTAAACCCCAATAATTAATTTCCATTATTTTTGCATACATCTCAAGCCAATCACCTATTTTATCTTTTGGGGAAAATATAGGCCAGTGATCTGGAAATTGCATATATGGCATATGGTCATACCAAACAGGATCATGCAAACACAGTGAATGATATCTGTTTCTCCATGTATCACCAGGAGTTTTATTTTTATCAATAACAATTGTAGGTACATCTAATTGTTTTAATCTTGCTGCCAAAGCTAATC
>JBJLGN010000011.1:0-14536 GCA_045564835.1 Dehalococcoidia bacterium
AACAAGCAAGTTGTAAAAGAATTTGTTGATTTCTACATGAAAGAAGCTGGAGCACTTACTGCGGAAGTAGGTTATGTTCCTGTAAAAGAAGAAGAATATAAAGCTAACTTAGATAAAGTTAAGTAACTTTATTAATAAAAAAATATTAACAGAGATTTGATTGGATTTAAGGGTACGAAATCTTTTCAGATCTTTGTTAATGAGATGTGTGTGGACTAAATAATAACTTAGGTGCCTCCTCACGTTTGTATTCAACACGCACATCTCATTTTTTATTTATATTCAACTAATATTGATAAAAATTGTATTTATAATATTACAAATAGTGAAACTAATGATTGATTATGTGAAAAAAAGATCTAATGGTAAATTTGCCTTTGTTAAAAAATTTACAATTCATTTGTATTCGGCTACTATAATATTTGAGTTAAATTTTTGAAAATTTGTATGAATGCATCCGATATTAATTTAAAAGTTAAAAAATCACATAGGCTTAGAGTAAAAATTGAAGGTAAAATTATTCACTTTTTGGTAGCTTGTGCTGCTTCAGCAACATTGCTGGTTACTCTATCTATAGTTTGGAATTTAGCTCAACAATCAATTGGTTTTTTTTCTGAAATCTCAATTGTAGAATTTTTTTCCTCAACAAGATGGTCTCCAATACTTCTTCCTAGAGAGTACGGAATTGCGCCGTTAGTTGGAGGAACTTTTCTTGTAATGATAATATCTTCATTTGTTGCAGTTCCAATTGGTTTAGCTGTAGCAATTTATTTAGCTGAGTATGCTCCAGATAAAATAAGAAGAATTTTGAGACCAATATTAGAAGTATTAGCAGGGATTCCGACTGTAGTTTACGGATATTTCGCTTTAACTTTTGTGACCCCGTTATTAAAATTGGTTTTTGATGACATGATTGTTTTTAATGCTTTAAGTGCAGGACTAGTTATGGGTGTTATGATTATTCCCTTTGTTTCTTCATTGACAGAGGATGCGCTTGTTTCTGTTCCAAATTCACTAAGACAGGCATCTTATGCATTAGGTGCTACTAGATTTGAAACATCGATCAAAGTTGTTGTCCCAGCAGCATTATCAGGAATAATAGCTGCTTTTATCTTAGGTTTATCAAGAGCTATTGGAGAAACAATGTTAGTAACAATAGCTGCAGGAGCAACTCCAAGATTAACTTTTAATCCAATAGAGAGTATACAAACTATGACTGCTTTTATTGTTCAACTTGCCTTGGGTGAGGCAGCTCATGGTAGTGTTGAATATCAGTCTATTTATGCTGTCGGGATATTGTTATTTATTATTACTTTTGCCATGAATACTATGGGTCATTGGGTAGTGAGGAGGTGGAGAAATGTCTACTAAAAAAGATTTTACATCGCCATTGTTATCTAAAAGAAAGATAGTGGGGTTGTTATTTTTATCGTTTTGCATGCTGGGTGTTTTAGTTGCTCTAATGGGATTAATGAGTTTGTTAGTTCAGGTTATTATACAAGGATATGACTGGGTAACTCCTAATTTAATATTTAATTATCCGTCCAGGCATCCTGAGCAAGCAGGATTGTGGTCAGCCTTAGTTGGAACCTTATATATGATGGGGCTTACTGCGTTGATAACAGTACCAATTGGGATTGGAGCTGCTATTTACTTAGAAGAATATGCTCCAAAAAACTGGTTTACAAGTTTTGTAGAAATTAATACATCAAATTTAGCAGGAGTGCCTTCCATTGTTTACGGATTATTGGGATTGGCAATATTTGTGTATTTTTTAAAACTTGAAAGAAGCATATTAGCTGGATCTTTAACAATGTCTTTATTAATTTTACCTGTATTAATATTAGCTTCAAGAGAAGCTATAAAAGCAGTGCCTTCATCGCATAGAGAAGCTGCATTTGCTTTGGGAGGAGATAGATGGCAGGTAATAAAAATGGCAGTTTTGCCAACTTCATTCCCAGGAATATTGACTGGAGTTATACTGGCATTATCTCGTGCTATTGGCGAAGCTGCACCTATGGTAGCGATTACAGCGTTGGTTTATATAACTTTTATACCTGTCACTCCTATGGATAGATTTACTGTTATGCCTATACAGATATTTAACTGGGTTTCTAGACCTCAAGATGATTTTAGAGGTTTAGCTGCTGGTGGAATAATTATACTTTTAATTTTGTTATTATCAATGAACTCGATAGCTGTTATTTTAAGAAATAAATTTCAAGTTAGATCTGAAGAGTAATAAAACATAAAGGATGTGAAAATGACTACAGAAAACAATGCGTTATTAAAAGTTAAGGATATTTCAGTCTATTATGGTAACTTTAAAGCATTAGAAAATGTTTCTATGAATATTGAAAAAAATCAGGTTACAGCTTTAATTGGGCCTTCTGGCTGCGGAAAAAGTACACTCTTAAGATGTTTTAATAGAATGAATGATTTATTTCCAAATGTAAAAATTGATGGCCAGATTATATATGATGACATAAATATTTATTCACAGTCTATTGATCCTGTATTAATTAGATCTAAAATTGGCATGGTTTTTCAAAAACCCAATCCTTTCCCTAAATCTATATATGATAATGTTGCATTTGGTTTGAAAGTAAATGGATTTGATGGCAATTATGACGAAGAGATTGAGAGAGCATTGATACAATCTGCATTATGGGATGAAGTTAAAGATAGATTAAATGACAATGCTTTTTCTTTGTCAGGAGGTCAGCAACAAAGATTGTGTATGGCAAGAGCTTTGGCTATAAGACCTGATGTTATTTTATTAGACGAACCAACCTCAGCTTTAGATCCAATTGCTACAGTTAAAATAGAAGATTTGGTTAATGTGTTAAAAAAAGATTATACAATTATTATAGTTACTCACAATATGCAACAAGCAGCAAGAGTGTCTGATCAAACAGCATTTTTATTGTCAGGAGAAAATAGATGTGGTAAATTAATCGAAATGGACTCGACTGAAAAAATATTTTCTACTCCTGCAAAGAAAGAGACAGAAGATTACATAACCGGAAGGTTTAGTTAGGTATTATTTATATAGTGACATAGGAGAAATATATGCCACGGGAAGAATTTGATAAAGCATTAAATGAATTACAGTCAACTATTGAAACTGTTCAAGGGTTGGTTGAAAAAATGATTATTGATTCAATTAAAGCTTTGGAAACAAGAGATTTAGATTTGGCGAATAAAGTAGTCGAAATGGATGACGAGGTAGACAAACTAAGAGATGACTTAGAACAAAAAGCTATATTTTTGATTGCTAGCGAACAGCCTTTAGCTATAGATTTGAGAAAAATTATTACTGCCTTGAGAGTAATAATGGAATTAGAAAGAATGGGTGATTACGCAGAAGGAATTGCTAAAATTAATTTAAGAATTGGAGAAACTGATTTAATAAAGCCATTAATTGATATTCCTGCAATGTCAAAGAAATCTATAGAAATGATGAGAAATTGCTTAAAAGCATACAAAACATCTGATGTAAAATTAGCTGAAAGAGTATGCCAGAATGATGATGAAGTAGATGGATTGAAGGACAGAGTTATTAATGAATTGCTTCAAATAATGATGAAAGATCCTACCGCATCAAGGCAGGCGACATATTTGATATTTATAGCACATAATTTAGAAAGAATTGCTGATCGATCAACTAACATTGCAGAAGATACTATATTTTTAGCAACTGGTTCATCAAGATCGATTGATTAAATCAACTTATAAAACTTATAAATAAAAGGAGACAATGTTATGTATGGAACAATTTTTAATTTAAATGTTAAAGAAGGACATAAAGACGGATTGATTAAGATGATGAAAGAAAATGACAGGATGCCCGATGGAATGGTGGCTTGGTTTTTAATGAATCCTGATGAAGATAATAAAGACATGGTTGGCGTTGCGATTTTTAAAGACAAGGAATCTCATTTGGCAAATGCTAATAATCCAGATCAGCATGATTATTTTGTTGAAATGATGTCACATTTGAATTCAGAGCCGACTTGGACTGACGGTACTTACGTTATTGGAGAAATAGCTTAAAGACTCAAACTTGAGTTATGGCAAAGCTCAGCAAGGAGCAGGAAGAATATTCAGGGGGATTTCATTAGTTTGGCTTGGATTTTCTATTAAAGGTTCAGAATATAAATTCGCTATTTTATCCCAGTTATAGAAAATAAGAATAAACATCAGTGATATTAAAAAAAATTGAAAAAAAACTGCTATGTACTTAGATTTGTTCATTACGAAAAAACATGATTGTTAATCAATCCAACTGTCGTCCAAGCTCTTGATAAACAAGTTTTTTAGATCTGTTGCATTAACTTCTATAGGGCTTAATTTAATCACTCTGTGTTGAGGTAAAGTGACTTCTACCAAGCTATCAACGTCTGCTTCAGAGTATCCTAGTTCAGACAATTTTGTTGGCATACCAATTGCTGTCATTAAAGTTTTTATAGCTCTTGGTAACATTATGTGCACATTATCTTCATTAACATCAGATATACCTAAAGCTTTTGTAACATCAATGTGACGCTGCAAATCACTTTTTGCTGTAAAGTTAAATATAGCAGGAGACGTTATCGCTACTGAAAGACCATGAGGTATCATAGCATGATCATCAGGGTAGTCAGGCAGATGAAAATCTTTTACATTTCCTGAAACAGCATAAGACATTCCATGGCATAAATGACATCCCGCATTTCCAAATCCAATTCCTGCATAAGTTGCTGCCAGTAACATTTGAGACCTTGCTTCATGGTCGTCAGGATTGTTTACAGCATTATAAATATTTTCAGCTACCATTTTTACAGCTGTTAAAGACCAAATATCACTTATTGGATTTGATCCCTGGTACGAAGGACGTAACCCCGGATTTTCAGGTCTTTGTCTTTGATGAAACGGAATTGCTGTGTAAGATTCTAATCCGTGACATAATACATCTAACCCGCTACATGCAACTACATTTGGAGGTATAGATTTAACATTTTCTGGGTCAATTAACCCTACTAATGGTCTTAGAGCTCTGTGTGCTATGGCTGTCTTTGCATTCATTTCTTTAAAATCAAATACAGCAGTTCCAGTAGTTTCACTACCTGTTCCCGTTGTTGTAGGAATTGCAATAGAAGGTTTTAGGGGGCCAGGCACAGGCAATCCTTTGCCAATTGGCGCATTAACATAAGACATAAAATCATCAGGATAGGTTGAATATAGGTTTGCTACCTTGGCAGTGTCCATACTTGACCCACCCCCTACTCCAACAAATCCATCTATTTTATTATCAATGGCAAAATTAATGGAATCTTTAAAAGATGAGTCAGTAGGTTCAACACTTACATTTGAATATAATACAGGATTGAGCTTACTTTTATTAATTGAGTCAATTGTTTTTTGAACACTTATGTGATCAACCATTTTTTTGTCAGTAACGACCATAATATTTTTACAATTTAAGCGTTCAAATTCCCACCCAACTTCTTCTGTTACGCCATTTCCGAATTTGATACTCGATGAGTCTATAGTAAATGCTGTTTCGTTTAAATTGCTCATTATGATTACATATTATTAGATAACAAAAATCCATGCCATAGTTAAACAGCATGGATTTTTGGCTATATATTTAAAATAGTTAGAAAAGGTTTATTTTTTCCAAGCCATTTGTGATCGGGAAACGTTTCCGCCACCGTCGATGTAATATAGGTATCCTGATTCTCTGGAAACATTTGCATCTGCAACTTTCTCAGCTCCGCCACCTGGTTTTCCGCCAGATGCCATTTTAGTTCTCCATACATTACCGTCTTTACCTAAATAATAAAAGTAACCAGCTTCTTTTGTTACGCCAGTATTTGCTACTACTTCAGCCATAATTCCCTCCATAATTGAACTAGGAAATATATTAAAATTAATTAAATTAATAATTACAAAAACATCTTACACTATCTTCCTTCAGTAAGCAAATAGTTTTTATGAAGAGAATTATAATAACCTAGAATTTTTGTAATAATGGTATAATTTGTGTATGATTTGCTCCAAATGTAAAGGTGAAAATATTATTGAAAGAGATATCACTCCTTTCTTTGCCTGCTATGATTGTGGATATAGTTTTAACGAAGAAGTAGTTCCCTTCATAATTGATCATGACGATAATAATAGTTCATTAAAAGAAATTAGTGCAATTATTTATGATAAAAATGAGCAAACTAGTTCGATTTTGCTTATTTATTTACTATTATTTCCGTTTATTGTTGGGTTTTTTATATAATTCTTTTATTTAAAGCTATAAACGAAGAACTGATGGTTATTGCCCCAACTATAACTATAGTTAATATTGCCTTAATTATTTTTTCAAACTCAAATATTGGTGTTAAAAGTGACCTGCAACCTTCAAGTACATATGTGACAGGATTTAAATTTGTTGCAACCTTGAACCATCCGTCGAATGCTTCGATCGGGACAAGGGAAGAAGTTAAAAATAGAAAAGGGAAAAATATTACAAAAGCTGATTGTGTAGCTTGAACATTCCCTGTTCGGAGCGCTATTGTATAACCAATTGCTGAAAAAACAAAACCCCAGCTACCTGCTAGTATGATCATTCCTATTATTCCTAAAATTCCTAGTCCAAAGCTTGCTCCTGAAAACCATCCAACTATACAAACTAATATGGCTTGGATAGTTGTTTTAAATAATTCGGCAAACATTGATCCAACTAATAAAGATAATCTGTTAACAGGCGTCAAAAGTAACTTCTCAAAGTAGCCTGATTCAATGTCTGATACCATTCTTAATCCTGCGCCACCATTGGACACAGACAATAAAATAGATACGGGAAGATAAAAAGTGTATGGATTGTTCGCTCCAAGGAATTGAGTACTTTTTCCTAATGCAGCACTGTATACAAAGAAAAAAAATATTGGAATAAATACTGCAGGGAGAGTGGCAGCAGGAACTCTTTTCATTGCTTTCAGCTCTCTCCTGATAACATAATATAAATCGTTGTAAAATTTATTCATCTGAAGTCTCTTCTAGTTTTATGTTATTTCCTGTTATTTTTAAAAAAACGTCATCTAAATTGGCAGGTGATATATTTAATTTAGTTATTTGAATATTTGATTCTGATAATTTATTTATAATATTTGGAATATTTACACTGGCATTTCTGATCACACAATTTATTGTTTTAGATTCTGTATTTGTTTTTATTTGTTTAATTATAGTAATGGCATTAAAGATTTTTATTGTTTTACTTAGATTACTGACACCTATTTCTACCACATCACCAGATACCATTGATTTTAATTCGTCAGGGGTTCCTAATCCGACAAGTTCGCCTTTATTTATGATAGCCAGTCTATCTGCAAGTTTGTCTGCCTCATCAAGATATTGAGTTGTTAAAAAAATTGTTTTACCTTGTTCTTCTTTTAATCTTTTTATTTCAGACCATATTTTTTGCCTGCTAACAGGATCAAGGCCTGTGGTTGGCTCATCTAAGAATAGTATGTCAGGTTCGTGTAATAATGAAGAAGCTATATCTAATTTTCTTCTCATACCACCAGAATAAGTTTTTACTAACTTGTCTTTTGATTCATATAAATCTAACATTTTCAAAATTCTATTCACTTTGGTTTTTATTTCAAATTTATTGATGTCATTAAGATTTGAATGAAAAGTTAATAACTCTTCGCCAGTTTGCAATGGGTCAAGGCTTGAATCCTGAAGAGCAACTCCAATTAATTTTCTGATTTCTTTTTTATTCTTGTTGATTGAATAATTTAGAACTTTTGCATCACCTGAAGTAGGCTGAGTTAGGGTAGATATTATTCTAACCAATGTTGATTTACCTGCTCCGTTAGGTCCTAAAAATCCAAAAATTTCACCTTTGTTAATTGTTAAATCAAGATTTTTTAGTGCATAAAAATCTTGATATTTTTTTGTTAAGTTCTTGATTTCAATTGCTTTCAAATTTAAATTCGTTAAATTTTTTGTTATAAAATTCTGTTATTTTAGTTAGTATTTTATTATATCTTTTATCATCATGAAAAAAATGAGGGAATTAATTTGAATCAATATATTTTATTAGATATTGGTAATACAAATATTAAATATGCTGAAGTTTCAGATGGGACAATTGTCTCAAGCAAAATAACCGAAACAAACAAATACAAAGATTTAGAAAAAATGGTAAATAAATCTAAAAATGTATTTATTTCAAGTGTTGTTCCAGAAATTAATACATATTTTGAGAACCTTAATATTAATTCTTATTTTGTTTCTCATGATAATATTGCAAATATCAACGTTAAAATTCCAAACCCTGCTGAGCTTGGAGCAGATTTAATTATTAATGCCTCAGCAGCAAACGAATTAACCAAAAGTAGGAATTTAATAATTGACCTTGGAACAGCTTTGACATTTTGCCACGTTGATAAAAATGGTAATTATTTAGGGTGCTTGATTTTTCCAGGTAATAAGATAGCTAGTGAATCCTTGTCAATTAAAACTTCTCAATTATCTTATGTTGAAATGAACCAGTACGACCTGTTAGTAGGAACAAATACCGAGGAAGCTATTGGAGCTGGACTGTTTAAAGGATATGTACATTTAATAAATGGTTTTATTGACGAATTTAAATCCAAGCATAAAGATCTCAAAGTTGTTGGTAGCGGGAAAGGAATAAAGCAATTTGAAAATTATATTAATTTAGATTTTTATGACGACAACTTAACTATAAGAGGTTTGAATCTATTTGCTCAAAGTATAATAAACAAAAATTGATTGAATAATTTAAGATGCTTTTTTCCCTGCGCTTCTTCCGAAAACTGCTCCAGCCATCATTCCTCCTCCTGAAGGATAATTTTTATACCACAAACCTCCAAGCATTTCTCCTACAGCAAACAGGCCTTCTATAATATCTCCATTTTTGCTTGTCACTTCTCCGTCTGTTGTTGTCTTGATACCTCCATAACAAAATGTCATGCCGGCTATTGTTGGGTAAGCTTCAAACGGTGGTGTGTCAAGCGCAAGAGCCCAGTTGCTTCGAGTTGGATTAATATTCAAATTTGATTTTTTATCAAGAATATGTGGATCAAATTTATTTGAATTTATTGAATTATTATATTCGTTTATATACAAGAGTAAGTCTTTTGAATTATTAATTTGTAGTTTTTTGAAAAGATCTTCTAGAGTATTAGATATATGATTTGTTGAACTTTGGTATTTAGCTAGCACACCTGATTTTCTATGCTTAGAATCAAATAATTGATAGGCAATTTGATTTTTTTGTTTCATTATTGCCTTTCCGGTTTTTGCGTATGTTAATCCCCTCCAGGTTTCCCCTTCATCTAAAAATCTCTCGCCATCTTGGTTTATCATAAAACTAAATGGATATGCATACCTACTCCAATAATCACCTGATTTGTTTTTACCAGGTAAATCGAAATCAGGTCTATTCACATCTTGTGGAGAAGCATGACATGTAGACCAATCATCATAAGGTACAGCTCCGTGATTTATAGCCATTTCTAATCCCTCACCTGTGTTGTGAGGCACACCTCTAAGTTTTATGTTTTTCCATTCTTTACCTAAATATTTTGCACGCATGTCTGAATTAGATTCAAAACTTCCGCAAGCCAGTATTATAGATTTTGCAAAAATTTTCACTTTTTTATTATTTTGAACTGCAATGACTCCGCAAATTTTGTTATTTTCTTTTATTAAATCTATCACTGGAGAGTTGTATGAAATTTTAATTCCCATATTCATAGCAATTTTTTTCCATCTAGTTATTAGCCCAAATCCTTTTCCGTCAAAAGATACAACATTAGCAGAGGTAGGATTTTCAAATGTAGGCATCCAATAATGGCCTAATTTGTTCATCCATTTAATAGTACTTAACGAATTATTAACAAGATACTTAGATAATTTTTTGTCAGATTTATTTTCAGTTACATTGTTAATATCGTTTATATAATCTTCATTAGTATAAGGAGTCACTATTTCTCTAAGAGAATCTATTTTTTTACCAAATGCTTTTTTCTCATTATCTGAATCAGGATATTTAATTAGTGGCAGCAAATCTTCAAATTTATCGTATGCAAATCTCATGTGAATAGTAAGAGCACTGTTTCCACCCATATATTTTTCTTCTACTTTTTCTAACATGACTACATCTGAGCCATTTTCTCTGGCAGACACAGCGGCTGAAAAGGCAGCATTACCTGCTCCAACTATAATTACATCTGTAGAATAATTTTCTAGCATTTATATATTTTTGTTATTTAAGTGTTATGTTATACAATCAAATATATATACTCAAGAGAAATATATTTATGTATTTATTTGTTTACGGAACATTAATAAACGGTGAAAGTAATCACAAAACTTTAGGAAATTCAAAATTAATTGGAGATGCTTTCACAAAAGGCACACTGTTTGATATTGGAAATTATCCTGCTTTAATTCCTGATGGAGATAACGATATAAAAGGAGAGATTTATGAAGTAGATAGTGACACTTTAATACAATGTGATTTACTTGAAGGATATGATGTCGATAATCCCAATTCTTTATATATTAGGGAAATAATTGATGTGAAAATAAATAATAAAATGATTAGGAGTTATATATATTATTCTAATTTTGATTTAAGCAATTATTCTGAAATCACATCTGGTGATTACGTTAAAAATAGAAAGAAGAAGTAGAAATATTAATAGTGTAGTTTTCAATTAAAACTCAAAGAGCATCTATTTATTTATATTTTATTAAGTTAGAATAATTTTTTGTTAAAAAAATTATTTACTATGAGTGTTATTCGTTATTATATATCAGATTTAATTAGCCTAACTAAGCCTCCTATAATTTCTTTGCTTTTAGTTACTGCTATTGGTTCAGTTTTTCTTGCATCAAATGGAAATCCTCCTTTTCTTATTTCAATGTACATACTTTTAGGAGGAGCCCTTGGAGCTGCAGGAGCTAGTGTTATCAACAATGTGATTGATAGAAATATTGATAAATCAATGAAAAGAACTGAAAGAAGAGCTGTGGCCTCAAAAAGAGTTAGCCCATCTATGGCTCTGGTTTACGGAATTTTATTAAATGTTGGTTCTTTTGCACTACTTTTTTATACTGTTAATTTTATAAGTGCTTTCTTAACAATATTTGCTAGCGTTTTTTATATTGTAATTTACACTATTTTATTAAAACCTAGAACAACACAAAATATTGTAATTGGTGGCGCCGCAGGATGCTTCCCGCCAGTAATTGCCTGGGTTGGAATAGTAGGAAATAGCGGACTTTATGATCCGTCTCCTTGGTTTATGTTTTTAATAATATTTTTATGGACGCCCCCGCATTTTTGGGCTTTGGGGATACTTATGAAAGATGATTATGCTAAAGCCAATATTCCTATGCTTCCAGTGATTCACGGTATGAAAAGGGTAACTATAGAAATATTTATATACTCTATAGCGATTTTATTGACTACTATTTTATTTTGGTGGTTTACTAATTTGGGGTACGTATTTTTAGTTTTATCATTGTTAAACAATATAATATATTCATATTTTTGTTATAAATTATTAATTGTTAAAGACAGGCAAACTGCTAGAAACGCTTATTTATACTCATTACTTCATTTAGCTTTGGTATTTTTATTTATAGTAATTGATACTTTAGTCTAAGTTTATTCCTATTCCGTTAGGTTTTTGAATTCTGCCATTTACTATTTCAGGCAGAGGATGAGAGAAATCAAAGCCAAAATTTTCAGGAACCCAAGGTACTTCAATCCAAGCAGATTGGATACTAGAGAATGCCCAGTGAATAGAAGCGTATAATGACGGGCCTATACTGAAGTTGTGAGGACAAAATGCTACATTATAAATTTCAAAGAGTGGTGATAGTTTTTTTGCTACAGTAATACCTCCAATTTTTGTAATTTCCGGTTGGATGTACATAAGAATATCTTTTTCTAGTAAGTTTTTAAAATCTGATATTGTATATTCATTTTCTCCTCCTGCTAATGGCAATCCGGTTTCTGTGCCAATTTTTTTAATTGAATCATAATTTCTCATAGGTTTAACAGGTTCTTCAAACCAAGTGATGTTGTGTTTTTTCATTTTCTTTCCAGCTTCAATAGCTTCAATAACATTATAATGTCCATTTACATCTACCATTATTTCAATTGAATTACCAAATTCTTTTCTTAGTATATCTACATATTTTGTTTCAATTTCATGTAGCTTTATCGCCTTTATTCCTTTTTTTATTGCTCTTTTTGTTTCGCTTATAACTATTTCAGAAGATCTTAGTGGAGGAAGACTTGCGTAACATGGCAAAGAATCATGAACAGAGCCTCCTAGTAATTGAGTTAACGGCAAGTTATTATTTTTTCCTAACAAATCCCATAGTGCAATATCAATTCCTGACATACCCATTGTAAATATACCTTGATCACCATATCTGTATCCAAAATCGGAGAGGTCTTGCCAATGTTTTTCAATATTATTTGCATTTGCACCTAAAAGTCTAGGAGCTAATATATTTTCGATTACACTTGCAATGGGTTTTGCGTATCCTCCAGGTTTTTCAACATCTGGTAATCCCCACCAAGCTTCTCCAATTCCAACTGTGCCATTTGAATCTGTTATGTAAGTAATTACTTGGCTTTTGGATCTACTTTTTAAAATGTCTACTTTTATATCTGTGATTTTACTCATAAAATTATAATACTCTAAATAAGCAAGGGTTAAAATATATTCGTTTCATGTTTAAATTTTAATAGTTAATCAATTTTTTTTGGAGGATTAGTTTTACTGTTTTCTGAAATTTCTATATTTAGATCATCTTCTATATCGCTTAATCTTGATTCTAAATAGATTGTATATTTTAATAGCTCGTTGTATTTATCTACTACACTAAATAATTTTAAGTTGTCATCTATATTTAGATATCTTCCATCATGAGTATGTACGTGTTCGTGTTTTTCATCATTTTCTTGGTTGACGAAAAGGACAGCAATGAGCATGATTAAAATTGTCGACATTAAAATATTAGTAATATGTTTATACACTAGACCTCTTTTTTATTTTGAATTGTTGTTATGAGTATTATACATATTGTAGGAGGTTCTTTATGATTTTAATAGATGGCGATTATCCGATGGCACATAATGCCTTAAAATACGAAAGAGATTTAACTAAAGATTTAGATCTAGTCAGAAAAACAGGCGTTATCAATAGCGATACAGATCCTCTTGGATACAGTATCATGTGTTCAATTCCCGAAATGAGAAAAGCTGAGATTGCTGCTTCGATTGTTAAAATTGTTGCATGTATAAAAAAACCTAGCAATGATCATGGTGATGTGACAACTCAAATTCATGCTTATTCTTCAGGCAAAGCTCAAATGGCGTATTATCACATGTTACAAAAATTAAATGAAATTAAGTTACTAAAAAACAAATCTGAATTTATCTCTCATATGTCTGCATGGTTAAATTCAAAAGATTACACCAATATGCCAGTTGGAATGATTATAGGTATGGAAGGAGCAGATGCAATAACTGATCCAGATCAACTTCATGAATGGTATGACGAAGGATTGCGTCTTATAAGCTTATCTCATTATGGTGTAAGTAATTACTCTCATGGAACGGGGACAGGGACAGATGGAGGATTAGTAGGTAAGGGAAAAGAATTATTAATTGAAATGGATAAATTAAATATGATATTAGACGTTTCTCACACTTCTGATGAGTCAGTTAGGCAAGAATTAGAAATTTTTGGAGGTCCAATTATTGCTACTCATCAAAATTGCAGATCTGTCGCTCCTGGTGAAAGACAATTTCCAGATCATCAATTACAAAGCATTATTGACAGAGGTGGAGTAATAGGCCATTCAATGGATACATTTATGATGTGGAAAACTGAAATTGATTGGTCTGACATACCTTTACCAAGACCTTTTCCTAAAGATGAAGTAACATTAGAAGATTTTGTTGATCATATAGATCACGTTTGCCAGTTGTCTGGTAATTCTTTACATAGTGCAATTGGAGGTGATACTGATGGTCAGGGAGGAATGGTAGGAGCTCCGAAAGAAGTAGACACAGTTGTAGATTATCAGAAAATTATTAATTTATTAGAAAAAAGAGGATATAAAAATTCTGATATTGAAAATATTTTTTATAAAAATTGGCAAAGATTTTTTGCAGTTAATTTGCCTTAGACAAGTTTAATTATTATCTTTATTGGGTTCAGTTTCATTTTCAGGAACTTGTTTTGTAGATTTAGCTTCTTTTTCAGGAACTTGCCTTCCTTGCAATATTGCATCTCGCATTTGGGCAGAAAAATCTGTTAATGACCCTGGGCTGTGTGGTACAAATATGCTTGAACTATTATCAGATTGAGCAATACTTTTAAGGCTATCAAAGTATTGAGTGAGTAATACAAGATTCATTACTTCCATTGGGCCAGTTCCAGAAATACTTTTTTGAAAATCATCAATTGAATCTTTTAATCCATCAATG
>JBJLGN010000012.1:0-12040 GCA_045564835.1 Dehalococcoidia bacterium
TCATCATAAGGCCCCTCGTATTCCCATCCTATCATTTCAGAGCCCTTTATAGTTTTTTCAACTACATATCCACCTCTTTCGTTAAATAATTGATCCAGGGTTTTAAGCTTTGGAACACCATCTATCCATTCTTTTTTGTCTTTAAATTCTTTTTCTAATCTTTGATATTTTAAGTTTTCTTCTGCTACGTAATAAATTTCACCATTGTTTAATTTACATTTTGCGTAAGATAAGTTCTTATTTACCATTAGGGAGACATTTGAGGTTAATGTCCAAGGAGTGGTAGTCCAAACTAAAGCAAACTCATTTTTTTGATTTTTTAATTTAAATTTAACGAATACAGATCGATGTGCTACTAATTTTCTACCTTCTATTATTTCCATTTGCGAATAAGATGTTCCAGATCTACCAGACCAAGGAACCACATCAGTCCCTCTATATATTTTCCCAGATTCATCCATTTGCTTTAAAAATCCCCAAATAGAATAGTTATTTTCATCCGACATGGTGTAATAGGAATTGTCCCAATTCATCCAATAACCGAGTCGAATAGATTGATCTCTTTGTACTTCTGAAAATTTATTTACTCTTTCCTTGCAAAGATTTACAAATTTTTCAACTCCGAAATCTTGAATTTCTTTTTTAGATTTAAAACCTAAGGATTTTTCAACTTCTACTTCCACCCATAGCCCTTGGCAATCAAATCCATTTTGATACCTTTGTTCGTATCCTAGCATGGTATAGAATCTTTGAAATAAATCTTTATATGTTCTTCCCCATGCATGATGAACTCCCATAGGGTTGTTTGCGGTAATAGGCCCATCAATAAATGAGAATGTTTTTTCTGAGCTTGAGTTTTTATTAGTATATTTTTTTACAGTATTATTTTTTTGCCAATTTTTTAATATACTGTTTTCTAATTTGGGGAAATCAGGATTTGGCTTTACTTCCTTAAACATATGTACCTTTATTTAAATTTGGACAAAAAAAAGTCCCTTTTTATAAAAAGGGACGAGAGAAAGCTCACGCGGTACCACCCTATTTCTTGAATATATATTATTCAAGCAACTTAATTAATGCTATTACGGGCAATCCCGTTTAAACTTACTATTATTTCAGCTTAACCACTCAGAGATGATATTTTTATTCTTTACCCTCTTTCACCATACAGGTTCGCTTTCGATTCAAAAAACTTGTTCTCTTCATAGTGTTTAATTATAATCCATAGAAATTATAGTATATTAATCATGAAAAGTTAATTGATATATTGGTTTCTAAAATGGAATTTTCATTAATTCTTCAGCGAATATTAATTCGCCATCAAATATTTTTGCAGCGTTACCTAGGGCATTTTCTAAAACGCCGTGTGTTGAAATATGCTTACCCATATGGGATAAAACTAGTTTTTTAACATTCGCATCTTTTGCCATTTTAGCAGCCCCTTCAGCACTACATTGCCCTGTTGATTCTTGGTATTTATCCATTGATGCTTGGTCGTCCCAACACATGCAAACCATTATATCTGCGTTTTTAGCTAAATTAGTAACACTCTCGCAAGGTTGCGTGTCTCCTGTAAAAACAATTGAAAAATTATTAACAGTAATTTTGTAAGCGATGCTATCTAAGTAAGGCTGCACATGTTCTGCTACGGCAGTTTCAACAACCCAATTTGATTCTTTTATAGTTTCTCCTGCCACAATATCTTTTGGACTGACCCAAGGGTTTTTATTCTTGGCATTAGAAATAGTTGGAGGATTTCTAGGTAAAACTCCGCCTCGGTTTACATATACATGCTGACTAGGGACGGCATTTATTCTTGCTTTCCAATCGTGAGCAAATGCCCCATTTTCTCCAATTAAATCATTAGTTAGCTTTTCGGTAGGGCTAGGGCCAAATACTTTAAGAGTATTTTCTTTTCCAATACTTTGATCCCATCTGCAGAGTAGAAAACAAGGGTAATCAACATCATGATCAAAATGATGATGTGTAAAAAATAAATAATCAATGTCAGTAGGCCACAATCCTGCTTTAACCAATTTTTCAGTTGCCGCTGGGCCGCAGTCAAACATTATTTTAGATTTATTATTGTCAAGTTCAACTACATAAGAACTTCCAAATCTATCAGGGGTGGGAGTAGGGGTTCCACTTCCAAGTATATGCAAGATTGACATTATTTTGAAACGTTTAATTGAGCGTATTTTTCAAAGTTATTTATGAAATCAGAGTTACTTTTGCTTTGAGCTATTCGTTTTATGACGTTTCCTGTAGCATCAGATGTGTTTCTTTCTTTTCCAGAGGGATCGGTTGTTTGCATACTTATTAATCGTCTTAGCATATGTACTTTTTCTAATGAATTATTATCAATAAGAAGCTCTTCTCTTCTGGTTCCACTTCCAAGAATATCAACAGCTGGATATACTCTTCTATCAGCTAATCTCCTGTCAAGATTTAGCTCCATATTTCCGGTTCCTTTGAATTCTTCAAAAATCACTTCGTCCATTCTGCTTCCAGTATCAACAAGGCAAGCTGCAAGTATAGTTAAACTTCCGCCTTCTTCTGTATTACGAGCCGCGCCAAAAAATTTCTTTGGAGGATATAAAGCATTCGGATCTATTCCACCTGACAATGTTCTTCCAGTGCTTGGAACAGCTAAGTTATAAGCTCTTGTTAGTCTTGTGAGACTATCTAAAAGAACGACCACGTCACGTCCTTGTTCAACTAATCTTTTTGCTCTTTCAAGACATAATTCTGCCACTTTGCAATGATCTTCTACAGGTTCATCAAAAGTTGAGCTAAACACTTCACCTTTAACAGCTCTTTTCATTTCTGTTACTTCTTCGGGCCTTTCTCCTATTAGTGCAACCAAAATTATTATTTCAGGAGAGTTTGCAGTTATGCCAGCTGCTATGTTTTGTAATACAGTTGTTTTTCCAGCTTTTGGAGGAGCAACTATTAATCCACGTTGCCCTTTTCCAACAGGCGCAATTAAATCTATTATTCTATTAGACAATTCTTTGGGTTCGGTTTCTAGTTTGATTTGTTTGGTTGGAAATATTGCAGTAAGAGATTCGAACTTAGTTCTTGATTTAGATTCTTCGGGATCCAAATCGTTTACAGATTCAACTTTAATTAATCCCCAGTATCTTTCTCCATCTTTTGGAGGTCGTGTTTTGCCTGTTACTATATCACCAGTTTTTAATTGAAATTTTCTAATTTGAGATTGCGATACATATACGTCAGTTGAAGAAGGGTGTAATCCGTTTTGGCGTATAAAACCGTATCCATCGTTAAGTATTGATAACATGCCAGCAGTTTTATTGTCGCCATTTTTTTTGGCATATTCAGAATATATAGAATTAACCAAGTCAGACTTTTTTGGAGATTCTCCGTCTTTAATTAATTTAAGCTCTTCAGCAATTTTTAATAATTCTTCTTTATTTTTGGATTGAATTTCGGAATATTCCATGAAATTAAAATATGGTGGTTAAAAAAGGATTTCCAAAGAAAATTGGATTAGTATTTATTTAAAATACACGAAAAGAATAACACTAATTCACGAATTTGTCTACATGCTTTGACATGACGCTACAAAGTTTTCGAAAATTTGTAGCACTTGTTTAGGATGTTCTTTATCTCTTTCGGGATGGAATTGAACTCCAATTATTGAATGCTCTCTGTTTTCATAAGCTTCAATTATTCCGTCTTCAATACTGTACGCAGATGCTGTAAATATTTTAGCTAATTCTTTATGTCCTATTCCTTGGTGGTGCCTGCTATTTACTTTAAGTAAGCCTCCAGAGCCTAGTATTGTTGCAAATATACTTCCTAGAGTTATAAATATATGATGAAAATCTGATTCGATATCTTTATATTTTTTTGCATCAAAATTTCCTTGCCCTGTTGTATTGTTTTTAAACTTGTACATGTTTTCAAAATGCAGAAGATTCAAGTTTTGAATTAAAGTTCCTCCAAAATATACGTTAAGTAATTGCATCCCTCTACATATTCCAAGAATAGGTTTATTATCTGATATAGCATTTTTGATTAATGCAAATTCAGTTTCGTCTCGTTCGATGGACGTCCCAAAGCATATATTGTCATCAGAAGATGCCATTCGATCTGAATACAAAGAAGGAGAGACGTCTCCTCCTCCTGTTAACACTAGCCCTTCAAATTCTAAATCTTTAATAATATTCATTTCGTTCGGGGAGACAACAATAACTTCAGCGCCGTATTTCTTCACTGAGTTTATGTAATTATCTATATCCTGATTTATACCCGAGCTAATAACAATTTTAGGGTTATTCATTTTATACACTCACAATTTTATTAGATAATGTTCCTATTTCATTTATTGATATATTTACAATATCGTTTGGTTTCAAGGTAAATTCTGGAGGTGGCACAATACCAGTGCCAGTTAAAAAAGCTGACTTTAGTGGTAACGTATTAGATTTTTGTAGCCATAAAATTAAATTTTCTATTGATTTGTTCATTAAATTAATTGAAGAAGATTCATTAAAAATTATTTTATTATTTCGTTGAATGTTACATGAAATTTTATAATTATTTAAGTTTTTTGCAGATTCTATATCAATTACGCAGGGGCCAATAGAGCAGCTTTTGTCGTATATTTTTGCTTGTGTTAAATATAAAGGATTCTCTCCTTCGATATGCCTGCTAGTCATGTCGTTTCCAATAGAGTATCCGATAATTACATTATTTATTAACATTACAGCAAGTTCTGCCTCTGGAACATTCCAATTTGAATCAGAGCGTATTCCTACGGGATCGCCTGGATTTACTAGTCTTGATCCTGTTGATTTGAAGAAAATTTCTGGTCTGTCTGCATTGTAAACTTTTGAATAAATATCAGGAGTAGTACTTTCTCTTTTTCTTTCAAATTCTGAGTTTTTATAAGTTACACCTGCGGCCCAAACTTCTTCGGGCAAAAAGGGAGGCAATAAATGCTCGTTGTCCAGTATTTCTTTTAAATGTTGCAGCTTGGGGTTGTGATTATTAATAAATTGATTAATATATTCTGTACGTGACAATGCTGCATTCAAAGCTTCGGTATAGAGTATTTCAATATTATCAATATTTGATGCATATTGTGTAATATTGAATCCTAAATCATTTTTATAATTTATTATTAATGACGTTTTGTTGTTTTTTTCTATTCTGTAGTATTTCATAATTTATTTTATGTTAACAATAAGTTGAAATAATCTTACAAGAACATTATACTTTTTGTATATGTTTTTCCGTTTCCAATTTAAAGATGAAATCATTTTTAAGCTTGGTTTTTACCAGGGGGAGACTCTACCCAAATTTCCTGATTCAACAATTCGTTACAGCGGGAGATTTTAATGCAAAAATTTATTTTTGTTACAGGCGGGGTGGTTAGCTCCGTAGGTAAAGGAATATGCGTGGCTTCTGTAGGGAGAATGTTAAAAAACAGAGGTTTTAGTGTTTCATTAATGAAACTTGACCCGTATTTAAATGTTGACCCAGGGACAATGTCTCCATACCAACATGGCGAAGTATATGTTACTGATGACGGGGCTGAAACTGATTTAGATTTGGGTCATTACGAAAGGTTTACAGAGACAAGATTGACAGGATTGTCTAGTTTAACAGCTGGGCAAATATACAAAAAAGTAATAGATAAAGAAAGAAAAGGAGACTATTTGGGCAGGACAATACAAGTTGTCCCTCATGTCACAAATGAAATTAAAGAAAGAGTAATACAGGTAGCCACAGAATCTGATTCTGATATTGTTGTGGTTGAGGTTGGGGGAACCGTTGGAGATATTGAAGGGTTGCCGTTTTTAGAAGCTATTCGACAAATTCCATATTTGGTAGGAAAAAATAATTGTTATTTTATACATGTTACATACTTGCCATTTATTAGTACTACAGGTGAACTTAAAACTAAGCCGACCCAGCATAGCGTTAGAGAGTTAAGAAGTATTGGTATCCAGCCAGATTCGATTATTTGCAGAAGTGAATTTGAGGTATCTGAAAAAATAAAAGAAAAAATATCTATGTTTTGTGATGTGCCTCTAGAGGCCGTTTCGTCTCTTCCGACTTTGGATTCTGTGTATGAAGTTCCTATAAGACTGGAAGAAGAAAATTTGGGGACCTTGATTTCTAATAACCTTGATTTGGATACCAAGGAATCAAATTTGAACAATTGGACAAAAGTTATATCCAAGGTTAATTCATCAAATAAAGCTGTCAAAATTGCTATAGTCGGTAAATATGTTGAGCTTCAAGATTCTTATTTGTCAGTCAAGGAATCTTTAATTCATGCAGGGATATTTAATGAAACTGAAATTCAGATAGAGTGGATAAACTCTGAGGAAATAAAATCTGAAAATGTTAAAAATATATTTGAGGGAATTGATGGCATTATAGTGCCGGGAGGCTTTGACAAAAGAGGAACTCAGGGAATGATAGAGACTTGTAAATATGCAAGAGAACATAAAGTTCCTTATTTTGGACTGTGTCTTGGAATGCAAATAATGGTTATAGAAGCTGCTAGAAATTTATTGGGATATACTGAATCAAATTCGACTGAATTTGATGAAACAACGCCTTATCCGGTAATTGATTTGATGCCTGAGCAATTAAAAAGTTTGCATAAAGGCGGATCTATGAGGCTTGGTCTTTATGATTGCAATATTTTAGATGGAACCAAAACAAAGGAGATTTATAAATCAAGCCTGATCAGCGAGCGTCACAGACATAGGTATGAAGTTAATAATAAATTTGTTAATGAATTTGAAAAATTAGGATTAGTTACCTCGGGAACAAATCCTGAGAGTGATTTGGTTGAGATTATGGAGTATATAGATCACAAATTTATGATAGGAGTTCAATTTCACCCCGAATTCTTATCGACTCCATTGAACCCTCATCCTTTATTTGTTGAATTTGTTAGGACAGCCATGAATAGCGATCAGTCTGCTTTAGATAGCAACGTTGTTAAAAATAGTAAAATATTAGATTAGGAGAAAGAATTGAACGAAAATTCAAAAACTAGCATCATTAATACCCAAATAAAAACTGAAATGGAAAAGTCTTATTTAGACTATGCTATGAGTGTCATTGTTTCTAGGGCATTGCCAGACTTAAGAGATGGGTTAAAGCCTGTTCACAGAAGAATTTTATATGCAATGCAAGATATAGGGGCGCGACCTAATTCCTCGTATTACAAAAGTGCCAGGATTGTTGGTGAAGTTTTAGGAAAATATCATCCTCATAGTGATACCGCTGTCTATGATTCTATGGTTAGAATGGCTCAGGATTTTTCTTTGAGAGCTATGCTAATAGACGGGCAAGGTAATTACGGAAGCATTGATAATGACCCTCCTGCTGCAATGAGGTATACAGAAGCTAGATTAAGCTCAATTGCAGAAGAAATGTTGGCTAATCTTCACGAAGAAACTGTTGATTTTGAAGAAAACTTTGATGGATCATTGAAAGAACCTGTTGTTTTGCCAACAAGATTGCCAAACTTGTTAATTAATGGAGGAGCAGGTATAGCTGTTGGGATGGCTACAAATATTCCTACACATAATCCTTACGAGATATGCGAAGCGGTTAATTTTTTGATTGATAATCCTTTGAGTGAAGATGCAGAGCTATTAAAAATCGTTAAAGGTCCAGACTTCCCTACAGGAGGATTAATTTTAGGAAGGGAAGGTATTCAATCTGCTTATATGACTGGAAGAGGAAGCGTGATGATGAGAGCAGTAGCTGAAATTGAAGAATCTAAAAATGATAGATTTAGAATTGTTATTAAAGAGCTTCCCTATCAAGTTAACAAAGCGGGATTAGTAGAAAAAATAGCGGATTTATCTAGAGATAAAAAAATTGAAGGAATTTCTGAAATAAGGGACGAGTCAGACAGGGAAGGTATAAGAGTTGTAATTGAATTAAGAAGAGCAACACAACCTATGGTTGTGTTGAATAATTTATATAAATTAACCCCTATGCAAACAAGTTTTGCAGTTAATATGGTAGCGCTAGATAAAGGTACTCCAAAAACATTAACTTTGAAACAAGCTCTTCAAGGTTTTATTGAATTCAGAGAAGAAGTAGTAAATAGAAGATCAAAATTTGAATTAAAAAATGCAAAAAATAGAATTCATATATTAGAAGGACTTTTACTAGCTCTAGCAGATATTGATAAAGTGATTAGCACTATCAGAAACTCCAAAGATTCAGAGGACGCAACAGCCAACTTAATATCAGAATTTAAATTGTCTAACATACAAGCTAAAGCAATATTAGAAATGCAATTAAGAAGATTGGCTGCTCTTGAGACTGAAAAAATAAAAAATGAGTATAAATTACTTGAAGAAAGAATAAAAGAATTAGAAATCATTATTGATGACAAAGCACGGCGACTTGCAATAGTAAAAGAAGAAACAATCGAAGTTTCTCAAAAATTTACAAAGAAAAGGCTTACAAAAATAATTAAGGAAGAAGGGACTTTCGATCGAGCTGCCCTTGAGCCACATGAAAGCGTTGTAGTAACACTTAGTTCAGGTCAGTATATTAAACGTATACCTACAAAAACTTATCAATCACAACATGCTGCGGGTAGAGGGAAAAGTGCACAGGATTTGAAAGAAGACGATCCTATGAAGCAATTATTAGTTGTGGATACCCATGATATATTATTGTTTTTTACTAATAAAGGTAGGGTTTTCTCATTAAATACTTATGAATTAAGAGCTGACGTGAATAGATCTACACGCGGGGTCCCAATTTTGAATTTGATTCAAATTGATGGAGTAAATGAAAAAATTACTTCAATGATTTCTGCTGGTAATTTAAAAGATTATTTAGATTCTTTTCTTATCTTTGCAACAAAGAAAGGTACTGTTAAAAAATTAAGTATTAAGCATTTATCCAATATAAGAAAATCAGGATTGAAAGTTATTAACATGTCAGAAGATGATGAGTTAGTAAATGTTAGAATTTTAGAACCTGAAGAAGATATTATGATTATAACATCAGACGGATTGTCTATAAGATTCCCCAATTCAGATTTAAGAGAATTAGGTAGGAATGCCGCTGGTGTGAGAGGAATAAAATTAAAAGGCCAAGACTATGTTGTAGCTATGGATGTGGGCCTTCCTGAAGACAAGTTATTTGTGATCAGTCGTGAAGGAAAAGGGAAAATGACTAGATTAAATAAAGCTGACGGAAGTGAGCCAATTTATAGAATTCAAAAAAGAGCCGGAAGTGGGGTAAAAACATTTAAATTGAAAAATTCTGATAAAGTTTCTCATGCTGAAATCATTCCCGATGACACAGATTATATTTATATTATTTCTGATAAAGGCTTGATTATGGTGAATCCAATGTCAGAAATGAAAGAAACTTCTGGTAGAAATACAGGTGGCAATAAAATAATGAATGTCTCTTCTGGAGATTCGGTTTCATGTTTTGTTTGTGTTAAATCTTTGTCTGAAGAGAAGAAAGAATAATTAATTATGGATCTTGCTTATACTGAATTAAATTTACAATATAAAGATTATAATTTAGTTTGTTATGATACCGGAGAAAATTTTAATGATAGAACAATATTTCTATTAAATGGTGGTCCGGGGTTACCATGTAATTATTTAAGAGATCCTCATCTAGATTTGGTTAAAAAAGGATTTAGAATTTTTACATACGATCAATTGGGGTGCGGCAAATCAAGCAAGCCATCTGATTTGTCTCTATGGAATATAGACAGATATGTGGAAGAAGTTGAATTTGTAAGAAAACAATTTGATTTGGGAGAAATTATTTTATTAGGACATTCTTGGGGTGGATGGCTAGGGATAGAGTATGCGATTAAATATCAAGATAATATAAATAAATTAATTCTTGAAAACACCTGTGGCGACATGCCTCACATGATAGGAGAATTAGAGAGATTGCGTGGTAATCTTGGTAGCGAAACTGTAAAAATGATGATGAAGCACGAAGCTGAAGGGACATTGGATCATGAGGAGTATCAAGCAGCTATTACTATTCTAAATTATAGGCATGTATGCAGATTAGATATTTGGCCTCCGTCAATTTATGATTCTTTAGATGATTGGAATATGGATGTTTATGGAACAATGCAAGGGCCAAATGAATTTCTGTATACAGGGAATTTGAAAAATTGGAATAGAATTGAAGAAATGAAAAATATAAATATTCCTTGTTTAGTTACTGTCGGTATGCATGATGAGTTAACACCATCCTGCGCTATGAAAATGCATGATGCTTTGCCTGATTCCAAGTTAAAAGTATTTAAAAATAGTTCTCATATGCCGTTTTATGAAGAGCCGCAAAGTTATTTTACACAATTAGAAGAGTTTTTATCTCAGTAGTCTATATACATTAGTTATTTGTTGTTACGTGCGTAGTACGAGTAACTTTTTTATTTAGTAAGATTTAATATCGGGGTGGTCGGGGTCGAACCGACGACCTCCTGTTCCCAAAACAGGCGCGCTACCACTGCGCCACACCCCGCAATTAATTATTATCTTCAAATTTTGATGATATATTATCTAAAAAATCTTCTAATTCATCAGACATTGGAGAATCTTCTTTATTTTGATTTGATTCATATTCAGAGTAATTTGAATCGTAATATTTTTCCAGAGCTTTTACTAGTTTACTTAGTTCTGCATTAAATTTTAATGATTCAGTAAAGTCATTGTATTGCGTTTCACCAAATGAATTATCCGCAATGGATTTATCTAGATTGTACATATCAGATAGAGCTTCTAAAATTTTTGCTGATGCAAAATAATCATTATCAAGTTGTATGTATTGAGGAATATGTGCCATTAATGTTGATGATTTAATTGATTGATCTGATAGCCTTTCAGATAACAAGTTTAATATACTAGTAGGCCCCTGATATTTATGATTAGATGAATTAATTAATTTTTTATTACTGGTGTTAGACCCGCTTATAATCATAGGCCTTGTGTGAGGCACAGAGTCATACATGCTACCAACCCTGCAATATTCTTGTATTTTACATTCAGACAGAAAATTATATAAAGAATCAATTAATAATTCGGCATTATAATGAGGTTCTCTTAAGTCAATAAAAATAAAAGACATGTCTTGGTCTTTGTGTTGTCCTAAATGAATTTCCACATTTGGGATTATTAGTTTTCTTATTTCATTTTCATATTTAAACCTTGGCCGATATCTTGTGAAATCAAAAAAAGTTCCAGGATTTTCAAGTGATCCTATTTTTTGGGCATTTGTTAAATTTTTAAGTTTATTTAAAGAAATAGTTCCTACTCTTCCGGCATTAATCCAGGGCCTAAGATTTGAAATTGCAATAATTTCATTTTTAGGAACTTTAAAATCTTTTGATAAATTTAGTATGTTTTTCATAGTTAATTAAAATGGTAAAGAACTTTTACTAAATTTTCTACCATATGGCTGTATGAAGTAGTCAGAAACATTTTTAATTAAAGAGTCGAGTTTTTCTATGCTTATATCTCTAGGAAATTGCGACATTTCCCAGTTTTCAGACAGATTTTTGTTTATTTGTTTTAATGTTAACGGTTTATTTCCATTAAAAACAAATAATCTAAACAGAGCTTCTTTTACTGGGGTTTTTGGTTCGAGAAAAGATGAGGAGTCTTTGTATAATTTGGTTAATTTATCTAAATATATTTGCGGATCTCCAAGTTTATTCATTTTAAAATCTTCTTTTTCATTTTTTATTTCCTGAATTCTAGTATGGAGTAGTAATGAAAGAGATTTTTTCTCATTTTCTTCTAAATTATTTAATTTAATTGAATACTTTATTTTGTCTTTTGATGTCATTTTTACTCCGAATTATTATATTTATAAAATGTTAGAATTATCAAAAATTTCAACATCTACTTCTGCACCTGCTTTAAGAATTTTACAATTTTCAGGAATATTAGCCAATGCATTGGATTCACTAAATGAGGAAATTATATGAGAATCATGGTTGTTAAAAGGCTTTGCAATCAATTCTCCATTAATA
>JBJLGN010000013.1:0-11519 GCA_045564835.1 Dehalococcoidia bacterium
TTAGCCTTAGCCTCTGCATCGGATTTAGCCTTAGCCTCTGCATCGGATTTAGCCTTAGCCTCTGCATCGGATTTAGCCTTAGCCTCTGCATCGGATTTAGCCTTAGCCTCTGCATCGGCTTTAGCTTTGGCGTCCGCTCTAGCCTTAGCCTCTGCTTCACTTTTAGCTTTAGCCTCTGTCTCATCTTGTACTTGTTGATATTGAGCATTCTTATCTGTTTGTTCATTTATTATAGGATCCGTAACTTCAGATGAACTTGAACAAGCAAGAATTAAAAATGGTAATAAAATTAAAAATGTTTTTAAATTGAATTTATACATAATTTTTTATTTATACACTTTAATTGAAAATAGGTTTGTAATGTTTACAGATTAAACAAATATTCTTTAGGCATTATGACACGAAATTAATCTCTTAACAATTAGTGATGAAAAAAGATTAGATTGAGATAAAAGAAATTATTTCTCTTTTTCGACTGGTTGATTTTTCCAAGTATGAATAATATATATTAGTAGTTGTAAATTTATTTGAATTTCAAAGCATCTGAACTAAAAGAGTATTTATAATCGCCTGATTCTTTAATTTTATTCCATGAATTTTTAATATGTTTAATTTCACTACTATTTTTATCAAATAAAAATTCAGTATCGCAATTATGAAAAAGAGAGCCATCCATGATGCTTTTTTCATCTAACATTCCAAGTTTTGTCATTAAATATAATGCGACAGCTCCAGTTTTGTCTGGGCCGTCATTATATAAATCTAATCTATCCATTCCCTTATAAACAATCTCAAATAATTTGTTATGTGGATCTGGAGTATTGTTAAATTCGTGAACCATCATTGTTGAAAAATAGTGTGCAGCACCTTCAACCATCCAAACCCTATTTGAGTCTTCCTGATCTCTGCTACGCCTACATTCACCTTCGTTTTCTAAATCTTGTTGAAATGCATGATAAAACTCATGAATTAAAAAATCCTGAAATTCTTCAATAGGTTCTCTTTCTCTCATCATTTTTGTGACCCCCATTGCAACAATTCTAGTTTCTTTCCCGCATATTGCTTGCATTGTTGATGCGTCCATACCGTTTTTTAGCCAATCTCTATATAAATCCAAATGCCAATCCATGTTGCGCTTATCGTTTCGTAAGCATTCATTGTTTTCCATCCAATTTTCAATGGATTTATGCATAGAATTTATTTCATCCCAACTCATCAAAACATCGTGTGACATATATCTTCCATTAGAAGATAATTTTAATGTAGGTTCTCCAACAGGGTAAATAAATGCAAGGATAGATGCTCTTCTGTCCTTCATTTTAGAGTCAGCCAACTCGATTGATCTAGAAATGTAGTCATTATCATAATTAGTGTAATTTATGACACTAATCAAAGGTGTAACTTCATAAATAGGTTTTACTTCTACAACCGAATCATAAGATTTTGAAGATTTACTAGTGGTTTTCAAATCAGCTTCAGCTTTTTCTTTATTTTCTTTTGCAATTCTGGATTCAGCTTCAGCTTTTATCTTTTCTTCATTTGCTACTTTGGCTTCAGATTCTAGGGTAGCTTGTTCTTCAGCTTTTTCTTTTCTTAATTCATCAAGTTCTTGTTGTATTTTTTGATTTTCTAATTCTATTATTTGTAATTGAAGTTGATTTATTTCATCATCATTACTCGAAGAGCAACTCAAAATTAATAATGGTAAAAGAAGTATTAAGAATATAATTGATTTTTTCATAGCTTAATTATTATAAATTTGAATTGTATCAGCAATTGATTCAGAAGATATCATTGATACATATAATGATATATCTTCAAGATGCTGATTTATTTGTTCTGGTGAAATTCCTGCTGTCCCATAAACAGTAAAAACAACATCCTTTGTACTGGAAGTTATGGACGTACGTTTGTCGGGGCCATAAATGATAGACGATATTATTCCTTCGCTGTCAGAAATATACATATCATTTTCATTAAGTTTTTGAGCGTTTCCATTCATTCCAATATATGATTCACTTCCTTTTGAAGTGTTAAGTTCAATAGGTAATTTTAATTTTGATAAATCATGACCAGCTGTTAATAATTGATTTTTCAATTCAGCAGTAAACATAGCACTTACAAGAGAAGAAATACGGGGTAGATTACGGTTTTTTAGAGCTACTGATTCAAGTTGTAGCATTACATGATAAGATTTTTTAAATTTCTTATAGTGCTGAGTGTAAGCTTTTATAGTATTTAATTCGCGAATTCCTTCTCTGCCCGAATCTGAAAAACGATTACGAATTTCATTCTCTACATTTTTCATTTCATTGTCTAGAGCTGAACTTTTTTGAGGATTAATAGTATTTTTTATTACTAGTAAGCCAACTGTAGCACCAGGAAAAGTATTTTTCCATTCATTTGATATTTGCAGATTTATATTATTATTTTTGTTTTCCATATAATTTGAATTATAAATTATAAATGCGCAACTATAAATATAGATTGAAGGAAACTATAATAAACTAACATATATTGGAGTTAGGATAAGGAGATAATTATTATGAGTCAAAAATCGGAAAACAATATACATTATTATTCAATGTCTCAATTGAGAGATTTATATAAAAATGATGAAACTAATCCTTTGGAAGTGACAAGATATATGTTTGAAAGAATTCAAAAACATGATCCCGAATTAAAATCATATGCCACTCTTATGGAAAAAGAAGCACTAAGTATGGCAAAAACCTTATCAGAAAAATCTAAACAAATCTTAAGTCCATTACATGGCATTCCCGTTGCAGTTAAAGATCTATGTTATACAAAAGGTATTAGAACTATGGGTGGAACAGAAGTCCTTGAAAATTTCATCCCGAAATTTGATTCCACTGTTGTAAAAAAATTATACGAAGCTGGAGCCATCATTTTAGGCAAATTAAATACAACCGAAGGAGCTATGGGAGGATATAATCCTAAAAGATTAGCACCAAGAAATCCGTGGGATTTAGAAAAATGGGCTGGTTCTTCATCTAGTGGATCAGGTGTAGCTACTTCTGCAGGATTATGTTTTGGATCTTTGGGCAGTGATACTGGAGGATCAATTAGATATCCTTCTGCAGCAAATGGAATTGTCGGATTAAAACCAACTTATGGACGAGTGAGTAGATATGGTGTATTGGATTTAGCAAAATCATTAGATCATATAGGTCCAATGACAAGAACAGTTAAAGATGCTTGGGATATGTATTCAGTAATCAAAGGCCTTGATGCAATGGACTCAACTACTATAAGTGATACAGATAATAATACTTTAGATGATGTGAATATTAATAAGATTTCTATTGGATATGATGATGATTATGCGAGTAGAGGTGTAGATTCTGAAATCACTAATGCTGTAAGAAATGCTGTAAAAAAATTTGAAAGTTTAAACTTAAATATTGAAACCGTTAAAATGCCTCAAGTTGAAGAATATTTGTCATATTGGAATGTTTTGTGTAGTGCAGAAGCAGCCTGGGCTCATTCAGAAAATTATCCGTCTAAAAAAAATCAGTATGGTAAATGGTTTGGCGAATGGTTACAAAATGGCTGTGATGTAAGTAGAGAAGATTATATTAATGCATCTATAAAGAGAGACGAGTCAAATAATTTAATCTCTAATTCCTTAAAGAACGTAGATGTCTTAATCGCCCCTACATTGATAAAATTCCCTCATTATGTTGATGATGAAATACATTATGGATCAATAGATAAAAACAGACATAAAGATACTGGGAAATTTACCATTCCTTTTAATTACAACAGATATCCTACTCTCACATTACCTTGTGGATTTAGTAAATCAGGATTTCCAATTGGCATGCAAATCATCGGTAAGCCTATGACAGAATCACTTATTTGCGCACTAGGTGCAAAATATGAACAGATTACAAAATGGGATGAAATACATCCAAAGAATTATATTGATTAGATTTTAATTATGATAAATAAATTTAAAGATATTTTATTAATATTGGTAATTATTATCGGAGTGCTATACCTGATTATATGGTCGTCAGAAGATAAATATAAACAAGATGCCTATGCATTAGTGATTGATATATGTACTGACTCTGCTGCCATAGATAAGTATGAAGGAGAATTCAAAGTCGATCTTTCGCAAAATCATTTAGTTTACAATAATGATACTAATCTATACCAATGTACTGATCCAAATTTAGATACTTGGCCTAAACCTCAATCTGCATATGCTAACGCTAGAAATTTTGTTATAAACTTATTTAAATAAATCACTAAAAATTAAGTTTTATTTTTTGATTGATTAGTTATGAGTGATTTAATTCGACTGTACCAACTTTTTTATCTACTGATTCAATATCATTGTTAGTATCTATACTTTGATTTCTTTGAGCATCAGCTCTTTCCATAGCTGCGTAATCTTCATAAAGTGATATTGCAACAACTGTTGTATCATCAGCTCGTATTTGTAAAAGTTGTTCCGCTTCAGGGAATTTACTTGCCGCAGTTGAAACATAGTTTTGAACCATGTCATCTGCTCCCTTTTTTGATTTCATAGTAAGTGTTGTAATTCTGCAAACTGACATAAATGCTCCTAATTGAATATATACTTTTTAGGTATTATGACATCAAATGACATTCTTAACAATTGTTTAGATAAAAAATATATACATCCTATATATTTTGAATTTATGAATCCTTGCCTCTTCTTAAAGATTTTCCTGGTAGATTACCAGTATGGATACTATCTTTTATTACAAATGATCCATTTACTATTACATGCTCAATCCCTTCAGAAAGTTGTCTTGGATTAGACTTTGTAGCAGGTACATTAACTTTTGGTAAATCAAAAACAACAATATCTGCATCATAATTGTCTAAAATTAATCCTTTACTCTTCAACCCAAGTCTTTGCGCAGGAAATGAAGACATTTTCATTATTCCTTTCTCTAGAGTTATGAATTTATCATCTCTAGCATACTCAGATATTATCTTTGTGAAAGTTCCGAAAGTTCTAGGACTTGGATGATCTCCAAATAAAATAGAATCAGAAGCAATCATGCCTGCTTCATGCTTGACGAATTCATGTAATGTCTGTGGATTAGCACCAAGGCCAACATATGATATACCTAAATTTTCATCTAATAATAAATCGAACATCACTTCCGAAGGATCTTGTTTTTTTATCCCTGCAATTTCACTCACTGATAACCCGTCATATTGCTTGTTGTGTTGTTGTTTGAAATTAGTTAACCATGTAGTTCCGAAGCTTCGTGTTATTTCTTTTGCTATTTTTTTTCGTGATTTAGAGGATTTCAGATGTTCTATTAACACTTCAGGTCCTCCATCTTTTGTCCAATGAGGCAGTAGAATTGTTAATGATGTTCCAGAATAAGGATAAGTATAACAGTCAAAAGTTACATCCATGCCTTCTGATCTTGCATCTTCAACTAATCCTAAGTAATCAGTATATTTACCATTAGCAATATTTCTTTCATGTATATACATCATTTTTTGATAATAGTGAGTTAAATGAAGAGGTAATTCAGATTTTCGTGAAATTTCTATTGCTTCATCAAATGGAGCTAGTACATTTTCAGGTTTGGCTAAAGATGCTCTGGTGTGAGTATGATAAATTCCATTAAGCTTAGCAGCTTCTTTTCCTAGTTCAATAAGCTCTTCAGTATTTGCGAATGCTCCGGGAGCATAATCAAGTCCAGTAGAGAATCCCCAAGCACCTTCTTCCATTGATTCTCTTAAAGCGGATTTCATATTTTCAATTTGTTTTTTGCTTGCTGGTTCATTATTCCACCCAACTCCCCATATTCTCAAAGGTCCATTCCCAATAATACAAGCAATATTGATAGCAACATTATTGTCTACTTTATTAAGATACTCGATTGTTTTTAGCCAATCAGGTGGACCTGGTGGATAATCATTTAATCCTGAGTCTAACCATATGTATCTTTCCAAATCAGATTTGGTTTTGAATGGCACTGGCGATATCCCATCAATTCCTATTAATTCTGTTGTAACCCCTTGAAATACTTTTGGCTCATGTTTTGGTTCTCCAAATATTGTTAACCCAGTATGGGAATGCAAATCTATAAATCCTGGAGAAATAATTTTGTTTGTACAATCTATTTCTATGTCAGCCTTAAGTTCCGATTGATTTCTTAATACTGATATTTTTCCATTTTTTATAAATACTGAGCCATAGAATCCAGGATTGCCTGTCCCGTTGATTATCATGCCATTTTTTAAAGCTATTGTGTCAGTCAAGTTAACCTTCCTTTAGGAAAATTTACCCAGCTAGACATTTCGTGGGGCATAGTAACAGGATCAGATTTACATACATGATTTCTATTTAATTGTTTTGTTTTAGTAACACCAATAAAACTTAAAGTACTTACATATTCATCTTCAAGAATTTCAAGAGATCTTACTAAACCTTCTTCACCAGCAGCTGCTAATCCCCAACACTGTAGCTTTCCAATAGCTACACAATCAGCTCCAAGTGCTATAGCTTTAACAATATCACTGCCTCTTTGAATTCCACCATCTAATACGATTTTTGCTTTTTTATTAACAACGTCTACTATCTCAGGTAACATATCCATAGTTCCCAAATTATAATCTAACTGTCTTCCTCCATGATTAGAAACCCAAATCACATCAGCACCATGATCTAAAGCAATTTTGGCGTCTTCTTTTGTGGCTATTCCTTTTATGATTAAAGGTAAATCTGACATATTATTTATTCTATCCAAAGTATCCCATGTAACTGATGCTGCATGAATCGGATTAAAAGCTATACGAGTTGATCTAGCATCGTATTTACTTAGCATTGGTCTTTCCCGTCTACTCAGCCTAGGTGTGTCTACAGTTATACATAAGGCTTTGTAATTAGCATTTACAGCTCTACTTATCATTTCTTGAGTCCATTGTTCATCGCCGTGGATGTATAGTTGATAAATTTTAGGATTGCTTGCAGCCTTTGATATTGTTTCTAAATCAGGTTCACTAACTGAACTAATCACATCATAAACCCCAAACTTGTCAGCAGCTTTTGTTGCAGCAGAAGCTCCATCCTTGGTGAAATGTTGCTGAGAACCAATAGGTGCAAGCAAGATAGGAATCCTTAATTTTTCTCCTAGAAATTCTATAGAGGGATCAACTGATGAAGTATCAATTAAAACCCTAGGTTTAAATGCGAGTTTATCAAAAGAAAGTCGATTTCTTCGCATAGTGGTTTCAGATTCAGCTCCTCCAACTAAATAATCCCAAGGACCTTGATCTAAATTATCTCTGGCTATTTGAATTATTTCTTGATTGGTTAAGACGTTTTCTAGATTGATTTTCTTCATAAAATTAAGAATTTACTTTGGAATTTATAAATGCATATATTGCTTGATTAAATTCTTCTGCCTGCTCTCTGAATGGATAGTGTCCAGATTTATTGAAAATATACATTCCTGAATTTTCAACATTTGGAAGAATTAAGTTTAAGCAATTAATTCCAATAGGATTCCAAATTGCTGAGGGATCATATATAGACCATACAACTAGGGTAGGTACTTTTAATCTACCTGCTTTTATCCATGCGTGTGTTTGGTTTTGTTTGTCCGATAAATCTTGCAAAAAAGCTGGATATAGTTCTTGTGCTTTATCTTGAGCTTCTTTAAATTTGCTTGATGAAGTGTAGTCTAAAATTCCTTTAATCCATTCATCTGTAATATGATCGGTACCATATGAATTTTGAGCCATAGAATAATGAACTTTTTCTTTTGGGTCAGAGATAGATTTTGCTCTTTGTGCAACTTCTTCGTAAAATGAAATATTTTCCATCAAAGTAGCACTATCAATTATAACTATTGATTTAGCTAGATCAGGATACTCTAAGGCCATTCTTGTAACCATGTATCCTCCTCTTGAATGTCCTATTAAATGTGCATTTGATATTCCTAGTGTTTCCATGAATTCTGCAGCATGTTTTACTTGTCCACCCATAAAATAATCCTCGTTGATTTTGGGATTGTCTGTATAACCTTGTCCTAATTTGTCAAATGCATAAACATGATATTTCTCTGCATAAGTATCAAAATTCTTACTCCATACTTCTGCACTTGATGAATTACCTGCTGCCGCTCCATGAATTAAAACCATTGGTTCCCCTGAACCGGCTTCAAAATATCTTGTGTTTATTCCGTTTACATCTACGTACTTAGCTTTTGATATATCCATATATGCCTCTCAAATATTAATTTAATGAATTGATGAAAATTTTATAATATGTTTATAATCAAAGTATAAAATTAAAGGTGATGTATGAGCAAGACAGGATTATCAGCAATATGGCATGATACTACTCAAAAATTTGAAGTTACAGAACTTCCTATAAAAGAAACAGAGTCAGATGCTATGAATATTAGAGTTGAAGCAACAAGTGTTTGTGGATCTGATTTACATATATGGAGAGGAGATGGGATTTCTGAAGAAGAAGGACCACGTGATCCATTTGTGTTTGGGCATGAAATGATGGGATCTGTAGCAGAACTTGGTAGCAAGATAAAAACAGATTCACTTAAACAACCTTTAAAAGAAGGAGATAGAGTAGTTTTCACTTATTATTTTCCCTGTCAAAACTGCTATAACTGTATCAGAGGTGAATTTGGGGGCTGTAAATTTAGAAGAACGTACCCAACCGTTGATTATTGCAGCGGAGGTTTTGCGCAATACTATTATTTAAGAAACCCTCATTTTGTATTTAAATTACCAGATGAAATAAACAATGCTGCAGCTGCTCCAATTAACTGTGCTTTGGCTCAGGTAATTGAAGCTTTTAGAATTTCAGATTTCAGATTTGGGGATAATGTTGTAATTCAAGGCGCAGGTGGACTGGGAATAAATGCTTCTGCAGTAGCATCTGATATGGGTGCTAACAAAGTGATAGTTATAGATGGACAAAAACCAAGACTGGAATTAGCAAAAAAATGCGGAGCAACAGATATTATTGATATTAATGAATATAGTTCTGTTCAATCTAGAGTAGAAAGAGTCAAGGAATTAACTAATGGTATTGGAGCAGATATTGTTATTGAACTTGTAGGCTTTCCAGCTGCCGTAGAAGAAGGAATACAAATGTGTCGTATGAGAGGAACTTATCTAGAAGTTGGGCATATTTCTCCAAATAGCATGATAAACGTCGACGTTCAACAATTAGTATCTAATCAGATTAGATTTTATGGAATTCAACATTACGATCCATGGATTTTACCTAATGCAATAGATTTTCTTTTAAGGACGAAAGACAAATATCCTTTGATGGATGTTGTTTCACATGAATTCCCAATTACAAAAATTGAGGATGCATTTAAAACTGCAGAATGGCTTGGAAGTTCTAGGAATATAGAAGTAACAAGAGCTATTGTTACTCCATAAAAATATAAATTTAATTATAGGAGGTTAATATGAGTGTAAGAAAAATAGAAATTAAAGATAAATCATTGTTTGCTGATGGGAAAATTTTTGGCGAAAATGGTCAGTTTTATAAAATTGATGGCACAATTGAATTTGCCGTCGACCCAAACAATAAAGTGAATGAATCAATTACAGATTTAAAGCTTGCGCCAACAAATTCTGACGGACGCGTTACTTTTACATCGAAATTTTCATTGATAACACCTTCGGATGCTAATTTAGGTAATAACAGATTAGTCGTTGATATTGTTAATAGAGGTCGCCCTTTAATACATAGTAATTTCAATCGAGTTGACTTGTTTAATAACGATGAAGGAGATGGTTTTTTATATAATAATGGATACTCAGTTTTGTCACTTGGGTGGCAGTGGGATGTTATAGAAGATGACGCTTTATTTGGCTTGAAAGCTCCTTTTGCTCAAATTGATGAAATAGGCTTCAGAGGAGATACAGTTGTTGAAATAAGACCTAATAGTGTTGAACAAACATTTCTTTTAGCTAATAGAATTCATACACCCAATACCCCCATTGATATAAATGATCCTAATGCTAGATTAACTGTAAGGGACTGGGAGGATGGTCCAGATACCAAAATACCTAGATCAGAATGGAGTTTTGTGAATAAAACCGAATCAGGAATTGAACCCGGTAACGAGTATGTATATATGGAAAAAGGATTTCAGCCAGGTAAAATTTACTATCTAGCTTATACTCCTTCGATTGCTCCAGTTGTTGGAGTGGGAATGTTAGCGGTTAGAGATGTAGCTTCATTTTTCAAATCTGATTCAAATCTTAATCCAAGAAATAAATCTTTTGATAAAGTTTTTGGATTCGGGATTTCTCAGACAGGAAGAATGCAAAGACATATGCTTTATTTGGGATTAAACTTAGATGAACAAGGTGAAATAGCCTATGATGGTCATATAGTGCATGTGGCTGGTGCCAGAAGAGGTGAATTTAATCATAGGTATGCTCAACCATCTCAACAATCAGCCCCAGGATTTGGACATATGTTTCCATTTGCTGATGAAGAAATGAAAGATCCTTATTCAGATAGTACAGATGGCTTGTTTAATAATTTGAGAAAAACAAATAGTGTTCCTAAAGTGTTTTATACAAATTCTTCAGCAGAATATTGGAGAGGAGATGGAGCAAACATGCATATTCATCCCATAGAAGAAACAGACTTAGTTGAAGCACCTGAAGCTAGAATGTATCATTTTTCAGGGACACAGCATAGCGCAGGTACACTAGATCCAGATGATGTTGGTCCAGATGGCTCAGTTGGTATGTATAAATTTAACGTTGTTGACTATAGACCACTACTAAGGGCTAGTTTAATTAATTTAGATAAATGGACAACAGATGATATACTCCCACCTCCAAGCAGTTGCCCACGTATAAGTGATGGTACAGCTATCAAACCAGAAGTATTAATAGAAAAAGTTAATAACGTTCTTGATATTAATACTCCTGATCCAGCAAAAGTTTGGCTTATCAGGCGGGTTGATATGGGTGAAAGAGCGAATGAAGGGATAGGAAAATTCCCTGCAGAAGAATTTGAAACTTATCAAAATTTTGTTTCTAATGTTGATGATGATGGGAACGAAACAGGTGGGATTAGACTACCTGATTTAACTGTTCCATTAGGAAGTCATTTTGGTTGGAACTTAAGACATCCTGATACTAAAGAACCTGACCAACAAATAGCAATGCAAGGTATTTCAATATTTTTTGAAACATCAAAAGAAAATAGAGATAAAAAAAGTGACAATAGACTATCCATTAACGAAAGATATAATTCTAAGGACGAATTTATAGATAGAGTTAAGGAAGAAACTAAAAAATTATTAGAACAAAATTACATAATCCAAGATGATTTTGATATTGTCGTTGAAGCTTGTGAAGAAAGATATGACGTATTAATTTCTGGAAAACTAAAAAACGAGGATAAATAATGAAAATATTAGGATCAGGTGATTTTAAATATGAATTAGTAGATACTTGGCCAAAAATGCCCAAATATTGGGAATTTG
>JBJLGN010000014.1:0-10804 GCA_045564835.1 Dehalococcoidia bacterium
CTTTAGGATGAAGTTTTTTAAATTCTTCAGCTACTGCCTCTGACACAGGGGCTACAGTTGATGATCCGTCAACTTCTACCATACCAGTTAGTACAGAAACAGTATTAGTAGTACTTTCAGTGTTGGCCATACTAGAAGTAGGAGATGAGGATTGGACAGGAATTGATGTTTCTTGGGCAACAGATTCATCATCAGAAGAACAAGCAACAAATGCAAATGCAATAGTCATTCCTATAAAACTCAAGAACGCCTTTTTATAAAATGTTTTCAATTTAAACTCCTTTAGTTTGTTAATAATTTCACTTATTATTGTTAGAGATTATGTTCTATATTTCACAATACTCGTGAAGAATTTAACATAGTTTAATTTGCTTTGTCAAGTAATATTATTTCAAACTGAAATATTAAGTTGATAATTTGGTGTATTAGATTTGTTATTATGTGACGTTTTGCAAAAAAATTAAATTTTATTTTATAAATTATCTTGTGATAAGTTGCTGATTTTAAAAGCTATCGTTTTGTCTAAAATCATTTAAAAAAGCACTATTTATAAATGGTTTTATTTATGAAAAAAAACTAAGATAATACTATAGAGATAATTTATGATATGTAGCAAATGTAACAAATCAATATCAGACGACTCAAAGTTCTGTACATTTTGTGGAATTTCATTAAGGCCAATTTCTGAAGAAAGCAAAGATTCAGAAATGTCTGATTTGAAAAATGAATTAGATGCGCTAAAAAAAGACATAAAATCAATTTCAAATGCTCAGTCCGGTAAAAAGGATAAAATATCTGATGAGTCAGTAAAAAGACGTTCAATAAAGCCCCCTAATATTAATATTCCTAGTATCCCCACATCATTTATTCCAGATTTTAAACCTACTAAAAATGAAATTGAATTAATCTTTGGTCAAAATTGGTTAGCAAGAATAGGTTCTCTAGCAATACTTTTTGGTTTAAGTTTTTTTGTACAAGCTGCAATAAGTTCTAATTGGTTATCAAATACTGTTATTACTATAATTGGTTTGTTATCAGGCCTTATATTTGCATCAGGGGGCTATTTTTTCAAAGACAAACTAGATTTTTATGCTAAAACTCTATCTGGTACTGGCATGGGAATTTTGTTTATCACAATTTTTAGTGCTTACTCTGCATTTGAATTAATTAATATATATATTGGAATATTTTCAATATTTTTAGTATCTATACTTGGCCATGTATTAAGTTTAAAACTAAAAAGCATTACTATAGGCATAATAACTTTAACAGGCGCTTATTCGGTGCCTATTATTTCTAGTTTTTATGTAGACACTTTTTCATTAAATAGCTTGTCAGCTACAGGCTACTATCTTCCTTTGGTTGCTATTAGCCATGCTTTTTTTATAACAAATTTTAAGAATATATATAATTTAATATCATTAAACTTAGCAGGTTGGATAAGCTTTTTAATTTGGATTGGAGGTTTGCAAGATAATTCCATAAATATAGAAATTCAATTTGCTCTTTCAACTTCTATATTTATTGTAATGTTAATTACATGGATTTGGACGGGTAGTTCTAACAGGCAAAATTCTAAATTAAATACCGTATCACTATTACTCTCTACTATAGGTTACTTATTACTAACTTATGTAATTTTTTGGAATAGTAATTATCAACAATACTTAGGATTTGGAAGCTTTCTTATATCTATCATGTTAATAAGCCCCTTTATATATTCCTGGATAAAATCTAAGCCACTTGAGCAGTACGTATCTTATCCAGTGACTTCTTTTCTTGTTTTATTTATAGCAATCCCAGTTCAGTTTTCTAGTACTTGGACAACAGTATTGTGGTCTATTCAATTAATAATAATGAACTTAATATCATCCAAATTTAATATTAAATCTGTAAGACTATTTAGCTATTTGTTGTTTGCTTTAATTTTAATTAAAGGAATCATATGGGATATGTATAATACTGCTGAAATGGAACCTGTATTAAACTCTAGATTTTGGTCACTAGGTTTTATATTTATATCAGGATACACAACTTACTTTTATTTTAAAAATGTTCAAATGGACAACGTAGAGAAAGGAATTATTAGCCTTACATATTACACTTCATTAATAATAATTCTGCTAAATATCAATGCAGAAATCTTTTTTGGAGTTAATTATTATGAAAAGGTGTTTTCTAGTTCCTATAAGACACCTGTAATATTTATATTATGGATTCTTACATCAGCAATAATGTGTAACGCAATTATTTTCGTTAACAAAGAAAAGCCTGAGCATAATATTAAAAGATATTTTGGATACTCGGTATTTATTATATTTTCAGTATTAATTTCTATTTCATCATTATTTTTGAATACCGAAAAATTTATACCATTCTTTAATATAAGAACAGCTTTATTAATTTCTATAATCACTTTAGCTTTAATAACAAAAATTAACATTGCTAAAATAAAACTTATTTCAATACCTGAAAGCCATAATATTAAATTAATTTTAGAAACATTAATTTACATTATGCCCTTTGTTATTCTGTCAACAGAAACCTATCTTTTTATAAGATACGAAAACATAAATATTAATCCTAACTATTTTAATGCATTAACCAGTGCTTCTTGGGGGATTGTGTGGGCAATTACAGGAACTGTGTACATATATACTGCAATTAAAAACAATATAAAATCTTTAAGATACATTGGTTTGTTAGCTATAAGTATTTCAATAATAAAATTATTTATATTTGATTTATTCCTGTTACCTGCCACCATAAGGATTATTGCTTTTATAATTTGTGGGTTAATACTATTAGTAGCTGGATTAAATTACCAGAAAAACGTTGATTTAATGAAAAAAATATTAAACTAAAAGAGGCTCGCCATATTAACAGAAATAAATTCAGAAGTTATTGATCAAATAGCCATAGGTGCAGGAATACTTGGAACAGGAGGTGGCGGAAATCCATATATTGGAAAACTAAGAGCCCAAGAAGTTGTAAATCAACATGGGAATATAAAAGTAATTCAAGCTCACGAACTAAACAAGGATGATTTGGTTATTTGCCTTGGCGGAATTGGAGCTCCAACTGTTGGAGTTGAAAAAGTTAGAGGAGCTGAATCAGCAAGGGCCTTAACTGAATTAGAAAATTATTTAGGTAAAAAAGCAACTGCAGTTATATCTGGAGAAATTGGAGGCAGCAACTCGCTTGAACCAATGATTGCAGCTGGAGAAAACAATATTCCAGTAATCGACGGAGACGGTATGGGCAGAGCATTTCCTGAAATACATATGAAAACTTTTTTTATTTATGGAGTATCTTGGACTCCGGCAGTAGTTTGTGATGAAAAAGGCAATTCAGCGCTATTTCCAAATGCTATCAGTGCTCATTGGTTAGAAAAAATGGCAAGAGCTGTTACAATTCAGATGGGTTGTGCAGCTGTTTTTGCTACAGCGCCAATGAATGGCTTAGAAGTACAAAACACTGCAATTCATGGTACATTAACTCTTGCAAAAAATGTAGGGAAAGCAGTTCAAGATTCACAAAAAAACAAAACAAATCCAGTTAACAGTATATTAAAAGCCTATCCTGGGAAATTGTTGTTTGATGGTAAAATCACAGACCTAACACGCTCTACTACAGACGGATTTGCTAGAGGCCATGTACTCATCGAAGGGTCAGAACAATTTAAAAACAACACGCTAAAAATTGAATTTCAAAATGAAAATTTAATTGCTTATATTAATGACAAAATAGTATGCATGGTTCCTGATTTGATTTGTATTATTGATTCTGAAACTGGCGATCCAATTACAACAGAATTATTGCGATATGGATTCAGGGTGTCAGTACTAGGGCTTCCTGCACCTGATAATCTGTGTACAGAAAAAGCACTGAAAGTTGTGGGTCCAAAAGGTTTTGGGTATGACTTTGATTATGAATATTTATTAAACATGCCGAGAAAATGATGAGAATAGGAATAGATGTTGGAGGCACAAATACTGATGGAGTCCTAATAGATAATTCCAACAATGTAGTTAACTCTTTTAAAACCAATACTTCTGATGATGTTAACACTGCAGTTAAATTATGCATTGAAAAATTAATTAATAATGTAGATAAAAAAAACATAGACTTAATAATAATAGGAACAACTCACCTTATTAATGATCTTATTCAACGAAAAAATCTCTCTAAAACAGGAGTTATAAGATTATGTGGTCCTTCAACTAAATTATTAAAACCTCTAAGTGATTGGCCAAAGGAGCTAATAAATAAAAATTTATTTATTTCACACTTTGCCGGCGGAGGCCTTGAATTCGATGGAAGAGAAATCAGCCCTGTTATTGAATCAGAAATTAAAAAAATTTGCGAAACATTTAAATCTAATAATGTTGAATCTGTGGCTATAAATGGCGTGTTCGCTTCAGTTGACCCTTATCAAGAAATTCACGCAAGCAAAATTATTTCTGAACAAATGGGAGACATTCCTATTTCTTTGTCACACCAAATTGGCAGAATAGGTCTGCTAGAAAGAGAGAATGCAACCATATTAAATTCCATGTTAATCAAATCGGCAAAAAAAACATTTGCAAACCTAAATAAAATAATTAAAGAATTAAAACTTAGCTCCAAAATATACATAACTCAAAATGACGGGACAATGTCTTCGGTATCAGATGCAATCAAGTACCCAATTTTCTCACTGTCTTCCGGCCCAACAAACAGTATGCGAGGAGCTTCATTTTTATCAGGAATTGATAATGGATTAGTTATAGATATAGGCGGAACTTCAACAGACATCGGAATGCTAATAAACAGTTTTCCAAAAGAATCTTCCATAGCAGTTGATTTTTCTGGAATCAGAACAAACTTTAGAATGGCAGATGTTTTATCTATTCCCCTAGGTGGAGGAACAATGATCAATAATACCTCACCTTATGTTAGTGAACTAAGCGTAGGTAATGATATTACCTCTAAATCTTTATCGTTTGGAGGTAATATTCCAACTGTAACAGATGTTTATGCGTCAGAATCAAAAATAAATTTTTCTACTCCTAATAAAAAAATACAAATTAATAAAAATATCATCAATAGTGCAAAAGAAGAAATTAAAGAAAAAATATCTATAGCTATAGACAAAATGAAAACCAGCTCCGACGCTATAAATACGGTAATAGTTGGTGGAGGGGCATTTGTTATGCCCAACAATATAAAAGGAATTAATTTAATTGATATACCCAAGCATTCAGAAGTAGCAAATGCTATAGGGTCTGCATTTGCGCAAGTCAGTGGGTACTCGGAAAAAGTTTTCGCCACAGGCAACATGACCAGAGAGGAAATATTACTTTCATCAAAAAATGAAGCGATCAAAAATGCATTATCCAAAGGTGCAGACAAAAATACAATTGAAATTATTGATGTTGAAGAAATCCCTTTGGCTTATCTTCCAAGTAACGCAATAACTGTAAAAACTAGAGTTGTTGGAAATATCAAAACTATTTAACATACTCTCATAATTGACAGTAAAATATTAACATGCTAGTCTAATCCTACTTTGGGTTTCGTTAATAAATAACGAATAATTATGGAAGTTCGGTTTGATCCCGACGCTGTCCCGCAACGGTAAATTTTTTTAGCCCGGTCCAAGTCCCAAAAAATTATATGATCTTCGAGGAAAGATGCGAAATGTCCAGTACATTTATATTTCTCCTTGCAGACAAAATTGGAGATATAAATGAAAAAAATAATTAAACTTAACTTTCTAATTCTTTTAACTCTTTTTGTAATCTCTTGTACCACCAATGCTCAGGACATTACAAAATCACCAGTTTCTCCGGTTCCTTATACCCACACAGATAAGGCTCCGACAAATCCCTCACTTCCCTTGGCTTCTGAAACACAAATGGCTCAAACTCAAAAGCTTCCTGCGGAACCTGTAGCTCCCATACGTTCTGTTACACAAAAAATAACTAAAAACGTAGTTTCTACACAAATTCAAGAAACTAAGTATCCATTAACAATTATACGGACAGATAATAAGGAAATAAAAATTAATGAAGCTCCATCTAAGATTATCGCATTTGATTCGGCAGCAGTTGAAATGTTATATTCAATAGGGGCTGAAGATAAAATAATTGGAACTCATTCTTTTGTGAATTATCCAAATGACACCGAAAACATCACTAAAGTAGGAGATGCTTTTAACATCAATATGGAAACAATTTTAACATTGGATTCTGATTTGTTTTATATTTTCTTTGAGCGCTATGTCAGTGAACTAGAATCAAACAATTTAAAAGTTATTTATGAAAAATCATTAAACGATAATATTGAAAACATTCCTGAGAGAATTTTAATGTGGGGCAAAATTGTAAACAAAAACAACGAGGCTCATAAAGTAGCTTCAACGTTTGAAAAAAAATACTCAAACATCAAAACTTTTTTCAACAACTACAACGAAGGTCCTTCGATATTCTATGATACAGGTTCATTATGGACTCCGGGTCACGACACGCTAGTAGGAAATACACTTGATCTTCTTAGACTTCAAAATATTGCAAAAGATGTTTCTGGATATGAACAATTTTCAAAAGAAGTTTTAATAAAAAAAGATCCTCAAATAATAATTACTGCTGACCCTGACTTTTTCTACAAAAACAAAGAATTTCAAAACATGACTGCAGTAAAAAATAAAAGAATCCTAACTACGAAAAGTGATTCTCTCTCTATTGCTGGGCCTAGGTTTATTGATGGAATAGAAGAATTAATCCAAATAATTTATTCACCTAGATTCATCAAATATATACATGACGACAAGGGCGCTAAAGAAAACTAAATTAGATTTTATAATATATAGCAAAACTACTAAAAACAAACTTAGCATTGTTTGGCTTTCTGTTGTTTTATCTATTCTATTTTTACTTTCGCTATTTATAGGCTCGTCACAAATTTCATTTAATGAAATTATTAATTCAATTGCAGTATTTTTAGTACCATGGGATACGGGGCTAGTATATACAGACTCGTCCTATACCATACTTTTTTATTTAAGAATTCCTAGATCTTTATTAGTGATTTTAACTGGGGTAATTCTTTCCGCATCAGGAACAGGATTTCAGGCAATTTTTAAAAATCCTTTGGCAGATCCATACTTACTTGGAGTGGGAACAGGCGCTGGATTAGGTGCTATTCTAGGGTTAACAATTTTTAATATAAATTTCATTTTTGCCAATTTAAATGCAGCTGTATTTGCTTTTGTAGGCGGCGTGTTTGCAGTGTTTTCTACTTTTGTTCTCTCTAATTATTCAAAAACAAACAATCAACTATCTCTTATTTTAGCTGGAGTTGCAGTTACTTCTCTATTTGGAGCTTTAACAACTCTGCTATTAATTACCCAAGATCCTGACATCAAACCAATGCTTAGTTGGTTACTTGGAGGATTTTCATTGTCCTCGTGGGAAAATTTTAACATCGTTTTTATATTTGGATTTCCTTCTTTGATAATAATTTTCTTAATGTCAGACAAAATAAATTTATTAAATTTAGACAGTGAATTAATAAGGAATCTTGGAATAAACGAAGGTCACTCAATAAAAATATTAATAATGTTGTCAACTCTTGCAACCTCTGTGGCCGTTTCTCAAACAGGAATAATTGGATTTATAGGCCTTGTCGCCCCTCATATTTCAAGAATGACATGGGGAAGTAATGCTAAATATCTTTTGCCTCAATCCAGTTTAATAGGCGCTATAATTCTGTTGTCTTCTGACATGATAGCTAAAACGATCATGTCTCCTATTGAAATTCCAGTGGGGCTAATAACAGCCTTTTTAGGATTTCCTTTTTTTGTTAGCTTACTAAGAAAAGAAAGTGGTAAAAATTGGAAAATATAATTCTAAATCTAAATAAAGCTCGAGCTAAATTTAAAGATTCTGGCTTTCACTTAGAAGTGAATACAAAAATAAAAGAAGGAGAAACAATTTTATTAATAGGACCTAACGGTAGTGGAAAATCTACATTTTTAAAAACAATTTCAAGACACATTTCGCTAACCCAGGGTGAAATAGTTATAAAAAACAAAAACATTGAATCACTGCCAATATCTGATTTGTCAAAACTTATTTCTTACATGCCCCAAGCTCCTTATATACCTGATTATTTTGATGTTTTTGAATTTGTTCTTTCCGGATGTTACTCTCCAGAAAAAAATTCAACTGATAAAAATGATGAAAATTTTAAAAAAACATACAAAATGTTAAGCTCTTTAAAAATGAAACACAAATGGAGTTCTAAAATCGGAACTCTTTCAGGAGGAGAAAAACAATTAGTATTACTAGCACACAGTTTGGTACAAAATTCTTCGATACAACTATTTGACGAACCATCCTCAAGCCTAGACCCATATAATCAATCTGAAATAATAAAATTTATACTAAACAAAAACAATAAAAACCAGACAAAAATAATTTCTAGCCATGATTTGAATTTATCATGGAAATTTAATAGAGTTATAATGCTTAAAAACGGGTCTGTTTTTAAAGATGGGACTCCAAAGTTTATAATGACAACAAAACATTTGTCAGGTTTATTTGAAAAAGACATTGAAGTGGTAAAATTAAAAAATAATAAAAATATTGTTTTATATAATTGATTAAAAATGAACATTAATTACACAAATGTTGTAAAAAAAATTGTTTTAGAAAAACCTATTGATCGTAATCTTTTTTTTAATAAAAGAAAAAAAAGACTTCAATATATATTCGAATCCTGCAAGATTACCAATTCCAAAATCCCAACAATACATGTGGTTGGAACAAAAGGAAAAGGAAGTACATCAACCTTTTTAGCAAACATTTTAAAAGAGGCAGGCTATACTACGGGGCTTTTTACGTCTCCACATTTGCACAAAATTACTGAAAGAATAAAAGTAAACTTAGAAGATATTCCTGAAAACTCTTTTACGAACATTTTTGATACTTTTGTTAAAAAAACAAACATTGAAAAACTTGCTTCCTTTGGTGGGAATTCATTTTTTGAAACTTTAATGATTTTGGCACTCATTCATTTCGAAAATAAAAATGTTTCCTTTCAAATTTTTGAAGCCGGAATAGGCGGAACACATGATTCTACAAATTTTATTCCCAATAAACTTGCCACTTTAATTACAAACATTAGCTTAGATCATCAGAATATTTTGGGAAACACTCTAGAAGAAATTGCTACTGACAAAGCGGGCGCTATATCTAAAAATTCAATTACAATTTCTGCGCCACAAAAAGAAAAAGTGAATCAAATCATATCTAAAATTAATAATAATAACCATTCTGTTTTAAAAAAATTTAATTCAGATATAAAAATTATTAACAGAAAAACTTCAGGAATATCACAATTGTTTGTTCTTAAAACAAACAAAGAAACCTATAATTTAATGTCATATATGCTAGGCCCTCATCAAGTGGAAAACGCAGGACTAGCAATCTTGGCCGCTGAAGAGATAATAAAAAAAGGATATGTAATATCAAAAGAAAACATAGAAAATGGAATTAAAAAAACAAATTGGCCAGGGAGATTGCAGATAATTAAAAAAAACCAAACTAAATACTACATAGATGGAGCCCATAATAATTATTCTATAAAACAATTAATTAAATCATTGGAAGAATTGGATTCAGAAACAAAATACAAAACAATTTTTGGAGCAACCTCTGGGCACTCTTATAAAAAAATGCTTAATGAAATAAGTAAGATTTCAGATTCTATCCTGCTTGTAAAATCGCGCCATCCAAAAGCCATCTCTGTTAAGGACTTAACAGATAATTCAAAAATTAAAAACACAAAAATTATGGAGTTTTCATCTGTAGACAAAGCTGTTCAATATTCAAAAGACAAAAAAGACACTTTCTTAGTAACAGGATCCTTGAGCGTTGCAGCAGAAGCTCTTGAATCTTTAAATAACATCACCCCCGAACTCTATCCATACCTTTAATTTATTAATATAATTAAACAATGCAAAACAAAGTTAAAAAACAAAAAGCTGTAATTACAGGAATGGGGATAATTTCGCCATTAGGCGAAGACATCAATGAATATTGGAACAAGCTAGAACAAGGTATATCAGGAATAGGCCCCATGACACTTTGTGACCCAAGTGAATTTCCATCAAAAATAGCAGGAGAAGCAAACACCTTTGACCCACTAAATTATATAGAAAAAAAAGAATCAAAAAGAATGGCTAGATTTTCACAGATGGCAGTAGCTGCTGCTAGATTAGCTATTGAAAATGCAAATATCTCATTTACAAAAGACGAGTTAAACAGAACTGCTGTAATAATTGGTAATGGAAATGGTGGATTCCCCGAATTAGAGCAAAACGCAAGAGCGCAAGTTTTAAAAGGAGAAACAAAAGTAAGTCCTTATTTTATTCCTATGATTCTCCCAAATATGGCTGCAGCAAATATTTCAAGAACTTTCGGATTTAAAGGATTTAGTTCCACGGTGGTAACGGCCTGTGCTGCAAGTACTCAGTCTATTGGAGACGCAGCTATGTTAATAAACAATGAAATGTGTGACATTGTATTAGCAGGAGGTTGCGAATCGGGAATCACTAAACTAGGGCTTGGGGGGTTTAGCGCATTACGTGCCTTAAGCACCCAAAATGATAACCCCGAAAAAGCTAGCAAGCCTTTTGATATTAATAGAGACGGGTTTGTTCCAGCGGAGGGCGCAGGTATGTTAATAATCGAATCAGAAGAACACGCAATTAAAAGAGGTGCTAATATTTTGTGTGAAATAGTAGGAATGGGAGTTT
>JBJLGN010000015.1:0-10357 GCA_045564835.1 Dehalococcoidia bacterium
AGTTTATGGATTTGTTTTCTTGGGAATAATAGGAGTTGAAGAAGATTCAATATTAGAATTACCCCTTTGGCTAGGATTCACAATAACTAATGTAGCCTTGGGTATACTTACAATTCGAAAATAACATTGTTCAAAAATTTAAGAGATAAAACCAGAGATGATCTATATCAAAATTTAATTGATTTAGGAATAGATTGCGATATGTCTGAAAGAGGAATACGAGCTGACAAACTTCAAAATCCTTGGCATCGCAAAAGTCTAGGAGTTATAAAAATCAATTCTGAATCCTCTATTGAATTCATTAACATAATAAAACAAGACAGAAGTAAGGATAGGCCACCAAGATGGTGGTATTATTTCGCTGTCCCTGATCAATCAGTAAAATCAGAATCAAATCAAATAGAAGTAAAATCAATCAGAAAAAAAACTTTCCCAATATTTGGTAAAGTCCAATCTATAGAATGGAAACATAATAATCATAGCAAAAATTTAGCTAATGAATTTACACAAGACACTGGCATAAATTCTTTAGCTATGGATATTGGGAATGTAAAAATAGAATCTGTCAACAAAGATTTTTCTGGTTATACATTCACCGGTTATACGATTGAAATTGAAAGAAAGACTTGGAAAGATTGGGGAAACAACAGAAAAATATCACTAAATAATGATCAATGGAAAGTAATAAATAAAATTGCCGATCTTTGTAAAAATTCATAATATTTAATAATTTGTTAACAATTAATTATTAAAATAAGAATTATTTAGTATGAGGCAATAATATGGGTTCTTTCCAAAAACAATTATTAACTATTAATAATGTACAAGAAGAACTATCCTGTTCAAAAAACTATGTACACGAACTAATAATAAACAAATTACTTAAAAGTAAACGAATTGGAAATCATACAAGAATAATTGAATCTTCATTAGAACAATATATTTCTAAATATGCTCTATCTTCATGAAACTCAGGCTTAAGCCTGAGTTTTGCGGGGGTTTATATATAGACCAATGGTGTGGTTATCCGTTGATAAGCCCCCGCTAATTAATATCACATAATACTATTAATTATTATTTTCTTTAATGTAAAATAAAGTATGGATTTTTTGATCGTCATATCAAGCTTTATAGTAGTGTGGTCATTTATAGAAGTCGGATTTTTAATTTCCTCAAAATTAGCCACCCATAATAATATGTTAATTTCACATAATCAATTCATGTGGAACTTAAGAATAATTGCATTATTACTATTTTCAAGTTCTATTTTCATGATAAATCATTTTAATTTTAACATGAAAGAATTCTTAATAATGTGTTTCCTGTAAATTTGTAAATTGCTTTCATTTTTCAACAAAATAGATATTCCTTTTTATACCGTACTTATCGGTGGATGTGCACTTGTGATGATTACTCTTGGAATGAATCATGGTTTGGGATTGTATCTTATTCCAATAACTAAACACTTAAATATTGGTAGAGAATTATTTGGTTTATCTATAGCTTTACAAGTTTTATTTGCAGGAATTGGTGCGCCAATTTTTGGCGGACTTGCTGATAGATATGGTCCAGGCAAGACAACCCTGTTTGGTACCATTATTCTAATAATTAGCAGATATTGGATGGCCAATATTAATGATACTTTTGATTTGTTTGGTTCTTTGTTTTTATTAGGATTTGGTGGAGGAGGGTTTTTAGGCATTGCACTTGGAGCAGTAGCAAGAACAGCGAAAAATCATAATAGATCTCTTTATGTTGGGATCATAATGTCTGCAGGATCATTTGGCCAATTTATCATAGTACCAATCATCAATATTCTTATACAAAAATTTGGATGGATTGATTCTCTTTATTACATGATATATCTGTCTCTATCACTGATTGTATTTTGTTATTTTTTAAGTTTCTCATCAAATAATCAAAATACATATAATGACTCACAACAAACAATCCCTGAAGCATTAAAAGAAGCTTTGTCAAATAAAAATTTCAACCTTTTAACTCTTGGTTTTTTTGTCTGTGGATTTCATATTGTTTTTGTTTCAACGCACTTACCTGCATTTTTAGAAGATCAATTTTTACCTGCGTGGGTTGCTGGATGGGCTTTAGCTCTAATAGGTTTATTCAATGTTTTAGGAACTTTAATGTATGGGTATCTAGGCGACAATTTCTCTAAAAAGAAATTACTTACAGGCCTATACTCTTTAAGATCTATTTTATTTCTTTTGTTTTTCTTTTCCCCAAAAACTGAATTTACCGTACTTATTTTCTCTAGTCTCCTTGGGATATTATGGTTATCAACTGTGCCACTTACTAGTGGAATAATAACTGATATATTTGGTCCTAGGTACACATCAATGCTTTTTGGTGTTTCTCTTTTGTCACATAATATTGGTTCGTTTTTTGGATCGTGGATTGGAGGTCGAATATTTGATATCTATGGATCTTATGATCTGATGTGGGTTCTATGTGTATTCATGGGCTTTGTGTCAGCAGGATTACATTTCCCTATAAATGGATCAGCTTTAAATAAGAAATCAAAAATACTATCAGTTAGCTAATTATACAACTCTATATTTTTCAAAATTTTAATCTCCCAACATTTCTGTAATTAATTTTGAATATTTTTGAATTACGTCTTTGTACAATATTTCGCCTTTTTCTTTGGATGCGTCTTGTTCAGTATCTAGCGCCTTATTTTTTATTGAATCTTCATCAACCAAATCAGGAAACAAATGTAAGGCAATAGAAGATTCGTATTCACCTGCATGACCAGGAGATGCTTTGTCTTTTACAATATTTCTTAAAAATTTCAAATCATGCATTTCCCAATAGCTGGTAAATCTTATATCAATTTCTGTGTCTTTATTTAGTAATTCTTCATAATCATAATGCGTTTGCACATTTGAAAAATCAGCATGTTCATGTATTCCTTTCATTTGAAGATTGATATTTCTCATAGCAGTTGCCATTGGTTCAACATTTCCACCATGCCCATTAATAAACAATATCTTTTTTATTCCACCTCTAACTAAGCTCTCTGCTATGTCCGTTAAAACTCCAATAAAAGTGTTTACTCTCAAAGTTATTGTTCCTGCAAATGCCATATGATGCTCTGCAATCCCAGCATTTAGCGGCCTATAAAATAATACTTGCTCCGAAAATTCGTTTGCCAAATCCTCAGCTATGAAACTAGCAGTATTTATATCCATACCTATAAATAAATGATTTAAATGCTGTTCCACAGAGCCAGTGGGGATAATAGCCATGGGTTTATTGTTTCTTATAAACTTGCTTGCCTGATTTCTATTAAAAAATTCTAAATTGTTCATTGCATAAGTACCTATGTATAATTAGTTTGATTATAACACCATTAACATTAAATCCATTTCTTTCTTGTTAGCAAGAGAATACCATTTTTTTACTCCGATTTCTTTAAATCCTAATTTCTTCAAAACATTACTTGATCGAATGTTATCAATAAAATAACCTGATTTAATTTTAGGAGAATTAAGATTATCCAAAGCATAATTTAACAAAGATTTGCTAGCTTCAGTTCCATAACCTTTAGTCCAAAATTCTTTGCCAATAAAATACCCCAAATCATAATAATTATCTTCTTTATCATAGGTTAAGCCTACTCTTCCAATTATTTGATCATTGATAAAAATATTCAAATCTAATTCATTTGAATTGCTTATCAATAAATAATCTTCCAAATCATTGTAAGTGTATGGATAAGGAACATTTGTTAACCATCTAGCTACATCCCAATCATTAAGCAATGATACTAGCGAATTTTTCTCTGTTTCAGTTATTGCTTTTCTCAGTACTAATCTATTTGTAGTGATTTCAGTCATTCAACAACTACTTTTTAGTGTGTGCCTTCTTGCATTAATAATGGATCCATTCCTTGCATCCCTCTCAAAAAATTCATTTCTCCTCTATGTCCATTAAAATGTCCTAACATATGTAGTGATATAGATTCATCTATAGACTCAGTTCCTGTGCTAGATTGAACTTGCCGTTCAAGATCTTTGTCTGTCAGTGATTGCAGTAAGTTATCTGTAGCTTGCCAAACTGTATCTTGATAATTTTTAAACTCACCCATATCAGTAATTGTAACTTTTTGAGCATCGTCATCTGATTGTCCTGTACCAAATCCATCAAAAGGCAATCCTGTTTTTTTTGCCCAATCTTCACTCCATATTGGTTCAGTTTCTTTTATTCTAAAATGTACAATCAAATCTTCTATACGTGTTGTATGCCATAGACACCAAGCTATAGAATGGCTTCCAGATTTAGGCACAAAATGAATTTGTTCGTTAGTGCCATTGCAAGCATCTCTAAGAGCTCTGTGAACAAAATCTAAACTCCATTTTATATGTTTTATTCTACTCATATTTCTTCCTTTAAATTTAATTATTATGATTATAAAATACAAACTATGAATAAACCAAATTGTATTGTAAATATTTGTTTTGAAAAACAACTGCATTCATCTGATAAATTTTGCGAAAAACACTACAGATTAGATTTAAAAGGTCATATAGGAATATGCACTACAAGAGGTTGTCATCATATCATCGACAGGAATCTGTACAGAACATGCTCTTATTGTATTAATTAATTATTTAAATTATTAAATTTCAATTAAATTAGGTAGATTAATAAATTTAGTTAACATATATTAACTTTGAATTATTTATGTGCTAAATATAATAATGAATTCAGAAATATTAAATTTAATAAAGAACAGAAGAAACACAAAAAGATTTACTGGCAAAAATATAAGCAAAATTGATATTGAAACTATATTAGAGGCAGGAACATGGGCTCCAAATCACAGAAATACTGAACCATGGAGATTTGTAATAGTTTCTAAATTTTCAAAAATCAAAGAAAAAATATCAACACAATTAGTAAGTTTACAAGAATCAAAAAGTAGTACTCCTTTATCACAAGCGCAAAAAAACACCTTAATTAATACTGTAAATTCTGCCCCTTGCTATATTTACGTATTTAGTACCCCTGGCGAAACTCCAGAAATTACAGAAGAGAATTATGGAGCAGTTTGTTGTGCTATACAAAATATGCAACTAACCGCAACTTCTATGGGACTTGGGATAGGTTGGTCGACAGGTAAAATGGCTAAAATTAAGAACTTACACTCTATTTTAAATGTAGACCAAACATTTAAAATAGTTGGAGTCCTCACATTAGGATATCCTAAAGAAAATACAGAAAAAGCACGTGAAGATTTTAATAAAATTACAAAATGGTTATAATCACATTTATTAAATAAAAAAATGGATTAAATTGACTGATAAAAATTTTAAGAAAATGCATAAATCAGATTTATCAATATTTTTAGAATTGTCAGATATTCCTACTACAGCATTTCATGAGAATCGTGTTTCCGATTATATTAAAAACAAACTAAAAGAATTTGAAATTGATTTTGAAGAAGATGAATGGGGAAATATTGAAGCATTTATAAAAGGTCAAAAAAAAGAAGAAGTTGTCTTTATTTCTCATATGGATCATCCAGGATTTGAAATTATAGAGAAATTAGACGAAAACCTTTATAAAGCTAAAACCTTAGGTGGTCTACCTAAACTTTCAGACGTAGAAAATACAAAAATTAAAATCTATGATAAATTTTCTGAAAATAAAGGATACTTGAAGCCATTTAATGAATCTTCTTCGAATGATTCAAGATATAAGTCGTCAGACAGATGGCTTAATAATGAATTTGTTTCAGTACAGGTTGAACTTAAAGAACTTAATTTTCCTGTGCCAGTAGTTTTTGATTTGCCTAAACCAAAAATTTCAAATGATCAAATTATTACACCTGTCGCAGATGATTTGGCAGGATGTGCACTGATTTTAGAGATGCTTAGATCCTTAAAGACTAGTCAAAATAACTATTCAATTAGAGGAATATTTTCTAGAGCTGAAGAAGTTGGATTATATGGAGCAAGATTAATAGCAAAGAGTGGAAGAATTGATAAGAATTCCATCATAGTTAGTATAGAAACTAGTAGTGAGTTACCAGGTGCAGTCTCTGGGTCAGGGCCTATAATTAGAACTGGCGATAGAGCAACAACTTTTGATAATTCAGGTGAAATAATATTACTTTCTTCTGTAAAACAACTGATTGATCAAAATAAAGAATTCTTATTTCAAAGACAATTAATGAGTTTAGGAGGATGTGAAGCCACAGCATTCTCTGCATTTGGTTATAAGGTTACAGGTATTTCTTTACCATTAATAAATTGGCATAATGCAAATCCAGAAGGAAAAGTTGAACCTGAAAGAATCAGTATCACTGATTATCAGAATGCTTTAAATATCATGATAGGAGTTGGAAATTTAGATATTGTTAATAATAATGATTATTACAAGACTCTAATTGACATTCCTGCCGAAGCGGAAAGGTTGCGATTAAGTTAAAAGAAAGCGCAGAAAAAACACATGAAGATTTTAATAAAATTACAAAATGGTTATAATCACATTTATTAAATAAAAAAATGTGATTAATTTGACTGATGAAAAATTCATGCGAATTGCAATTAATGAAGCAAGTGAGGGCTTCAAAGTTGGAGAACAACCTTTTGGTTCAATACTAGCAAAAAATGGAGAAATTATTAGCATTGGAAGAAATCTGATTAATTCAACATTTGATATTACAGCACATGCAGAAATACAAGCAATAAAAGCAGCTAGCATCTCTGAAAAAACACTAGATTTTTCTGGGGCAACAATATATGCAACATGGGAACCCTGCCCTATGTGCCTGGGAGCTATTATATCTGCAAATATAAGCAAATTAGTAATTGCCGGCAGGGCAGAAAATCATAATAAAAAATACGGTAATTATTCCGTTGAAGAATTCATAAAATTATCAGAATATAGTAATAGACTTGAAGTTATTACAGGGATGCTTGAAAAAGAAAGCAGGGCTATTGTAGAACAGTGGGCCAATAAAAGTAAATAACTACATTTCTACAATAGTATTTGGAGAATCTGCTTTTTCAAAAAGATTTATAGCCTTTGAAATAGTTGCAGTTTGCCCCCTGTTGTCATTAGGAAGTCCAACAGTTCTACCTACATAATTATTAGTAATTAACACCCTAGGTATATTCATTTGAGTAGCTAAATGTTGAAAAGATTTAGATAACAAAGTAACAGTGGAAATACCTTTGTTTTCAAAAATCCTAGCAACATGTCCAACTGACATGTGACATACAGGTCAGGCAGGAACTAATAAAACTCCATCGACTTTTTGAGAAATCATTAAATCGACCCATTGTGGAGCAGCTTTTTTGATTAAATTAGATTGGTTACAAGCCCCAACAAAAGAATAGAGATTATCTGTAAGAGATTTAAATAAATTATTATTTTTCAACTTCATTAATATCTCATATGGGAACACCACGTTTGGGTCAATTAATGCAGCTTTGATATCATATCCTGGTTGCCTGATAATCAAGTTTTTTCTTAAGGTATTATTAGGTATTGCAGACAACACCACAGGGCTTTTGAATATTTTCCCTATATTCTTGATAGCTTCTTCTTGAGTCATGCCTGGAGGCTCCATTGGGTCATCGTCTTTACAAAACAGTCCTCCAGTCGAAATCATAGACAATTTACTTTCTGATAATTTCTTAGAAAATTTTGTCCAAGGAAAATCTTCATAAACATATCGATCAGGTTTTTCTACAGGTTCGTATCCTTTTAATTGAGCTTGAAATATAAATTCTTTCAACGAATCAAAATTATTAGTGTCTAAATTTTCCGCTAAAATATTAAGGAGATTTTCTAAAAATTTAGCAAAATCTTCTTCTGAATATTTATCTCCAGCTAAGAATTTAAAAAAAAGATTATTTCTTTCGCCGTAAAACAAAGATTTTTTGAATTCTGTTAAAGTTTCATTTGATATATTTTTTTTATTTTCATCCATAAATCATAACTCTAGATTATTTATTTTTATTTTGTTGGTCTAAATCCAAGTACACGGGTTCCAAACTTGAATTCTCCCACCCATAATTGAGATCCATCCCACGCTATTGAATTAGCCATTTTAATAGCATTAGCGGCCTTAGTTCCTTTCCCAGATCCCAGTATATTCTTAGGTGGTTTCCCTTCTAATGCTGCTTCGACAGAATCCCATCCAATTACTTGATGTTTAGCTTGTTGGCTAATAAAAAATCCAATGTCCGTAATTACTGCGCTTTGGGGGAACGAATTATGGTTAGGAATATTTTTAGGAATTTTATTTGATAAATCTGAAAATTTGATAACTTTCACGTTAAATCTATCAGCTGGATATCCAGAAATAACTAGCCATTCGTCATTAGAATCCAATCTCCCCGGACCTTCTGGAACATCTAAAGTGTGTATTGGGGCAGAATTTTTATCAGGAATACCATCCCATACCCAAACTTTTTTATCTTTTTCGCTTGATAAGGCAAAGTATTTCCCATTGTATGTCACACCTCTTATATCATTAAGTGATATCGATCCTATGCTTCCGTCAATTTCTATTTCAGGTAATTCTCCGGTCCCATCAAAGTTTTTCCATCCATATATACCTTTTTGTCCTGCTAGAAATACGGTGTTTTTATATACAGATATATCCCATGGTGCATTTTCAAATCTACGATAAAACAAATCAGGTTTCACTCCAGATTCTCCTGGTATTTGATTCCAAACAGAAAGAGATCTATCAAAATCAGAAGAAATAAATAATTTTTCACCATTTGATGCTGGAACACCATTCTGTATTATCGAATTATCATAATAAGGATTATCTGTAGGATCTTCAGTGCCTAAAGCCCAATCTGGTTTTTCATCTGGGCCTGAAGGGAGTTCGTTGAACACAGATACTCTTCCTCCATTGTATTCAACTATAAAAAGCTTTCCATCAACATATATCGCATCATTACCATCTCCTCCCAGCCATACGTGCCCTGCTCCATGTAAAACCGGAACGAAATCGCGGCCCTCTTCTGTAGTTTTAGGTAATTTATTCCACCATTTAAGACTTTCTCCACCTTGAGCAATAGTAATCAAAGCATCTCCTACAATCGTACCCCCAACCCAACCACTAAGGCATGCATCTGGAGATTGATTGTTTTTTGTAGGCCAACTAGCCCATATATGACTATTTGAACCATCTCTACATTCAGTTTTGCCATTCTCGTCACCTGTTAATATATACTCACCATTAGATACAATCATTCTTGGAGTACCTACACTAGAATTTTTCACACTCAAGTCAGGTTGTACCCTCCCTGAAGTAGGAAAAGAGTTCCATATAATTATTTTACTTCCATTATCACCACCACTAGTTACAGATACTGCCATCTTTTTTCCGTCGGTCCACACTCCCCATGGCCATGCGCCTTGAGTTCCTATTAAAGAATCAATGTTAATTGCAAAATCTGCTGATTGACCAGACTTAGTAGGGAATTTTGTCCATACTAATATGCGGTCATTATCAGAATCAGCAACTACCATTTTCCCATCCGGAGATATACTAACTTGCCCAGGAAAATCTAACTCAGACAAGCTTGTGCCTTCCATGTGTGATTCAAAATTAGGCTGTCCAATAACTAAATCTGGGGCAACATTGCTATTTGGAATAGTTTCCCATATTAAGATACGATTATTATTTCGATCTGTTACTGCCAATCTTGTTCCGTCTGATGCAATTGCTACAGGATGATTGAATAAAGAGGCGCCACCTGATTTGTTAAATCCATACCCAGACAACCATAATGATGCATCTTGATTAGCAGTAAATGATGTATTAGATGTAGGTACCGCAGAAGAATAATTTGTTGTTTGTTTTGTAACTGCTAAAACTTTTTTTTGCTTAATAATACCAGGCGGTGGAGGGGTATGTCCTTTTGAGGGCATTTGTTGTCCTCCCATCGGAGGTTGTCCCATCGGAGGTTGTCCCATCGGAGGTTGTCCCATCGGAGGTTGTCCCATCGGAGGTTGTCCCATCGGAGGTTGTCCCATTGGAGGTTGTCCCATTGGAGGTTGCCCCATTGGAGGTTGTCCCATTGGAGGTTGTCCCATTGGAGGTTGCCCCATTGGAGGTTGTCCCATTGGAGGTTGTCCCATTGGAGGTTGTCCCATTGGAGGTTGTCCCATTGGAGGTTGTCCCATTGGAGGTTGTCCCATTGGAGGTTGTCCCATTGGAGGTTGTCCCATTGGAGGTTGCCCCATTGGAGGTTGTCCCATTGGGGGCATATTTGATTTAATTAAAATCTCAGGGTCTACTTCAAGATTTAATAAACATAAAGATGCTTCATCTAAAATTCTTCCAGAAAAATTTTGCATT
>JBJLGN010000016.1:0-9924 GCA_045564835.1 Dehalococcoidia bacterium
AAATAAACAGGAAATATAGAATAATAAATTAAAAGAAAAAAAACTATAAAGTTTTGATTAATATGAATGCAAAAGAAAGAATAAATTACTTAAAAAAAATAATTAACAAAAACAGTTATTTGTATTACATAAAACAAAACCCTGAAATTAGTGACAACGAATACGACATCTATTTCAGAGAATTGATTGATTTGGAAAATTCGCACCCTGATCTAAAAGATGCAGGCTCGCCGACAAATAGAATAGGGTCAGAACCATCCAATGAATTTAAAACAATAACTCATATAGAACCTATGCTTAGTTTAAACGACTGTTTTTCTGAAGAAGAATTCCATAAATGGTATGACAGAAATTTTAAAGCAAATAATCAAATAGATTTTGAAATGATTTCAGAATTGAAAATTGACGGGCTAGCAATATCTTTAGTCTATGAAAACAGTATTCTTAAATCTGCATCGACAAGAGGTGACGGAATAACAGGTGAGGATGTAACCAAAAATGCCCAAACAATAAATTCGATACCATTGGTATTGAATGAAAATATACCAGGGATCATAGAAATTCGAGGTGAAGTATTTATCCCAATATCTGAATTTGAAAAACTTAATGAAGAAAGAGAAATTCAAAATTTAACAAAGTACTCTAATCCTAGAAACTGTGCATCTGGCTCTTTAAGACAACTTGATTCCAGTGTAACTAAATCTCGAAATCTTGATACATTCATTTATAATATAGGATATTTTGATAGCCAATTAAGTATTCCTGACAAACAATCAGAAAGGCTCAAATTTCTTGATAAATTAGGCTTCAGAATTAATAAAAACTATGAAGTTAGCAGCACACCTGAACAAACAATATCAATATATAAAAATTATCAACAAAAACTTAAAAACTTAGACTACTTATGTGATGGTATAGTAATTAAAATCAATAACGTAAAGTTACAAAACATAATTGGAGGACTATCAAGATCCCCAAAATGGGCTATTGCTTTTAAATACCCTGGTAATACGGCATTATCTAAAATAGAGAAAATAGATATCAACGTAGGGAGAACAGGATCAATAAACCCAATAGCTTTATTAAAGCCTGTTGAAATCGATGGAGTAACAATAAAGCACGCAACTCTTCATAATGAAAATTATATAAATAACCTTGAGTTATTAGTTGGTGACTGGGTATATATAGAAAGAGCAGGAGATGTTATACCAAAAGTCATATCAGTAGATAAAGCTAAAAGGAATGGAACGGAGTACAAATTTGAATTCCCTATTAATTGCCCTAGTTGCAACAGTTTTGTTTCTAAAGAAGATAATGATGCTACGTATTACTGCAAAAACTCAAGATGTAATTCTAAAATTGTAAGATCTTTAGAATATTTTGCAAGTAAAAGTGCTATGAATATAGAAGGTCTAGGACCTTCTATAATTGATAAATTCGTCTCTGAATCATTAATAAAAAATTTTGCTGATATATACAAACTTAAAACTAGTGAAATTTTACAAATAGATGGGTTCAAAGAAAAAAGTGCTAATAATTTAATTAAATCAATTAGTGAAAGTAAAAACCAACCTTCATCAAGATTATTAATTTCATTAGGAATAAAACACGTTGGTGTAGAAATATCAGAGTTATTACTTAGCAAATATAAATCTTTAAGTAGCATCATAAATATTTCATATGAAGAGTTATTAACAATTTCTCAAATAGGGCCTCAAATTGCTCTAAGTATAACCGAATATTTTAATAATCCTGATAATGTTTTTGTTCTAAAAGAATTATTTAATTTAGGATTAAGTGACACTTATCAATCTAATCAAATAAAATTTAACAAAGAAATATCAAATAAAACTTTTGTAATTACTGGCAAATTATCTGAATTCACAAGATTGGAAATTCGTGACATGATTAGTGAATTTGGTGGTATAAATTCTGAAATAATAAATTCTAAAACAGACTATTTATTATTAGGAGAAAAAGCCGGGTCTAAATTAGAAAAAGCAAATAAATTAAATATTCAAATTATAAGCGAATCGCAATTCATAAATTTAATTGAAAAGGAGAAATAATGGATCTAGGTATAAAAAACAAAATAGCATTGGTAACAGGAAGCTCTAGGGGGATAGGTAAAGCTGCTGCTATTTCTTTAGCTAAAGAAGGGGCAAAAGTAGTAATTTGTGGAAGAAATCAAATCACCCTAGACACAACTCTAACTGAAATTAAAAAAATAAATCCAAATACAATTGGTATAAATTGTGATGTCACCGATGAAAGTAATCTTATTACTCTTGTTAATGAAATAAAAACTCAATTAGGAGAAATCGATATTTTAATAAATAATGTTGGAGGATCTATTAATAGAGAAGGTATTGAAGGAACTCCCATAAAAGATTTAAATCAGACTTTTAATTTGAATCTTAATCCTGCAATAAAACTTATGCAATTAGTAATACCTAACATGAAAAAACAAAAATGGGGAAGAATAATTAATATTTCATCAGTTTACGGAAGAGAACTTGGTGGCAATCTATCATATATGACTGCAAAAGCTGCTTTAAACAGTATTACTAAACATTCAGCAATTGACTTGGCTCCATTTGGGATACTTATCAATGCTGTAGCTCCTGGTCCAGTATCACACAAGGATGGTAGTTGGGAAAAATTCCAACAAAACAATAGTAAAGAAGTTGTCCAGAATTTTATAAACGAAAATTTACCTATCGGAAAATTTGGGTGGCCTGAGCCTGTTGGAGACTTGATTACTTTTTTATCTTCGAAAAATTCAGGATTTATTACAGGAACTTGTATCAATATTGACGGGGGATGGAGCAAGTCGATAAATTAATTGATCAACTTGCATAGAATTAAATAATATTATGGACCAAATTTTTAGTGTTTCATATCTTAAATATTTCCAAGAGTAGTTTTTACTATATTAGCTGAATTTAAACCATATTTGTTTACTAATTCTTCTGTAGTTCCTGATTCTGCATAATCTGTCATTGATATGCTTAATACTTTACTTGGATTATGCTGGGATAAATATTGGGAAACCAAACTATGCAATCCTCCGTATTTAAAATGCTCTTCAACAGTTAAAATGAATTTAGAGTCCTGTGAGCATTTCAAAATTGTCTCTTCATCTAATGGACGAAGAGAATACATATTAACTACTCTTGCACTAATTCCATGAACTTCTTTTAATTCTTTAGCTGCTTCAATTGCAGGGTAAACCATATATCCATAAGTCAAAATAGACACATCTGATCCAGTTTCGTAAACAATTTTTGATCCACCATGTTTCAAAGAAATATTTTTATCATTAAATATAGGAAGAGCCGGTCTAGAAAGTCTTACATAAAATGGCCCATCAGTATTTACTGCCAATTCTACAGCTGCCTCAGCTTCATGAGCATCAGATGGTACCAAAATAGAAAATGAATTTAATGATAGAAATAATGAAATATCTTCTAAGCTTTGAGCTGAAATACCATCTTCTCCTGTTATTAATCCTGCATGCGTTAATATCACTTTAACATTTAAATTAGATTGAGAAACTCCAACTCTTAATTGATCCATTGGCCTTGTTGATCCAAAAACAGCAAAAGTACTTACAATTGGAATTTTACCTGATGCAGCTAATCCTGCTGCTATATTAACCATATTTTGCTCAGCGATTCCAACATCAAAAAATCTTTCAGGATACTTTTCTGCAAACATATTAGTAAATGTAGATTTATTTAAATCTGCTCCTACAACACACAATTTAGGATTGAGTCCCCCCAATTCTAAAATTTTCTTTCCTGCATATTCTCTTGTAGATCCAGTATCCATATCTTTACTCTTTTGAATTGATTTCATTAATAGCATCTATAAGTTGTGCTGGATTTGCAGTTTTACCATGAAAATCAGGATTATTTTCCATGAAACTAACTCCTTTTCCCTTCACTGTATCCGCAATTATTACTTTTGGTTTACCATTTTCGTAATTCAAAGAATTAAATACATTTTCAATATCTTCAGGGTTATGACCATCAACGTAATATGTTTCCCACCCAAATGCAGACCATTTGTCTATTATAGGACTCATATCCATAACTTGATGAGTAAATCGATCATTTTGTATACCATTTTTATCTACAACGGCTACTAATTTATCTAACTCATATTTTTTTGCAGACATTATTGCTTCCCAAACTTGTCCTTCATTCAGTTCTCCGTCACCTAATAAAACATAAGTTTTATAATTTTTTTTATCAATTTTCGCAGCCAAAGATACACCAACACCAAATGATAATCCTTGTCCTAAAGAACCTCCAGACATTTCTACACCTGGTGTTTTAATATGAGCATGTCCCTGCAATCTTGAATTAAGTTTTCTGAACGTCATCAATTCTGATTTTTCAAAAAATCCTGTTTCAGCCAAAGCTGCATACAAAACAGGGCAAGCATGAGCTTTGCTTAATATAAATCTATCTCTATCCTCCCATTTAGGATTTGAAGGGTCATAATTCATAATTGAACCAAACAAAACTGAAACAATATCAGTTGACGAAAGAGATCCACCGGGATGACCGCTATTAGCATTACTAGTCATATTCAAAATATCTATTCTCATATTCTTAGCTAAATCTTTTATAGCGTTTATGTTCAACTTTTCTCTCTTAATAATTAATATAGCGAAATAATTATAATTTGGTTGAAATTATAAGTCTATCTCAAAAATAAGGATAAATTTAATTTACCTTGTACAAAAAAATAATGTTATAATCTTCCTAACATTCAAGGAGGCAACATGAATAAAATAATCAAAGGAAAATACTTAATAGATGGTAACGGCGGGAAACCTAAAGAAAATTCTGCTGTAATTATAGAAAATGGAAAAATTAAAGATATTACTGACGCAAACAATTTACCCAAAGATGGATACGAAATTCTTGACTATCCTAATTCAACAATAATGCCAGGATTAATAGAAGTTCATACACATATGCACGTTAGCCCTGAGCCTGGAAACTATGAGGCTGCACTAAATGACTCAGATACAATTTTAGCAATAAGAGCTACAGATGCTGTTAGAAAAACTCTGATGAGTGGGGTAACTACCATGAGAGATATTGGAAGTAAAAACCATATTGCTTTTCCTGTAAGAGATGCAGTGAATTCCGGCATTATTCCTGGGCCAAGAATGTTACTTGCTGGTCAAGTAGTTACAACAACAGCTGGTCACTGCAATTATTTTGGAACTGAAGCAGACACTTTAGATGAAGCTGTAACTGCTGCGCGAGCAAATATTAAATTAGGAGCAGAATGGATAAAAATCATGTCTACAGGTGGAGGTTTTACTCCAAGATCAAATATGCGAGCAGCTCAATATCCTGCAGAAACACTAGAAGCAGTAGTTAATGATGCTGAAAGGCTTGGTGCAAAAGTATGTTCTCATGCTCATGGCACAGTTGGAGTAGAAAATTGTGTTAAAGCTGGAATGCATAATATAATACACTGCTCATGGCTTGCAGAAGACCCAGAAAAAGCATTTGACTACAAAGAAGATGTAGCTGATCAAATAGCTGAAAAAGGAATATATGTAGACGGTACTCTTGCTACAGGATATATGAGAACTTTCAGAGATCCTGAATTTAGCCCCAATCAAGCACAAAGAATGGGATTCAATGCCGAAGAAAGAGTAACAATTTTACAAGACATGTATAAAAGAGGAGTTAAATTTGTTTCAGGTATTGATAGCGGAATGTTATACGTACGATTTGATGATATAGCATATACTCCTGATAGAATGGTAGAAGTAGTTGGTATGAGTAATATGGAAGCAATTGTAGCTTGCACAAAAACTTCAGCTGAATGTCTTCAAGTAGAAGGGGAAACTGGAACAATAGATAAAGATAAATCAGCTGATATCATAGTTATTGATGGAAATCCTGATAAAGACATAAAAACCCTGCACAACGTCACTACAGTTATGCTGCGAGGCGAATTAGTAAAAGATAATGGAATTGAATTAGTTTAATTAACAAATATGAATGAACACAATTTTAAAATCGTTTCATTTTATGAATTTAAAAATATTAAATCTCAATATTTAAAATACAAAAATTCAATAAAAGAAATTTGCGTGCAAAATAACTTAAGAGGAACGGTTATTCTATCAAAAGAAGGAATAAATGGAACTCTATCTGGATTTGATGAATCAATCGATAATTTTTTATCATTTTTAAAAAAACTTCAATTTAAGAATACTGAAATAAAATTTTCCCACTCAAAAACCATTCCCTTTTATAAATTGAAAATTAAAATAAAAAAAGAGATAGTCCCTTTTGAAAATAAAGTGAAAAACCCAAATCAAACAGGCGAATTTATTGACGCTAAAAATTGGAATAAAATAATAGAAGATCCTTCAATTACAATTATAGACGTAAGAAATGAATATGAAATTAAAATAGGAAAATTTAAAAATTCTACAGATCCAAAAACAGATAATTTTACTGATTTTATAAACTATATAAAAACCAACCTGAAAGATAAAAAAGAAGAAACAATCGCGATGTATTGCACGGGTGGAATCAGGTGTGAAAAAGCATCCGCATTTATGATTCAAAACGGATTTAAAAATGTTTTGCAACTAAAAGGTGGTATTTTAAAATACCTAGAAGAAACTACTCCAGAATCCTCTCTTTGGGAAGATGAATGCTATGTATTTGATAATCGAGTATCAGTAAAAAAAGACCTGACTCAAGGCACATATGAGTTATGCAATGGATGCAAGGAAACTATATCTCAATCTGACAAAGAATCAGAAAAATATGAAGAAGGGGTTTCGTGTCCAAATTGTCATAATAAAAGATCAGAGGAACAAAAAGAAAAATCAAGAGAAAGACAAAAGCAAATTGATTTGTTTAAAAAAAAGAATCATCCTTATCCATTTGACAAGCTAAATCCTAGCCAATATAAAAATTTTATTAAAGAAGATTAATTACTTTGCTCTAAAATTTAAACCATAGTTTTCTTTAATAAATAAACTAAATACCAAAAAAACAGATACAATATTAGAGACCAAAATTGATGTCCATACAGTTTTGTTTGCAACATCTTTCATCATCCCAAATCTTAGCCAATAATCTAGTCCTTCATATTTTTCAAGTGTAATATTAAATGTAATATAACAAGTAATAATCGAAGTAGCTAATATTATAAATATAGCTATAAATTTATATAACTTATCATACTCCCCGTATATCCACATTGTTAAAAATGTGCCAAAAGAAGCAATAATACCAGGAAAGTAAAACCAACTAAAAAGTACGAATGGCTTAGGCCAATATCCCAAGGAGCCACCTAATAAAGTATAAGCCGATTGAGCTACAAAAAAAGCCAAAATACCAAAAAATATAGACAAAGCGATCCCGCTCAACACTCGTGTCAATGAACCTAAATTAGAATTGAAAAACATAGAAATTATTCCTCTCTGTACTATGCTCTTCTAGACAATTTTGGGTCTAAAGCATCTCTTAAGCCATCTCCAACCAAATTCATCGCTAGTACATTTATAGTCAAAACTAAACCTGGGAAAAATGCAATCCAAAATGCTTGTTGCAAATGTTTTCTTCCTAAAGACAAAATATTTCCCCAACTTGGATCTTCAGGTGGGATACCTAATCCCAAAAAACTAAGGGAAGCTTCTGTCAATATAGCTAATGCAAAGAAATAAGTAGCCTGTACTATTACTGGGGCCATAGTATTTGGGGCAATATGAGCAAATAAAATTCTAGGGGTTGGTGCTCCTATCCCTCTTGCTGCTTCTACGTATTGTTGCTCTCTAACTGTAAGAACAGATGAACGAACTACTCTAACCATTCTTGGGGTATCAACGATTGTTATAACAGCTATAACATTCCAAACACTACCGCCTAACATCGCAATTAATGCTAACGCTAATAATAGCGTAGGAAATGACATTAAAGCATCCATCACTCTTTGTATAATCATATCAAGTTTTGGAGAATAACCTGACACTAATCCTATAAACAAACCAGCTAAAGTAACTAAAAATGCTACCATAAATCCAACTAACAAAGATACTCTTCCTCCATAAATTACTCTTGCATATACATCACGTCCTATATTGTCTGCGCCAAACCAATGAACAGAACCAGGTGGCATAAATCTATCTACAGGATCAATTGCAACAGGATCATATTTAACTAAAAAGTCAGCAAAAATTGTAAGGAGTGAAAACACTATTAGTATAACTAAGCCTACAATCATGTTAGGATTTTTTCTAAGCATTCTAGTAAACTGTGTCCAAATCCTGTGACCCACACCTTTCGCTTGTCTTATTTCATTAGGGTTGTAACCTCTGTTAGTAGTCATGAGTATCTAACCCTCGGATCTAAAAATGCATAGATGATATCAACTATTAAATTTAAAAATACATATGATGTTGCAAAAATCATCATCAATCCCTGAATAATCGGAAAATCTCTATCTCCAACTGCTTTCACAAACATTCTGCCCATTCCGGGAATTGCAAACACAGTCTCAGTAATTACTGTTCCTGTAACAGCAGCGGCAAAAACTAATCCTATTACTGTAATAATTGGCATTGAGGCAGCTCTTAAAGCATGTCTGGTTAAAACTATCCCTTCAGCAAGCCCCTTAGATCTGGCTGTTCTAATATAATCTTCGCTTAAGACTTCTACCAAACTAGATCTGGTCATTCTTGCAATAAGTGCCATAAAAGCAACTCCTAAAGTTATTGCTGGCAATGCACTATATCTTAAAAATTCAACAGGACCGTCAGTAAATAAACTGCGAAATCCAAAAACAGGAAACCATCCTAATTTAAGTGAAAAAAGAAATATCAAATTAAATGCCAACCAAAAACCTGGGATAGCAAATCCTAAAACAGCAAAAACCATAACCGCTCTGTCAATCCACGTGTTCATTTTCCAACCTGCTAATACCCCCATTGGAATTCCTAATAATAGAGCTATAAATATTCCAGAAAATACTGTAGAAACAGTAGCTTCGATTTTTTGACTTACTAAATAAGATACTGATTCTGTTGTAAATAAAGATGTTCCCAAATTTCCTACAAAAAATCCGCCTAGCCAGTCAAAGTACTGCGTAATCGGAGGCTTATTTATTCCCATTGCTTCCCTAACATCTTCTATTTCTTGGGCTGTAGCGTACATAATATAATCTCCGCCTAACACAATAGCGGCAGGATCGCCCGGAGCAAGTTGCATAATTGAAAAAGTAATTATAGATACTATAAGTAAAACTGGTAAAGTTAAAATAGCTCTTCTAAGTATGTATTTCCACATATAGATTTTCCTATATTTGAAAGTTTTTTAAATGTTTTTAATAAATATTACAACTTCAAAGGAGAACCGACTTAAGTCGGTTCTCCTTTGTGTAAAACCTATAATTTATTAAAGGTGTGTCGTTTAGTCCAACCAAACATTATGGAGTATAGGGAATAGACAGTCTAGACAGTAGCCTTTAACATTATCCCTTATAGCTCGAGGTGGTTGGAATTGAAAGAAGTTAAGTGATGGAGGATTTTCATAGAAAATCTTATTCATCTCATCGTATTGAGCTTGTTGTTTCTTAGGATCAGTTTCAACTAAGAATTCCGCTCTAACTTCATCAATTTTAGGATTTTTATAACCCAAAGATGTATCGCCTGAGAACATATGCGGTGCTAATGGGTTAAGTCCATTAGCAAAGTTCGACCAAGAAGTCGCTGCTTCCCAAGGACCTTCTCCTCCTGTTATAGCTACTCTGCTACCCCAGTCTAAGGATACTAACTCTGTGTTTACAAATCCTAAGTTTTTCATTGCTTCCCACATTACCAAGCCTGCTTCTGGCATAAATGGCATGTCATTAGCCGCAATAATTCTAACT
>JBJLGN010000017.1:0-9513 GCA_045564835.1 Dehalococcoidia bacterium
TGAGTTCACTGAAAAATATACAAATATAATAGACGGGCATCAAATCATGGAAATTTTTGGATTGAATGAAGGCCCAGAAGTTGGTAGGGTTTTAACTGCTATCCAACAAGAATTTATTAATAGTGGCAAAATTACTAAATCTAAAGCAATAAAATTAGCTAAAAATTTATTAGAAAATTAATTAAAGGACAATTTTTGAGACGTTATTGGAAATCTGTAATGTTATCTGTAGTTATAGTATCTATTTCAGCTTTTGTAGTTTTTACACAAAAATTTTCAATAGGAGGAAATGAATTTGGATCTGATGCTGTATTAGGACTTCAACTAGGCCTGGATCTGCAAGGAGGAAGCCATCTTGTTTATCAGTCAGATTTAAAAGACCAAGAAGGTATGACTGTCCCTCCCTCTAGTACGCAGATGCAAGCTCTAATAAAAACTATTGAAAGAAGAGTTAACTCTTCTGGCCTTGGAGAACCAAATATACAATTGATTGGCGAAGACAGGCTACTAGTTCAATTGCCGGGAATAACTGATCCTGATCGTGCAAAAAGTTTAATTGGTGAAACTGCAAGATTAGAATTCAAACACAGATACACAGATGCTAGCGACCCTATAGACAATAGCATTAATAGTGGCATACAAAGTGTCAAATTAGATTTTTATCCTAATCCTTATGCTACCGAAGATAACTCAGCTAAACCTACTGATTCCTCCGTTGCTAGTAATGATTCATCAACTTCTAACGATACAACACCCGATTCGTCTCCTCTAGGTATTTTTGTGAATTTTGATGATGATGCATATAACAGAATCAAAACTTTACATGATCAATTGGTTACAAGCCTAGAATCACCTGGGTATGACAGATTACAAGTTGAATTAAGTGGAGGAGAGGAAAATGCTAGGTTTGAATTACTAGGTACCTTCATAACAGAAACAGACACTGAAAAACAATTTTCATTCATGATTCCTTCTGATTATTATTTATCTTTAGATGATGCTAAATCCAAACTTGGCAATGAAATCGATATTGAATTTATTAGTTTATTGGTAGGCCAAAGGGATGAAGTTATTGGATTAACTGGAGAAGATCTTGAAAGAGCTTATCCAGGTCAGCACCAGCAAACAAATAAGCCAATCATTAATATAGAATTTAATGAACAAGGAACTAGAAAATTTGCTGAACTCACAACTGAAATTGCTGCAACATCTGATAAAATTGCGATATTTTTGGATGATACAGAACTTATAAGCCCTGGTGTAAACAAACCCATACTAGGTGGTGCTGCGTTTATTGATAGTCCTGCATTTACTTTGGATCGAGTAAGTGATCTATCTTTAATGCTTGAATCAGGTAGACTTCCTGTCCCTATAAAATTAATACAAGAAAGAGATGTTGATGCTGTATTAGGTGCGGATAGTCTTTCTAAAAGTTATTCAGCTGCAGGTGTTGGATTATTACTAGTGGTAGTATTTATGGTTCTTTATTATAGAATTCCAGGAATTTTTGCTTCCATAGCACTATTTTGTTATTGTTTGGTTGTTATTGCTGTATTTAAATTATTATCTGTTACGCTTACATTAAGCGGCATAGCTGCAGCTATACTTTCGATTGGAATGGCCGTAGATGCAAATATTCTAATATTTGAAAGATTAAAAGAAGAATTAAGAACTGGTAAAACATTATCAATGGCTGTAAATATAGGTTTTAACAAAGCTTGGCCTGCTATCAGGGATAGCAATGTATCTACTCTTATTACATGTTTGATATTATTCTGGTTTGCAGATCAACTAGGTGCAACTATTGTTAAAGGATTTGCTATAACATTATCAGTTGGTGTGATTATTAGTATGATATCAGCGCTCCTTCTCACTCAAACCATATTAAAACTATCTGCTAATTCCTTTATTTCTAAAATTTTAACACTTTACGTACCAGCGGGTCGTAAAGATTTGTTATGAGGAATATTATGAATCTTTCAGGAAATAAAATTTGGTTTTTTAGTTTTTCATCTATTATTATACTTATTGGAATAATTTTTATTTTTATGGGGGGGCTTAAACCGGGTATTGATTTTACTGGAGGAAGTAGCTTAACTATTAAGCTGTCTTCCTACGATTCTTCTGAAAATATTCGAGAAGCACTTGTTGGAACCGAGTTTGAATCATCAATTGTTCAAAATTTTGGTGATAGCACATTTTTTATCAGAACATTTGATATAAATGATCAACAAAAGGAAAAATTGCTTAAAATATTAGATTCGCTGACCGCAGAAGAAGATGATGTGCAAGTTCTTTCTTTTGATTTGATTTCTCCTTTGATTGCAAGGGAAACAGTTGTGAATGCATTTTGGGCTGTTTTTGCTGCAACAATAGGAATATTTATATATATATGGTGGGCATTTAGAAACGTTCCAAATCCAATAAGATTCAGTGTTGCTTCAATTATAGCTTTACTTCACGATACATTGGTAGTACTAGGTGTTTTTGCTATATTGGGAATAACATTAGACTTGGAAGTAAATACAATGTTTATAATCGCTTTTCTGACTGTCCTTGGTTATAGTGTTAATGATTCTATAGTTGTTCTAGATCGATTAAGAAGTAATATCATTGATTATAGTGGAATAAGACTATCTGACGTGGTTAATTTAAGTATTTCTCAAACTTTTGGAAGATCTTTAAATACTAGTATAACTTTGCTAGTAACTTTAATAGCTATGTATCTATTTGGCGGAGATACGTTAAAACCATTTATATTGGTTTTAATAGTAGGCTTGATATCAGGTACATATTCTTCTATAGCAATTGCTACACAGATTCTTGTTTATTGGGATGAAAGAAATAAAAAATCGGCTTAATATTGTTAATCCAATGTTTCTAATAATTTAATTAACTTAGTTTTGTTTTTTGATATTAATTTGTATATATAACTAGCATTATCAAAAACTCCAGCATTCAATTCGTTTGCATAATAGGTACTTCCTATTTCTTCCATTTCTCCAATCCATCTCTCAGATTTTGAAGATATGACGGGGAATGATTTTTTAATTTTATTAATAGTATCATTTTGACTATATTTTAACTCATCAAACAAATAATCTAGTACATTTAATTTTTCTGCTAATAAAATTAGTGAAATTAACAATGCACTTGAACCTTTTGTTAGAGATGCGTAACACATTTTAAGACTCGAAGACAGTTGTGTTTTTTTTCCTAAATCTATCACTTCAAATGCTGAAGAATTTAAGTACAAGAAATTTTTAGCATACTCACCTGAAATATATAACCTTGGCCTATACTTATCATTTGGACTTGTGCCTATTATTGATCCATCGATATATTTACTTTTGTCATATGAATTTCTGTAAAAATTTGACTCTATTTGCAATGTTGTTTCTGGTGAAATTGCATTTGCATCTAAGTAATTTACAGATTTAGACAATTTGCTTGAATAAGCAGAAATCTTTTTTGCAGTTTTAGCTGATGATATTGGTGGAATGATAGAAATAATCAAATCTGAGCTTTCGATCAATTTGATAAATGATACTATTTGGACATTTGATTTTAGTGCATTTTCTGTACTTTTTTTGCTTCTACCATCCAAATTAGTTTGGACAGTGAAACTTGATTTCAAAAGAAACTTTGCAACTGCAGAGCCCATATCTCCCATCCCAATTAATCCAATTGTTTTACTTTTTGTCACCCCTGTCGGACTTTCATTCTTGGGTTTTTTTTGTTTATTATGTAGACTCGTCCTTTTCTTCTTACCATTCTATTATTTCTGTCTCTTCCTTTGACAGATTTTAGTGAGTTAAAGATTTTCATGTTCCACCATTAATTAATACGAAGAGTTATTATAGAATTTATGTTTAAATTATTCAATTTAAACAACGTAGTATTATTTGGAACAAATTGGATTATTGATGAATTTTTCTTTATTTTCTTTCCAAAAACTATAATCTACATTTTCGTTAACTTGGATATCTGTTATTTTTAAATTTGTTTTAATATGATCACTCATGTGATGTAACATTGCAGGTGTTTCTATTACTTCCCAATATTTAGTGAAAATTTGGGCTACAGGACCAAATGTTCTATTTCTCTCAGTTTTGTATGATACCATTGAGTCAGAAAAATCACGGTTTGGTGTGCCTTTTTCATTATTATGTATATTTTTGATATCATTTTCCCATGCTGCTATAGGAGCTTCTTTTGTATAAGTTGCTGTTGCCATCATTTTCGAATTAAATTCTAGAAATCTTTCTAACAACACAATATGCTCATTCATTTTAAATTCAATATCTGTACTGAATGACAAAATGGGATCAGGTACAGGTGACAATCCTAAGTCTACGTAGACAAAAGAATCATTCATAAATTCTTTTTTCATATTTTTAATATCAATATCTATAATTTCTGCAAATCGTTTTGCTGTTATTTTTGATTGGCAGTTTTTTATTTCTAATGCTTCTTGGTCAAATGGTGAATTGATTTGATGGTACTCAAATACCCTAACTGGAGCCCACACTTTTGTCATCATTTCAGTCATTTCCAGATCAAATTTTGTCATAATTAATGCATCTGTTTCTACATTTTGATAAATTTGTGGGTTGAAAATATTCCTTTCACAACTGATAAGTGTTAAGGCCATGACTAATATGTATAAAATTTTACTTACTTTCATTAAGTTTTAGTATTTCTTTGATATATAAATTTGAAACTCTTTGCGGTGAATAAACTGATTTTTTCTCCAATGATAGAATCCTAAGTTTTTTCCTAAGTTCTTTGTTATTTAGTAGATTATTGATATTTAATATCATTTCTTTTATGTCATTGATTGGAACTAATATCCCTATTTTACCATTATCAAGTATTTCTTTTGGGCCATGATTACAATCAGCAGCAATTACAGGGGTACCAAGGCAAATAGATTCTATAATGGAATTTGGTGAGCCCTCTACTATGCTAGCTGATATGTATAAATCTGAGTTTACTATCCATTTGTGAACTTCGTTTGAGAATCCAATAAAATGAACTTTTTCAGATATATTGATATTTTTAGCTAGATTCATTAATTTGGATTTTTCTGGGCCTTCACCAACAATAATTAAATCAATATTTTTTTGTAACGAAATTTCTTTTGCAGCTTGAATTATTATATCTACTCTTTTAGTTTCATTAAGCCTGCCAACTGTAATTAATTTGTATGATTCTTTTTTGAATATAGGATGATAATTTATGTTTTTCTCTATTCGCATTCCGGAATAGTCACATATATTTTCTATTGTTATAGCTTTGTTTTTTTTAAGCAAATTATTTATTTCATTTTTTGTGCCTATAGAATTAGTTACAATAATGTCAGAATATTTATATAAAAATTGCTTGATTTTAATTTTTATTGAAAATGGCAAGAACGATTTTTGTAATTTAGACATTTGTATAGGAGATGTGGATTCTCTAGTGATTATTTTTGTTTTACTTCTTGTAATTATTTTTAATATTGAAACTAATCCCCCTGCCTGGAAGCAGATAAGAACATTATATTTATTGTGTAGTAAATATATAGATATTTTGATTAAGCTTTTCAGATATATGTTAAGCATCCCTTTAGTAAATAACGACAAAATTAAATTAATAACAAAATATTTATACCCTGAAGATTCTAAATTAATTCTCTTAATATTTTTGTTTAATTTACAGGTGGTAAAATCACCAGTTCCATAACTTAATACTTCGACTTCATATTTGTTTTTGTATAACTCGTTACTTAGAAGAATTAAATTTTTTTCTTGTCCCCCATATTCTACTGCGGGGAATACCATTCCAATTTTCATTTTATTTTTTTAATATTATCTTTATAATCTTACTATATGTTTATGTAATAAATATTAAGTTTATTAACATATAAAATAATTGTATTTTTAAATAATTAAGCTTTATATTAACTTTAATAGTATTTTGAAAATATTTAATTATGAAACCTGTCACATATTTGTCTAACTTACGTATACCATCAGAAATGGCTAACAGTGTTCAAATAATGAAGATGTGTGAATCAATGTCTTATTTGGGAACTAATGTTAATCTTGTAAAACCTGAAAGAGCATCTCAGTTAGATAATGAATATGAAGATTTATTTGATTATTATGATATTGAAAAAAAATTTGAAATAACAAATTTGAGATATTTTGATGTAAATAAATATGAAAAAAAGATTCCACATTATTTTTATAGAAGAATTAATTATATTAATAATTGGATATGGGAAAGATATTTAATTAACTATTATTTGAGACATCATAAAAATAGCGTTGTATTTATGAGAAACACTCTTCATTTTGCAATAAATTTAATTAAAGTAAATAATATCCCTACTATAATGGAATTCCACAATATGCCTCCACTAAGACATATTCAGAAATACAAAAATTTATTTAAATATTCAAATAATATCTATCCTTTAGCTTTAACTAGAGGTTTGGCAGAAGATATGTCATCTGAACTAGGAATAAATATTAATGATATATTAGTTGTACCCGGAGCTGTGGATATTTCAAAATTTAAACCGACCCCTGTAGAATCAAATAAAGATAAAAAATTAAATATCACTTATGTTGGAAGCCTTATAAAAAACAGAGGAGTAGATCTTTTACTAGAAGCTGCAAAACTGTTACCTGATTATTGTATTAATATCATTGGAGGAGTAGGGCAAGAATTAAGCAATGCTCAAAATTATTTAAAAAAATATAAAATTAGAAATGTATATTTACTTGGGCACAAATCTCAGAGAGAAATCTATAATTATTATAATCTTGCTGATATTTTAATTTTACCTATGAGTGGAAAAGAGACCCATACACAAAAATATGCATCACCAAATAAATTATTTGAATATATGGCAACTGGTAATCCGATTATCGCAGCGAATCTGCCTTCAATAAATGAGATTTTAACTGATGGAGAAAATTCTCTTTTGTTTGAACCTGATAATGTGTTAAATTTAGTACATAAAATTAAACTCTTATCAGATAATAAAACTTTGAAAATTAAATTGAGTAAGAATGCTAGGCAAATCGCTGAATCATTTACTTGGGACAATAGGGTGCAAAGTATTTATAAACATATTGATAATAAAAAAATATGAAACTTTTCATAAATAAAATATATGGCTATTTTGTAAATTTGTCTAAAATTTTTAGTAGGAAAAATTTAAATAAATTTATCTACAAAGAACTATCTTCTTCTAATAATTTAAATCGTGTGTTGCTAATTGGGGCAGGAGGCAGAATTCACGATCTTCTCATAAAAATTAGTCAAGAACAATCTTTTGATCTATTTACTCTTGATATCGATGACAAATATACTCCTGATATTCTGTCTGATGTGTGTGAATATAATTTTACTGATGACAAATATGATGTGATAGTCATACCTGAAGTATTACAGGCAATTCCTACTCCTGAAAAAGCAATCGCAAATATACATAATGGATTGAACAATAATGGATCTCTTATACTAACAGTTCCTTTTATTTTTCCAATAGTTGATAGACCAAATGATTATTTCAGATTTACTAAATATGGATTAAAATACCTGCTTAAAGATTTTAAACATTTAAATATTTTCGAGCGTAATACATGGATAGAATCAATTAATGTATTATATGTGAGATTAATAATGAATAAAGATTTCATCTCAAAATTCTCAGGGGTAATATTTATTTTATTAGCATATATTACATATCCACTTATTTTTATTTTAGGGAAAATAATTAAATCTGACTTTCTTACAACCGGCTATAATGTGATAGCAAAAAAATAAAATATTATGTTAAATTTTATAAAAAACACAAATAATGGAAATATAGTTTTAATATATCATTCTTCATTTGATAAAAAAAACAAAGCTCGAGATGAATACATCCATAATGTAACCCCTAATAATATAATTACTCAAATTAATTTTTTGAAAAAATATTACAAAATAATTCCTGTTGACGATTTTTTTTCTCCTGATATTGGGCAAAACAATATGGCTATCACTTTTGATGATGGGTATAAAAACTTATTTACTACTATTGTTCCGGAATTAATTAAAATGAAGATTTATTCCACAATTTTTTTGATAGGAAGCTCGTTTGACAAAAAACCTTTTTGGAGAGAAAAAATTACATATTTGATGAGTAATAAACCTTTGTTTTCTGAGTTTAAACATTTATATTCTAGTAAATTTGAATACCAGATTGATTTCGATTCTTTTTACAGAGATTCTAAATCATTTAAATTTAATTCTATGGATTTAGATCATTCCATTAATGAATTTTTAGCTCAAAAACATATATCTCTTGAATCCAATTTACTTGATGACAAATCAAAATTAATCGATAGTGAATATGTCAATTATGGTAATCATACTTTTAATCATTATGTTTTATCTACTTTATCTTACCAGCAACAGTTGAAAGAGATAGAAACTAATCACAATTTCTTGCATTCTTTAAATTTAAATTTGTCTCAAGTTTTTGCATTTCCATTTGGAGGCTTGCCTGATTTTAATGAAAATAGCTTGTCAGCCCTTTCTGATTTAGGAATAACCAAGGTATTACTTAATAATAATTTAATTAACAGACAGTCTATGCAGAAACTAAAGAATTCTAATGTTAATTATTTGGAAAGATTTACAACATCTAATAATAAATATTTGTTTTATTACAGGATGTTAAAAAATATGATCAGTATGTAGATATTGTATCTATAATCGCTAATTTTTCGTTTTTAGAAGTGATGTCAAACCATTTAGAGAATTCTATATAAAATTCATCTAAAGATAATCCGAAAGCATTTATAAATGCTTGTTCATATCCAATGTATGCTACATTTGGGTAAAATTCTGTTAAAAACCCTTCCTTGCTACCCGATTTGTTTATCAGCCATGCAACTCCCCATATTCCCATATCATACATGATTGCACCTCCGCAATTACATTCGTGTTGGTCCAACTTATCTTTATCGTCTCTTTGATGTGAATCTTTTAGAGTAAATCCCCATTTGTCATAGATGTTTTGTGCCCTTGTTAAGCTTCCTGTTAGAGCAGATTTAAGATTTGACCAAGCTTTTTTTTCTGCAAAATATACTGCAAAATATTCAGCAGATCCTTCCTCTAACCACAATGGTCCGTTGCCTAATTCACAAAGTTTGTTCTCTTCGTCTGAACAACGAGTTTCATGAGGATGAACTTTGTATGCACTTTGCCACACATGAAAATATTCATGCAATGTGGTTTTATGTAATTGCCCACCTTCGTATTGCTTATCTGGCCCATTATATGTCATTGATTGGAATCTCACAGGTGCCAGGGCCATAGGTGTACCATGCATAGCACCACAACAGTCGTCAAAAGTTCTATAGTACCAATATTGATATTCATAACAACTATTGAAATCCTGTGCTCCATATTTTTCTCTGTATAAACATTCTTGCGTAGCCACATATTCTAAATCTGGTTCTCCGT
>JBJLGN010000018.1:0-9099 GCA_045564835.1 Dehalococcoidia bacterium
CAAAAAGGCCATGGTATTGGATTTGCTGATTTTGATCTTGATGGTGATTTAGATATATTTGAGCAAATGGGAGGATTTTATTTGTCAGATGGATTTACTAATTTGCTATATGAAAATCCCGGTAATAGTAATAATTGGATTGGAATAATTTTACAACGTAGTGATGAAAACACAATTTTTGGCTCAAAAATCACACTACAATGTAATAATGAATCAACTTATAATTCTTTTGTTGATAATGGAGGGAGTTTTGGTTCATCCTCATTGATTCAAACTTTAGGATTAAACGAATGTGATAATATTCTTGAGTTAAAAATTGATTGGGCAAACTCAAATAAAGTTCAGCATTTGAAGAATTTAGAAGTTAATCAATATATACTAATTCGAGAGTTTGAAGATAAATATAAAGTAATTAAGTTTGAAGTAGGAAAAAAAATTGAATAAAAATGAAATACACTCGATGATAAAAAATGAAACTTGGACTCCAACCCCATTGTTGAAAGCTAATGTTTTAAGTGATTTGTTAAATTCCGATATTTGGCTAAAAAGAGAAGATTGTACTCCAGTTAAATCTTTTAAATTAAGAGGTGCTTTGAGCGTATTAGGAGATTTAACTGATTCTGATAAAAGTGTAAAAAAAATTGTTGCAGCTTCTGCGGGTAATTATGGATTAGCGATAGCTGAAGCGTGCAAAAGAAATAATATTGAGTCAATTATATTTGTACCTGAAGATGCAAATATTTCTAAAATAGATCGTATAAAATTAACAGGATCTGAAGTGATAAAATCAGGAAGAGATTTTGATGATGCTAAATCAAATGCTAAAAAATATGCAGAAGATACAGGTTTGTTATTTTTAGAGGATGGCAAATTACCTGCTATGCACATGGGAGCAGAAACAATAGGTAATGAAATAATAGAATCTAATTTTGATTATGTGTTTGTTCCAATAGGAAATGGATCTTTAATTTCTGGTATAGGAAATGCAGTAAAAGATAAAACTAACAATACAAAAATTATTGGACTTGTTCCATCAGAATCACCTTCTATGTTTTTAGCGTTGAATGATGAAAATTTTGAAAACCAAACTGCTGACACTATCGCGGATGGCTTATCCGTACGAAACCCTGTTATAGATTCTGTCAACTTAGCTAAAGAAATTGTAGATGATGTATTGCTTGTTGAAGAAGACTTACTAATGAAGTCTATGAAATCATTTATAGATTACGAAAATTTATTGGTTGAACCTTCTGCGGCAATAACTTTGGCTGGATTTGTTCAGTATAGAGATAAATTTCCTGATCAGTCAAAAATTTGTTTTATTATTACCGGAGGATTAGTTGATCCTAGAATGATTGATAATATTATTTCTGAAAAAGGATTGATATGAATGAGAAATGGATATTAAACAAAAGACCAATAGGCTATCCCAAAGAGAGCGATTTCAAATTAATTAAAAGTTCTGTTGATGAACTAGATGAAGGTGAAATACTTATCGAATCACATTATTTATCTCTTGATCCTTATATGAGAGGGCGGATGAATGATTCTAAATCTTATGCTCCTTCAATAAAAATTGGGGGTATTATTACAGGAGAAGTTGTGGGTAAGGTTGTCGAAAGTAAAAGTAAATTATTTAATGAAGGAGATTATGCTACTGCACATATCGGATGGCAAAAATATGGCAAGATTGATGGAGCTAGTGCTAGAAAAATTGATTCCGAAGTAGCACCTATTTCTACTTCTTTAGGTGTTTTAGGAATGCCCGGACTTACAGCATATTTTGGTTTTTTAGATGTTTGTTCACCAAAACCTGGAGACACTGTTGTAGTTTCTGCTTCATCTGGAGCAGTTGGCGCGATTGTTGGACAAATAGCAAAAATAATGGGATGTAAAGTTATTGGAATAGCAGGTTCTGATGTTAAAACTGATTATTGCTTGTATGAATTAGGTTTTGATAATGTTATTAATTATAAGACAGACAATATTTTGACTAAAATCTCAGAGTATGCTCCAAGTGGTGTTGATATTTATTTTGACAACGTTGGAGGAGAAATTTCAGATAATGTAATTTCAAATTTGTCAATTGGTGCAAGGATTGCTATATGTGGACAAATTTCTCTGTATAATTTAGAAGAAAATGAGAAAGGTGATAGAGTAGGAAGTACACTATTAATAAACCAAGCTTCTATGACTGGATTTCTTGTTTTTCAATTTAAATCAAGATACCAAGAAGGTTTAAGCAAATTATCACAATGGTTGCTTGATGAGAAAATCAAGTATAAAGAAGATATAGTTTCCGGAATAGAAAATACTCCTCATACATTTATAGGAATGATGAAAGGTAAAAATTTCGGAAAATTATTAATTAAGATAATTTAAGCAAAACCTCCAGGGCAATAGTCGAATTCAATTCCTGCTTTATTTGCAATTAATTTTCTTATTATTCCTGCATTTTTCTTGCCCCAACCTTTGTTCATCGCCTCAATCATATTTTGTTCGGCAATATTTGCCATATCCATTGGCACATTATTCTCTCTCCCCATTTCACAAGCTAATTTAACATCTTTTGCACCTAGTTCAAGAAAAAAAGAATATTCATCTGCTGCAAAATCGTTTTGAGTTGCATTTATCCAGTTTTCCAATGGAGGGTTTTTGCCTGAAGCGCATTTTGAAATTGCATTAAGAAGAATTCCCAAATCCATTCCAGCTTTAACACCTGATGAAAGTACTTCAGATGTGATATTCATAAGCATTGCACTGAAAAGATTGTGGGATAATTTACAAATAGTACCACTTCCAGTTGGACCACAATAAATTACTTTATCACCTATAGCTTCAAAAGCTAAATTGTGCTTCTTGTATAACTCTTCATCCCCTCCTACCATAACACATAAATCTCTATCAATAGCTCCTGTAACCCCGCCACTTACAGGGCAGTCCATGAAAGCAATGTCATGTTTTTTGAACTCAGAGTTTAATTTTTTCACCATTGCCAAAGAGTTCGTTGATGAGTCAATAACAATTGTATCTTTATTGATTCCACTCAATATTCCATTTTCACCAAATGCTACTTTTTCAACATCTCCAGGCATAGGTAAGCACATAAAAACTAAATCTTTTTCTTGGGCACATTCTTTGGGAGAATTTGCCCAATTACCTCCATCTTCTAAAATATCAATTGCAGACTCTTGATTTAAGTCGTTTACAGTGAATTCAGATGCAAATTTTTGAAGATTCTTAGCCATTGGTTTACCCATATTTCCAATTCCAATCCAACCTATTTTCATAATTTTTTCCTTTTGCTATTTTTGATTACATAATATACGTAACATTATTTTATAAAATTTTAAATCAAACAAGACCATCAACAAAAAAATAATTGTAGAAATAATTATAAATTTATGTTAGATTATTCAAACAATCGTTGAGAATGATAGGTTAGGCGACTGGGCCTTTGATCCTATCTGGCAACCTAAATGTAAAGGTGCCCCAGATCATACGTGACTTATTAAATAGGTAAACATTAAGTATGAATCTCTCCTGATTAGGGGAGATTTTTTTTTGGGAGAAAATTATGAAAAGAAAAAATATTAAATTAGAGACAAAGTTAATACGAGAAGGGTTGAATAGGTCTAATTTTAGTGAAACAAGCGAACCTATATTCATGACAAGTAGCTATGTTTACGATTCACCAGAGCAAGCTGAGGCAAGATTTAAGGGTGATGATGAAGGATTTATTTACTCCAGATACGGAAATCCCACAGTCAAAATGTTTGAAGACAGATTAGCTGCTATTGAGGGTGGCCAAAAATGTTTTGCAACTTCAACTGGAATGGCAGCAGTTTTTTCGTCTATGATGTGTTTTTTGGAACAAGGAGACAAGATTGTTGCTTCAAGAGCATTGTTTGGTTCTTGTTATCAAATATTAACAAAGGTTTTCCCCAAATATGGTATCAATACTACATTTGTATCTGGGAAAAATATTTCAGAATGGGAGGAAGCTATCGATAAAAATACAAAAGCAGTATTTTTTGAAACACCTTCTAACCCTACTTTAGAAATTATTGATATATCTGCTGTTTCTAAAATTGCAAAAAAAGTCGGTGCAAAAGTTATTATTGACAATGTTTTTGCAACTCCTATTTTGCAAAAACCACTAGAACTAGGTGTTGATATTGTTATTTATTCAGGTACTAAACATATAGATGGACAGGGGCGTGCTTTAGGTGGTGCCATTATTTCAGACAAAGAATATTATGAAAAATACCTGAAACCATACATGAGACACACCGGTGCATCATTAAGTCCTTTTAATGCTTGGATAATGTTAAAAGGGTTAGAAACTTTAAAACTAAGAGTAGAGCACCAATCTGATAGCGCGTTAAAATTGGCAGAATATTATCTTAATCATTCAAAAATAAAAAAAGTTATCTATCCTTCCAAAAAAACTCATGATCAATATAATCTCATTAAATCTCAAATGAGTAAAGGAGGAACTCTTCTCACAATGATTCTTGATGGAGGTAAAAAAGAAGTTTTTAAAATGTTAAACAATTTAGAAATTATAGATATTTCAAATAATTTAGGAGATACAAAATCTTTAATTACTCATCCGGCAACTACAACCCATTATTCTTTGGGAGAAGAAGGGAGAAAAGAAGCAGGTATTCCTGATGGAATGATTAGATTATCTGTTGGATTAGAAAATTCTGATGATTTGATTGAGGATTTGGATATAGCTTTGGGTAAAATTTAGGAAATAAAATGTATAAATCCTCTGATGATAATAGATCAAACGTATTTTCTAGATATCTTAAAAAGTACAAAATTTCTGAAAGTTTAACTTTGAATTCAGGATTTCAATTAAATGATTGCGAAATTGCGTATGAAACTTACGGGGAATTAAATAAGGAGAAAAATAATGCTATCTTGGTTTGTCATGCAATTAGCGGAGATTCTCATGTTGCCAAGCATGATGAAGACGATATTGATGGCTGGTGGGATATATTTGTTGGACCTGGAAAATATATTGATACAAATAAATTTTTTGTTATATCCTCAAATATTCTCGGAAGTTGCATGGGTACAACTGGCCCTAATCAAATAAACAAAAAAACTAATAAATATTGGGGTGCTGATTTTCCTGAAATATCTATATCAGACATGGTACTGGCGCAGTCTAAATTAATTGAATATTTGGGTATAGAAAAACTAGTTTCTGTTGTTGGAGGTTCATTAGGAGCATATCAGGCGATTGAATGGGGGATAAAATTTCCCGAAAAAACTCACAGCATAGTATCTTTAGCTGGAGGTCCAAGACTAACAAGTCAAGGTATTGCATTTGACATCATAGGAAGGAATGCTATTCGAAGAGATCCAAATTTTTATGATGGTCAATATTATGATAAAAAAGAAACTCCGGCCACAGGTTTAGCATTGGCAAGAATGCTTGGTCATATTACCTATTTATCCCAAGAATCAATGAGCGAAAAATTTGATGAAGACCGATACGATCCTAAAGATATTGATACCAATTTTGAAAAACAATTTTCTGTGGGTTCATATTTGGCTTATCAGGGAGATAAGTTTGTTGAAAGATTTGACCCTAATTCATATATAGTTCTTTCAGAAGCAATGGATAAATTTGATTTAGGGGAAAATAGTACTTCCATATCAAACAAACTTAAAAATAAAAATTTAAAATGGTTTTTGATTAGTTTTTCGAGTGACTGGTTATTCCCAACTACTTTATCCCAAGAATTAACTAAAGCTTTATTTATGGCTAAAGAACAGGTAAGTTTTGTTGAAGTACCTAGCAATTGTGGACATGATGCTTTTTTATTAGAAGATGATATTAATTATTATGGCAACTATGCTTCAAATTTCATAGAAGATATATTTACTGATATTGATAAAACTAATATAAAACAACGTAATAAAACATTAAGTTTTAATCATGAATTAATATTAGATTTTGTAAAGGAATCCAAGAACATAATAGACATGGGTTGTGGAGATGGAAGTTTGCTAGATTATATAAAGAACTCTAACCAAGCGGAATCTTTACTTGGTATTGATAATAATTTAGATGAACTTTTACAAGCTTCACAAAAAGGAATACCTGTATTAAGTTTGGATTTGAATTCTGATTTGACAATAATAGGTGACAAACAGTTTGATACTGCTATTTTATCTTTAACATTGCAAGCAATTGATAATGTTGAAAAAATCTTAAATGAAATGTGCAGAATAGCTAATAAAGCAATATTGAGCTTCCCCAATTTTGCTTATTATCCTTTAAGAAATATGCTTTATGAAGAAGGAAGAGCTCCAAAGTCAAAAGGAGTGCTAGGTTATGAATGGTATAACACACCTAACAAGAGGTATATGTCAATTTTTGATTTTGAAGAATTTTGCGATGTTAAAAAGTTTAAAATAATTAATAGTAAATTCTTAAATTCAAGCACAAGAGAACATATTGAAGAAGACTATAATTATAAAGCTGATTTAGGTATATTTATAATTTCTAAATAAAATAAAATATGAAATCTGTAATTTTTAAAAATTGTAATTTATTAGATGTTGAGAATTCTAATGTTATTTCAGGTATTAATGTTTTAACTGAAGGTAATTTAATCACTAAAATTAGTGAATCTTCTATTAAATCAAAAAATGCTATTGAGTTAGATTGTACTGGGAAAACATTGATGCCAGGATTGATAGATGCCCATGTTCATATAACAGCTACTGCATTGGATATGTCAACAATAAGTAATTATCCTCATAGTTTAAATGTCTTAAGATCTGCAAAACTAGCTGAATCAATGTTGATGAGAGGCTTTACTTCAGTAAGAGATTGCACTGGAGCTGATTGGGGATTTCATGAAGCAATAGAGAATGATTTAATTAAAGGTCCCAGATTATTTTTTGTCGGAAAAGCTTTGGGTCCTACAGGAGGTCATGGAGATCGAAGACCTAAAACTTACGAAGGAGATCACTGTAATTGTTATCAGGGAACACAAAAAGAAACATGGATTGTTGATGGTGTTGCTGATGTTCAAAAAGCTGCAAGAAGAGAATTAAGAAAAGGAGCACATGCTATCAAGATTTTTGCATCTGGAGGAGTTGCTTCTCCTGATGATCCTATATTTGGATTACAATTTTCAGAAGATGAAATACGCGCAGTGGTCAATGAAGCATATTCTTGGCAAAAATATGTTCTTGCGCATGCATATACTTCCGAAGCAATTACTAGAGCAGTTAATTGTGGTGTAAGAACTATTGAACATGGTAATTTAATGGATAAGAAAACTGCTAAACTTATGTATGAAAAAAATGCTTATTTAGTTCCAAATTTAATTACTTATGAGGCTATGGACTTAGAAGGAGAAAAATATGGATTACCTAAGGTAAGCTTAGAAAAAAATAAATTTGTTAAAGATGAAGGTAAAATAGCTTTGGAGTATGCTTTTGATGCTGGAGTAAAGATAGGTTATGGAACTGATTTACTGGGCGAATTACAGGTGTATCAAAGTAAAGAATTTTTGATCCGGCAAAATATAATGCCAAAAGAAGAAATCTTAAAAAGTGCTACATTGGTTAACGCTGAAATAGTTAATCAAAAAGATAAAATTGGTATTATTAAAGAAGGAGCTTTTGCTGATATTCTTTTAGTTGAAGGCAATCCTCTTCAGGACTTTGAAGTTTTACAGAATCAAGGTGAAAAATTATCAGTAATTATGAAAAATGGGAAGTTTTATAAAAATAATATTACTTCTATCTAATTCATAAGAACATTCTAACTAAAATTGTAATAAATACTGTCATTACAAATATATTTATTTTAGTTCTAGTACTCATTAATTAAATCTTGAAATATTAAATAAGTCGATGTTGTATTCAGTTTGCCCTTCGTTACATAAATCACTAATTATTTCTCCAATTGCTGAGCTATATTTAAATCCGTGACCTGAGCAACAGGATACTATTATACAATTTTCAGATGAAGGATGTTTGTCTAGTATAAAATTATCGTCAGGAGTATTTGTAAACATGCACACTTCGTAATTTTCACCTTTGTTGGTGTCTTTAAAATTTTTAGTGAAATCTGATAATAATTTTATATCTTCTAGAGTTATATTTTTATTATTTTTATCAGGATGTACTTTTTCATTTAAGTGATTGAATATACCAATTTTCAAGCCGCTATTTCCATATTCAGGAAATCCGTATCCATGATTTTTTCCGTCATCTAGTATCCAAACAGGGAAATTATTTTTGTCAAATAATGATTTGTTATTACTAGGAAACCAACCTACAACTTGTCTTATAACAGAAAGAGGAAGATTGGGAATATCAAACAAATCAATATTCCATGCTCCCCCAGCAATTACTAGTTTTTTTGTTTTGTATGTTGTTTTGTTTGTTAATACTTCAATGTGAGAAATTTTGTCATCCCATGAAAGTACTTTTTCATTATAATTAATAATAGCTTCATTCTTAATTGCTAATTGTGTATGTGCTTTTACTGATTTTTCAGGATCTAAAAAACCACCTTCTTTCATGAACACCCCATTTAAATCATTAGACAATTCAAATCCTGGAAATTTTGACATGATTTCTTGATTATTCATGTCTTTATAATCAAGGTTATGTTTTATAGCAGAATTCAATGTATTTTTATATATACCACTATTTTTGTTACCAATATTTATAATCCCAGTCATATAAAGAATTTGCTCATTATATTCTTTTTCTAGTTCTCTCCATAATTCAAAAGATCTTTTTGCTAATGGTAAATAGGCATCACCTTCATATAGCCCCATCCTAATAATTCTTGATAAGCCGTGATAACTGCCATTATTATGTATCTGTTCAAATTGTTCTAATCCTAGTACATTCAAACCTTTTTTTGCCAAATGAAATAATCCAGCACTTCCATGAGCTCCCATGCCTATAACTACAACGTCTAACATAATTAAACATATCTCCTCTGAACTCTTTTATTAATTCTTGTCATTAATTCGTCTGCGATAGTTCCAATCTTTTCTGCTGCTGTTTGAATTTCTTCGTCATATATATCAACTTCTGTTCCTA
>JBJLGN010000019.1:0-7905 GCA_045564835.1 Dehalococcoidia bacterium
AAGATCTAATTCATTTTGCTGAAATAGAGAAAGATATAGATTTGATATTTGTTGATGGAGATAGCTCAATTGAAAATATCGTTGAAAAATGTGTTAATGTTAAATCAATAATTACTCAAGGGGTTTATAAATATATCACTGATTTGGCAATGAAACTTAACTCCTTAAAATTAATCCAAACTCCAAGTGCAGGCACTGATTGGTTAGAAAAATCAAAACTTTATGAAATGGGAGTTTCTGTAAGTAACAACGGTGGTGGCAATGCAGTTGCAGTTGCTGAGCATGCAATAGCATTAATGTTTGCTGTGAATAGAAAATTTGATTTGCAAATTTCAAATGTAAAAAGTGGAAATTATCAAGATTTTGCGATACCTGACTTAATGGATAACATTAAATTTACCAACAACAAACCTTCAACTTATACTCCTGGTACCTGGAATCGCAAAGAGTATCATACACTTGTAGGTAAAAAAGTAGGAATCATTGGTTTAGGTAGAATAGGTTCGCGTGTAGCTAAAAGATTGGCAGGTTGGGAATGTGATTTGATTTACCATGATATAGCAAATTTTCCTTCCCAATATATAAAGGAAACTAATGCTAAAAAAGTAAGCTTGCATGAATTGTTATCAACTAGCGATATTGTTACTTTACACGTTCCTTTAGAAAGAACTACAAAACACATGATTTCATCAGAAGAGTTTAATATTATGAAGCCAAACTCGATTCTTATAAATACGAGCAGAGGTCCTGTGGTAGATGAAAAAGCATTAATAGAAGCATTGAATCAAAAAGAAATTTTTGGTGCAGGGCTTGATGTCACTGAGACTGAACCAATTGAAATGGACAACCCCTTACTAAAACTTGAAAATGTCATTCTTACTCCACATTTTGCAACAAGAGCTTATGAGTCAGAAATTAATATTGCAAGCTTTGCAGTTAGGAATGCATCTAAAGTTGCAAGAGGCGAGTCTCCGGAATCAGTTGTTCCTCCAGTTTGAGACTAGTTATTTAAACTTTTGTATTTCCGACAATTCTTAAAGCTAATTTTCTCGCTAAAGGCCCAATAACAACAGCCATTGGAGTAGCTATTAACCATGCAATCCCCCAAGCTTTCATCCACCTCAAAATAAATCCATCTTCAATTCCTGTATTTACACCTGTTATTATCCCTGACATGAAAAATGACATGCCCGTTCCAATTATTATGCCTGTTGTAATCTGTAATATCATTGTTTTAGGTAATTTGATTGTTAGTTTATAATAACATTATAAAACATTAATTTAGGAGATTATAATGAGTGACTTAGATAAATTAAATCAGACTTTAAATGAAATATGCGATTCGCAAGAATTTGAAGTTAAATGGTTTTTTAAAGATTTGAAATCAGGAAACTCATTGAATAGAAATGGAGATGAGATTGGCCCATCTGCCAGTACTAGAAAAATATCAATTTTAATGGCTGCTATGAAAGCTGTACATGAAGGTAAAATTGGTTTATTAGATGAGATTGTACCTGAAGAAAAGTATTTTGGTACTAATTCTGGTTGCTTCCAACATTTTTTACCAGGATTTAAAGTTAAATTTCAGGACTTGCTTACGATGATGATTATTGTTTCAGATAACGTTTCTACAGGAACAGTTACAGAAATTTTAACTTTGGATTATATTAACGACTTTTGTAAAAATATAGGAATGATTGGAACGGATCACAGAGTTGGATTCCCAACAGGAGCTGATCTTACTTCAGACTTAAATAAAGTTAATTCAACAACTCCAAATGATGTGGGACTGTTATTAGAAATTATACATAATAGCGTATCAGATGAGAGCGCAGCTAATAAATTAGGTTCAACAACCGAACTTTGCAAGATTGCAATGGAAATTCTCTTAGCCCAAAAATTAAATAATAGACTGCCACTTAAATTAGCTTCCCCATCTGCAGCAGGTCCAAAAGAAAATGATGTTAAAGTCGCACATAAAACAGGTAGCTATCAAACCGGATATTCTGACTCAGGAATAATTTACCCTTCAAATCATACAGGTGTTATTTTATGTGCTTACACTGACAAAGTTAATCAATATTTAAACAGTGGGGCTGCAGGAATATATTCTGCTAATGACGTAATGGGATCTTTAGCTCTTGAATGTTACAAATACACTCAAAATTAATTGTAAAAAATAATATGATTAATTTGAAAATATTATGTTCAGGTACACCGACTCCTTCTGAAATAAGATGGGGGTCATCCTACGCGTTACAAGTAAACAATGAATGGTTTATGTTCGATTGTGGCCCTGCTGCTACGTATAAATTAACTAAAGCTGGAATTAGTCCCCTAGAGGTTACTAATATGTTTTTTACTCATCATCACTCTGATCATGATGCTGATTATGCGTGTTTTCTTTTAATGAGATTTGATCAATCCATTGGTAAAGAAAAAATATTAAATGTATACGGACCACCTCCAACAGAACAACTTACAAAAAGATTAGTTGGAGAAGACATTGGTGCTTATTGGCATGATTATATCGCTCGTACAAATCACCCTTTAAGTCTTTGGGCTTACCAAGACAGAGGTGGAGAGCTGCCACGACAAATTCCGGAGATTAATTCTAATGATATTGAACCAGGATTTGTATTAAACGGAGAAAATTGGAAAATAACTTGTAAAAGAGTTGAACACGTTCAACCTTATCTGGATTCATTAGCATATAGAGTTGAACATAAAAATCAAACTATAGTTTTTTCAGGAGACACTAGGCCATGTGAAGCTTTAGTTGATATTTCAGCTAATGCAGACGCATTAGTTATGGAATGTGCTCGACTTGACCGTGAAATGAAAGGTAATGCTACATCGCAATCAGAAAGTAGCGCTTTAGATGCAGGGAAAGTCGCCAAAGAAGCAAATGTTAAAAATTTAATATTGACACACCAGGTTCATTATTTAGATGAATATAAAGACGAAGTTATCAATGAAGTCGAGTTAAATTTCAAGGGGAATATTATATGGGCAGACGAATTAATGACTATTAAGATTTGATACTATTTTTTTTCTGCAATCCATATTCCTGTCAAAACTAACACTAAGCTTATTCCATGGAAAATGTGAAAACTTTGATTAAGCAGTATAACTGCTAAGATAGAACTAAATATGGGAACTATATTTGTGTATATCCCTGCCTTGCCTGGCCCTGCTATATCAACTGCTCTAAGGTAAAAAATTTGTGCAAGTGAAGAAGGGAAAATAGCAACTAATATAGTGATTATCCAACCTTGAAATGAAGGGTAATTTATACCGTTTATAAAATAATCTGCAATAAATAATGGTAAAGCTAACAAATTTGCTATAACTGACATTAGAGTAAAAAACTCTATTCCAGATATTTGTAATCTCGATTTTAAGGCAAGAGTGTAATAAGAGTACATTAAACAAGCAAGCAGCATTATTAAGTCACCCTTATTTAACTGTAACGATAAAAGTAATTCTATATCTCCCTTTGTTGTTATAACAATTACTCCTATTATTGACATTAGTACGCCTGCACCTTGAAGTGCATTGATAGGAGTTTTATAAATGAAATAAGCTCCCAATAATACATATACTGGAACAGCAGCCTGTATGATTCCTAAATTTATAGCAGTAGTGTAGTGTGAGGCGGTATAGAAAAGAACATTAAACCCTGTAAAGCCCATTAAAGCCATAAATATAATTTTATTAATTTCTGGTTTTATTATTTTCCAATTATTTTTTACATTATTACCAAATAAAAACCACATTACGGAACTTACAAATATCCATCTTAGTGGAACTATTTGAAGTGGACTTATTTCTCCAACTGCTAGTTGTCCAAAAATTGTGTTAAATGCCCAAAATAATGTCGTGAAAATTAATAAAGCGGAAGGGGTGTTGTAAAATTTATGATATATATTCATTTTTGATTTGCTAACAAACTTTGAAATGTTAGATCAAACAATTCAGAATTTAGTTCCCAATTTTGTTTTGAACTAATTATAGAAAGAATAATTAGTTCGTTATGAACTGAAGACATTGTGATTATTTTATGAATATTATTATCCTTGTCTTCTGCTTCAATGATATAACCTACATAATCACTTAGTATCTTTTTTGATAATAAATTTAGATCTGAAGATTGTATTAAATATGATGTGAAATCAACAATTTGTGATGAAGGAGTTTCAGATATATTAAAAACAAAATTAGAATCTGTTCCTTGCAATGTTATTGATTTATCAGATCGATTAATCAATTCCCATTTGTCAGAATAATTGAACTTATATTTGTCTATTTCCATTTCAGATCTCATGACTTTTGCATCATTTATGAAAGCTTGAATTTTCAAATGTTCTATTTGCTTGTCTTTTTCTATTTTTTGTTTTGTGTCTTCTATTGCTTTGTTTTTTGCGATCAACTCTGATTTAACTAATTCTTCAGATCTGATGTCATGTGATGTTAGTGTGATCTGGATATTTGAATTAGTATTACTTTCGGAGGTTAAAGTATTATTTGTGATTGTATTTTCTTTTTTGGAATTATTATCACATCCAAGAATCAACAAAACTAATATAAATACAAAAAAGAAATATTTCATATTTTTATTCTATCCATATTGAAAGCTCTTGTGTATAGTTATATGGAATTAAATTAATATGTTATGAAAGATTTTGATGTAATTATAATTGGTGCAGGAATAGCAGGAAACTCTGCTGCTTTTCATCTATCTGAAAAATCAGATTTGAGAATTATGATTATTGACAAAAATGATATCTCGTCTGGAGCGTCAGGTTTAAATGCTGGTCATATTTCTACTACAGGATTAGGTAATGATCCAAATTTGCAGTCGTATTTAACCCATGGGAGTTTGGAAATATTCAAGTCATTCCAAATTGACAGAGGATACGATATAGAATTCAGACAATCTGGATCAATTGCAGCAATACAAACTGAAGAACAATATGACTATGCATTGAAAAATGTTTTGGAATTACGATCTAACGGGAAATATGCTGAGATAATCTCAACTAAAGAAGCAAAGTCTATTGAACCTGAAATTAGTGATAACATGCACGGTTACATATATTACCCTCTAAGAGGACAAGCTGATCCAATAAAAGCAACTACAGCATTTGCTCTTGAGGCACAAAATTTAGGTACACACATCAAAGTAAATGAAGCAGTTAACAAAGTGTATTCAGAATCTGACGGTACATTTGCAATTAAAACTAATAAAAATCAATATACTTGTAATAAATTAGTAATTGCTACAGGAGCGTGGACTAATAATTTGTTAAAATCATTGGATTTAGATATCCCAATCATACCTGTTAGAGGACAAATGTGGTCTTCTAAATCATTGCCTCCAAATATTTTTACTGCAATTTCAGCTATGCAGTCACAATATGACTGGAATACTGATTCTACTACAGATAAAAATAATCCCCCTGAGCTTACTCACAAAGATGGGAAAAGAATAACTAGACATCTTTATGGAAGACAGAGAAAGAATGGTGAAATTATTTTTGGAGGAGACCGAGAAAACATTGGATTTACTGAAAAAGTAGATTTTAGTGGAGTGGAATCTAATAAAAATCATGTTACTGAGTTATTTCCTTTTATTTCTCAAATAGAAATTGAGAAAGCATGGTTTGGATTTATGCCTTTTTCTATAGACGGGAAACCATTGATAGGTAAAATCCCTGCTTACAATAATTTGTTTATTGTTTCTGGATTGGCATCTTCCGGATTTGGTAGAGGTCCTATGGCTGGTAAGTATGCAGCTGAAGTTGTACTTTCTGATCATATGCCAAGTATACTAAGCGAAGCTGATCCATCAAGATTTGATCAATTAAATTAGGGAATTTAACCATTTATTATAAATATTATCCCAGGCAATGTTATTTTTATTCATTGCATTAAGTTCATGATAATGATCTATATTATTAAATATAAATTTTTTATTCTTTTTGTTTTTATCTTTGATTTTGTTGTAAAAATCTTCTGATTGATTAATATATACTTTTTCTTCATCTGAAGAATATGTTAGTAGTACAGGAATAGTTAAATCGTATGAATCGAATATAGGGCTTATTAATTTAGCTGTAAATTTATTGTCTGTTATTTGATCTACATATTTTTTCGCGTATGCAGTCAAATCATATACCCCGCTACTTAGCATTAGTCCATTCACCTTGATTTCCTTACTTGCGTAATATGCCAAATGAGCTCCTGCACTATGTCCAGAAATCACTATTTTTATATCATTTCCATACTTTTTTTTTACGTAATTTATGCTATTTTTTATATCTTCTAATTGGTCAACAAATTTGAATTGTGGTGACAATCTATATCCTGGTGCAATTAAATTAATTTCATAATTTTTAAAATAATCAAAAGTAAATAGTACCCATTCTGGATACCCAAACTCCCATGCGCCTCCATGAATATAGAATAGAAATATATTTTCTTTATTTATGATTCTGGGTAACTCGTATAATCTTTGATGTTTATTTTTACCATAATAAGATAGATTAGAAGCATCTTTATCTCTGTATTTTTCAGATTTTTTTAATGCAGAATTAGCCCATTTGTCAGCAGCAGGGCTCATCGGAGGTTGATCATCAAACCTAATCATATTTTAATTCTAAATCTAATAAATAATTTTTTCTGTCTAATCCTCCACCGTAACCCACAAGTTTTCCAGATTTTCCTATTACTCTATGACAAGGAACAATTATACTTATAGGATTTGCGTTGTTAGCATTTCCAATAGCTCTTGTTGCTTTAGGATTCCCTGATATTTTAGCTTGTTCAGAATAACTTACTGTTTTAGCATAAGGAATTTTATTAAGTGCATCCCAAGCTTTAAGTTGAAATTGTGTTCCAGATAATTGTATTGGAATATTGAATTTTTTTCTTTTTCCATCAAAATATTCAGATAATTCATTTATTGTTTTTTCAATTATAATATTTTTGTCATTCTTGAAAGCTATAGTATTTTTATTCCAATCTTCCATTCTTTTCAAATTGTGATGTATTGCTAATAGAGCATCATTTGTTGCTGCCAAATGCAAAGGCCCTATAGGCGAATCAATTTTGTGGTAATAACCATTCATAGTGATTATTATCTACTTGATATAAATAACAGGCAAGTAAAAAAACTTACGCATAATTTGTTCATAATAGTTTTTTTATAGTATTATTAATTTAATATTATATATCAGGTATAAGGAGATTCTAACGATGAAAGATAAAGAAATACTATATCAATCTTTAGTAGATATAAAAAAATTGATTACTAGCAAAGAATTATCACCTGTTGAATTGACCCAAATGTCTTTAGAAAGAATTGATGAAACTAATGATAAAACCAATGCGTTTTTAAATGTTTATCCTGAGATGGCACTTGCAGATGCTAAAAAAGTTGAAGAAAAAATAATAAAAGGAGAACCACTAGGATTAATGGCAGGAATTCCTACTTCCATAAAAGATCTTGAACCAGTTAAAGACATGATTACAACAAAAGGATCTCTATTAAGCAAAGATGAAATTTCTGATATAGACCAAATAGGTGTTGAAAGAATTAAAGAGCATGACGGAATAATTTTAGGAAAAACAAATGTTCCTGAAGCAGGATCTAGCGGAACAACAGAAAACAAATTAGGTGATGACTGTCGAAATCCTTGGAATTTGGATTATTCAGCAGGAGGATCAAGTGGAGGAACCGGGGCATCAGTCGCATCAGGAGTAACACCAGTTGCACAAGGTTCAGATGGTGGAGGTTCTATTAGAATACCTTCGTCTTTCTGTGGTATTTATGGAATAAAAGGAACCCAAGGTAGAATTCCTAGGCGAAAAGCTGGTTTTTCAAGCTGGCATCCTGTTAAT
>JBJLGN010000020.1:0-7509 GCA_045564835.1 Dehalococcoidia bacterium
TTTATGCCGTTAAATTTCTAAATTTAGTAGCTTATTATACATAATGTTTGATTATTTATAAATAATTTTTGAATTTTTTAAGATTAAAATCTATCCAAAAAATATTATTTTGAATTTTTTCGAGTGTTTGATTCATAGACATTGATGCAGCATCAACAGGATTTTCTGAATAATAATTTTCTACTTCCTCGTATCTTTCCTTGCTTTGGAAATAAGAAGGAAGTGAAACAATATAGTTTAATTGAAAACCATCACCTGAAATGTTTAGTATTTTACTCCAGTTTTGCTTAAGGTATTCCCAAGCAGTAGAAAGAGCAAGATTATTGTTAGATACTCCTATTAAAACTGAAGCAATATCATGTTTTCTTATGTTTTTTGTTGTAACTTGATTAAGTAAAAATTTAATTTTATCTATATTCTTAAATTGAGTTAAACTACCTAAGTATAATGATTTCTCTTCTTGTGAATTCGAATTCAAGTATAATTCCCATATTTTATCAAAATCATTGCTCTCACCATTGTATGCAACTGAAAAAAGTAATGGTCTTTTAAGATTTGGGTGTATTTCGTCATTAGAATTAAAAGAAATTTCTTTGAAAATTTGTGAAGATTTATTTTTCAAATTTTCAATCCCGAAATAACATGCGCTATCAATTAGTGTAGCTATCATTATTTGATCTGTTTCAGATGGTGTTTTATCTAAATTCCACTCAAGATCTATTGATATATTATTAAATATTTCTGAAGCAAATGAATAGTATTTAGAATACAAATCAGTATTGTAAAGTTTTGAGTCTATCGACTTTAATGAACCGCATATATATTTCCATATATACGGATTGTTTTCTTTATTTAATGTTTTAATTAAATCTAGATATTTACTTGGATCAATTTTACTTGACTTTAGGAGGGTATAATAATCTGAAATCAATCCTAGTCTTTCTTCATTCGAAAAATTATATATATTATCATTCAGTAAGTTTGAGATTTTAGTAAATAGTTCGTTTGAGTAAGAAGTTTTGTAAAATCCTGATGAATCTGTATTCATTATTGTAATATTTTTGTTTTGGATAAAATCTTCTTTTGTTTCAAGAAGATGTGTTTGTATTGATGGAGTATTATTTGTTAACGAATTATATTTAATAGGCACTATCCATTGTGATTGATCATTATTCCCAGGATTATAGGAAAATTTTTCCTGAGATATTTTAATTTTGTCATTTTCTTCTGAAACTAAAATTAAAGGAAACCCGGATTTAGTTGTCCATTGTTCCATTAATGTTTTTATATCCTTATTTGAACTATTGCTTAATGCATTCCACAAGTCATTAGTTATTGTGTTTTTGTATTGATGTTTTACAATATATTGTTGTATTCCTTTTTTGAATTTTTCTTCTCCTATATAATTTTCTAACATCCTGATTAATGATGCTCCTTTACTATAACTAATTGCATCAAAAAGTTGTCCGATTTCATCAGGATTTTTGACTTCCTGTTCTATGGGATGGCTGCTATCTAATGCGTCTAACTCAAATGCTCTATTTGTATCATCAAGTAAAAATTTTGTCCAAACATCCCATTCTGGATATAAATTACTTATTGCTTTGTCTCCCATCCATGAAGCAAAACTTTCATTTAGCCAAAGATCATTCCACCAATCCATAGTTACCAAATCACCGAACCACATATGTGCCATTTCGTGTGCAATTATTGCAGCTACAAGTTGTTTAGTTTGGATAGAACTTTTTTCAGGATCTACAAGTAATGCAGTTTCTCTATAGCTTATGCAGCCCCAGTTTTCCATTGCTCCTGCTGCAAAATCCGGAATAGCAATATGATCAAGTTTAGGTAAAGGGTATTTCGTACCAAAATAAGATTCAAAATAACCTAGTAATTTTTCTGATGTTTCTAATGCGAAATCAGAAAATTTTTCTTGTTCATTAGTTGCCCATACTCTTATCAAAATATTATTACGGGTTTTTATTTGTTTACATTTGATTTTACCTATTGCAAAAAATAACAAATAAGTTGACATTATAGGAGTTTCTTGAAATTTGATTTTAGTTTCTTTTTTATTCAGATTTTTTGTTGCCTCAATTGGCATATTAGAAATAGCAGTAAGATTTGAATGTATTATAAGAGTTAAATTAAATTTTGCTTTATAATTTGGTTCGTCGATGCACGGAAATGCTTTACGCGCATCTGTTGCTTCAAATTGTGTACTTATTAATTTTTCTTCCTCGCCACTATCTGACAAATATTTACTTGCATAAATACCCTTCAGATCATCAGTTATTTTTCCTTCAAAATCTATTTTGATTCTGACATTGTTCTCTTTTTCAAATTTTGATGAGGAATTTATTATAAGTTTATTATTTTTCGATTTGAAATTTAAATTTAGTTGATTTTCATATAACTCAGAATAAAAATCGCATTTAATTATTTTTAACTCTTTAGAATCAAGTTCAATAACTTTAATTTGATTATCGATGTTAAATATCATTTCAACTGAAGCTGTATACTGTTCATCGTTTTTAACTGTGTTAATAATTATATTGTATTTGTTAATTGACAAATTTTTATTATTCATAATCTAATCCCATTTAGGTTCTTTTTTATTAGCAAACGCCGTTTTCCCTATTTCAAAATGATTACTATCTCTAAGTTTTTTTACTTCAGAATATGAAGATTCAATGTTTGATGGATTGAAATCAACTTTGTATTCATTAAGTATGATTTGCTTAGTTGCTGAAATCGCTAAATATGAACATTTAAGCATTTCGCTAGCTGTATTTCTTGCAATGCTTAATGATTCTCCTTCAGGTACGATTTCAGAAATCAAGCCAATGTTTTTAGCTTCTTTACTAGAAATCAATTTACCTGTTAAAAGAAGATTGAGAGCTATTTTTTGGGGTATTATTTTTGCTAATTTAGCCGCACCTCCTGCTCCTGCAAATAGGCCTACTTTTGGTTCAGGGAATCCGAAAGTAGAATTTTCTGAAGCTATTAATATATCGCACGCTAGAGCTATTTCCAATCCACCACCCAACGCGTATCCATCGATCGCAGCAATTATAGGTTTGTGACATTCGAAATCTGATGTTATCCCACCAAATGGTACTACAGGATCTGAATTTGATTTTATATGTTTTAAATCATTTCCAGCAGAAAATGCCAAGTTACCTTCTCCATGTATAATAGCTATTTTCAACTGATTTGATTGTTTGAAATTTTCAAAAGCAAATTTTAACTCTTCGCTTGTTTGAGGATTGATTGAATTCATTTGCTTAGGTCTGTTTATACAAACTTCCAAGATCTGATTATTTATTGAAGTTTTTATGTATTTATATTCCATAAGATAATCTTATAATACATTTTAACTGTTTAATATACATAAATTTATACAATGAAGATTGGAATTAATATTTCTGACAGCAGATTATTTGATGAAAATAATTCAAGTGATATTGTATTGCCACAGAAAATTAGTGCGCGAAGTAAATTATTTGAATCTGTTGGATTTGATTACCTGACATCAAATGAAACAAAAGCCAATCCTTTTGTACCTTTATCTATTGGATCTGAATCTACAACCACTTCTGAACTTATATCATCTATAGCATTAGCTTTTGTTAGAAGCCCGATGGATCTTGCTTACTTATCTTGGGATTTACAAAGAATTTCTGAGGGAAGATTTGTTTTAGGATTGGGAAGTCAAGTCAGAGGACATGTTGTCAGAAGATTTTCTGGTGAATGGCATTCTCCAATTAGTAGGATGAGAGAATATATTGAATCCTTAACTAAAATATGGAATTGCTGGCAGCACGGTGACAAATTAGATATTAAAGGTGAGTATTATAATATCGACTTAATGACACCATTCTTTAACCCAGGTCCAATAAGCAATGATTTCCCAAAAATTATATTAGCTGCTGTAAATACGAATATGTCAAAATTGTCAGGCGAACTTAGTGATGGTATTATCCTTCATGGATTTAGTACAAAAAAATATGTAAAAAAAATATTGTTGCCAGAAATTCAAAAGGGTAAAAAATATAAACAATTAAAAGATGAGTTCATTATCACTTCCGGAGGATTCCTGATAATAAGTGACAACGAAAAAAATATTCAAACTAAAATTGAACAAATTCGTGCTCAAGTATCCTTTTATGCTTCAACAAAAAGTTATAGAAAAGTGATGGAAATTCATGGATGGGAAAATATTGCAGACCAACTTTACAGATACTCAGTTGATGGTAAATGGGATAAAATGCCAGCACTTATAACTGATGATGTATTAAATGAATTTCTTTTGGTTACTAGTTTGAATGAAGCTCCCAAAAAAATAAAAAATAAATTTAATTATGCAAATTATTTATCTCTACCCATTGATGTTCTTTATGAGTACGGAATAGACAAAACAAAAAATTTAGTAAATAAAATCAAAGCTGGTTAATTATTTATAATTTTTGCCAAGCTAGTAATTGTTTTTTCTAGCTTATTCTCGTGATTAACTATTGTGTGATCAAAGTCTTTATGTTCTTTGATTTCTTCTTCTGCAATTTTTGTTCTTTTTTTTATTTCGTCTGCGCTATCTGTTTTTCTAGATTCCAACCTTTTTAACAAAGTTTGGATATTAGGTGGCATAATAAAAATTGTAGTTGCATTCTTAATTTTATTTTTTAACTTTCTTACACCCTGGATATCTGTTTTTATTATTATATTATTTTTAATTTCATTTTTGATTTGATCTTTTGGTACTCCATAATAATTGCCATATACTTTTGACCACTCTATTAACTTGTTTTCATCAATCAAATTTTGGAATTGTGATTCTGTAACAAAAATATAATCAATATTGTTTTTTTCATTTTTTCTTATTGCTCTTGTTGTTACAGTTGTTATTATTTGAATATTTTTTAATTTATCATTTAATTTTTTTATTACTGTATCTTTACCAACACCAGATGGTCCTGAAATTATGTAAATGTTTTTGTTATTAGACATTTTATTTTTTATTTTCTATTTCATCCCAGAAATTAGGGTAAGACACACTAGCATGCTCAGCACCTTCTATTATAGTAGTTTCATCAGACAATAATCCTGCAATTCCTAGCATCATAGCTATTCTGTGATCTCCATAGCTTTCCACTTCATTCCCTATTAATTTATTACTAGGGTTGATTATCATTCCTTGTTCAGTTTCATGTATGTCGGCTCCGAGTTTAGCTAAGCCAGATACAGTTGCTTTAATTCTGTCTGATTCTTTTACTCTTAATTCTTCAGCATCACTAATTGTTGTTTGTGTATTTGCAAAACAGGCAGCTAATGACAATATCGGTATTTCATCAATAATTTTAGGTATAGTATTTTTATCTATATTTATTCCTTTTAACTTACTCGATTTAACTAAGATATCTCCTCTAGGTTCTCCCATGTCAGTAGTTTTATTATTAACTGTAATATTAGCTCCCATTTCGATTAATACTTCTAGTATTCCCGTTCTATTAGGGTTTAATCCTATGTTAGGTAGTAATATTTCAGCATTGGGATGACAGGCTCCTAGAACCATCCAAAAAGCGGCAGAACTTATATCACTAGGAATGACTATATTTTGTGCTTGTAGCTTTGATTTTTGAATAGTGGTTATTGTATTATCAGTTTTTATGTCAGCTCCCATCGCTAGTAACATTCTTTCTGTATGGTCTCTGCTTTTTGATGGTTCTTCAAAAGTAGTGATACCATCTGCGTATATTCCTGCAATTAATACACATGATTTTACCTGGGCACTTGAAACAGGACTGATGTAATTAATGTTATTTAAATTTCCCCCATTAATTTCAAAAGGAGCAGTGATTTGATTTATATTTGTATCGTTAAGCGAATTAATTTCAGCTCCCATTTTAGTGAGCGGTTTTGCAATTCTATTCATAGGTCTTTTACTTAAAGAATTATCACCGATTAATACAGAGTTAAAGTTTTGACCTGCTACTAATCCACTAATTAATCGCATGCATGTTCCACTGTTGCCACAATCTAATGGTTCATTAGGTTTGATAAAACCTTTTTCACCTGTTCCGTATATTTTAAAAGTATGAATCGGATAATTGTCAGCATAATTTATGTTATGAATTATTTTGGTCCCTAGTGTTCGAAGGCATCTGATAACAGATTCTTGATCATCTCCAACACAAAAATTTGTAACTTCTGCTACTCCATGAGCCATAGAATTTAAAATTGCTGCTCTATGAGATATTGATTTGTCTCCAGCAATCCTGATTGTAGAATTTATTTTATTAGATTTGGTTATTTTTTTTATCAATTTATTTTGTTCTTTTATATTTCCACAAATCTTTTGATTTTGATTTTTCTAAATCTACTCTTTTTTGTATAACATTTTCTGAAACCAAAAATCCTGCCATTGCTTGCCCTGAATTTAGTATATTTACTGAAGGAGTGCTACCATTACTGCTACCGGTAACTCCAAGCTCCCATCTCATTCTGCTTTCCCAACCTTTAATAAGATAATCTAATAAATTGTTGTCTTTTTTTTGAAATGAATCAGATAATTGAGATATTTCATTATTTACTTCTTTAAACCAATGGTTACTTAAATCACTTGTTCGAGTTATTATTTCATATAATTCCTCAGGATCTGTTAAGCTTCCAATTGTTGAATAATTAAATTCACTTTTTGCTAACTTTGACATTTCTGACCATGAATGAGATTGTTCAGAGTATTTCATTATTGAGTAAGAAAGTAGCTTCGGTATTACGTTTGTTGCTGCATAATAGCTATCATATTCAGCAGGTTCAATAAAATAAGGTTCCATATCTATACTTTCAATGATTTGAATCAATACATTGAAAAATCTTTCTTGTACATTTTTTGAAGGCATTACTAAAAATTGTTGTTCCGTAAACATGCTATCAAGTTTAGTTAATTTGTAATTTAAATTAACGATAGGATGAGCAGATATAAAACTAATATTTTCATCATTTATTTTAGTATTAGCCCAATTGATTGAATCATTTTTTGCAGGGCTTAAATCTATTATTAATTTTTCTTTTGAATTGTTTTCAATTAACCTATTAATAATATTTTCTCTAAATTTCACTAAAGAGTCTAAGAAAATAATATCATGTGTAGAAAATTCTTTAAGATTTTTATGTATTTTATTGAAAACTTTAGATTCTTTAATTTTAATATCTAAGTTTTGTTCTAAGGAAAAGCATTCAAGATTTATATTTTCGTTCTTTTTCTTAATTTGGACCGCGAGTTCCAAGTTTTCTTCAGAGCTTAATATAAAAGATATAATTGACATTTTATTATGATTTTTTATTGGCCACCGCAGCCACCACCGCCACATGCGCACCCACCACCGCTATCCTGTTCAGCGTAAGCATCATTTTCTACTGTTTCATTATTACTTCCGCAGCCACCACCACCACATGCGCAGCCACCGCCACCACCACCGCAGCCACCGCCGCCATTACCACCGCAGCCAC
>JBJLGN010000021.1:0-137497 GCA_045564835.1 Dehalococcoidia bacterium
TCTGCTTCCGCTACTGGTTCCTCTGCTTCCGCTACTGGTTCCTCTGCTTCCGCTACTGGTTCCTCTGCTTCCGCTACTGCTTCCTCTGCTTCCGCTACTGCTTCCTCTGCTTCCGCTACTGGTTCCTCTGCTTCCGCTACTGCTTCCTCTGCTTCCGCTACTGCTTCCGCTACTGGTTCCTCTGCTTCCGCTACTGCTTCCTCTGCTTCCGCTACTGGTTCCTCTGCTTCCGCTACTGCTTCCTCTGCTTCCGCTACTGCTTCCTCTGCTTCCGCTACTGGTTCCTCTGCTTCCGCTACTGGTTCCTTTTTTGACAAAGGATCATTTTTAAGGCTTAAGCCTAATCTTCTTCGTTCAGGGTCTAGAGATACAACAGTAACTTCAAGTTCTTCATCTACTTTAACTATATCTGCTGGGTTAATATCGGGTATATCTGAAAGTTCAGAAATGTGGATTAAACCTTCAACTCCCATATCATTAATTCTTGCGAAAACACCAAATTCAACTATTCTTGTAACTACTGCTTTGACTTTAGTTCCAACTGGCATGTTTTTGTTAATTTCATCCCATGGTCCAGGAGTCAGTCTTTTTATACTAAGAGCAATTCGTTTGTTTTCTCTATCTAAATTGAGTATGTATACATCTAATTCTTGACCAACTTCAACAACTTCACTAGGTGAATTTAATTTATTCCAAGATAATTCTGAAATATGAATTAATCCATCTGCTCCATTTATATCAACAAAAGCTCCAAAAGAACTCAAGCCAATAATTTTGGCTTTAACAATTTGGCCTTCAACTAGATCTGTCATAACTTTTGTTTTAGCTTTATCTTTCAATTCTTGCATAAGGGCTCTTTCTGATAATATTGCCCTATTTCTAGTCTGATCAACTTCTAATACTTTAACAGATATTTTTGAATTAACATTTCTTTCTAAATTTTTTCTACCTGTAACATCAATTTCAACTGATGAGTCTTCTACATTTTCATCAGGAACAAAAAAGCTCATTAATTGTGATGATGGAATGAATCCTTGAACACCTTTAATGTCGATCATAGCGCCACCTTTGTTAGATCCAAGAATAATTCCCTCAACTGGTGCATTAGCATTTTGCGCTTTTTCTAAAATATCCCAACCTTCTCTTACTAAGGCTTTATCATAAGAATAAATAGGTGTTACATCTGATCCTCTGGAAAAACCGGTTTTCAGTACCATAACGATTAATTCATCGCCCACTTTCAAATTGTTGAGTTTTTCTTCCTCTATATATCTCATCTCAGATTTTGGTATCAATCCCTCAGATTTGCCACCCAAATTAATTAATACACCTTCGTAATTAAGTTCCATAACTTTACCTGACAGAACTTGTCCTCGATTTATCTTAACAACATCCTTTTCATATTCTTCAAGTAATTTTGTTAATTCTTCTTGATTATTAATATTTTTTTCCTTATGAAATTAAAAATTGCGAACTTTATTATATGTACTGATTTAACTGAAGTAAATACCTAGAAAGGGTATTTATTGGTTCTAATTGATCCTGGCGATTACTTATTGTCCCATATCGTTGCCAATACAGTATCGTCAGCGCAAAAGCGTTTCACTTCCGTGTTCGGGATGGGAACGGGTGGGTCAACTTCGCCATAATCACCAGGATTTAAAATTATAGATTCTAATAAACCAACTTGTCAATTATAATAATATGTATTAATAGGTTAATAATGAAAACTAAAAACATATTTAAATTAAAAACAGCATTTTTTTCAGGATTAATTCTGTTTTTAATATTTTTTATTTCTATTTTATTTGTAAATCAAATCAGAACAAGTACAAATATTACAGGTATCAATAAATCTAATAAAATAGCACCCACTTTTATCACATCTCAAATTAATGGTGAAAAATATATTTTCAATTTTGAAAACAAGTCTCCAACAGTTATTACTTTTTGGGCCTCATGGTGCCCTCCTTGTAGAAAGGAAATGCCAATTTTAGATGAAATTCAAAAAGAAAATAAAAATATTAGGATAATTGGAATAAATATAGATGAAGACATTGAAGACGCCAAAGAATTCCTGGACCAATACAACATAACTTTCTTATCAGTAATAGATGAAGAATTTATAACAATCAAATATGGCGTGACAAAAATTCCAGAAACTTTTTTTATTGATCCTGAAGGAAAAATAATTTCTAGAGTTTCAGGTAATTTAACTAAGGATAAAATAAAATTACTTATAGACGATTTAGTTAATTAAAAAGTTCAATTCTTATACCATTTTTATCACTTTTTCTAACTGCTTCAACAAATTCCATATATTTTAATCCGACTTCAAAGGTAGTATGCGTGATTTTTTCTTCTCCTCTGATGGAATTAACAAATTCTTCCTCCACTCTCCACCAAGATTGAAGTTCATTCGGAACAGATATTTTCTTGGAATCATTACTTTCATCAGTAATATACAATTCATAGTCTACACAATCTAAATGAATAGTACCTTTTGTGCCGTAAATCCGTACAGAATCTTTTGGGGCATTTCCTTTAACCGTACTCATTTTTATATTATAAATGCCTCCTATTTCCAATTCTCCAATTACATTTATGTTATCTGGAATCTTTACAAAAGCATAATCATCATTTTCTCTTTTAGTTTTAACTATCAAATCTGATACTGACATAACATTTTTAGCTGATCCTACCCATCTCATCATTGCTTCGTACCAAATACCTAATTGCATGGTATTCATACCTGATAAATCTATATCAGATCTCCAATGATTTTCTGAATTGAAATCCGGATATCCTCCAGAAATACTTATTGGTGTTTGATGATTAATTGAAATATCGATTTGTATTACTTCTCCAATTGCATTTTGCCCTATTAATTTACGAATGTATTTGTCATATTTTAATGTCATTGGAGCCGGGACAATTTGAGCTATCAAAGTAGGTGATTTTTTGGAAACCTCTAGCATCCTTTTGGCACTTTCATAATCAAAGGTCATTCTAGCTTCTGTCATTACATGTTTATTATTCTTTAGGGATTCACATACTAATACTTCATGCATGTATGGCCAAGTTCCGATGCATATAGCATCTATATCTTTATTTTGTACTAGATCTATCCAGTTAGAATAAACATTATTTATTGAAAATTCATCAGCAACTTTCTTGCCAGATTCATAAGAACGATTGCATACACCTACCACCTCTACATTTTCTAATTTTTGAAAATTAGGAATATGAAATTTTTTAGTGTTTTCTCCTGCTCCAATAACTCCAATATTAATCTTTTCACTCATCATTACTCTCTTTTCTTGATTATAGGATTTATATATTTCATTATATATTCTAAAATCTTAATAAATAGCCGAAAATAATAAAAGTAATACAAATTAAAAAGAGGAGAAACAAATTGAAATTTGCTGCAAATCTAACAATGCTATTCACAGAATATGATTTTTTAGAGAGATTTGAAAAAGCATACGAATACAAATTTAAAGCTGTAGAGTATTTGTTTCCGTATGCTTACGAACCTTCTGAATTAAAAAAATTGCTTGATGAATACAATTTAATTCAAGCATTACACAATCTTCCTGCAGGTGATTGGGAAAAAGGAGAAAGAGGTATAGCTTGTAATCCTGACAAGATGCAAGATTTCAAAAATGGGGTTCAAACTGCTATTGAATACGCAAAAATATTAGATTGCAATAAACTTAATTGTTTGATTGGAATCCCTGAAGATAACTATTCAGAGAAAGATATTGAAAATTGCATATTAGAAAATTTGAAATATGCATCAAGTGAATTAGAAAAAGAAAACATTCATTTATTGATTGAACCTGTTAACACAATTGACATTCCCGGTTTTTATCTTAATACAACAAAACAAGCAAAAAATATTATAAATAAAATCAACTCAAATAATTTGTTTATTCAATACGATGTGTATCACATGCAAATTATGGAAGGGAATCTATCACTAACTATAAAAGAAAACTTGGATTTGATAAAACATATTCAAATTGCAGATCACCCTGGTAGACACGAACCAGGAACAGGTGAAATTAATTATGACTTTCTATTTTCTTATTTGAAATCACTAAATTACGAAGGATATATAGGATGTGAATACAATCCTGAAAGCAATACAGAAGAAGGATTAAAATGGAAAAACAACTTTTAATAAATTATTCTAATATAATATTTGAGCTTAACGATAATAACATCGTAAAATACAACCTTGATTTAAAGTTTGATTCTTCAAATTATTCTAGATGCATTGTAATTGTTAACTCCATCGAAGATCTACAAAAACAAGAAACATTTACCGAATTGAAAAAAAGTACTATGACATTATCTTTGCTCGTTCTATCAAATAATCCAACACATTTAGAAGAATATTCAGATAAATCAAGGTTTGAGTCTATAATTTCTGGAATAGATCAAAGTGATTTGAATGTTAGAATAAATGAAATTTTAAATTTGGTATAAGTATGTCAGAATTCTTCGAAGTTGTTAGTCCAAATGAGGCTATCTCAAAAATGATATCACACAATGATTTTCCTACCTTGAAATCTGAAACAGTTGATACTATTTCATGTCATAATCGTATAACTTCTGAAGATGTAATTTCAAACTCTGATTTACCTCATTTTGACAGATCATCAATGGATGGGTATGCAATCAAATCTAATGATTCAACAGGAGTTTCAAGTTCTTCTCCAAATTATATTAAAGTCACAGAAGAAATAAAAATGGGACATACTCCAAGTAAAAAATTAAAAAATGGAGAATGTGCAAGAATATTTACCGGCGGGATGATCCCGCAAGGTGCTGATTCGGTGATTATGGAAGAAGACACAGAAATTTTAAATGATAATTTTATCGAAATTAAAAAATCTCTTTCAGTTGGCGAAAATATTATTTTCAAAGGAGAAGAAACAAAAAAAAATAAACTTATATTGTCCAAAGGTCACAAAATAAGATCTCAAGACATAGGAAGTATGCTTGAATCTGGTATAACAAAGTTAAAAGTTTATAAAAAATTAATAATTGGGGTTTTATCTTCTGGTGATGAATTGCTTGATCCTACAGAAGATTTACAACCAGCTAAAATTAGAGATATAAATACGTATACAATTTCTACATTAATAAAATCAACAGGACATAAAATCAAAAATTTTCCTATCATGCCTGACAACTTTGAGTCTCAGCTAGATCAGGCAAAAAAAGCTTTCAATGAATGTGATATCCTTATATTTTCTGCGGGTAGCTCGATAAGCTATAGAGATACAACATCAAAAGTAATCACAAATTTAGGATTACCAGGAATTCTAGTACACGGTGTGTCAGTTAAACCTGGTAAACCTACAATACTTGCAATCTGCGACAAAAAAATAATAATAGGATTACCAGGTAATCCAGTGTCTGCAAGCATGATTTTTACTAATATAATTCGCCCAATTATATACAGTACATATAATTTCGAGCCATTAGAACCATATGTGTTATGCCAATTAAACGATGATATAAGTTCTCACACAGGTAGAGTTGATTATGTTCCAGTAAAAATATCAATTAAAAACGGAATCTCTTATGCACAACCAATATTAGGAAAATCCAATTTAATAAATACGTTGGTTCATTCTGATGGGTATATTACAGTTCCTTCTGAAAAAAGAGGGGTATATAAAAACAGTACTGTTAAGGTAAGTATTTATGAACAATAATAAAAATAGAAATTATTATTTGGATGATATACCTATTGAAATAGCTTTAGAAAAATATTTCAACTCTCTTGAAAAATACCTAAGTGTTATCGATCATGAAGAAATACAAGTTACTGATTCGAATAACAAAATAACATATGAACCAATATTTGCAAAAATTTCTTCCCCAAATTTTAACCTGGCTGCAATGGATGGAATTTCAATTGATCATAAATCAACAATTGGGGCAACTGAAACTTCACCTATAACCTTAAATTCAAATAAATTTTCATGGGTTGATACAGGGGACCCTATAGATGACAATCATGATGCAGTCATAATGATCGAAGACATTTCTAAAATATCTTCTCAAAATATCAGAATTTTTTCATCTGTACCTTCAATGTATAACGTAAGAGAAATTGGAGAAGATTTAATCCAATCTGAGATGATAATTCCTGAAAATACTAAAATAAACCATTTCGATATTGGAGTATGTCTTGCAGGTGGAGTTGATAGGATAAAGATTAAAAAACCTCTTTGCTCTAAATTTATTCCAACCGGAAATGAACTAATCAAATTAGGAGATGAATATTCCAAGGGAGATTTAATAGAATTTAACAGCTATGTTATTAATGGAATGTTAGATGAAATAGGAGTAATTACTGATACTTCTCCAATCATAAAAGATAAAAAAACAGATATAAAAAATGAAATATCTAAAGCTGTTAAAACTTTTGATCTTATTATAGTGAGTGCAGGTTCATCTGCAGGATCTGAAGATTACACAAAAGAAATAATAGAGGAATTGGGAGAAGTAATAGTACATGGAATTTCGATTAAGCCTGGGCATCCAGTTATTTTAGGTAAAATAAAAGATAAACCTGTAATTGGACTTCCAGGATATCCTGTTTCAGCAATTTTAATCAATGAATTAATAATAAAACCACTAATTGAAAAGAAATTAAAATATAAAATACACAAAAATGAACCTTTAAAAGCAAAATTAGCAAGAAAATTAAACTCCACAATTGGTGAAGATGAGTATATTCGGGCTAGTGTTGGAAAAATAAATTCAGAATACGTGGCTGTTCCATTACCAGGTGGAGCAGGAGTGATAAGCTCAATTCAAAAAGCAAATTGTTTAATAAAAATACCCAAAAATATCGAAGGCTATCAAAAAAACGAAGTTATAGAATTGTCTCCTTTAACTAATATTCAAAGTATAAATAACACAATTATTTGTAGCGGAAGCCATGATTTAGTATTAGATTTACTTAAATCTTTTCTTTTAAAACAAGGGTTAGGCTACAATATGGCTATAAATCCTATTGGTAGTTTAGGGGGGTTATTAGCAATAGATCAAAATATGTGCCATATAGCGGGAACACACATTTTTGATCCGGAAACAAATCAATATAACACCTCATACATAAACCAATTTATTAAAAACAACAAAGTAAAAACAATAACTCTTGTAGATAGAATTCAAGGAATAATAGTTCCTAAAAATAATCCTAAAAATATTAAAAAGTTAGATGATTTCAATAATCCTGAATTGATTTTTGTTAATAGGCAAAAAGGTTCCGGAACAAGAATCTTACTCGATCACTTATTACAAAAAGCAAATATAAGTCCTCAATGTATACAAGGATATGACAATGAAAAAAATTCACATCTTGCAGTATCGTATGCAATCCATTCTAAAAATGCAGATTACGGAATAGGGATTATGTCTTCTGCAAATGCATATGATTTAGGATTTGTCCCACTTAAAGAAGAACGCTTTGACCTTGTGATACCAGAAAATATATATGAACTAGATTACATACAAAAATTATTAGAGATTATTAACTCAGCAGAATTTATAAATTCTATAAATTCTATTGGAGGATATAATACTAAAAATACTGGTAAGGGTGTAAATTGAAAAATTCTATACACGGAATTATTTTAGCTGGAGGAAAAAGTGAAAGACTTGGAAGGGATAAAGCTTTGGAATCATTTAACGGCAAGCCATTAATATCAAATGTTATATCCGCTATAAGAGAGCATGTTAATAACATAAGTATAGTGGTTAATAAAAACACAAGAAAAGAAGATCTTTATTTTCTTGATAATGTAAGTTTTATTGTAGATAAATACAAAAACGCAGGATCACTTGGAGGTATTTACAGCGGATTGGAAAAGTCACCAAATCAAAATATTATAGTCTTTGCTTGCGACATGCCATTTATTTCAGGGAAAATAGTTTCATTTATGAAAAATAATATCACTTCAAAGTATGACATAATAATACCTGAAACAAATGGGTTTAAACATTCTACTCACGCCATTTATAGTAAAAATTGTTTACCGATAATTAAAAAACAATTAATTAAAAAAGAATATAAAATTTCTAAAATATTCGACAAATGTAATACAAAAATACTTAAAGAAAACGATATCAATAAAATTGAATTAAATACAAAAAGCTTTTTCAATATTAATTACGATCACGATTTAGATAAGGCAAATCAAATATTATCAAATGAATAAAATTAAAATTAAAATAGAATTCTTTGGAACAGCAAAGCTAATCGCCAAAAAAGATTTTATATATGTATCTACAGAAAAAAAAATTGAAGAAAAAGATCTTGTAGAAATAATAGCTTTAGCCATACCTGAATTTGTAGATAAAATAATTGAAAAGAATACCTTTGCATTAAAAAAAAGTTATAATCTTGGAATTAATGGTGTGAAAAATACTGGAAACAAACATCTTTCATTAAAAAATAATGACTCTATACTAATATTTAGTAGTCAATCAGGAGGTTGATTTTTGCAAGGATACAACAACAAATACCTGCTAATTAATTTAGACAACCATACTTCTGAAGAAAAAATATTAGATGGTGAAATACTTGCAAATTATATTGGAGGAACAGGGTTAAGTACCTATTTGTTACATAAATATTCATCTCCCAAAGTAGACTCTTTTGCCCCTCAAAATCCACTTGTATTCGCTTCAAGCCCTTTAACTGGAACCAAACTAACAACAACAAGTAAATTTTCTATTGCTACAAAATCACCTCTAACTGATTTTATAGGAGACTCGATGTCATCAAGTCATTTTTCAGACAAATTAAAAAAAACAGGATTTGATGCATTAGTGATTATAGGTAAATCAAATAAAAAATCATTAATCAAAATCTCAAACTCAAATATCAGCTTTGTAGATGCATCAAAAATATGGGGGAAACATACAAGCGAAACAGAAATGATTTTAAATGAAAAAATTGGCAGTAATTATTCTTATGCAACGATAGGTCCTGCAGGTGAAAATTTAGTAAGGTTTGCTGGAATAAAAAATGATGGAGGAAGAATGGCCGCACGAACAGGCGTTGGCGCAGTTATGGGTTCAAAAAATATTAAAGCAATTGCAGTAGGCGGAGATATAAGCATTTCAATATCTAATCCTCAAAAAATAAATGATATAAGAAAAAAATTATCCAAAAAAAGCCTTGGAGAGAGTACTGAAAAATATAGAACAACAGGCACTACAATAAATATGTCATTGCTAAATAGATTAGAAATGTTACCCACTAATAATTTCTCAGAATCTATATTCAAAGAATCAGAAAAAATTGAAGGTGAAAATTTAATAAAAAATCATTTCTCCGAAAAAGCTCATTGTGCAAACTGTACAATTGGATGTGAAAAAATTTTTGTTACTAATGATAAAAATGAAAAAATAAAATCAAGACTTGAATTTCAAACTACAGCAAGCTTAGGCTCGAATATTGGGGTAAGTAACCCAAATTGGATAATTAGAGCTGCTAAGCTTTGTGATGAATTAGGCTTGGACACAATAAGCACAGGCGTAACAATAGGATGGGCTATAGAAGCTTCTAAAAATGGACATCTTAAACACAGTATAGATATTAGTTCCGAATCAAAATTATTAAATTTAATAAAAAACATCGCTTATAGGAAATCTGTTGGAAATTTACTGGCTGAAGGATCAAAATTAGCATCAGATATTACTGGAAAAAATTCTAATTTATACGCAATGCATGTAAAAGGACTTGAAATACCTTCTTATGATCCCAGAAACTTGCCAGCTCTAGCTTTAGCTTTATCTGTAAGTACAAAAGGAGCATGTCATAACAGAGCAAGTGCGTATGATATTGATTTTAACAACAAGCAAATATTTGAAGATCCGACACTTATAGCAAAAAAAACAAAAGAAAGTGAAGATTTGTCTGCAGTTATAGACTCAATGATATGGTGTAAGTTTCTAAGGAAATCATTTGATGATTTATATGCTGAAAGTTCTGATATTTATTCATTAATAACAGGTGAACAATTTACAGAAACCCATATTAAAATTGCTGGAGAAAGAATAAATAATTTGAAAAAATTGTTTAATATCGAAAATGGATGGTCAAGAATTGATGACAATTTACCAAATAGATTACTTGAAAGTAATAACAAAAAAAATCAAATCATATCTAAAAACTTCTTGGATTCAATGATTAGTAATTATTATCATTTCAGAGAATGGGATAAGAATGGTAATATACCTAATAATAAACTTAAATCTTTGAATATAAGTTGAAATGCAGGACAATCAAAACAGAAATACAAAAGAATTATTAACTAGTAACTTTAAGCCACAAAAAAGTTCACTTCTTCAATCATTGCACATGATTCAAAAAGAAAACGGTTACGTATCAGAAAATGATATGCTAGTGCTATCTAGATACTTAAAAGTTTCTAAAAGTGAAATATACGGTGCAATAACCAGTTATCCAGAAATTCATACATCTATAAATTCAGAACTTCAAGAATGCACTGGTCTCTCTTGTTATATTAATAACAGTAATATTAGTAATAATACTACTGATTGTAAATTTAAATGTTTTGAAGGGCCGATAGCAATTCAAAATCATAATATATACTCTAAATCAAGTGGTAAATACATAGAGAAAAATTCACTGAAAACCCCAATTATCGATTCTTCTGCAATACTTGATAAACCCATATTATTAGAGAATATGGATCACAAAAAAGACTATGAATCATATAATTCAGTTTATAAATTCAGTGCTTTAAAAGAAACTTTAAATAAAGATCCACTTGAAATAATAAATATTATTGAAGAGTCAGGACTTAGAGGAAGAGGTGGCGCCTATTTCCCAACTGCCACAAAATGGAAAATGGCTAGTGGTAATAAATCTATTCAAAAATATTTAATTGTAAATTGCGAAGAAGGTGAACCTGGAGTATTTAAAGATAGATTGATAATGGAGAATATGCCTTACATGTTGATTGAAGGAGCAATAATAGCTTCCTATGCAACTAACTGCACTGATTTAGTTTTTTATATTAACGGAGAAGCAGAAAAAAGTTTTAAAACATTGAAAAATGCTTTAATAAAATTGCAACAAAATAATATTATCGATGAAAATGGTATGATTTTTAATTCTTCTTACAAATTGAAGATAAAATTAGAATCTGGTGCGGGGGGGTACGTCTGTGGAGAAGAAACAACACTTCTTAATACAATGGAAGGTAATAGAAGAGAACCAAGGTTAAAACCACCCTTCCCTACTGAAAAAGGAGTTTTCAGCTTACCTACTATAATTAACAATGCTGAAACATTATGTAATGTTACTTATATATTAACCCATTCAGTAAAAGATTATAAAATGGTTGGTGATAAAGATTTTCCAGGAACTAAATTATTAAGTGTTAGTGGACATTTCAAAATGAATGGAATTATAGAAATTCCTATGGGAATTACAATTAATGATTTATTAGATAAAACAAAATTAGAAAGCCCCACTGATAAAATAAAATACTTAGCCATTGGTGGTCCTTCAAGTGGACTATTGCCAAGATCTGAATTTGAAACAAGTTTGAAAGGTGGGTTTTTAAATTCAAATGGCATAATGATGGGAGCTGGAGGTTTTATTGGTATAAATTCAACGATTGATCCAATAGATATCATTATTAATTTAGCTGAGTACAATGCAGACGAATCATGTGGAAAATGTACTCCATGCAGAGAAGGTACTCCAAGATTGGTAGAGCAATTAAAACAAATAAAATCAATTTCAGATAAAGATAAATATAAAGATGAATTGAATTTATTAGCAGAAACAGTTAATCTAGCATCACTTTGTGGCTTAGGACAAGCAGCTGGAAATCCTATAATTAGCTATCTAAAATATTTTTATGATTAAAGATGATATGAAAAAAATAAATATACTTATAGATGGAAAGAAAATATCTGTTCCACAAAATTATACAGTGCTTGATGCAATTAACAAGAATAAGCAATATATTTCTCAATTGTGTAAAGACCAAGATATGAAAGCTTTAGGAGCTTGTAGAACTTGCTTGGTAGAAATCGAAGGAATAAGAGGCTTGCCAGCCTCTTGTTCTCAACCAGTAAGTGATGGAATGAAAATCAAAACATATGGTGAGAATCTAGATAAAATAAGGAATAATGTATTGTCTTTAACTTCAGGTATGTTAACAGAAAGTAAATCTAAAAAAGATTACAAAGATTTAAGTAAAGCCGTAAATCATTATGGAGTTAACGACAATAAATACGCTGGCCGAAAAAGAGAAAAAACTGATAAGAGTAATACAGTATTTGATATAGCAATGGAAGATTGTATATTATGCGGGAGATGCACAACAGGATGCCAAGAAGGTGCACAATTTATTGGTGCGATAGATATTCTTGGAACAGGTAAAAATACGAAAATTGGTACTTTTAATGACGAACCTCTAGCTGAGTCTGTATGCACAACTTGTGGCCAATGTTTATCAGTTTGCCCTACAGGAGCTATAAAGAAAAAACCTGAACCAAAAAATGTTACAAAATCTGTAACCACAACATGTCCATACTGCGGTGTAGGTTGTGGTATTAACATAGAAGTGGACAAAAACAACGAAATGGTAAATGTCACTGATGACCCTAACAACAAATCAAGCTTAGGTATGTTATGTGTAAAAGGCAGATTCGGATATAGATTTGTCCAACATAAAGACAGGATAAAAACACCATTAATTAAAAAAGATGGAATATTTTTCGAGTCATCTTGGGAAGAAGCAATAGATTTAATAGCTGAAAAATTAAGTGGATATATTGGTAATTCATTTGCTACTTTGTGTTCTGCAAAAGCCACCAATGAAGACGGTTATATACAACAAAAATTTTCAAGAGTTGTAATGAAAAGTAATAATATTGATCACTGTACAAGACTTTGCCATTCTCCTTCTGTAGAAGCAATGTTAAAGTCTTTAGGTAGTGGAGCTACTAGTAATTCATATATAGATTACGAGGAAGCTGGTTGCTTGATTATTGCGGGATCAGACGCAAATTCAAACCACCCTGTTGCAGCTTCAAGAATGAGAAGAGCTGTTATTGAAAAAGGAGCTAAATTAATTATTATTAATCCTAGAAGAATAGAAATGTGTGATTACGCTGATCTATGGCTTCGCCCAAAGCCTGGTACAGATGTTGCCTTACTAAATAGCATAGCAAAAGTTATTTTAGATAAAAACCTACAAAATAATAAATTTATATCAGAGCGAACTGAGGGATATGATGAATGGAAAAAAATCATAGATGACTACAGTCCCGAAAAAGTTGAAAAAATCACTGGAGTTAAAGCAGAAGATATAATCCAAGCTGCAGAGTATTATGCAAAACCAAAATTTGGTGGATCTTGTTTGATTTGGGGAATGGGTATTACTCAACACACAAATGGAACAGCTAATGCTCATTCTCTTTTAAATCTATCATTGGTAACTGGAGAATTAGGAAAACCAGGATCAGGAATATCACCTTTAAGAGGTCAAAACAATGTGCAAGGCTGCGGTGATGCAGGTTGTCTCCCTAATTCATTTTCGGGTTATCAGGTAATTGATCAGGAAACAGTAAATAAATTTAAAAAAGAATGGAAAACTGATGAACTACCAATTAAGCATGGATATGTAGTAACAGATATGATCAAAAAGATTGAAGAAGGGATTGTAAAAGCAATGTATATTACTGGTGAAAACCCATTATTAAGTGAACCTGATTTATCTCACGCTGAAGAAACATTTAAAAAATTAGAGTTCTTAGTAGTTCAAGATCTATTTTTGCATGAAACAGCTCAAATTGCAGATGTAGTTTTACCTGCGTCTAGTTTCGCTGAAAAAGAAGGAACTTTTACTAATAGTGAAAGAAGAGTGCAAAGAGTAAGAGCTGCAATAAACCCTGTAGGAGAATCAAAACCTGACTGGGAAATAATTCAATTAATAGCAAATAAAATTGCTGATAAATTGTCGATTGATTTAAAAAAACAATTCAGTTATGAATCTCCATCTGAAATATGGGATGAAATGTCTAATTTGACTCCAAGTATTTCAGGTATTAATTATGAAAGACTTAACAACGAAGGTGGTATCCAATGGCCATGTCCTGATAAGCACCACCCAGGAACACGATATTTGTATGAATCAGACTTTCCAAGAGGAGACAGAGCCAAATTCTTTGGATACAAACAAGGTCCAAGAGCTGATGAAATTCCAACAAAAAGATACCCTCTAACTTTAATTACTGGTAGAATTTTGTACCATTGGCATGGAGGAACTATAACAAAAAGATCTGAATATTTACTATCAAAAGCCAGTGAACTTGAAGTATCAATGAACCAAAAAGATGGCGATAAATTTGGTATTAAAAATGGTGATTGGATAAGTGTTGAGTCAAAGCGTGGAAAACTAGAAGCAAGAGCTTATATTACTGATAATATGTCTGTTGGTGAAATTTTTGTTCCTTTCGTAAAATTGCAAAATCACGCAGCTAATTTTTTGACCAATCCAGCTGTTGATCCAGATTCTAAAATTCCTGAATATAAAGTATGTGCAGTAAAAATATCTAAAGTTCTTACAAAAGTATAATTAATCAGAGACCTCAATTCTTAGCCTCTTATTATTTTTACCTTTACTTTGATGGCCTGTCATTTTGATATACCCAACTTCTGAAGTATTATGAACATGAGTCCCACCATCAGCTTGTAAATCTAATCCTTCAATATCAACAATTCTGATTTCATTTATACCTTTGGGTAGTAAATTAATTTTAGTTCTAATTAAATCAGGAATGTCGAATGCTTCATCTCTTGGTAAATCATATACTTTAATATTCCTTGACAACTCAATTTCTTTATTTATTTTTTCTTCAACTTCTTTAGAAAAATCAACCGACATTTCTTCAAGCTCAAAATCCATTCTTCCAGATAAGGGTTTCATATCACCTCCTGTTACAGACGCACCATAATCTCTCCAAACAACTCCACATAAAATATGTAAAGCTGTGTGCGTTCTCATCAGTTTATATCTATGGTCCCAATCAATAATCGAATCAACTTCTAATCCAATAGCAGGTTTTGTTCCTTCTATGATATGGATGATTTGACCATCAATTTTTTTTAAATTCTTAACAACAAATTCATTTTTCTCAAATTTTAATATTCCTTTATCAGAAGGTTGTCCACCACCTCCTGGATAAAACACAGTTTGATCTAAAATAACACCGTGATCATTAACCTCATTAATCTTTGACTTACATTGCTTTAAATAACTATCTTTGTAACATAAAACATCCATATATTCTCCAAATAATAAATTACATATTCTATAATATTACTACAAAAGGATCTTTATGGAAAAAATTGATATTAGTATTGTTGGTGGAGGGATAGTTGGATTAGCAACAGCTATGTATGCTCAAGAGAAGTACCCTGACAAGAAAATAAGTGTATTTGAAAAAGAAGATATATTAGCAAAACATCAAACTGGAAATAATAGTGGTGTAATTCATGCTGGAATTTATTATCAGCCAAGCTCGCAAAAAGCAAAGTTTTGTTGGCCAGGATCTTTGCTTCTACGTGAATTTTGTGACAGAAATGAAATCAAATACGAAATGTGTGGGAAACTGATTGTTGCTACAGACGAATCTGAAATAGAAAGATTGAATAATTTGTACGAAAGAGGAAAACAAAATGGTGTTACAGGATTGCAATTAATTGATAAAGAAAAAATTAATGAATTAGAACCGTATGTAAATGCCATTAAAGGTTTATGGAGCCCCAATACAGGTATTATCGATTATAAAGACTTAACTGTGGCTTACTCAAATGTATTCGAAAATAAAGGTGGAATCATATATAAAAACCAAGAAATACAAAGTATAAACCAGAATCAAAATAATTTAATTTTGCAAACAAACTCACAAGAATATGAAACAAAATATCTTATAAATTGTGCAGGGTTATTTGCTGACCGGGTCGCAAAAATGATGAAATTAGATTTTGATGTTAGGATTGTCCCTTTCAGAGGTGAATATTACACACTAACAAACGAATCCAAAAACATGGTTAATGGATTAATATATCCAGTTCCTGATCCAGAGCTCCCGTTCTTAGGTGTTCATTTTACAAAGAGAATAAATGGCGAAGTTGAAGCAGGACCTAATGCTGTGATGGCTTATTCTAGAGAAGGTTATAATAAGTTTGACATAAACTTAAAAGATATGTACGAATCGTTTTCATATCCAGGTTTTTGGAAAATGGTTAAATCAAATTGGAAAACCGGATTATCTGAACAATACAGATCGATGAACAAACTGAAATTTGTTGATTCTCTTAAAAAATTAATACCAACTATATCATCAAAAGATTTAAATAATCCAGGAGCTGGAGTAAGAGCTCAAGCAATAGATAAAAACGGGAATTTATTACAAGATTTTAGTATAGTGAAAACTAGTAATTCATTACATGTATTAAGTGCTCCTTCTCCAGGTGCTACTTCTTCTTTGAAGATTGCAGAACATTTAATGACTGAAATAGAAATTTAATTTATAAAATTAATAATTCCTGTATTTCCATCTATTTCTATCAAATCATTATCATTAATTATATTTGTTGCATTATTTACATCTAATATTGTTGGAATATTATATTCTCTAGCCACAATTGCTGTATGAGATAGTGTTCCTCCATTCTCACTTATGATTCCAGACACAATTCCAAACAACGGAGTCCAACTTGGATTTGTACTAATACATACCATAATATCCCCTTTTTTTAATTTATCCCAATCTTCAAAGCTTCTAATTATTTTTGCAAGCCCAGAAATTTTCCCTGCAGATGCTGAAGTACCTTTAAGTTGTTTAGTTTTTTCTATTAATTCTTCTTTTTGCATAAAATTGTCTTCAGAGGTTAATTTTCCAAGATATTTTGGAGGATTCAAATTTTTATAATGATCACGTTGTTTTTTATTCTCAGAAACGATACTCATCAAGCCAGATGTGTTTTGGTCAATATTAACAATATTCTTATAATTTAAATAAAATATATCAGAGTTATTTTCTATTAACCCTTTATTAACTAAAATATCTCCAAATTTTCGAAATGCTAAGCTAATTAAAGCATTACTATATTGGTCTATATAAAAAGAATGATCTTCTTTTAGATACCATATCTGAGATAAAATCGAATACATTTCATGAATTTTAATTTTATCTTCATTATTTGTAATATTTGATACTAATTTGTTCAAATATTTTTGACGATTAGAATTGCTTGTTTGAGATATTTTATTTTCAAGTACAGAGATAGGTAGGCTTTTAATTAAATTTAGAACTATTGATTGATCATTAATCCAAATTTCATCAGATAAATCAAAACCTACTAATCTATATCCATATAATTTATTAAACTTATCTACTTCTACTAGAAGTTGTTTATCATTAATATTTTGATCTACCGAATCATAAGATAACTTTAGGTTATATAAATTTTTATCTATTTCCAAAGTTTTATTATTAATACCCTGAAAAAGATTATATAGATCAGTGAGGTTCATGTTAGTTTTAAATGTTTTTACAAAATCAAAAAAATTATCTGTGTAATGATGTAATGGAATAACAATAAGCATATGAATAAACCAGTGATTTCTATTAATATTTAATAATTCTTCAATTATTTTTTTTCCATTTTCTAATTCTGTAATATCGTCTATTTTATGTTTCATAAAATTTAAATCTTTATCTATTTGAGGTAAAAATTCATTTCTCCATCTGAAGTCTAGATTTTGATAATATGATTTATCAATTTCATTGTTTGAATTCTGATGTTTTATGGATGCAAAATATGTGTAGCCATTAATTATTTTTTTTTGCGAATTATTTGTTCTTCCAAAATAGTTGTTAGCATCAATAATTCCTTTGCCGGAGGATAATTCACTAATATCTGAAGATAAAGGAGTTACAGGAAGAAGATTATGACCACTTTCCCAAGTCCACATCATTGATTTTTCCTCATCAGAAAAATTGACAGGAAACCAATCGGGTAAAAATAAATTTTCTGAAATATTACTCATAGTCACTGTAAAATAATAATAATTATATCTTAATTATTATTATTTGATAATTTGAATAATACTATGTATCCTATGTTCAGTGAAAAATATTATCGATTCAGAAAGTAAAAAAAACAAAATAAATTTCTCCAATCCTTTAACTTCAATTAAATCAAGCACAGACTTCAAATACCTTTGGTTAGGCCAAGGAGGGCAAGGATTTGCTATGTGGTCAGAAATGATTGCAAGAAATTGGCTAACTTACCAATTAACAGGGTCTGCATTAGCTATAGGTATTGTCAATTTATTTAGAGCTATACCTTTTATAACAATAGGTTTATTTGGAGGAGTTGTCGCCGACAGATTCCCGAAAAAAAAGACTCTGATGATTATTCAAATATGGTCACTATTGATATATTTTGTAATGCTTATTTTGATTTCTACTGATTTAATAAAACTTTGGCACGTCTATGCTACAGCTTTTTGTCTTGGATTAGGAATGGCTATTAATCAACCTCTTCGTACATCATTCATACCGCAGATGATTGACGAGAAAAATCTGTTAAACGCATTGTCATTAAATTCTATGGCTATGGGAGTTACAAGATTAATAGGACCAGCAGTAATTGGTTATATAATAGCTATTTCCGATAACAATGTTGCCCCTGCGTATATAGTTTCAACAGTATCATATTTATTTGTGATATACACAACTTTAAAAATAAATTTAAAAGGAAATCCTACAGAAAAACATACTAAATCTCCCATGAATGATTTTACAGATGGTATAAAGTACATGGTATTTGAAAACAGAACGGTTTTATGGCTAGTAATACTTGCCCTGGGGCCACTAGCATTTGGTTTCAGTTATATAAGCCTTTTACCAGTATATGTGGATGAGAAACTAAATCTTGGAGCTGATGCGTTTGGAGCTATTCAATCTATATCATCAATAGGAGCTCTTTTAAGTACTTCTCTTTTAGCATCCTCAGGCGATATCAAAATCAAAGGCAAACTATTACTTGTAACTACGATCATTTATGGACTTGGTGTAATATTGATGGGATTCACTGGAAAAATATTTATAGCGTTTGGAATTGCAATATTTATTGGAGGCTCTCAATCTGTTTTCAGGACATGCGTTTCAAGTACAATAGTTTCAGTAACAGCAGAAAAATACAGAGGAAGAATGATAAGTATGACTATGTTAGACATGGGAGTTGCGTCAGTTGCTTCTATACTTGCTGGAAGAATAACAGATTTAATTAGCGTCTCATATGGAATGCTTTTTTGTGGGGTTATGTGTACTATTGTTGGGCTAACAACATTTGCAGCTCATAGAAAATTAATTAAAATTTAATTATGCTTAGAAAAATAATATTTTAAAAGTAAATTGATTTTACTTTGACATATCAAAATCAGATAATGTATATTATTAAAATAAACCCATCAGGTGTAAAATGAGTTCTTATAATTATGACAGCTTTCCTCTAGATTTTGATATGCAAGCATTTGTAGATTTCCCTACTATCGCAAATGCTGGAACCAAAGCACCTGAAGCTAAGGTATATAATATCAAGGAGAAAAAGTGGGAAGAGCTTTCAACATATTGGAAAGAAAAAACTACTATCATAGAATTTGGTTCCATAACCTGATCAGAATGTGCCCTGGCGGCGCCGGGATTTAATAAATTAGTCGAAGAATTTGGAGACAAATTTAATTTTGTATTTGTATATACCAGAGAAGCTCATCCTGGTGAAAAAATACCCCACCTTAGTTCTTTTGAGCAAAAAATTGAACATGCAAAATTAATGACAAAAAAATATATTAACAGAACGATGCTAGTCGATTCTTTAGAAGGTGATGTTCATAAAGCTTATGGTAGACTCCCTAATATGACATATATAGTGAACAGATATGGGAATGTTATCTACAAATCAGATTGGACAGACCCTTCTACAATAAAAATGGCTTTAAATCATTATCAAGAAGAACGAAAAATGATGGAAGATAAAATTAGAGTTACACCTTATTACATAGAATGGCAGCCAATGAGGAAAAATGATACTGAAGAATTCATGACAATATTATTAAACGATGCCGGACCAAAAGCAATTAAAGATTTCATAAATTCGGCAAATCACTATACAGGTCCAATACAATCAAATTCAAGTTTAGGAAAAGCCATGGGTAAAAAATTACAAGATTGGTTAGATAAACAAAGCTACTAAAACAATGGAAGAAGGTAAAAAATTGAATGACAATATAAATATAGGAATGAAAAACAAATTAAATCAATTATTCAAAAAATTTAGTTTGATATTATCTGCTCTACTTGGTTTGTTTTTATTAATCTATATACTAGTTTTGATTTTACTCGTTTAAGAATTGTTTTCCGTGAAAAAAGTATAAATCATTGCTACTATTGAACCAATAACAACCCCTAAAACTAAAATCCAAAATGAAAAAAATTGAATATTCCACATAAGTTTATTTATCGTAGAAATAATACTTAAATCGTAAGAACCCAATAATCTTTTATCTGTAGCTAGTCCGAAAATTGTTGTCAGGATACAAATAACACCATTAATTCCAAGTAATACCAGAATATAATTAATTATATTTTTAAATTTACCATTTTGATCTTTTGTCATCATAGCCCGTATGTATATCAATCAAGACTGTATTGCCTTTTTGGTTTTCTGTCATAGCATATTTGATGGATTCACCAACTTCATCAACAGATTTTACTACAATACCTTTTGCCCCCATCCCTTCAGCAATTTTAGCATAATCACCTTTCATATAAGAAACCCCAAAATTTTTCCTTGCATTAGGAAACCCACCTGGATAAGTTGCCATTCCGCCATTGTTCAAAATAATAGTCGTGATAGGAAGTTTTGCTCTTACTGCTGTTTCAATATCTAATCCAGACATTCCGAAAGCTCCATCTCCCATTAAGTTTAAGCAGAATTTATCTGGATTTGCCATTTTAGCGCCAATCATTAATGGGATACTAAATCCTAGATGAGTAGTTTTCCCCCATCCTATATAACTATGAGGAACAGTAGCATTAAAAAATGGGACAATTTGATCTCTTGGTGCTCCTGCGTCATGGGTAACTATGGATTTTTCAGGGATAATATTTTTATTAATTTCATTTATAACTCTGTAAGGATTAATAGGGATTTCATTTGAATTCAAATGAGATTCCCATTCACTAAGCCATTGTTTTTTTAAATTACTAATTTTGGTTTGGACATCAGGATTAGGTTTTTTATCTTTAATAAGATCTGAGACTTCATCAATTAATAGATCTAAGGTTAATTTAGTATCACCATTTAATATTACATCAGCATAATGATCTTTATTTATATCTTCGTAATTATCAGAATTATGTATTAAGAATTTTGAGGCAGTATCAATAGATTGTCCATATGGAGTGTCAGTCATGCTACTACCTAATGCTAGAACAACATCACATTCATCAAGAAAAGTTCTGGCTTGAAGAGTTGTCGTTTGAACTCCTGCACCTAAAGCTAGTGGATGCACTTCATTGATTGCTGATTTGCCGGGCATAGTTGTATATACAGGAATATTTGTTATTTCAGCAAAAGATTGAAGTTGTTTAGTAGCTCTTGCAAACAAAACTCCTTGACCAGCAATAATTATAGGATTTTTCGCTCCAAGCAGTTTTTTAACTGCGAGCGAAACATCTGTTTTTGATGGCGAATGATACCCTTTAGTAGGAGGTTTGTAGGAGTTAATATCGACTGATATTTTTGATGCAGAAATATCAGATGGTACCTCAACAACCACAGGACCAGGTCTACCATTTTTAATATTATGAAAAGCTCTTCGCATAACATCAATAACTTGGTCAGGTTGGGTAATACATTCAACGTTTTTTACAATACCTTTATAATTTGATGACGCACTAAAATTAGGCCTTATTGATAATTGATTTAGTGGAGGGGCTCCGGGAATAATTAATACAGGTATATTGTCTGCATAGGCTTGGCTAATTCCTCCCATGCTATTTTCTGCACCTGCTTGGCTTTGCATAGAAAAAACTCCAATTTTTTCTCTATCACTAGTTCTACTAAAGCCATCAGCTGCCATCATAGCTCCTCTTTCATGACGAAACATGATAGGTCTTATATCAATTTTCGAAAGGTCTTCTATGAGTGGATTATTTGGAAAACATGAAATCCATTCAATGTTTTCTTTTTTAAGTATTTGAGCTATTGCTTCAGAAACATTCATAATTAATAAGGAACATCTCCACTTTCTACGACAATAGATTTTGAATGACTCGCATTAAGTCTTATCTCTTTTACCGGTTTATATTCTTCTGAATTTTGCCATGCTTCTAATTGTTCAATCGAGGGAAATTCAAGTACAACTATCCTTCCTTCGGGAGTCCAGTCTAAGGAGCTAATAATTTGGCCACCTCTAACTAAATATCTTCCACCATATTTTTCAATGGTTTCAGGAACTAACTTCATATATTCTTTATATTTTTCATTGTCTTCAACAACGATATCGCTTATTACGTATACTTTCATGAAATTCTATAATTAAAATGGTAATTTAAAATGTGTTTCGGATAATATCACAAATAATACAATTATAGTCATCATCCCACCAAACAATCCAAGAATTGTCAATGGAATGGCTTCTAAACCAACTTCAGATATATCCCATAAGCCAATCTTTTTGCCTAATTTTTCCATGTATTCAGCTATTTTTTCCATTCATCACTCCGTTAAAATAAAATAAATGGTACTATCAACTTAAAAATTCTATACTATTTTTAAATTGTTTAATAGACAAAACAATTACTAAGAAATTAATAATTTATTTGGAATATCGTGAAAAAGAGAATAACATTGATTGAAAATTCACTTAACGAAGACTCAGAAATGATAGTTTGGGAGTTTTTAAAGTTGTCTGAGCAATTTACTTGGAAATTTCATGAAGATAAATCTTGCTTTAAAGCACATAAAAAATGGAAGCATATCGAATGGTCACAAAGTTTAAAGAATAATGTAAAAGATATTTATAATAATCCTCAATATATTACTGAAGATGAAAAAAACTTAATAGATTTCCACAAACATTTTGCAATACAAATCAATAACATTGAAAATGAAATAGAAATTTATTATCGTAATAAAGGAAATAAGTATCAAAAATTATCTGATTTCTATAATTGGTATAAAGATGCAAATAATATTAAAGCAAAGGAAGCACCTCTAGATAAGTTCATTAACGAATTAGGAATAGAGTCATTAATGAATTTATATTAAGTTTTCTTGAATATTGTCCTGACAACCGAAAATAGCATTATAAAAATGTTAGATAAAATCCAAATATAGTAAGAAATATCATACATTAAATTTTTATCATCAAATACAAATAATAAAAACAATGTACAAATGCCCCACAGAGAAAAACTTAATAAAGCTAACGTTCTATAAGATTTTACTCTTAGTGGGTGAATAAATTTTATAGGCACAAAAGTAAGAACAACACAAAAAATAATTGCAATAAAATTAATTGTTTGCGAAGTATTCATAATATAAAAATCTAAAACTAATACATTCCATATAGCGGGAAATCCATTGAAATAGTTATCTTTAGTTTTTTGTTTTGTATTTGCAAATGTATAACATGAAGCACATAAAATTAATATAACTGACAAAAATTCAATTTGATCAGAAAGAAATCCAATTTGAAGAATAATTAAAACGGGTAATATAACGTAATTAAAAAAATCTACAATAGCATCTAAAATCACGCCATCGATTCTAGGTGCAAATTTAGTTACTTGATATTTACGGGCAAAAAAGCCATCAGTGCCATCGATAAACAAAGCTGCAGCCAACCATAAAAAAACAATCTCTAAATTATTTTCAAATAAAGCTTTTACAGCAAATATTCCACAAACAATTCCCATCGTGGTATATATATGAACAGCATAGGCTTTAATAACATCTGAGTTTATTGTTGTTATTGAATACATATCAGATATTCAAAGATTTATAGATCTTTGGTATTGTAAGGGCCATGATTCTTTGTTTTTCTCTGCATATAAGGCCCAATAGGGATTTCTTAAATATTCTCTGGCCATAAATATTGCATCAGCTTGATGTGATTCTAATATTTGGTCAGCATGTTCTGGCTTTGTTATTAAACCTACAGCTCCAGTTAAAATATCAGCTTGATTCTTAATTTGTTGTGAAAGATTTACTTGATAACCAGGCTTAAGTGTTATTTCCTGCTCAGAATAATTAGCTCCAGATGAACAATCAATTAAATCTACTCCTAATAATTTAAGATTTTTAGATAATTTTATCGATGATTCCAAATCCCATCCTTCACCTGGAAAGTATTCAGTTACAGATAATCGTGCGAATAAAGGAATGTTATTGCCTATTGCTTCTCTAACACTAGATGCTATAGTTGTTGCTAATAAAATCCTGTTTTCAAAATTCCCACCATACTCATCTTCTCTATGGTTTGAAATAGGTGATAAAAATTCATGAACTAAATATCCATGGGCAAAGTGTAATTCTATAACTTTAAATCCTGCATCTATTGATCTTTTTGAAGCTAATACAAAATCTTCAACTATTTTATCAATCTCATTTGAATTTAGTTCCTTTGGCACCAAAGATTTACTGCTATACGGAATATCACTTGGACCAACAGGATCCCATCCTCCTGATTTTTTTTCAACAATCCCTCCACCTAACCATGGTCTTTCTGTAGAAGCTTTCCTCCCAGCGTGGGCTAACTGTATAGCTGGAGTAGATCCATTTTGAGATATAAAGTTTGTGATTTTCTTCATTGGTTCTATATGCTCATCCTTCCATAAGCCCATATCCCATGGGCTTATACGACCTTCAGGAGAAATTGCAGTAGCTTCCATCATTACCAACCCTGCTCCACCCATTGCTCGTGATCCTAGGTGAACAAGATGCCAATCATTTGCCATCCCGTCATTGGATGAATATGTACACATAGGGCTTACCCAAGCTCTATTTTTTATATTTTCTTCTCTTATTGTTATTGATTCAAATAATTTTGACAATTTTTTATCCTATTTTAAAAGGGAAAATTTCAGGTGTATTATTCTTGTATTCTAAATACTCTTTATCCTTTCCCCATTTCATGTCAGCTCTGCTTTCTAAAATTCGAACTCCAGATATAAATTTTAACATTATAAATACAAAAATTGGAGAGATTAATCCGAGCCAACTCCATCCACTAAATAATGGAATTGCAATTACAGTAATTCCGCTCCAAAGAATAATTTCACCTAAATAATTAGGATGTCTAGAATATTTCCACAGTCCTGTGGAAATAAATTTATTTTTATTACTATTATTATTTTTGAAATCAGATTTTTGCTTGTCAGCTAATACTTCAATAAATAATCCAAATATCCAAGTAATAATACCAATATAGTCATAAGTACCTAAATTTTCTTCAGGATGACTTGAAGTGAATATTATTAAAGAACTGAGTAAAGTGAAAGTTATCCACAGTGCTTGCAGATTCCATACCATAAAAAATGTTGAAAAATCTTTTAAGTCATCAAATCTGCCATCAGATCCGGCAGCTTTAACTCTTCTTAATAAAAAAATACCAAGCCTAGTAGCCCAAACAACAATAAGTAAAGTTAGTATAATCGATCGAATATTCTTATGATCATTTAAAACAAAAGCTAATATAGAAACTGTTATAAACGTTATTGATCCCGTTATATCAAAATAATGTTCAGTCGATTTGAGATATGAAGGTACGAACATAATCCATTGAATCAAAATGATTACGCAAACAATAAGTACTAGTGAAGGAATTGAAAAAATATAATTTCCATCAAATCCTGATAGGTAAGAAATCAGAACAACAAAAAGTAAAGTTATGGTTGTTATTATTAAGTTTCTTATATGTTTCATTTTATGATTATTGCATTAATATAAATGTGACAGCACCTGATAAGTATCCAATCAAAGCCAAAAAAGAAATATTTTTTAGATACCAAATAAAATTTATTCTTAATATCCCCATTACAGCAACTCCTGCTGCAGATCCGATAACTAATAAACTACCACCTGTCCCAGCACAATATGCCAAAAATTCCCAAAACAATCCATCTACAGCAAAATCGCCAGTAGCTTGAACTTCATACATACCCATAGCACCTGCCACTAACGGGACATTATCTAAAATTGCTGATAAAAATCCAATGAATATATTGATGATAAACAAATTACCGTTAAAGATATCATCAAGAATATTAGCTAACGAATCTAATATTCCTGTAGATTGTAAGCTTCCAACTGCAAGTAATATACCTAAAAAGAAAAATATTGTAGAAGCTTCGATCTTTGATAAAGCTCCTACTACAGTAAGTGAATGTTTTTGTTTTTTTTCTTTATTTCTATGAATAATTTCTGTAACAGTCCATAGCACTCCTAAGCTTAATAACATTCCTAAATATGGAGGTAAATGTGTAACAGTCTTAAATACTGGTACAAATAACAATCCTAAAACTCCTAATATAAATAAAAGGTTTCTTTCATAAGGAATAACTTCATAAACTTTGTCTCCTGATTTAATTGCGGGTCTTTCGATTACAACACCTCTGTACTTAAACGAAACATACACAAGCGGGACTATCATACAAACCAAACTTGGTATTATGATTGCTTGAACTATATTCAAAGTTACCATTCCACCTACCCAAAGCATAATAGTAGTAATATCGCCTATTGGAGACCATGCTCCACCAGCATTAGCTGAAAGTATCATAATCCCAGCAAAGAATAATAATTGTTGTCTATCTTTTATTATCTTACCTAGTAATGCTGCCATAACAATTGCTGTAGTCAAATTGTCTAATACTGCAGAAAAGAAAAATGTAAGTATTGATAAAATCCATAATAATTTGACAGCATTTTTAGTAGTGATTTTATCTGTAATTATAGAGAACCCTTGATGAGAATCAACTAATTCCACTATAGTCATTGCTCCAAGTAAAAAGAATACAATTTCGCCTATTTCTACCAAGTGATGTGCTAATTCTTCATCTATAAAATGATGATCTGAATAAAAGACAAAAATTGTCCAAGTTAGAACACCAGTAATTAAAGCGATTGCAGCTTTATCAATTCTAATATTGTGCTCAAAGGCTATAAGTAAATAACCAAGAGAAAAAACTGATATAAGTAATATTTCCAATTAACTATCCATAAGATTTTAAAATAGCATTCTATCAAAAATTAGTTTATATAATAACTTCATTTTAGATCCTGTTAGCAATTTCTTGACAATATTTTTGTAGGCTTATAATCTCTATTTAAACATTACATAATTAAAATGAACCATTCTAAATATCTAGCCACTGCATTTATTTTCGTAATATCAATTTTACTGATTGCTTTATTTACATATTTATTTGACCAACAAAACATAACAAATAAACGAATTAATAATTTATATGAATCATCAAATGAACAAACAAAAGAATTAGCAAATTTAAACGAAAGTATTAAATCTCATTATGAAAAATCACACGAAATTACTGCGAGTATAATTTCTAATGAAGAAGCAGTAATACCTGTTGATAAAACATGTGTATTATCAGGAGGAGAGATTGTTGAAGATGGATGGGTCGGCAAAGACACTGGGAATAATTATTGCAATCAATGTCGATGTATGGATGGCGCTATGGCTTGTACTAAAATGGCATGTATAAATAGAAAATCTGACAGTATATCTGACAATGTAATTGCAAGCGATGGTAAAGAAAATAATAAATCAGATAAATATTTAGACAAAACACCTGATATTATAAACGTGATTTTGGCAAAAATAATTTCAGATGAAAATATAGATAATAATAATCTTATATTAGATTCTTTTGAAGAAGTAACATGGAATTCAAGCGCATTAGGATGCCCTGTAAATGGAGTGTTCTATGCTCAAGTAATGACAGACGGTTATAAATTAAATTTATTGAAAAACAATGAAATAGAGGAATATCATTCTGATTTAAGATCTAACTATATTAATTGCACTAAGATTAGAAAATCAAATATAACCACAACAGAAGTAACTAAAAATTGTGAACAATCTAATAATTTTATTGATATAAAAGCAAACGAAGCTAATAATTTATACCCTAGCCCAAAATTAGAAGTTAGATGTGAAGGTGATCTCCTAATTATCAAAAGCAACGGAATACCTGTATTTGAATTTAAAACTACTACACCCAATCCACTGTTAGAGCAATCGCACAATTGGTCAATTCCTCAAAATCCTAAATTAGCTGATTCAATAACAGATCTACCTTTGTTAGGGACAGTTGCAGTTGCTATTGACGGATTACCATATTACGGGCCTAATGAAGGACCTCCACAAGGTTTTGGAGATCCATTTTTAGACGAAATATTAGACTATTGTAATGGACACACTGCGCCTGGTGGAGATTATCATTATCATTCTGTGCCCTCATGTTTAGTAAACATAAATAAGTCTCAAGTAATAGGATATGCTTTGGATGGCTTTGAGATAGTTTCGCCAAACAAAAATATAAAAAGTAGCTGGAAAAAAACTTCGAATGCAAGGTCTGCATGGGAAGCTAATGAATTTGTAGAAGGATCGGGAGAATTAGATAAATGTAATGGGAAAATTGACGATGATGGAGTTTACCGTTATCATGCAACTAATTCATTTCCATATATTATTGGTTGCTACAAAGGAGTAATTGAAAATATATCGAATAATAATACTTCAAGTATAAATGATAACCCAAGACAACGTTCACCAAGATCACAAAATAATCCGCCGTTAAGACAAATGCCAAAAAGAAATGATTAATCACATAAAATAAGGCTGAGTCCAAGCTTTATAACCATCCGAGCTCGTTATCACTGCTCTTATATATTTTTCATTACCTTTTATTTTATATGAAGGTGTTAAGTCGTCTGATACTAATAAAATTTCGCCATTGTATCCAATGAATTCTGTTTTAAATTGTTGATCAGTAATTTTAGGAGAAAGAATATGAATTTGCGTTGGGTCTAAATCAATCTCAATAGTTATTTCATTTTTATTAATTAAAATATCAGAGATATATACTCCTGTACTTGAATAAAAATTTCCCATTTCAAAATTCTCAAGGATATCATTTTGTGAATTAGATTTTGCTCTAACCATTACCCATCCTCGCCCAGGATTAGAAAAAGTTGAATGAAACACTTTGTAGTGATGAGAATCATCTGTTGCTACACCATAAATTAATTTACCACTGCTTAAAACAGAATCCCAAATTTGATCGGTATTTTTCTTATTCCCATTTCTCATATCACCTAAATCATTAGCGTGAGTTCCACCGTTAAAAACCTCAAAAAATTTCAGGTTTTCAGATTCAATTATCATCTTGTCGTCAACAGCCCATTTATAATTGGGATGATTTAATATTGGGATCCCATTAGCAGTCTGAATAGCTTTAATATTAGCTTTTAAAGTGTCTAATGAATCTTTTCCGTAAATAGGCTCTACATAAGATTCTATACCTACAGCACCAACATGAATATTGAAGGGTTCTCTTATTGTAACTTCTTCACCAGGAATTAATAATAAATCAGGCTTATCCTTTCCATAATCTAAAATTGTAAGATGATTATGATCACTCAAGACCAAAAAATCATAATTATGTTCTACAAAATAATCGACTACAACTTCTGGATCCGAGTCACCATCTGACTCATTTGTGTGGGTATGTATGTTACCTTTATACCACTTTTGCATAACTATATTCTTTCAAAATATCTATTTTTTTCCCAGTCTGTAACTGCTTTTTCATAAAGTAATTTTTCAATACTAAAAAAATGGTTATAATGATCTTTCACATTATTGCCAAATACATCAGCAATAAATTTACTTTTCTCAAACAATTGAAGGCCTTTGCCAATATTATCAGGGCATGATTGTAGAGAACTATTATTATAAGAATCTCCCTCTGATATCTTAGGAGGTTCGATTTTTTCTTCAATACCTTTTAACCCTGCAGCTATACTTGCGGCAAAAGCTAAATAAGGATTAACATCAGCACCGGGAATTCTGCACTCAATTCTCAAGCTCGACTCTTCACCTACAATTCTATATGTAGAGGTTCGGTTATCCATACTCCAACTTATTTTTGTAGGAGCAAATGACTCAGATACAAATCTTTTAAAGGATGTAGGATAAGGGGAATAAAACATAAATATATCTGGAGAATATTTCATCCATCCACCAAGAAAATTTTTGAAATAATCAGAAACTTTAAGTTCAGACTTACTATTAGGGTCAAAAAAAAGATTAGTGTTTTCTTTTTCGTCCCATAAACTTAAATGGATGTGCGAACTTGAACCTGCTGAATTTTCATCCCATTTAGACATAAAAGTTACAGACATATCTTGCTGGTACGCAATCTCTTTAGCCGCTTGCTTTATAATGCTATGGTTATCAGCCATTGTTAAAGGATCTGAATATTTAACATTTATTTCTTGTTGCCCTAAGCTCCACTCACCTTTAGTGCACTCAACTTCAATACCAGAGTTAGCAAGATGTTTTCGTAACAATGACATGTAAGATTCTTCTTTGGTAGTATTGAGCAAACTATAATCTTCTCTAAATCTATTACTTGGATTCATTTTTATATAAGAGTCATTTTTTGCATCTTGATAAGAATTATCAAAAACATAAAATTCTAACTCAGAAGCAAGTTTAATTTGAAAGCCTTTGGATTTGGCCAATTCTATTTGATTTTTCAATATTGATCTCGGAGATTCAGAAACTATATTATGGTTTTTTTCAACATCTCCAATAATAATAGCTGTTTTATCTAACCAGTCAGCTATTCGAATAGAATTTGTATCTAATTTCAAATGAAAATCCCCGTAACCTTTTTCCCAACTTGAAATTTGATATCCTGGTATAGTTTCCATATCTATGTCAGATCCAAGTAAATAATCACAGGCGTGAGTTCCTTGTTCTAGAACATCAGTTATGAAAAAATTGCTATCAAATCTTTTTCCTACTAACCTTCCATACATATCAGGGAAAGCAGTAATTACTGTTTCTACGGATTGATTTTTAACTAAATTAATAAGTTCGTCTTTTGTTATTTTTAAATTCATTTTCTTATAATTTTTTTCTATTTTTAAATTCTACCATTGATTCGTTATATTTTTCTTTATCTTTTAGCAATGTATAAGCAGTAGCTGACATGCCTTTAATTATTTCAATCCCATTTTTATGAGCAAGATTACTTATTGAAGCTTTTTCCATTTCAATAGAATGCCCAGGAACAGGATCTTTAGAAACGGCAAAATGAAAAGCGTATGAAGGCATCTCGTGACTAATGTTGCCAAAATCTGTTGAAGCTCCACTACCATATTTATTTTTTGGTTGTTCACTTAAATTAATATCAAGATCGTTCAAATAAAACTTGCCTAATTTTCCAATTGTTGTATTTGGAATAACATGTTTATATCCGGGTTCATCTTCAGCTATTTCTAACTCTGCCCCTGTCATCAAAGCTGCACCATTAGCAATATTATCAATTTGTTTTCTTATAAAATCAACATAATCTGACTTTTTTGATCTCATTAATATATCAGCTTCTGCAAATGCTGGTACTATATTAGGCGCTTTTCCTCCATCTGTTATTATTCCGTGAACTCTAGCGTCATCTTTCAAATGTTGCCTCAAAGAGTCAATGCCATTAAAAAGCATAATGACTGAATTTAATGCATTCACTCCTTCATCAGGATTTATTGCTGCATGAGAAGCTTTCCCATGAAATTTATATAGTGCTTTAGATGTAGCCAAACTCATTCCCTCTTCCATTGGAACATCCTGCCATAGAATAGTTAAATTTGAAGATCCGTGCGAAGATATAGAAATATCTACATCATCAAAAAGACCTTCGTTTAACAAACTGATTTTTCCTCCACCACCTTCTTCAGCTGGGGTCCCAATCAATCTGATTTCACCTTCAAATTCTCCATTAAGAGCTAAAAATGACAAAAATGCGCCAACATTAGTCATTGCTATTAAATTATGTCCACAGGCATGGCCTATTGCAGGTAAAGCATCATATTCTGCCAAAAACGATATAACTGGACCTTCTTTTTTACCTTTTATTGATGATACAAATGCAGTTGGGTAGTTTTCAACCGGAGTAAATTCTAATCCATTTTCAACTATTAATGATTTAATGTTTTCTACTGCTTTATATTCCTTCCATTTAATTTCAGGATTACTGTGAATAACTCTACTAAGTTCCAAAAGATCATTTTTCAACTCTTCGGTTTTCAAATATAATTTATTGATAGCATCACTCATATAACTCATAATTTTTGTATATAATAATTTAACTATACAAGTATAATGATTTGAAAACAAATTTCAAGAATTTCAAACAATATGACTAATAACACAAAACCGTCTTATAATTTTAATAACAAAACTGCTGTAATTACAGGGGCTGGCGGAGGTATGGGAGAGCAAATTTGCTTATCTTTAGAATCATACGGAGCTAAAGTATATGGAATAGACTTAAAACCAGCGCCTTCACACTACAAAGGAAAAAATATTACATATTTCCAAGAAGATATCACAGATTATACAGCTATAGACTCCGTATTTAGTAAAATTTCAAAAGAATCCACAAAGCTAGATTATTTAGGGAATGTGGCTGGCGTTTTGTTATTTGATCAAGATAAATCTTTACTAGACATAGATATGGAGGTGTATGACAAGGTTATCGAAATAAACTTAAAAGCAGCTACATATATGGCGAGAAAAGCAATTCCATTGATGCTCAAATCCAACGGGGGATCAGTAGTTAATTTTTCTTCTGTGCAAGCTTATAGGGGTGATGCTTTGCCACAAGATGCATATTCGCAATCCAAAGCAGCAATATTAAACCTTTCAAAATCTATAGCCATGCAATTTGCTGATAAAAATATTAGAGCTAATACTATTGTTCCAGGAATGACTATGACGCCTCTACAAAAACGATGGGAAGGCGATGAGATTTCAAAACAAAAGATGGCCGATTATATTCCGCTAAAACGATTAGGGACACCTATGGATATGTCTGACGGTGTTTTGTTCTTATTTTCTGATGCCTCATCCTTTATTACTGGCACAGAATTAATTATTGATGGCGGGATATTACTTCACTAATTTACTTCATTACTGACATATCAGTTGATTTTAAGCGTTTAACAACTGTCGCACTTCTATCAATTAATTTTTCAACAGTTTTATCCATACCATTTAACCATTCATCACTTTCATAAACTTTCTTATACAAAGATATTCTTTCTTGTTCGTTTTCAAATCTTCTAATCCAAACATAAGTATCATTATCCTCTTCAACAGTAAAACTTCCGTGAATAACCATGCCTTTTGATACTTGAAAAGGCATTATAGTACCTTCCATAAAATGTATCCATTCATTCATTTTTCCAGGTAAAATTTTATAAGTTCTTAATTCAAAAAATGCATCCATCAATAAACTCCTTAATTTAAATTAATATAATTATTTATAAATATTGAGAAAAAAATCTACCTCAATTAAAGTAAAATAATGGAAAAATATATTTTATCTCTAGATCAAGGCACAACAAGCTCTAGAGCTGTACTAATAAATGAAAAAGCTCAAATAGTTTCAATATCACAAAAAGAAATACAACAAATATACCCAAAAGAAGGTTGGGTTGAGCATGATCCTGTAGAAATCTTAAATTCGGTTATTGATGTTATAAAAGAGGTTATAGAAAAGCAAAAAATCCAACCCCAACAAATTAAATCAATAGGTATTACAAATCAAAGAGAAACTACTGTTATTTGGGACAAAGAAACTGGCAAACCAATTCACAACGCCATAGTTTGGCAAGATAACAGGACAATAGCATTATGTGAAAAATTAAATGAACAAAAATTAGATAAAATAATATCTGACAAAACAGGTTTAGTAATAGGACCTTATTTTTCTGCTACAAAAATTAAATGGTTGCTAGACAGTGTTTTACATGCTAGAAAACTCGCTGAATCTGGAAAACTAATTTTTGGTAATATTGATACTTGGTTAATATGGAATTTAACAAATAAATCCACTCATGCCACAGATTTTTCAAATGCATCAAGAACAATGCTCTTTAACATTAACACTTTAGAATGGGATGAAGATATATTGCAAGAGTTAGACATCCCTAAACCCATCTTACCAGAAGTGAAAAATTCTAATTCTTATTATGGAGATTTTCAATATAAAGGAACTAATATCCCCATAAATGGAATATTAGGAGATCAACAAGCATCTTTGTTTGGTCATATGTGCTTTGAAAAAAATTCAATTAAAAATACTTATGGCACTGGATGTTTTGTGCTTATGAATACAGGTACCCAAATAATAAAAAGTAAGAATGGGTTGTTGTCAACGGTTGCATGGGGAATAGAAAATAATATTTCTTATGCTCTAGAAGGAAGTATATTTATTGGAGGAGCTGCAATTCAATGGCTTAGGGACGAAGTAGGAATTATACAATCATCTGAGCAATCTGAAAGTGAAGCTTTAAAATCAACTAAATCAAAAAATTTATATATGGTTCCTGCATTCAATGGATTAGGTGCTCCCTATTGGGATATGCATGCCACTGGTTTAATAATAGGAATCACTAGAGATACAAACAATTCAGATATTATAAAAGCTACTCTCAATTCAATTGCATATCAAACTAAAGATGTTTTAATAAGCATGGAAAATGATGTTGGGAGTAAAATAAATACATTAAATGTAGACGGAGGCGCATCGACTAACGACTATTTGATGCAATTTCAATCTGACATATTGGGTATAAATTTAAAAAGACCTAAATATACTGAATTGACAGCTTTGGGAGCTGGTTATATTGCTGGATTGAAGTCCTCTTTTTGGGATATAGATCATTTAAAAACATTAAATAAAAATAACACAGTATTTCATCATACATACAATACAAATAAAATAGATGATTTATACAAGAAATGGAAAAAAGCAGTACATAGATCTATGAATTGGAGTTAATAAAAAATATCTATTGCTTTTTCCATAACTTCTGACTCAAATGGGCTTTCTCCAATCATTTCTCCATCTATATTTAACTGATCATTATTGTCAGAAATCAAATTGAATTCTTTACACTTAATATACTTTACTTCCGGTTCATTTATATGTGTACCATTAAATAATTTGGGTAAAACATTTAATAATCTAAATCTAGATATATTACCCTCAACAATAATTACATCAATTAATCCATCATCAAGTTTTGCATTGGGTGCCATTAACATTCCTTTGCCCACATTTTTAGAATTACAAGCAATAGCAAACATAAATTCACCTTCTATAATATTGTCATCAACTTTTAATGTAGCATATCTTGTTTTTTTAAAGAATATTTCTATTACCGCAGCTATTGTATATCTTGAATATCCAAATAACCTAAATTTTTCTGAGGTTAACCCAACATCCGTAATCATCCCCCATCCGACCAAGTTAATAGAATATTTTATTTTTTGATTGTACTTAATTCTTAGAATATCTATTTTTTTTGTTTTATGCATTATTATTCGATCTAAAGCTAGAATTGGGTCCGTGATATTCAAATCTAATAAAAAAGAATTCCCTGTACCACCTGGGATAATTCCTATGGGTATTTGAGTGTTATCTTTTCTAGTCATCATGCCATTAACAATTTCATGAAACGTACCATCTCCTCCAATCATTATTATTCCATCATACTTTGATATGTTTAATGTTTGGGTTAATGATGAAGCGTCACCAGAATTTTTGGTAATATGTGTATCATACGAAAAGCCTTTAGTATCAAGAATTGATTCAATATTTTTTAATATATTTAGTCCTTTCTTTTTCCCACTAAATGGGTTAACAATAATAATGTAATTTTTCATTATTTTGTTACAATATTTGACTTAAAAATAATTTTGTTCTGTCTTCTTGTGGATTATTAAAGAAATGATCAGGAGTACCTTCTTCAACAATTAATCCTTCATCAAAAAATAAAAACCTATCCGCCACTTCTCTAGCAAATCCCATTTCATGAGTCACGACAATCATTGTCATCCCAGATTCTGCAAGTTCAGTCATAACTTCCAAAACTTCTTTAATCATTTCAGGATCTAAAGCAGACGTTGGTTCATCAAATAACATAATTTTGGGTTGCATAGCTAATGCTCTTGCTATTGCTAGTCTTTGTTGCTGTCCTCCTGACAATTGGCTGGGAAATTTATTTGCCTGTTCAGGAATACCGACTCTTTTTAATAAATTCATAGCAATTTCGTCTGCATCACCTCTTTTCAATCCTTTTACTTTTTGTGGAGCCAAAGTTATGTTTCTTAATACAGAAAGATGTGGAAATAAATTGAATTGTTGAAATACCATGCCAACATTAGATCGCACATGTTCAAGGTTTTTAACATCGTCATTAAGTTCAACTCCATCTACAATGATTTCACCAGAATCATGTGGTTCTAATCGATTCAAAGTTCTGATATATGTTGATTTCCCTGAACCAGACGGTCCAAAAACTACTACTACTTCCTGTTCATATATTTTGGAAGATATACCTTTTAACGCTTGGAATTTTCCAAAAGATTTTGTTACATCTGTTGTAGAAATAATTTCTTTACCAATTTGTTTTTTTGATCTTTTTTTCATACTCATATAAAACTCCTAATTATAAATGCTATCTTGTACCTATACCCATTGATTTTTCAACTCTTGTACTCAAATTAGAAAGTGCCATAGACACTATCCAGAACAAAAATGCAACTACAGATAATGCTTCTAATGCTTTGCCAAAAAATTCAGGGTCTTGTTCAGGAATAATCCTTCCCACCTGTAGTAAATCAGTTAGAGCTAAAACAAAGACTAGTGAAGTGTCTTTAAAAACACCGATAAACGTACTAATCAAAGCAGGAATAACAACTCGAATAGCCTGGGGTAAAACAATTAAAGTCAACTTAGTAAACAAATTCAAATTCAAACTATCAGCAGCTTCAATTTGCCCTTTAGGTATAGATTGAAGGCCTCCTCTAATTACTTCTGCCGTATATGCGCTTGTAAATGCAGATAAAATAATCATTGCTCTAATCACAACACTTATTTCATTTAAATTCCAAAACTCGGGTAAAAATTTTGGAAGGACAAACCAGGCAAGCAACAGCCAACCTACTAACGGAGCTCCTCTTATTGTTTCAATATAAAAAGTACATACAATTTTTATTGCTGGTAGTTTGCTTGCTCTACCTAACGCAAATAAAAGACCTAGTGGGAATCCTATAGAAATAGCAACCCCAGCCAAAATAATATTTAATAAAAAACCACCCCATAAAGTTGGCTTAGGGCCATCTGCTATTAATAAAATTACAAATATTAATGGAATTATAATGACCCACATGAAAATTAGTGCTCTTTTTAACAAATTCAAATATTTCAAATTGGTTATATAACTAGTAATAAAATATGAAAAAATCGAAATCAGTGTAAAGATAATTACATTAGCAACAGCGTTCCCCGTAATAAAAATAAAACAAACACTAGCAAAAATTAGTGCTATAAAAGCTAGTTCTTTCTTGGAAGGCAATACGAATAAGCGAAGTGAAGAAAAAATAAGAAACGAGGCAATCCATAGAATTGTCCAACCTCTCCATTCTTCACCTTGTGGCATTCTACCAACCAAAAGTAATCTTCTGTTTTCAGTAACAACCGTCCATTCGGAAGTAGATATAAATCCGAACAAATTACTTGCTAAATAAAGAAAGATAATTAAGCTCAACAAAGATATAAAAGTGTTATATAGTGATCCCGAAAAAGTATTGTATGCCCATTTGATTTGTTGATTTAACATATTACGTACCTATTTTTGTAACTCTTCTATTTATTAAATTCATAAAAACAGAAATAAATAAGCTAAGAGTTAAATAAGTAAACAAAATCAAGAAAAATACAGGTAAAGCTCTTCCAGAGTTGTTCATAATTGTCCTGGATACCATAAATAATTCAGGGTAAGCAATAACTACTGACAAACTAGAATTTTTAGTTAAGTTTAAAAATTGATTAGTCAACGGAGGAATAATTGATCGTAAGGCTTGTGGAAGAATAATAAGAGTCATAGATTGATAATTAGATAATCCTAGAGATTGAGCCGCTTCAGTTTGTCCTTTGGATAAGGATTGAATACTACCTCTAACAATTTCTGTGATAAATGTACCTGTGTATAAAACTAACGCAAATAAAATAGCACCAAACTCAGGTGTGAATTCAAAACCTCCAGATTGTAAATACGTTCCTTTGTTGTTTTGATACAAAGAAGGAAGGTCGATTACAAATGGTTTTTGTAAAATAAAATATGTTGAAATTGAAAGTATTAAAAATACTAAAGTTCCTGTAATAGAACCATTTAAATTATAATTTAGTATTTTAAGTTTCTTACCATCCAAATCTTCTCTTTTGTTTAAATAATAAGTGATACCAAAAGAAATAATAATTATAAATAAAAGGATAAAAATAAAAATATTAGAATTCATGTCCTGATTAGCTTTTGTAGATGGAAGTAAAATACCTCTGTTAGAAATAACTACTGTACTACCTAAAGTTAATGCTTCTGTAATTCGTGGTAATTTTAAAAATATGATTTGCCAAAAAATAATTTGAATGAGTAATGGAGTGTTTCTAAGTATTTCTACATATAAATACGAAATAGTTGAAAACAAAACATTTTTAGATAATCTGGCAACCCCCATCACTGTTCCTAACAGTGTGGCTAAGATTATTGCAACCAAACTGACTCTTATGGTATTTATCACTCCAGTAAAATATGCCGACCATCTACTGTCATTGCTAGTGTAATCTTTTAAAAACGTATGACTAATACCAAACCCGGATCTGCTCTCAAAATGAGAAAGAGTTAGTTCTAGTTGCATTGCTTTAGATATAAAATAATTCACAAAAAAAGCAACAAGAATTAAGAATAGGAATTGGTAAAGCAAATTTCTATTTCTTTGAGATCTGCTCAATTGAGATAGTTTGCTTATAAAAATGCTCATATTAAAAATATACCATAATGAATAAAATGTCGGGCTACAAAACAGCCCGACATTTTATCAAATTCAATTATTAGTTAGTAAATCTACCTGAATGGAGGTGCATATATTAATCCACCGTTAGTCCACATAGCATTTAATGAACCTTCTCTTGTTAATCCAAGAGGAGTTAAATGTCTTTCGTAGATTTCACCATAGTTACCAACAGCTGCAATAGCATGTTGAATGAAAGTTGAGTCAACTCCAAATGAGAAGTCTGCAACTTTACCGTCTTTGTATGGAACACCAAGTAATCTAGCCATTCCAGGATCTTTAGGATCAGCAGCCATAGCAGCAACATTAGAACTTGTTATGCCACTTTCTTCAGCTTGAATTAATCCAAATACAACCCACTGTACAACATCGTAGAATTCGCTGTCATTATCTCTTGTCAAAGGACCTAATGGTTCTTTAGAAAGAGTTTCAGCTAAAACAACTAATGCTTCAGGTCCACCTGCTGCTGCAGGGAATTCAGCTCTTTTAGATGCTAGTCCAGATTTATCAGTAGTCCATCCGTCACATCTTTTTTCTTCAAAAGCTGCCTGTAATGGATCATTTGTTTCAAAAGTTAATGGTGTATAGTCCAATCCAGCAGATTTAAATCTGTCATCAAGATTTAATTCTGTAGTTGTACCCTGAAGTACACAAATCGTAGCTCCAGCCATATCTTCAATTGTTTTATAACCACTATCAGCATATACCATCATTCCTTGTCCATCATAGAAAGTAGTTGCAGTAAAATCATTACCTAGATCTCTGTCTCTACTTGCTGTCCAAGTTGTATTTCTGATTAATAGATCGATTTCTTCAGAACCAAGAGCTTCGAATCTTGCGGATGCTGTTAATGGAACATATTCCACTTTGCTAGCATCACCGAATATTGCAGCTGCTACAGCTTTACAATAATCAATGTCGAAACCTTCGAATGAACCTGCAGATGTTAAAACTCCAAAACCAGTTAGGTTATCGTTAACACCACATTTAACAGTTCCTCTCTCGAGTACTTCTTCTAAAGTTGAATGATCTGCGTGATCATCGTGATCATCTTTTGCTTCTTTTGCTACTTCTACTTCTGTTGCCACTTCTTCAACTTCTTCAGAGCTACAAGCTAATACTAAAGTTAAAGACATAACAGCTAAAAGTAGAAAAAATAACTTAGATTTCATAATTATTTTCTCCTTAAGAATTTATTATTAATGTATTCTCCGTTATATTCAGTAAAATATTTTATCTTTCCTAAGGGTAAAAGTCAAATAATTAAAAACCTATTTCTCTTTAGTGAATTCAAAAAATTAGTTACTTTTAATTATCTTGGTTGGCAGACTTGATAAATTTAAAAACTTCAAAATTAAAAATGTCTGGTTTTTCAAAATAAATAGAATGACCACATCCAGGAACATATACATATTTAGAATGATTTATATAAGATGATGCAAGTTTTATAATCTCAGGTGGCATTAAAGTGTCATACTCACCAACCATAAATAATACTGGCATAGTTAGAGCTTTCAGAGCATTCCCAGACGGACCGCCTAGTAAATTTATTTTAGAAAAATCCATATCAGGACTAGTAAGCTCTGGGTTTGTTTGCCCTATTTGAATATACAGATTAGCCATTTCAGGTTTTTCTTTTTCAAATATTTCTGAGATCGCTTCTAATCTACCGCGAGTTCTAGGGTTATTTTTTTTCCATTTAATCATTTCTTCTTCTAATATGGGTTCTCCCATTCCCCCAGTAGTATCAGCAAAAGTTACACTCAAAACTCTTTCAGGATTTTCAACAGCAAATCCTAATGCTGAAACTCCACCCATGGATTGAGCAACTAAATGAGCTTTTTTGATACTTAAATTATCCATAAGAGCTTTCAAATCTTTTGGAAATTCTAATAATCCTTTGCTATCGTCATTATCATAAGAATGACCAAAGCCTCTTTGGGAGTAAACAATACATTTGTATTCTTTTTCAAAAAATGGAATTTGTTGAAACCACGACAAAAGATTCCCTCCTCTTCCATGCATGAAAATTATTGTTTCATAATTTTCTTTGTTTGGAACAAATTCTTGATATTCAATTTTTATATCTTTCAGTTCTAGCAGTGGCATCGCATTTCCTTTACAAATTTCTTTCTAATTCTTTTTCTTTACGAGATAAAACAATTAAAGGTTCTAATATTATTCTCTTAAAATCGTTATGCATATATATCCAATCATCGCCATATTTTTCGATCATACAAGCTACAATGATACCTATCGTATCTTGCTCCCAGCTAAAATTTGACTCATGTAGAAATCTTTTTGCAAAACTATGAAATTCAATATTAACAATATTTTCACTATTAAGAAAATTTTTTATACTATTAAATAACTCATTATCTTCCATAGCTAATCCTTATATTTTTACTAATTTTAATTTTTGAACTTTAGATAATTTTTTTATTCTGTTTTCTTCTTTCATAGCCATACTTTGTGTATCAAATGTATTTTCATACACTAATTTAAACGGGCCTCTGCCTTTTGTATATTTAGCCCCCTTACCTTTTTCATGCGTTAACATTCTTTTTTTAATATCATTGGTGATACCTGTATAAAGAGTTCCATCATTACAAAGTAAAATATATACATACCAATTTTCATTTTCCATCTTTCACTATTATAAACATAATAATTCCAATTTTCTTAATCATATAATTTTTCTAATACATCGGGATTTAATACTCTGACTGGATTGTAATTTAAAAAAGCAATAACATTATCAATTATGCCTTCATAATATGCCTGATAAGCTTCTTGTGTAACATATCCAATATGAGGAGTTAAAAGAGTATTGGGAGTCTGCAATAAAGGATGATTAGATATTAGCGGTTCTTCGTCAAAAGTATCTATAGCTGCTCCTGCTATTTTGTAATAATTAAGCGCATCTACCAATGCTTTTTCATTGATTATTGGTCCTCTTGAGGTGTTTATAATATAAGAACTTCTTTTCATTAAACTTATTTCTTCTTTCCCGATTAAATTTTTTGTTCTACTACTAAGTTTTGTGTGAATTGATAATATGTCAGAATCTTTAAAAAGTGTTTGCTTATCTACGCAATTAACACCGTATTTATTTGTAGATAAATCATCCAAATTTTCACTCCAGGCAATAACTTGCATTCCTAAAGCCAATCCTACTTTTGAAACTAATTTACCTATATGACCAAATCCTAATAATCCTAGTGTTTTTCCATTTAAACTCGGTCCTATATGCGTTCCCCACTGTCCTTCTCTCAAAAGTTTGTCTTCTACGTGTATTTTTCTTACTAAACTAATAATTAACCCCCAAGTTAAATCAACAGGGCCTTCACCTGAGCCTGGGGTTCCAGAAACTACAATATTATTTTTCGTAGCTGCATCCAAATCATAAGATGCATTTTTAAGTCCTGTTGTTATAAGAAATTTCAGGTTTGGGAGTTGATTAATAACATCTTTAGGAAATTTGGTTCGTTCGCGAATTCCAACAACGATATTAGCATCATAAAGATTATTGATTAATTCATCATTATTTTTAAAATGTTTTTTATATACAACCAAATTAATATCATCTGGTAATCTTTTGTCATTTGCCAAATCGTGAAAATAATTATGGTAATCATCAAGAACTACCATATTTATATGATTATTAATTTTCATAAATAAATGTAGGGTTAAAAATAATTAAATATTTCAATGAGAAATTCCAGATATTGGAGGGATGGGAGGATTAGCATGAATAAAATTACCGATGCCAGGATTTTGTTCTAATTTACCTTCGTTTAATAAAATATTACCTCTCAGTAATGTCATCCATGGTTTACCTTTTACTTCCCAATTCTCATATGGAGTATATCCTGTTGTGCTTTGATGATTTTTTGCATTAATTGTTGAAGTTGATTTAGGATCAATAATTAATAAATCTGCATCTGAACCTGGTTGTATAATTCCTTTTTGTGGATAAAGTCCAAAAATTCTAGCTGGATTTTCAGAAAGCATTCTCGACATCCACCAAATTGGAAATTCTCTTTTTATTACACCCTCAGAAAACATTAATGGAACCAATGTTTCTATCGATGGCGCACCAAATGGAATTGGATCACCGTTTGGTGCTCTGAAAATATTTTCCCATCCTAATTCTTTTTTTTCTGAAGGCGCAGGAGAATGATCACTGCCAATGGTAGATAAGTATCCATTCTTCAAACCATTCCACAATGCAGTTTGATTTAATCCGTCAGAAGGTCTTAAGGGAGGTCCGATTTTTGCAAATGGTCCAATTTTTTCCAAAGCTGTTTCGTCTAGCAATAAATATTGAGGACAGGTTTCTCCCCAGACTTGTTGCCCTGTTAATTGTGCACTAATAATTCTATTTAAACCAACTTTTGTAGTGAGATGAACAATGTACAAAGGGCAATCAGTCATTTTAGCTAGCAAAATACCTCTGTTTATTGCTTCTTCTTCTGCCCAAGGGGGACAAGTGTCAGGAAAATCTGAAGGTTTGGTATTTCCTTCAGATATAGATTTATTCATCAAATGCTCTATAACATCTCCATTTTCAGCATGCAATTGGACTATACCGCCGTTTTTACCTACAATTTCCATAACATTTGCTATAAATGAATCTGAGACTCTATGATCATAAGTCATAAACATTTTATAAGAAGATACCCCCATTTGAATTGCTTCTTTGAGGCTATCAATAATATAAGGGGTATTACTTAAAATATAATGGAATGAATAATCAACTAAAGATTCTCTTCCAGCTTCTTCTTTCCATCTTTTAATTGCTTGAGGAAGAGTTTCTTTTATTTTTGGATTGTATTCCCCAAATGGAATAATTGTTGTTAATCCTGCTAACGCTGCCGCTTTTGATCCAATTCCCCAGTCATCTCCCGGTTTTTCTCTTATATGAACATGGCAGTCTATAAGTCCTGGTAAAACATATTTACCTGTTGCGTCAATATAATTATTAGCTTTTGGCATTGTGGATTTATTTCCAACAGCAACTATCTTTTCTCCCTTAATCGCAATACTTGATTCAAATGCATTTGATGAGAATGCAACAATTCCACCATCTATAACTGTATCAACAATTTCAGGCATAATTATTTCCCCTTTTGCACATTTCGTAAAGATAGTTCATTCCAAATTTCTTCTATATCAATATCTGATTTTTCTAACAAAACTAGCATATGAAAAAGCAGGTCTGAAAATTCGTATATAACTTCTTTTTTATCATCGCCTAAGCTGGCAATACTTAATTCTCCAGCTTCTTCTACTATTTTTTGTGCGATTTTTGGCATACCTTCTTTTAGTAAGCTTGAAGTATAACTTTCATTACTAAACGTTGCATTTCTTTCATTAATGATTTTTATTAATGAGTATAAAAAATTCTGATTACTATCAAAATCATCAAAACAACTATAAGTTCCGTTGTGACATGTAGGCCCCTCCGGACTTGCAGAAATTAATATCGAGTCTTTATCACAATCATAAACTAATTGTTTTAATTGTAAATAATTACCCGATGATTCTCCTTTTTCCCATAATTTATTTCTGCTTCTGCTGTAAAACCAAACATGTTTGGTTTTCAAGGTTAAATCTATTGATTCTTGATTCATATATCCAAGCATCAATACATTTAAAGTTTTATGATCTTGAACTATTGCAGGTATTAATTCTTTTTGTCTTTTATCAATCATCCCTAATTTTTATACCTTTAGAATTTAAATATTGCTTTATATTTTTAATTGTATATTCTTCAAAATGAAATATACTTGCTGCTAAAACAGCGTCTGCATTGCCTTCTGCTAAAGCTTTAAACATATGTTCGGGAGATCCTGCTCCGCCACTTGCTATAATTGGTATGTTTACATTATTTGATATTTCTTGCAAAAGATCTATATCATATCCTGATGTTTTCCCATCTTGATCAATGCTTGTAACCAAGAGTTCACCTGCTCCTAGTTTTTCTAAGGTTTTAGCCCAATCCAAAGCATCTAAACCTGTTGAGTTACGTCCGCCGTGGCTAAATATTTCCCATGAATTGCCATTTTTTTTAGCATCAATTGCACCTACTATAGCTTGAGATCCAAAATAATTTGAAGCTTCACTTATAAAATTTCTGTTTAAAATTCCTGAAGTATTTATAGAAACTTTGTCAGCACCAGAATTTAGTAATTTTTTAATATCATCTATAACTTTAATCCCACCACCTACTGTTAATGGAATAAAAACATTTTTTGAAACTTGTTCAACAATACTTAGTATTGTTTCTCTATTCTCAATGCTGGCAGTAATATCTAAAAACACAATCTCGTCGGCACCAGAGTCGTAATATTTTTTTGCTAAATCAACTGGATCTCCTGCATCGACAAGATTAATAAAGCTTTTTCCTTTTACTACTTTTCCCTTATCTACATCTAAGCAAGGTATGATTCGTTTTGTTAACATATCAATTCTCTATCAAGTCAGTTATATTTATTAATAATAGTTGGGTTTAAATAATTTTCGTAAAATGCTTTACCAATAATAACACCATTAACACCTAATTCATTCAATGAATCAACATCTGATTCAGAAGAAACACCCCCTGCAACAGTCAAATTTATTTGAAATTCTTGCATTATTTTACTTATAAATTTTGTAGACACTCCTTCAAATGTTCCATCTTTGTCTATATCTGTATATATAAAATTAGTTACACCCTCTTTAATCATATTTGAAATAAATTCTTCAGGAGATAATTTCATTTCTTTTTCCCATCCTTCTGATTTAACTTTTCCATTGGAAGAATCTACAGATACAGTAATATGGTTTGATCCATATTCCTGTATCGATTTATTAACAAAATTATTTTCATTTTTGATAGCAGCACTTCCGAGAATAATTTTTTCTACACCAAGAGAAAAATAATACTTGATTGTATCTAAGTTTCTAATTCCTCCGCCAATTTGTATTTTAAGGTTAGTTTTTTCAACCATTTCCGTAATAAGTTCTTTTGAAATCGGCGTACCATTCCTTGCACCCTCGAGGTCGATTATATGAATCCATTTTGCTCCGTTAGATTTCCATTGTTGAATTACTTTTACAGGGTTGTCAGAATAAACAGTGAGCTTGTCATATTCTCCTTTGTAAAGCCTGACACATTTGTTTTCATATATATCTATTGCAGGGATTATATTCATTTACTTACCTATATAAATTTATTAATAAAATTATCAAAAATTTGCAACCCTAAGTTCCCACTTTTTTCCGGATGAAATTGAACTCCCACATAATTATCTAATCCATATGCAGAACAAAAATCATTCCCATAATTAGTGCTACCAATTATATTTTCAGATTCCAAAGGCTTTACATAATAGCTATGAAGAAAATAAAAGTATGAATCATCAGGAATTCCTTCAAAAATTTTATGAGATTTACCAAATTTAACCGAGTTCCAACCTATATGAGGAACTTTTACTGAATTGGTTATTTTAGGAACCGTTCCCTTTAATAAATTTAATCCTTTAATATTACCTTCTTCTGATGATTCAAACATTAATTGTAATCCAAGACAAATACCTAAAAATGGTACTCCATCGTTGATGAGGTTGATAAGAGTTTTAGTTATATCAAATTGTGAAAGTTTATCTATTGCAGAAGGAAAAGATCCTTGTCCTGGGAAAATCACTGCATTAGCATTAATTAATTCACTAGCTTTATTTGTGGTAACTGGTTCACATCCAACTTTCTTTAACGCATTTCTAATGCTTTCTAAATTACCTGAATCATAATCCACTATATGAATTTTCAAATATACCTCGGTATTTAATTGTAATAATAAATAAATAAAGAAATATTATAAGAAACATTGACTATTATTATCCATAATGAGAAACTATCTCTTCTTAATAAATCTTATAAATTATAGAATTATGTTAACAATAGCTCTACCATCGAGTGGACCTTTATACCAATCAACAATAGAATTTTTTAATAATGCAGGAATTACTATAAAAAAATCAAGCTTGCGATCATATACAGGTACTACCAGCTTCGATGACACTGTAAAAATGATTTTCCAAAGACAAACAGACATTCCTACTTCAATAAACAATGAAATTGCCGACATAGGTGTGATGGGCCTTGATAGATATTTAGAAAATAACAATTTTCCAGACACCAAAATTGTCATCGAAAAAATGGGATATGGTCAATGCGATCTTGTAGTAGCAATTCCACAAAAATGGGGAGAAATTAATAATATAAAAGAATTGGTTAATTATTCGATTAAGAAAAAATTGAAAATTGCCACAAAATATCCAATTCAGACTGCAAAATATCTTAATGAAAATAATTTAGAATCATATGAAATAGTAACAACTAGTGGGTCAGTTGAAGTAGCGCCTGAAATGGGGATAGCAGATATGATTGTTGACATAAGTTCTACTGGAAACACTATAAGAGCAAACAATCTAAAAATATTAGATGACGGATATATATTGTTCTCAGAAGCCACAATGATTGCAAATCTGTCTTCGATAAACAAATCAATCGAAAAGTTTGAATCCGCTAAAAAAATCTTGAGATTTATACTTGGCTATCTTAATTCCAAAAAATTTAACACTATAATTTTTAACATAAATTCTAAAGATGAAAGTACATTAGTAAATAATCTTAACAAGTATAATTCTTTAAAAGGTGTCATAGGTCCAACAATAGCAAAAGTGTTCTCAAACGATCAAAAAAACTGGTACGCAGTCACTATCATTGTTTCTAATGAAAATTTAAATGCAGCTATTAATGACTTAGATGAATTAGTTGCTGAGGGAGTTACTGTGATAGAAAACAAATTAGTATTTAACAAAACATTAAATGTAGATAAATTACTAAAAAAATAATTTAAACCCGTATTATATTTATATATATTAAAGTTATAATAATGTCCTTATAAAAGATCTTCCGAATTTAAAATGACAAATAGAAAAATAACAAACTCAAGAAAAACTAACGAAACTAATATTAAAATTTCGCTAAATATTGATGGAAATGGGAATTCAAATGTTAAAACTGGAAACGAAATGTTTGATCATATGCTTTCACAATTATCAAAACATGGACTTATAGATTTAGATCTAGACTTGATAAGTGGTGATAGCGGCCTAGGGTGGCATCATGTAGTAGAAGATGTTGGTATTCTTCTTGGAGAATCATTCTCCAAGTGTATAGGAGATGGAACCGGGATATCAAGAACAAGCCATGCATATGTACCTCTAGACGAAACACTAGTAAGAAATGTTATTGACTTTGGAGGACGGGGATATTTTAAACTGTCAGGTTATATAGGTGATTCAGATTTAGGAGAATTAAGCGGGTCATTAATAGCACACTTTTTAGAAACTTTTAGTAGAGAAGCTAATTGTAATTTGTTCACAACAATTTTAGAAGGTGTTAATAATCATCACATTTCTGAAGCAATATTCAAATCATTAGGAATAGTTCTAAAGCAATCTTTATCTATTGATCCAAGAAGAAAATCTATACCTAGTACAAAGGGTACAATTACTTAAAAATGTTATTCAATTCTCCTGAATTTATTTTTATTTTTATTCCTATCGTTTTGCTTTTTGCTTTCCTTGCACAGAATTATATAAATAAAGAAGCAAACATATACATAATAATTCTAAGTTCTATTTTCTTTTATGGTTTTTGGAATATATCTTATGTCCCATTATTACTAGGGTCAGTTCTATTTAATTTTCTAATACATAAAAAAATTAAAGACAGTAGAGTTTTAATAACAGGGTTAATTATTAATGTATCTGTACTATTATTTTTCAAATACACAAATTTTTTCATTGATAATTTATCACTGATACTCGACAAAAAATTTACAAATTATAATATAGCTCTACCATTAGCGATTTCATTTTTCACATTTCAGCAAATTGCTTTTATAGTAGATAGTTATAAAAATAAAACAACTAAGTTTTCAATTCATGAATATATACTTTTCATCACTTTTTTCCCTCAATTGATAGCAGGACCAATTGTTAGGTTTCATCAATTTATACCTCAATTACAATCTAGAAAACTTAATATTTCATTAGAAAACTTTTCAATTGGAATCGTTATATTCTCAATTGGGTTATTCAAAAAAATTGTATTAGCAGATCAGCTTGGTATAGTATCAGACAACGTATTCTTACAATCAAATCAACATACACTATCGTTTTTCGAATCATGGGGCGGCATTTTAGCTTTTACTTTTCAAATATATTTTGATTTCTCTGGATATTCAGATATGGCTATTGGATTAGGGCAAATTTTCGGAATAAGATTACCTTTGAATTTTAATTCTCCTTATAAATCAAAAAGTATTATAGATTTTTGGAGAAGATGGCATATATCACTTTCCTCATTTTTAAAAGAATACATTTACATTCCATTAGGCGGAAATAAAAAAGGGACATTTATTAAATACTTAAATATATTAGTTGTGATGATATTAGGAGGTATATGGCACGGAGCAGGATGGAACTTTATATTATGGGGATTCTCTCATGGGATTTTATTAATCATAAATCACGAAATTAACAGGAAAAATATTAAAATATTTTTACCAACATTAGCAAAACAAATTATTACTTTCTTACTAGTTACAATAACTTGGGTTTTATTTAGAGCAGAAAATATATTGTCAATTAAAAACTTTTATTCAGGAATGATTGGGCAAAATGGATTTTATTTAGATCACAGATTAGAAAAGTTTATACCATTTACTTCTTCATTAATAATATTCGAAGGGTTGCACATTGGAAGTTTTGATTTGGGAGGAGTTTTTTATATAGCTATATCTATGCTGATAATTTCGCTATTTGCAAATACAAATGAAATTATTAATAAAAAAGAAAAATCATTAATTAATTTGAAATTTGATTTTAATATAAAGGGATCAATATATTTAGCAACAATATTATTTATATCCATTCAACTTATGTTTAATATTCCCAAAACGGAGTTTTTATATTTTGATTTTTAAAAAATTTTTATTAATATTATGTTTAATTATGGGATTAGCACAAATACTTGTCATATCTCATAATTTATATTACGACAAATTTGGTCTAGTTAAACAAAAAAATGAAATATTAATCACTAGTGATGAAAGATATTCAAAATATTTACTATCATATAAATATATACCAGAAAATTATGACGGAATATTAATTGGCCCATCTGTGTCAGGAAATTTAAACACTTCAAATATCTCAAATTATAAAATATACAATGCTTCTGTAAATGGGGGGAACTATTCTGAATTAAAATTAATCAGTGAAAGAGTTTTACAATCCAATAAAATCAAATTTTTAATTATTTGTTTACATCCTTATGCTTCAAAAAACAGTAATCTAAAAACAAATCAAATTAATTCAAAATTTTATTGGCTAAATTTAGTTGGAATTGAACCAATTAGTTACAAAATCAAATCATTATTCAAAAAACAATTAAATAATGTTAATACATTTCACTCAAGTAAAGATGGATATAATGATTTTAATTTGCTAAATGAAAATGTTAATTTACAAAACATAATAAATTCCACTAAAAATGATCCTAATTATAATAAAGATATTTTCATAGATCCAAAATCATTAGAAGATTTACAAATAATAATTAATAATGCACATAAAAATGATATCAAAATCGTCAGTTATTTTTTTCCGTACTACTTTGAGTTACTTGAAAATCAAAAAAGATCTGGAAGTTGGAATGTATACAAAAATAAAATTTCTCAACTATTTTCAGAAGAAGATATTCTATTAGATATGAATGAAATTGAGTTTAAACATATAAATCAAGATATAAAATCATATTCTGATGGGCATTTAAGTTATATAGGTGCAGATAAGGTAATCAAAGAAATAGTAAAAAAACTGCCATAATTACAAAACAAAAGGCTAAAAGAATTAATTCTTTTAGCCTTTTGTAAGCTATATTAGGCTCACATTACAAATATCTCGGCTTAGAAATATTTGTAAAATAATATAGCTCAAACAATATATCAGCTATTGTATAAGAAAAATAGAGAGGGTAACCGGATTCGAATCGACGACCTTCTACTTAGAAGTTTCCTTAAATGTATATCTCCGTGTAAGTATTTAATTTTAATATATCAAAATCTACAAAAAAAGATATGAGAATGGCTCCTGGATGTATTTAACTGATAAAAAATGAAATAATGTTATTTGATAATTTAAATACAAAATCATTAAATTTATTGTGGTACAAAAAAACTAACACTTTATTAATAAAGTGTTAGTTTTAAAGTGTTAGTTTTTTATGATTTACACTGACAAGCTGTGCTGCAATCATTACAGCAATCATTACAGTCTTTACAGCAACTAGCGCTGCAATCATTACAGCAATCTAATGTTTCGCTCATGTATCACCTATATATTAAATTGTTAAGTATGCAAATACATATTAAGTATGCTTAAAGCATATTAAGTATGTAAATGCATATTAAGTATATATTAATGTAATTAAGTATGCAAATACATATTAAGAATTTCCAATAGAATATAGAAAAATCTACAATGAAAGATACATGCATGCCTCTTTGGTGAATTTATCTATTTTGGGATATTAAACGGGGGACTTAGCACGGTAAATTGAGCAAATTACAATAAATCTCTATGAAAGGTTGCTTGCCATTTCTATTCAGTAGATAAATGGAGCGGGAGACCGGATTCGAACCGGCGACATTCTGCTTGGAAGGCAGATACTCTAGCCGCTGAGTTACTCCCGCATTATAGAGTGATTATTATAACATCAATAGTATCTTATGCTCTACTAAATCCAGATACAGGAATAGATGGATCAACTCCTCTACCCTTAGCGTCATTAATAATTCCATATTCATTAAGTATTTCTTGGCTGTATGTTACTCTGCCAGAAATTTGTTCTTTCTCTAAACTCGCCAATAATACCGTAGCTTTAGCCATTAATTCCGGATGTTCTCCCTTAGGGTCATCAAAACCTTCAACCAAATTATGAAATACTGTTCCTGGCGTAGGGACGACCAAGCTAGGCGAAACACATGTCACTGATATTCCGTACTCAAAAACTTCTTCAGCTAAACCTTGTGTAAATCTCTCTAATGCTGCTTTTTGTGCTCCATAGCAAGTTCCTCCACCTTTTTTTCTTGGTTTATTTTGTATATCTTCATTTGCTGATTCTTCATATGGGCCAGATCCCGGTCCAACCGCTGCTGCAGAAGATATGTTGACTATACTACCTTCTTTTTGAGTTATCATATCCTCCAATACTAAATGACTTAAATAAAAAGGGGCATGTAAATTCACTTCCCATGATTTAATCCATCGTTTCAATTTGTAATCACGAATCGGAACAAAATATGTTAAAGCAGCATTGTTTACCAAAATGTCTATTGGTCCATATATATTTTTAGCTTGTTCAATCAATTGTTCACATTGATCAAAATCTGAGATATTTGCTGATAATGCAGTAGCTTCTCCTTCTTCTACTCTAATACTTTCAACTGTGTTTGTTAAAGATCCTTCTAATGGGTGTTCTCCATCTGACATCGTTCTTGCAACGCAAACAACCTTTGCACCCTTTTTTGCAAACTCCTGAGATATATATTGGCCAATACCTCTACTAGCTCCTGTAACTAAAACATTTTTGTTTTTTAAATCCTTCATTATTTTCACCTTATAGGAATATATATTTTGTTAATTGAACAATTCTACTCAACACTTATTATAATATCCTTCTAAAAATAAAAACTAGTACTTCTATTTTTGATTCTTAGAATTTAATTCACATGATCCTCAATTGACATTAAAAATAAATCATATTAATATTTGCTTAACTAAAAGGAGATAAATCATGACAAAACAATCAATTCCAGATTTGATAGTAAAAAATGCTAACGTTATTACTGTAGATGAATCAATGCCAAGTGCTGAAGCATTTGCGATTTCGAACGGAAAATTTGTAGCAATAGGAAGTAATTCAGACATTCAAAATTTAGCATCACCAAATACAAAAACATACGACGCAGAAGGACGTACAATTATTCCAGGTTTAATCGATGCTCATATTCATGTACTTAGTAGCGGAATAAGACATGTAATGGCAGCTGATTGTACAGTAAAAGATATTGAAGAAGTGTCTCATTTAATTAAAGATCAAGCAAATAAAACCCCAAAAGGCGAATGGGTTCAGGGGTTTAAATACGATGATACAAAAATAAAAGAAAACAGGGATCTATATAGACAAGATTTAGATTCAATATCACTGGACCATCCCATAATGGTTTCGCACAGAGCTGGCCATGTTTATTATATGAATTCTAAAGCTTTGGAATTATCAGGCTATCACAATGAGTCTGAAGATCCACATGGAGGAAAACTAGGAAGAAATGAAACCACTGGAGAATTAAATGGCGTAGTTTATGAAAGAGCTATAGAACCAACAAGAGATTTATTACCAACAATTTCTGATAAAGACAGAACCGAAGGTCTTAAGCAAATAAGTTCGATGTTAAATTCTTCAGGATTAACAAGTGTTCATGATGCAAGAGTTAGCCAAGATGAATTTTTAACTTACCAAGATGGAGAAAAAAATGATTATCTAGGCTTAAGAGTTTACATGCTGATGGCTCAAGATTTATTTCCTAGCCTAAGAGATGCTGGGGTGAAAACAGGTTTTGGAAGTGAAATGTTAAAAGTTGGAGGGATCAAAATGACTTCTGACGGGGCTATTGCTGCTAGAACAGCATGGTTATCTCAACCCTATATTGGATCAGAACACGATTGTGGAATACAAGCAATGAGTCAGGAAGAATTAGATGATCAAGTTATTCAAATGCATAATGCAGGCTTCCAGGTAGCTGTGCATGCAAATGGTGATTCTGCTATTTCGATGGTATTGAATTCATATGAAAAAGCACTTGAACTTAACCCTTTAAAGGATACAAGGCATAGAATAGAACATTGCACATTAGTAAATCCAGAAATATTAACGCGGATGGCAAAAAACGATGTACAAGCTACTCCCTTTTGTACCTACGTTTTCTATCACGGTGAAAAAATGCAATTTTATGGCGAAGAAAGACTGGAATGGATGTTTGCTCAAAAATCATTCATTGAATATGGGGTAAACTCAACAGGTGCAACTGATTATCCTCCAGGACCATACCCTCCTCTAATGGGAATTCAGAGCTGCATAACTAGAACTGATTCCAATGGCAAACTTTGGGGACCCAGTCAAAAAATTAATATTCAAGAAGCTTTGAAAATTTATACTTTAAATGGTGCAAGGGCTGCATTTGAAGAAAATATAAAAGGATCTATTTCATTAAATAAACTTGCTGATTTTGTTGTACTAGATAAAGACATTACCAAAGTGGATCCTTTCGAAATCAAAGACATAAAAATAGTTCAAACGGTAATTGGCGGAAAAGCAGTATATGAAGGTTAAAACTCAAATTACTAAGTAAGCAAATCCTTAAATAATAAATTAATACTCTTTAGTATCCATCATATATTCAGATCCTGTTTGTTTCATTAATTTATTTTGAGAATTGTAATGCTTCAGATGGGTTTTTGTATAAAATTGAATTAATCATATCGTCAGTAAAACCTTTCTGGCGCATTCTTGGTATCACAAATGAAGGAATAAATGTAAATCCAAATCCTCCGTATTCTTGCAATTGATGTTTGTGACAAACATCGTGAGCAATTAAAATTTTAGATTCATATCCATTTTCAATCATGAAAAGAATATCTTCCATTCTTTTTGCATCCGAAGGCATATCTATTTTTTCATTTGCGGAGTAAAAATGATTTTCTTGTCCAAACAAATCCCATTCTAAATAACAACCTGATTCTGCAATTTGAATAAGAGTTTCTCTTTCGAAAACAGTTCTATCAAGATGTCCCATGATTGTCATATTCAAATCAGCTCCAGATTTCTTTAATATATCTATTGCAACAATTGGGGCTTTTTCATCTCTTCCCGGATGGATAAGCAGAGGTGCACCTGTTTCTTTCTGTGCTACAGCAGATGCAATTAAAACTTTTTCTTCATCTTTGTGTAATGGATGTGATAATCCAACTTCTCCTATTATTCCCGATTTTATTTTTAATGCCCCTACTCCAACATTAACGTCGTTAATAATTACAGCAGCCAAATCTTCAATTGACATTTCTGCGACTTCTGGAGGATGGGCTAAATACACATAATAAGAAGATCCCATTATTATATTTATATCAGTCAAGTTTGAAATTTTCAGTAATCCTTCAGGATCTCTTGATAATCCAATACTTGTCGCATCTACCATCGCACCACCACCTACCGATTTATATTTCAACACTTCGTCTACAGATATATCTAAATCTATTATGGAAGAGTTATCTAAATTTTTCCATGCGTGATGATAAATCAAACCTCTGTTCTGTAAAGTTATAGGCTCATAAAATACTTGTTTTCTGTGCGATTCTTCTGGAGGAACTGAAAAAGTATCTGGAAATTCAATTAAAAGATGCTCATGAGTCATTGTCATTCCTAAATCAATTGGGTCAATAACATTTCTTACTGTTTGAATCTTACCTTTTCTACTCATAATTTCTCCAAATAAAACTTTTATAAAATTTAACTTATAATAAAATAAAAGAAAAATAAAAGAAAGATGCTAAATCAAACAATTATAATTGGAATCACCGGATCTATCGCAACAGGTAAATCAACATATATAAATAAATTAATAAAAGAATTTTCACCTGAATACTGTGATGCTGATAAATTGGTTCACACTTTATATGAACCAGGTAAACCAGCATATGACAGAATTATTGATATTTTTGGAAATGAAATAATAGATTACAAAACACAATATATAGATCGTAAAAAACTAGGGGCTATTGTTTTTAAAGACAAAGCACTAATGAAAAAACTCACTGATGCAATTGGCAATATTGGGATTGAAGTTAAAAATGTTGTTGATGGATGGATAAAAAACAAAAAATGTATCGGTATAGTAGAAGCAGTAAATTTAATAGAAGCAAATTATATAGAATGGTGTGATCATGTATGGTTATTCAAAGTAGATGACAATATAGCATTAAACAGACTCATTAAAAGAAATAATCTTAGTACATCTGAAGCTAAAAAAAGAATTGATAGCCAAACATCATGGGAAAAAAGATCAGAATATTCAAATTTAATTGTAGATACAAATGATGAAGTAGAAAATGTTTACAGTAAACTAAAAGAAAACTATATAAAAATACTTAATCTTCAGTAAAAATTATCTCTTGTTTATAAAATTCATTAATTTGTTTTTCAGAATAACCTAATTTACTTAAATAAAAATTATTGTGCTCACCTAAATCTGGGAATTTAGATACATCAACCAAATCTAATCCAAAATCATATAAATTATGAGCCATCTCTAATGATATAAGTGAAGGATGAGAATTTTTATTTGACACTAAATCCCATGTCACAGGATTTTTTAAAAAATCATAATCGTCTTCTCTTGGATTAGTTACAATACATGAAAACATATCTTGTGAATTTAATTGGCTTATAATCATTGAAGATTTTTGTGAGTGAAAAAAACTTTCTAAATCAGAAATATTCATATTAAATTTTTGTTTAATAAAATCAAAAATATTTAGCCTAGTTAAATTTTTACAATAAAAATATATCCAACCATCGCTTGTTTCATAAGCTCTATTAAAATCATCGACTCCATTTTGATCTTTATTAACAAATTTTGGAATATAATCTTTTTCAATAAAATCACTAATTCTTTTTGCATTCAATAACATCCCACCTGATAATAAATTTGTATTAACTATTGAACCTGAATTATTTTTAATTCGGTTATATAAACCAACAATAGTTCCTAAAGCCGCCATCCCTCCAGCCGTAAAATCAGTAGGAGCTAACATTCCTAAAAACACAGGAGCCTCGCCGCCACCTTGTACAATTTGTAACCCTGTAATCGATTGAGCTATAGGGTCGAGTCCGGGTCTATTAACATAAGGCCCGTCATGTCCATATGCTGCTATATGTGTTTGAATTATGCCTGGATTTAATTCATTCAAATCTTTCTTGCCTAATCCAACTCTTTCCGCTGCACCTGGTCGCATGTTTTCAAGAAAAATATCTACTTCCTTTATAAGTGATCTGGCAATTTCTTTGCCATCCTCAGTTTTAGTGTTAACAGAAATTCCTTTTTTATTGCGATTTAAATTTTGAAAATAACCTACACCTAACGGTCTCGATATTTCTCCATTAGGAGGCTCCATTTTAATTACTTCCACACCCAAGTTGGTAAGTATTCGGCCTGCTACAGGTCCAGCAATTACATTTGTAATCTCAAGGGATTTAAAGCCTTCTAAAGGTAGAGAAAATGAATCACGGGTAAAATCTGTTTTAATATCCGTATCAACGCCTTTTTCGACAGATACAAATTTGCCAATATTCTTTTTATCATTTTGTTCAAAAATCAATTTATTATGTAATATTTGCGGATCATTAATTGCTTCAGTTAAATTGTTAATTTTGTTATAAGGAACATCAGCTTCTTCGAAAATCTTACTCCATTCATCACAAGTTTTATTTTTCATTTTTTCTGCAATTAAATTGTATAATTTTGTAGCAATACTTATAAAGTTATCCCTGTCTCTGTTGTTTGGTTTGAAGATTGATTCAAATTCAGGATCAAATAGTATTTCAGGCATATCTATTGCTATTGCAGCTTTCTCTGAAAATCCTGAATGAATGCAAGCAAGTTGAATAAATCCATCTTTACATTCATAGCTACTATAAAACGGAACTCCTCCATAAGGTTTGGCAAAATCTCTCCATTTATCACCTTGATATGGATTTGAAGCATATAACAATAATCCTCCAATCAAAGTAGAGTTTATTTTATATATTTGTTTTTTAGATATAATATTGGATATCAAAGTAGATACTATTGCTGTAGCTGAATTTATTCCACATCCAACACTCGTAATAGGATGCATTAAGTATTTAGGGCCAGGTTTTCCATGACCAGGTAATATTCGCATCTCCCCTGCTCTTGCAACAACTAATTCATCAATCATCAATTCATTTTTCAAATTAGAGTTTGATGGAAATGCTGATATATGACAAACAATTAAATTTGTATTATTTGAATCACTGATCATTTTAGTTAAATTATTAAATTCATCTGATTCAATTTGAAAATCATGTATTAAAACAGACGCTGTGTTTAAAATTGATTTATCTAAATCAGTTAAATCAGAATAATTTAATAATTTTTTATTTCTATTCCAAAAAGCATCTTTTTTAAAAGTTGATAACTTTTTGTTTACTAATTTAGAAACATCAGCTCCAAAATCAGATAAAAACATTGAAGTTATATCACCTGAATAGTGATTTGTGAAATCTAAGATCTTGATTTCATTTAATATTTTAGTAACACTAGAATCCATAACAAAATTTTACAGCCTTACAATATAAGTTCAATACATAAATTTATTTTTAAACAAACATATTATTAAAATTAAAGGAAAACGTGAATAATGAAAAATCATCAAATAATAAAACAAATCAATAATGGAAACTGCGTGTTTGGTACTATGCTTACAAATTCTGTATCACCAAGATGGGCTTCTCATTTTGAAAATATTGGCCTTGATTATGTGGTGATAGATACTGAACACTCTCCTTATAATAGATCTGAAGTAGCAAATCTAATTAATTCTTTTAATTTATGTCAGGTTGCTCCGATCGTAAGAATTCCAGTTCCATATTCTCATTACGCAACAATGGGTCTGGATGCTGGAGCTGCAGGTATACTAGCACCTTACTGTGAGTCAAAATCCGAAGTTGAAGAAATAGTAGGGGCAGTAAAATGGAAACCATTAAAAGGCAAACTATTAGATGATATTGTAACTAAAAATATCTTTCCAAGTGAAAAATCAAAAACATATCTTGAAAATCTTAATAAAAACAATATTTGTATTATTGGGATAGAAAGTGTTCCAGCAATAGAAAATTTAAACAATATATTAACAACAAAAGGGATAGATGCCATATTTGTTGGGCCTAATGATTTAAGTGTATCATTAGGAATTCCTAACGAGTATGAAAACAAATTATACGAAGATGCACTTAAAGAAATAATTCAAAAGTGTGAATCTAAGAATACTCCTGTAATGATCCATCATCAAACTACAACTCTTACAAGTAAATGGATCGGAAATGGAGCAAATTTTGTCTTATACACCTCAGATAAACGAACATCTCAAAATGGATTTGTTGAAGAATTTAAAGACATTAAAGACACTGCAATTACTCTTGGGAAATATAAAAGTATAGATAAAAATATTGAAGAAGAAATAGTGTAAAGAATTCAGAATCCGCTGTATTAATCTTCATTTATTGAATCAATAGTTATTTTGTGTATTATTTTTGTAGAAAATATTATTAATAGTAAGATAAAAAATCCTGATATCGGTAAATATCTCATAGCTAGTTGAGCAGTATAATTTTCAGCGAAAACTCCATACAGAAATGATCCAATTGGTCCACTTCCTATACACATCGCAAGTATTCCCATTGCAATTCCTCTTTCTTTAGAAGTAGTTGTGATTTGTATTAATGAAGCTTGTGTAGCACCAAATCCTGCAATTCCCACTCCTACTACCCCATAAAGGATAAGGCTTAAAATATCGTATGTGGAAAAAGAATAAATAAATAAAAAAAACAAACAAAGAGATGTACAAAATCCAAAAATCAAACCAATTCTTTTGGTATTTAAAATCATTAAACTTATAGAAGTAATTATTGATCCAACAGCTGCAGTGGATATAATAATTGAGCTGAAAGTTGATGATTTTCCCAAAACTTCTACTGCTATAAATGGAAGAAGAGATTGTGACGGAAACATAAATATATTCATAATTATTGTTATGCCACAAACAGCTAACACAGCTTTGTTTTTGGAAATCAAAGTAATATAGTCTCTGATTTTAGTTTTGGTAGTTTTTAGAGATATTTCGTGATATGTATGTTCTATTGATATTGCGGATAAAAGATTGAAAAATAAAAACAGACATATTAAAAACAAAGCAGATGATGCACTAAAAATTGATAAAAATAACGCTGCCATTAAAGGGCCAATCAATGTGCTGATTTGCCACAAAAATCCTTCGATAGCATTTCCTTTGACTATATAATTTCTACCAAGAATATCTAACATTAATTGTCTTTTGGCAGGAAAATCTATTACAATTCCAGCACCATTAAGAAAAAGTGTAATGTAAACAATTGTTATATTTAGATAACCAAGCATTGAAAATAATGCCAAAGAAATCATTGATATTAACGACAATAATCTTGCTATAATCATTATCGATTTGTTATTGTGTTTTGAGACGAGATTTCCTGAGAATCCACCAAGTAGAGACCACGGTAATGACCAACTAACATTTGCAAATGTTACTTTTAGTGGAGAGTCTGTTAGTTCATACATTATTATAATTATTAAAGGTATTTGAATCCAGAAAGACATAGATGAGGAAAATGACCCAAAAGCTAATTTAAGGTGATTAGGATTATAAATTGGATTGTTAGCTCGCATGTTCCCACAAATATAATTAAAGCTGATCTAATCTAACATAATATTTGGTACGTAGGTTACGAAATGTTATATTAATTCACACAACACAAATGCTATTGTTGATAATTTCAGTATTTGTGATAAAAAAAAAACGAAGTAATTACATGTAGGGGTTATAAAATACGGAGCTCTTTTATAGCGCTGAATTGGTATTCAAAGTCTGCAAGACTATTTTTGTTTTGTATTTCTTCCCTGAGATTGTATCCATTTAGATTTTTGCTCTTGCTGAACTTTAGGGTCACTAACTTTATATTTTGCTAAAAATTCATCTTTAAATTCTGAAAAATCAGAATTTGTAATATGTTGTTGAATTTCATTCATAAGATTATATAAAAATGCCAAATTATGTATTGAGGCAATTCTATAACCTAATAATTCTTTAGATTTAAATAAATGATGAATATATGCCAAGCTATAATTTTTACAAGAATAACAATTGCAATTCATATCTATAGGTTTGTCTATATCTTTATACTGCGCATTAAAAACATTTAGTCTACCGCTTTTAGTAAATAAAGATCCATTTCTCGCTATTCTAGTTGGTAATACACAGTCAAACATATCAAAACCATTATAGATTGATCTTACCAAGTCTTCTGGTGATCCTATACCCATCAAATATCTAGGCTTATTTTCGGGTAAAAGTTTGTTTGCTGATAATTGTGTGTTTATCATTAATTCTTTGTCTTCACCGACTGAAAGTCCCCCGTACGCAAATCCATCAAAGTCTAATCCTGTCATTTTATTTGCTGACAGCTCTCTAAGTTCCAGATTATTACCTCCCTGAATTATCCCAAATAATTTAGAATCATTTGAGGAACGAGCAGAGATGCTTTGTTTTGCCCACTCATATGTTGTTTCTAAAGCCCCAATCAATTTTTTTTCACTTGATCCTTTAGGTAGACAAATATCTAAAGGCATCATAATGTTAGAACCTATATCTTCTTGATATTTAACGACTTCTTTAGGCTTAAAATAAATCTTCTTCCCATCTAAATGACTTTGGAAAATAATTCCATCATTTTTGATTTTAACTCTATGAGCCAAACTATATCCTTGAAATCCTCCGCTATCAGTAAGTATCAATCCATCCCAATTCATAAATTTATGAATACCACCAAATTGATTTAAATAGTTTATGCCAGGCCTTACAGCCATATGGTAAATATTAGATAAAATTAACTTATAACCTATTTCTTTCAGTTCAAAAGAATCCAAAGATTTCACTGATGCCTGAGTAGCAACGGGCATAAAGCAAGGAGTCTGAATTTCAATATTATTTATACTCATTATGGCTGTTCTGCTATTACCATCAGTATTTGAAATTTTAAAAAAATCTTTCATGCTTTATAAATTCTGAGCTATTAGCAATAATCCCATACACAACAAAACAAGAGCTAATATCCTTATGATCCATTTACCATTTAAATATTTACTAACTTGGGCTCCCATTTGGGCTCCAATTAATGCTCCTAGAGCCGCTGGAAGAAATAAATTGAAATCATAAAATCCTTGTATCCAATACACTAAAGTTCCGGCAAGTGATGTAAACAAAAGACTAAAGACTGACGTAGCAGTAGCGATTTTTACAGGAAATTTTGAAATATAAATTAACAAAGGAGTTCTTATTATTCCTCCTCCGATACCAAAGAATGTTGCAATAAAACCTAGAAAAATGTTATAAAAAGCCGCTAATCCCATGCTAAAAGTATATTCGTATTCTTGACCTTCTTTCGTGGTAATATTTCTCTTTTCACTTAAAAATTTATTGTTTAAATTTGTGATATTACCAGAGTCACCAGAAACATCATTTTTCATAGATTGATAGATCATAAATATAGTAATTAATATTAAAGTAACACCAAACATAATTTTAAAATTTGAAGTGTCAATCTGAATCAAAGTTAAAGCAGCCAATATACTGAATGGAATTCCAATCATACTGAATATAAATCCACTTTTTATATCTACAGTTCCAATATTCAGATATCGGTATGAACCTGAAATGCTATTTACAACTACACAAGCCAAAGAAGTCCCTATAATATTTTTTGCTCCTATAGAAGTGCCCATTGAAGTTTCAGTTAAAAGAAGTAAAGGGCCTAATATGGCACTGCCTCCAGCTCCAATCAAAGTACCGAGAGTTGATGAAACCAAACTAGATAAAAAATAATAAATAATTAAAAACATTACATTTCACCAAATATTCTAAATATTGTATCTTTATCGATATCATCTCTAACTACTGCTTTCCCTAAAGATTCTAATAAAATCCAATTGATTTTACCATTTTTAACTTTTTTGTCATTTTTAATTAGCTCAAAGCATTTATCCCAATCTATATTGTCAGGAGAAACAGGCAAATCAAATTTTTGCAATATGTCATTATGTAATTTCAAATCTTTGTCAGAAATCATATTAAGATGATTACTTAACTTAGCTGCAAATGACATGCCTATACTAACAGCTTCACCATGGGTATATTTCTCTAAATTAGTAGAACTCTCAATTGCATGACCAAGTGTATGTCCATAATTGAGCATAATTCTAGAGCCATATTTTTCATTTTCATCCACAGTTACAATTTCACCTTTTATTTGAATACTCTTCTTTATAATAGAACTAACATTATCATCAATCTTTTTATAATCTTGAATTTGTATCATTTTATCCAAAAGATCTCTGTCTCTTATAAATCCATGTTTAATTAATTCAGCCCAACCTGAACTTATTTGTCTGTTCGGCAATGTTCCAAGAGTGCTAAGATCGGAATATACTAAGGAAGGATTATAGAATGATCCAACTAAGTTTTTAATTTTATTGACATCAACAGCAGTTTTTCCACCGATAGATGAATCAGACATTGATAACAAAGTAGTTGGCACAAGTACAAATCTTATTCCTCTCATATAAGTTGACGATACAAATCCTGTAATATCTCCAACAACACCCCCTCCAACACCAATTAACACATCACCTCGGTCAGCATGTTCATATGAAAGCCATTCATATATCTTAGAAGATATTGATAATGATTTACTAGTTTCACCTTGTGGGATGATAAAAGTTGTCGTTAATTTGCCAGCAAGTTCAAATTCTTGTTGAATTTTTCTCATATATGACTTAGATCCATCATCAGATAATAAATAAACTTTTTGCTTATTGATTATCTTATTCATAACTTCAGGTAGATATTTATAAATATCTAATCCTACAAAAACTCCATACTGATTATTTTTTGATAGGACATTTGTACAAAAAGAATCAAATTTTTCAAAATGTAAAGAGTTTAATTGATCAACATATTTTTCAGCTTGGTAAACAATGTTATTGGCTACTTCTTCAACAGATAATTTATTAGTATTAATAGTAAAATCAGATTTAGCATATATATCAGACCTTTCTGATTTGAATTGGATAATTTCAGGCAAACTTGATTGTATTAATTTGGGTCTCAAAGATTTTTCATTTTCTCCTTCGGAGCTTTGGTTTTGTAATCTTTTAATGATTATATCTACTGACGCATCCAAAGTTAGTACGTATCCAGAATTATTCATTATATCGAAATTTGAATCCCTAATCGGCAATCCTCCTCCTGTAGATATAATGCAATTGTTCTCTTCAGATAATTTTGCTAGTAGTTCAGATTCTTTATCCCTAAACCATTCTTCGCCATTTTTTTCAAAAATTTGACTTATTGGTTTACCAACTTGCTCTTCAATTATTTGATCCATATCAAATAATTTCCATCCTAATGCTGCAGCTGCTAACTTGGAAGCTGCAGACTTTCCTGTACCGGAAAAACCAATTATGTACAAAATTTTATTCATACTATTTTTTTAATAATTCTAAACATTTGTTTTTCATTTCTTCAAACGATGGTGTTAATCCTGTCCATAATTCAATGCTTTTAGAAGCTTGATATACTAACATATCTATTCCCTCAATAATATCAGCATTTTTACTGATTGCCATTGACATTAATTTAGTTACTCCTGGATTATATACCAAATCAAATATAACAGATTTTTCCGATATACAATCAGGGTCTAAAGGAGAAAGTGATTCCATTCCAGAACCTTTCATGCCTAATGTACTAGTATTAATAATAAGGTCTGATTGCATAGATTTAATTTTCATTTCATTTTTATCCGAAAAATTCAATATTTCATATTTACAATTGATTTTAGAAAATCGTTTTAGCATATTTTCAACATTGCTTTTAGTTCTATTAATTATTGTTAGATTTTCAATGCCTTTATTAAGTAATACATATAAAGCCGCTTTGGCTGCGCCACCTGATCCAATTAATACTACATTATTTAAATTAGTATCACCAAATTTGTTATTCAAGCAACATTCAATTCCAAATATATCTGTGTTAAAACCTACAAGTTTATCATTTTGGTTTACTATAGTGTTAACCGCTCCAGTAATTTTTGATTCATCATTCAAATCATCAAGATAAGAAATTATTTTTTCTTTATAAGGTACAGTTACATTTGCACCAAGAAAATTCTCTTGAGTTATTTTCTTGAATTCAGATGACAAATTTTTTTCATCAATTTCCCATCTATCATAATAATAATCAATTGATAAAGCTTTATAAATATAATTATGCATATCGGGTGATAATGAATGCCCAAGTGGGAATCCAATTATTCCAATTTTTTTCTTATGTGTATCCGTATTCATAGCAATATTATTTCGTTACCATCAAAATATCTCTGCAATATAATTGATGCAGATAAAGAATCGATGTTTTTTTTTCTTTTTTTTCTAGATAAATCTATATCAATCAACATTTTTTCGGAATCAACAGAAGAAAATCTTTCATCAATTCCCAAAAGGTTTAAATTAACATTTTTTTTGAGTAAACAAGCAAACTTTCTTACTTTATTAGATTGTAAACTTTCATTTCCATCTTCATCTAATGGAATTCCAATTATTATCTCGTCAATTTCATAATCATTAATTAATGTTTTTATTTGATCAATAACAAAATTTACAGACATATTATTTATATGAGAAATAGGAGTAGCGATTTTTCTACCTGAATTACCAATAGCTAAACCAATACGTTTATCACCATGATCTATAGACAGAATATTCATTTTAATTTTCTAATATTAATAAAAAATCAATGTTTTCAATGTTTTTTAATTTTGAATTGTCATCTCCGCCAACTTGTGCCATTTCTGGTTTTCCTCCTCCTCTGCCATCAATTATTTCAGAAATATTTTTCACTATTTTCCTTGCATCGTACCCTATTTTGATTGCATTTTTCGTGACCTTAACAATTACTACAGGTCCTTTTAAAGTAGGTGTCCCCAATATAATTACTGAATCAGGGATATGATCTTGAATTTGGTCAGATAATTCTCTCAACATAGCAGGTTCAATTTCGACTACCTTTGAAATTGTATGGATTTCATTTTGATTAATTGCATTTGCTGCAAGATCTTTAGCCAAAACAGATATGATTTTATTTTTGTATGTTTCTATCTGCTTAGATAACACATCCAAATCGTTAGTTAATACTTCGATTTTTTTTATAATTTCATTAGGTTTACAATTTAACTGTTCACATAAAGAATTTATAGCTTCTAATTTTAATTCTAAATATTCTTTTGCTTTTCTTCCTGAATAAGCTTCTATTCTTCTAAGCCCTGCTCCTATACTAGACTCAGAAACAATAATAAAATCACCTAATTCTCCTGTAGATTTAACATGAGTACCTCCGCAAACTTCAAAACTAAAAGTCTGATCATCACCAATCTCAATCAATCTAACAGTCTGATCATATCTGTCTCCAAAGAATGCTAAAGCTCCTCTTTTTATCGCATCATTATATTTATCCTCAGATTTTCTGATATTAGAGTTAAGTGTTATCTGATTAGAAACAAGATTCTCTACATCTTTGATTTCGGATTTTGTTAAAGATTTAGGGTGACTGAAATCAAATCTCAAACGATCAGGTTCAACTAAAGATCCAGCTTGCCTAACATGATTACCAAGTCTTTTTCTCAACGCTGAGTGCAATAGATGAGTTGCAGTATGATTCCTTCCAGAGTCTTTTCTGTTTTGCTCATCAACTTGATTGACAACTTTATCTCCTATAGATACTTGTCCTGATTTAAGTATTCCTATGTGGGTAATTATTCCTTTGATAATTTCTTGAGTATCTTTGACTTGGAATTTAAAATTATCATTAAATATAATTCCTGAATCACCAACTTGACCTCCTCCTTCTGGGTAAAATGTAGTAGAGTCAGTGATAATTTCTATATTTTTTTCATTTGGATTTATGGTATTTACAAATTTATCGTTCTGAAGAATTCCAACAATAGTAGAATGTTTATTTAAATTTTCATAGCCAACAAATTTTATTTGCGAAACATTTGTTTTTTTATATTCATCTATTTTAGACATCGAAGTTTCGAATCTTGACGATTCTCTAGATCTCTTTTTTTGATTATCCATTAGAGATCTAAATCCATTCATATCGACATTAACATTATTCTCTGTAGCAATTTCTGAAGTTAATTCTACAGGGAATCCATATGTGTCCCAAAGTTTAAATAATAATTTAGAATTAATATCACTACTTTTATTTGATTCAAAAAAATTATGTAACTCGTTTAATCCTCTTTGAAAAACTAATGAAAATTTTTCTTGTTCTTGCTCAATAACTGAATAAATAAAATCTTCATTTACTTTCAACTCAGGATACCATTTATTCATGTTAGAAATAATAAATTTTGAAATTTCAATAAGAGTATTTGGGGCAAGATTTAATTTGTCCGAATATCTTATTGCTCTTCTCAATATTCTTCTTAAAACATAAGATCTACCTTCATTACCAGGAATTACTCCATCACCAATCAGAAAGGTGGAACTTCTCATATGTTCAGAAACAATTCTAAAAGCTACATCATCTAATTCGTTATTATGATATTTTTTCTCGGAATTTTCTTCTATTAATTTAATAATAGGCATAAATAAATCAGTTTCATAAATATTTCTAGCTTTTTGCATTATTACTGCTAATCTTTCAAACCCCATTCCAGTGTCAACGCTTGGAGCTGGTAATAATTTTCGACTTCCAGATTCATCTTGGTAAAATTGCATGAAAACTAAATTCCATAATTCGATAATCCTTTCACATGTATCACCATTATCATTAATTATAGCTTCACAATTCGGTCCACATGATTCAAGTCCACATTGTGGCACACTATCTCCAAAATCATAATGTAACTCTGAGCATGGTCCACATGGCCCCTCTGAACCAGCTGGTCCCCACCAATTATCTTCAGATCCAAATTTGTATATTCTTTCATTTGGTATCCCAACTTCGTTCCAATATTCAGATGATTCGTCATCTGAATCATGTATAGTTATATATAGTTTTTGAATATCTAATTTCAAAACATTTGTAAGATAATCTATTGAATATCTGATGGCATCTTGCTTGAAATATTTACCAATACTAAAGTTACCTAACATCTCAAAGAATGTTAGGTGCGTTGAATCACCAACTTCATCTATATCAACAGTTCTAAAACATTTTTGGGAAGTAGTTAATAAGTGTGAAGGGGGTTCTTCGTCACCAGAAAAAAAAGATTTGAATTGTACCATTCCTGCATTTGTAAGCAATAAAGTTGGATCTCCTACTGGTATAAGAGAAGAACTTGGATACCTTAAATGATTTTGAGATTCAAAATAATTTAAAAAACTTTCTCTAATTTGTTCACTATTCAATTATGATAATTCCTCAAACTCAAAAATATTATAAGTTAATAGTAATGACTTACATTGTAAAATACACTGAGTATATATACTATTATTTTGTAATTATACTAAATTCATTCTTATCGCCAAATTAATTTATGCCCGATCTAATCAATCTATTAACAAACAACGGAGATTTATCTTTATTTAATTTCTTGATTTTATGTTTTAGTAGTTTTGTAACGTCAACAATCACAGCTTCATTTGGATTAGGAGGTGGCGCATTATTAATTTTAATTATGGTTAATATTCTCAATCCTCTGGTAATTATTCCAATTCATGCAGTGATACAAATAAGCTCGAATTCTACCAGAGCTTTAATGTTACGTAAAAATATTAATTATCAATTTATCTTTCCATTCATAATAGGATCTTTAGTAGGCGTATCGATAGCGGGAATAATTTTAATTGATTTACCAAAATTTATAATTCAATCACTTATTGGGATATTTATTTTATATTCTTTATATGTTCCTCAGGCAAGAAACATAAAAATCACAAAATGGAGTATAGGATTAATAGGAACTATTTCATCATTTTTAACAATGTTTATTGGTGCCTCTGGTCCAATTATGGCTCCATTTATACGTTCTTTTACAAATAATAGGCAATCAACCGTGGCTACACAGGCTGCGTTTATGACTTGGAAGCATGGAATTAAAATAATAGTATTTATATTACTTGGTTTTTCGTTTAACGATTATATTCCATTGATTTTAGGAATGATAATATTTGGTATCTTTGGAACATGGACAGGTAAAAAAATATTAACAAATATCAATGAAAAATCTTTTGGGAAGATATTTAACATCATTTTGACTATATTAGCGCTAAGATTAATCTACGAGGGTTTAATCCAGTTTGTTGATTTTATTTAGTCTTCTGACATATTTTTCTTCGTCAATAAAACTAGCATCTAAAAAACTTTTAACTATTTTTTTTGCTTCGTCAATTTTTATTACTCTGCCGCCCATACACAATACATTCATATTGTTATGTTCTACTCCTTGAGAGGCGCTGTATACATCATGGCAAACAGCTGCTCTTATTCCAGAAGTCTTATTTGCAACGATTGAGGCACCTACACCAGAACCACAAATAGCAATCCCTTTCTCTGCATCGCCATTATGCATGATTTCTGTTAATTTGTTTGTCATATCCGGAAAATCATCTTCAGCATCGTATTCAAAAGCACCAGCATCAATAATTTCGATTTCTGGATAATTTTCAGAAAGAAAAGTTTTCAACTCATTCTTTAATTCAAATCCTCCGTGATCAGCGGATATTACTATGGAATTAATTTTATTGCTCATTTAATAAATTTTTCCATAAGTCAATTTCGTAATCCATCATATTTCCTGAGTATATCAAATTAGAATTTTTATCTAAAATTCTCTTCGAGCCTCTTATTTTGATTTCAAAAAACAAAATCATATCTTTATTATAAGGTAACATTTCTAATGTACTCAGTTTATTTTTCTTTCTGAATTTGTCAAATTCTTCTTCTTGCATAGTAGGATCGATTGAAATAGCTATAATTTTCGTTGAGGGTATTTCATCTAAATTTGATTTCAATTTCCGTAACTCGGAAATACAATGACCTCAGGTTGGGGAGAAAAAATAAAGAAAATAGGATGATCCTGATTCTTTTATAGCATCAGAAGAAAAAGTTTTCCCTGAAGTAAATTCAAAATCAAAGGTTGATTCTAAATTGTCTGTTTTTATTACACTAGTTTTTTCGTTACCGGAAGGTTCAATAACATCTTCTGAAGAGCATGCAATAATAAAGACTAAAGAAATAAAAATATAAACTAGATATCTCATATAAATGTGAATTAAATAAATTAATATAAACAGTTTACTATCATACTTATAAAATACCAATAATGAAATTCTATAAAGAAGTAAATAGTAAAAGAATATATAATGTAATCAATATTTAGCAATTAAATTGTTTAAATGGCAAACACTAACTTTACATTTTTATTAATTTGGTTTTTATTATTTATATCAGTATTATTAATGGGATCTTGGAGCTTGGCAGATAGAGCCACAAAATCAATGAATTATAATAATTTAAGTAAAGAAGAATTATCAGTTGTACAAAAATCTGCAATATTTATATGCCCTTTACATTAAAATGAGTTTTGAAAATAAATTAGCAATAGTAACAGGATCTTACCAAGGACTAGGTAAAGGTATAGCTAAAAAGTTAGCTAGCCAAGGATGCAATCTAATTTTGGTTGATATTGACGACAATCTTTATCAAACAAGAGACGAATTACTTCAATACGGAACCAAAGTAGAATTTTATATTGGTGATGTTTCTGATGAAAAAACAGCTAAATCTGTTATGGGAATAGCTACAGACAAATTTAATCAGCTGGATATCCTAGTTAATAATGCAGGGATTGGAGGGATGAATAAAAAATTATGGGAGTTACCCACAGATGAGTTTGATAGAGTTTATTCTATAAATCTAAAAGGTGTGTTTTTATTTTGTAAATATGCAGTACCTTTAATGTTAAAAAATGATTATGGCAGAATTGTAAATATTGCATCAATAGCAGGCAAGGAAGGGAACCCAAATGCATCAGCATATTCATCTACAAAAGCTGGCGTAATTGGACTTACAAAATCTTTAGGAAAAGAATTAGCTAATACTGAAATAAGAGTTAATTGTATTACACCAGCTGTAGTGAACACTTCTATTCTTGATGAGTTCACTCAAGAGCATATAAATTATATGATTGAAAAAATACCTATAGGAAGAACTGGAGAGATTGAGGAAGTAGCTAACATGGTTTCATGGCTTTGTTCAAAAGAATGTTCATTTTCAACAGGTGCAGTATTTGATATAAGTGGAGGTAGGGCTACTTATTAACCTCCATTTTTTGTACCATACCTGACTTAATTATTTTATTTTCATCATTTTTGATTTTTAACACTAAGTCTCCATTATTATCAACTTCAATAACCTTCCCTTCTAAGTAGACGCCATCTAACAATGATAATCCGATTTTTTGTCCTATAGTATCAATGTTCTCTTTCCACATATTTGTAATATCTTGATCAGTCAAATCAGACAAATAAAAATCGAAGAATAAATCTGAAACTTTTTTCCCAAGATTTTTTACCTCTGTTGATCTAGATGTAGATAATTTAACAGAGGTATAAGGCACATCAATATTAAAATTATTTTCCATGTTAACATTTAATCCAATACCTATAATTGAATACTCTAATTTTTGATTTTTAAATACATTTTCTTGTAATACTCCACAAATCTTTTTCCCATCTATAATAATGTCATTTGGCCATTTAATATTGGATGGTTGCTCAAATTCTAATTGCAATAATTTTATTATAGTTATTGCACCGATCATATGTAGAGTTTGTATTTGTCTGTTTTGAGGAAATATTAAAATAGATAAATATAAATTCCCCTCAGGTGACACCCACAATCGGTTTTTGGTTCCTCTCCCACTTATTTGTTTTGAGGATCCAATTATCAAGTTTTTTTTATGAAAAGATGCAAATCTATGACATATATCCATTGTTGAATCACAGCTTTCAAACCACAACATATTATTATTTACTAATTTAAATTTTAATCATTTATTATATTAATCGACTATAAAACAAATTTATGTCAAAATATCAGTTAATATATTTATTATCTTGGAGTATTAAATGATATCTAATAATAAAAGACCTAGAAGTAAAGATCTGGGATTAGACATGGGGATTTTACCTAAAGGGAAATTAAATTCAATTACTGATGTACCCGGAGTAAAAGTTGGGCATTCAACTATTATCGAAGGTGATGGAGAGTTAAATATAGGAACAGGGCCCATAAGAACTGGAGTCACAGCTATCCTTCCTCATGATAAAAACCTATATGAAAATAATGTTACTGCTGCAGCGCATGTAATTAATGGATATGGGAAAACTGTGGGAATCCCGCAAATTAAAGAATTAGGCAGAATAGAATCTCCTATTCTTTTAACAAGCACTTTAAGCACATGGAAAGTTACCAATTATTTAATTGATTATTTATCTGAAAAAAACCCTGGTATTCGGTCATTTAATCCTGTAGTTGGAGAATGTAACGACGGATTTTTAAACGATATAGTAGGAAGACATATAAAAAAATCTCATGTAATTAACGCAATCGATCATGCAAGTGAAAACGAATTTTCTGAAGGAGTTGTTGGTGCAGGAGTAGGAATGACAGGATTTGGGTGGAAAGGAGGTATTGGGACTTCTTCAAGATTAATACGAACTCAATATGATAGAGGCACAACTGCAGAAGGGGAATTTACTATCGGATGCTTAACTTTGACTAATACCGGAGATGCCCGTGATTTAAGATTTGACGGAATTCCTATTGGTCGACATATTTTACCACCAGGTTACGAAGATGAAAAAAATCCCTCAAATTGGATTGGCGGCGATCCTTTAAAAGGAACATTTCAAAATGATTCTAAAGAACCTCCAGGATCAATAATGATAGTAATTGCTACAGATGCACCTTTATCAAGCAGACAACTTAATAGATTAGCTAAAAGAGTTGGAATGGGATTAGGTCTTGCAGGCGGGATAGCTACTCATAGTAGTGGAGATTTTGTTATTGCATTTTCAAATTCTGAATATAATAAAAATGAATCAGAAGATGACAAATATAAAATAAACCAATTATCTGACAATAATTTAAGTAACTTATTTAGAGGAGTTGTTGAAAGTACAAATGAAGCTATAATAAATTCAATATTAAGAGCAGAAACTGTTAAAGGAATAAACGGGAATACAAGACATGCTATCCCTATTGATAAAGTGATGGCTGTATTAGAACAATCAAGAGCTACAAAAAATAAAGATAAATAATAAGGAGCCAACTATGAATAAAGATAAAAGAACAATAATTATAACAGGAGGAGGAAGTGGCATAGGAATGGAAACTGCAATCAAATTTGCAGGCAATGGTGATGATGTGATAATAACGGGCAGAACAGAATCAAAATTAATACAAGTTTCAAATAGTATTAATAAAAATAATGGATCATGTAGTTATTATACAGGAGATGTTGCAGATCCTGATTTTGTTAGTAAAACTGTAAATTCAATTATCAAGAAGTACGGAAAGATTGATATCTTAATGAATAACGCAGGGCATAGTTCTAAAAATAGAAATACACAAAACACGGAATTAAATGATATTGTCAATGTATTTAACTCTAACCTACTTGGAACAGTCTTATTTACTCAGGCAGTACTAGATAACATGAAATCTAATAACAAAGGACTAATCATAAACATATCTTCAGTTGCAGGATTATCCGGAAGTCCTATAGCAGGGTTATCATATGGAGCTGCAAAGGCTGCTGTAATCAATTTCACAGAATATTTAAACGTAGAATTAAAAGAAACTATGATTAAAGCAACATCTATTATGCCAGGAGAGGTAGATACTCCTATAATGGATCAAAGACCAGTAGTCCCATCAGATGAAGGTAGGAAATTAATGGCAAAAAGTACAGACGTTGCAGAAACTATTTTTACACTAGCATCCTTATCTGAAAGTACTTCTATACATTCAATGGTTATAATGCCAAACAAATTAAGAAATGTGTCTTCAGAAATAGTTATGCCTGAGTAATTAAATATTAAATTCCAAAAGCATAGCCATCTCTTCTCGGATCAGCACCACCTTGATACGAGCCTGTTTCTTTATCCAATTTTATACCATGACCACCACCAACGCTTGTAGACCAATCAGGCAGGCTAACAATATCGTGGCCTCTTTGTTTAAGGTTATCTAGTAATGAATCTGGAAACCTAGCTTCCATTTCAACCCTATTACCGCCGATTGCTTTGAATCTAGGTGAATCAATAACTTGCTGCATATTCATTTCAAAATCTAACAAATTAATCAACATCTGAGAAGTTGTTTGTAATATCCCCCAACTACCAGGAGTACCGACACTGGCAAAAAATTCTCCATCCTTAAATGTCTGCGTTGGACTTAAACACATATCTTGTTTTCTATTTGGGCCAATTTGATTTCTGCTACCATTATGCAAATCAAACCAATCTCCCATATTATTCAAAAATATACCTGTCCCTTCTGGCGCTAAGGCAGAACCAAATCCCCCTCCTAAAGTTTGTGTAATTGAAACTACATTTCCATCTCTGTCAGAAACAGAAAAATGTGTTGTCATGCCGCCATCATAAGCATCTAAATCTACAGGTGTTAGTGCACCTTGGGGTGCGTCTGGATTAAATACTTCACCGGCAAGTAAATTTGTTTTGTCAGTTGATATTCTAGATGATTGATAATTGGCATATTCATTTGACAATAATTTATCAGTAGGTGTAATTCCTAGTGCCTGATCTCCACCATATGCTATACGATCTGTTGCAGCTAATTTAACTGTTTCTATAAATCTATGAACAAAATCCGGATCTTGAAATTTTATTTTTTCATTAGGTAAAGTTTCTAATATTTTAAGTGTCTCTAGTATTTGAAATCCACTGCTATTTGGTGGAACTGTACTTACTTCAAAATTTTTATATTTAACTGTTAAAGGGTCAGACCATTCTGCTTTGACTGAATTCAAATCATCTTCTGAAATTAATCCTCCGTACATTTTCATAGATTCAATTATTTTTTTAGAAATACTTCCTCTGTAAAATTCGTCTGCTCCATTCTTTGCTACTAATTCAAGAGATTTTGCTAAATCAGGCATTACTATTTTAGTTCCAGGAGGTGAAACTTTACCATTGTTTAATATGATTTCAGCAGATGGAAATTTATTTAATCTAGGAACAGATTTTCCAAACATCGTGTAATGAAAATGTGTCATTGGGAATCCATTTTTAGCATAACTAATTGCATCTTTAAAAACTTCTTCTCTATCTAATACACCAAGATTTTCTTGGATTTCTAACCAACCAGCTACATTTCCTGGTACTAATGGTGCCCACGGCCCTATACTTTTAGCTTCTAACGTATATTTTTCCGCATCAGCTAGTTTTGGAGCAGATCCAGAAAAATTAAGAGCTTTTAATTTGTTTTTTTTGGCATTGTAGACTAACGCTACTCCTACTCCTCCCATTCCAGACATAAAAGGTTCAACAACATTAAGTGTAGACGCTATAGCAACAATAGCATCAAATGCATTTCCACCTTTTTTTAATATATTAATCCCTGCAGATGTGGCAAATGGATGAGCTGATGCAGCCATACCATTAAAACCCATTGCAGTTGGCCTAGTAGATGATGGATAATTATTGTATTTCATTATTAATCCTTTATTGTAATATGATAAATTCTAAAGACATAAACAAAGCGCTAAGTTCAATTTCTAGTAATATACACAGAACACCTATATCTTCGTCAAGCTATTTATCAGAAAAATTCAGCTCAAATATATATTTTAAACAAGAATTATTCCAGAAAACTGGGTCATTCAAAATTCGTGGTGTTTTAAATAAATTACATAATCTAGATAAAAATAAATTAAAAGCGAATGGGATAATCAGCATGTCTTCAGGAAATCACGCGCAAGCAGTCGCTTATGGTGCAAAGATAAATCAAATATCAAGCACTGTAGTCATGCCAACATATTCAACACAATCTAAGATAGAAGCAACTAAAAATTATGGTGCCAAGGTAGTTATAACAGATAATAACTTGCTTGAAACAGTAAAAAGTTTACAAGAAAAATCAAACTCTTATTTTATTCATCCTTTTGACGACGATTATGTAATTGCGGGGCAAGGAACACTAGGGCTAGAAATCACACAAGACTTGCCACAAGTTGATCATGTTTTTACAGGTGTAGGTGGAGGTGGATTGATATCTGGAATTTGCGTAGCCATGAAAGAATTTAATCCTAACATAAAAATCATTGGAGTTGAGCCAGAAGGCGCTGATGGCATGAATCAAAGTCTCACAAAAGGAGAAGCAGTTGAATTGGATTCGATAGATACTATTGCGGATGGATTATCAGCTCCTTTTGTAGGAAAAAAAAATTTTGAAATTGTTCAAAAATATTTGGATGAATTAATAACAGTTACTGACGAAGAAATAATTAACACAATGTGGTTAATATACGAACGTACCAAATTATTTATTGAGCCTTCATCTGCTGCATCACTTGCTCCTATTATCTACAATAAATATAAACTCCCAAAAAACTCAAATCCTATATTTATAATGTGCGGGGGAAATATAGACAAAAAAAAATTACTAGAAATTTCATAGTACTATTTTTTGGTTATCACACCATATATATAATAAATACCTAAAAATTTGATAAGGCTGGAATATTTTTTATGAAGTTTAATATGCCCCCATTTAATTGATTCTAAATTTGAAACGTTATCAATATTATAATCACATCCATTTGTAAAAAATTTCCATGTATAAATAAAAAATGATTTGAAAATAATCATTGATTTTTTATGAAATACGGAATGTTCCCAAAAAAAATACTTGCCCTTTGACTTAAGTACCATGTTTAATTCTTTAAATGTGGAATTCACATTACCTACTGAGCAGAGTACTAATGATGAAACAATTGAATCAAAAGATTGTTCTTTAAAGGGTAAATAATTTATATCAGCAAGTATTAAATTATACGAAGAACTTTTATCAATTTGTTTTATCAAATCAAAATTACTATCTAGAAGTACCAATTTATCGTAGTTGTTATAGAAATTTATATTAGATCCGTTACCAGCTCCAATTTCTAAAATATTTCCATTTGCATTATTAGAAACATAATGCCTAAGAGATTGGTTGTGACTTGCAGACATATTATCAATAATAGGATAAATTATTGAAAAGAATTTTTGTCTAAATTTTAAAATAAGATTTGTCAAAGAAATATTTAAATTAATTATTAGTTTAAATTTTATAAAATTGTAAGTAACATATAACTTAATTAAATTTATATAATAATACAACATATGAGTAGCTCAGCAGAAAAAAAAATAAAAAATGATCTAACAATAATTGGTTCCGGTCCAGCCGGATTAACGGCAGCTTTATATGCGGCTAGAGGTAATCTGAATCCATTAGTTATAGAAGGATTCCCTCCCGGAGGGCAATTAACTTTAACTACTGATGTGGAGAATTTCCCTGGATTTCCAGGCGGTGTTATGGGTCCCGATTTAATGATTAAATTTAGAGAACAAGCTGAAAAATTTGGTGCCAAAATCATCACAGGGGAAGTAACAAAAGTTGATTTTAGTTCAAAAAATCTACAGTTATACCTTGATGATAATACAATAATTGATTCTTCATCAATTATTATTTCTACTGGCGCTTCTGCCAAAATGCTTGGATTAGAAGAAGAGTCTGAATTAATTGGAAAAGGTGTTTCGACTTGTGCTACTTGTGATGGGTTTTTCTTCAAAGATCAAATTGTCGTTGTTGTTGGTGGAGGAGATTCAGCAATGGAGGAAGCATTATTTTTAACAAAATTCGCAAAAAAAGTTTTTATAATTCATAGAAGAGAAGAATTCAGGGCTTCGCAAATAATGTTGGAACGAGCTCAATCAAACTCTAAAATAGAATTCATTCTAAATACAGAAGTATCACAAATAAATAACCCAAAAGAAAACAAAGTTACGGACATTGTCATAAAAAACACTAAAGATGGAAAATCAAAATCAATGAATACAGATGCTGTGTTCATCGCAATAGGACACATACCTAATACATCTCTTTTTAAAAATTTCTTAAATTTAAATGAAAATGGATATATATTAACTGATGAAGGGACTAAAACTAATATTCCTGGTGTTTTTGCATGCGGAGACGTGCAGGATTGGGAATATAGGCAAGCAATCACTGCAGCTGGTAGCGGATGCATGGCAGCAATTGACACAGAAAGGTATTTATCAAATTTATAAATTATGATCGAAATTCTAAAAAACGAAAAATTCCTGATTGGATATAATTTAAATAATGATGAAGAATTTTCATCACCAGATAATATCTCGGAAGATTTTATAGTTATTACAACAAAAAGAATTATAAAAAGAACTCAGTCAAGTTTTAAATGGGATTATAAAATCCTATTAATATCTGAAATTAGAAGTATAAAAATATCAAAAGGTATAAATTTATCAAAAATAGCATTGTCACTCATGGGGTTGATAGCTTACTTCCCTTTGATGAATCTTTTAGAAAATAATATATTAAATACTATACTTGCATTGAGTTCATTTAGCTTTGGAATAATTATTCTTATCAATCAGTTACTGTTTGCAAACAACATAAATTTGATTTTAAATTCCAATAACAAAATTACAATAAACTTGCCTCATAAAAACCTGTTTTACGAAAAACTATTGAAAGAGATTTCAAAATAAATACTAATCTGTCATTTTCAATGATGGAAAGACATCTAAGTCTAACTCAGATTTGTTTGAGAATGAATTTTCATAAAATGCTGCTGCTGCAATCATGGCTCCATTATCAGTACACAATTTTGGACTAGGTATAATAACAGGAATAGTAAATTCATTCTTTATACGCGTTCGCAAATGAGAATTCGCAGCTACTCCTCCGCAAACGATTATGCTTTTGGGTTTATATGTGTCTACTGCCATACTTAATTTAATAACTAATTGTTCGACAACAGAATCTTGAAAATTGTAACAAATATCGTTAATTAAGTTATCATCAAGTTTACCATTTTCTTCTATGATTTTTGAAATATATTTTATAGTGGAAGTTTTAAGTCCGCTAAAGCTATAATCTAAATTTCCTTTCATGTTTGTAACTGGCAAAGTTCTAGTTTTAGATTTTGACAATTGGGATCGTTTATCAATCACAGGTCCACCTGGATATTCTAAATCCATAAATCTTGCAACTTTATCAAAGACTTCGCCTGCAGCATCATCTCTGGTTTGCCCCAATAAAATTTTTTCTTTATGAGATTTCATTAACACCAATTCTGAGTGTCCACCAGAAACTAATAAAGCTATCACTGGAAACTGAATTTCTTCTTGACTTTCAATCCATGCTGCGTGTATATGACCTGTTAAATGATTAATTCCTCTAATAGGAACGTCCAATGCATATGCAAGAGATTTTGCATAATTTATACCTACAAGTAAAGAACCAGCTAATCCTGGCCCCTTGGTCACAGCAACTCCTTGGATTATATTTAGCATGTTCAAGTCTTTTATTTCTTGAATCAAATCACCCAAAGAGGATACATGCTGCCTTGCAGCCACTTCGGGTACTATGCCACCAAAACTTGCATGAATATCAGTTTGGGAATGAATTTTGTTATGTAATAAATTTTTCCCATCTTCAAGAATTGCAATTCCTGAGTCATCGCATGATGACTCAATACCTAAAATTATCATTTTATTAAACCTTCAATTTATCAAAAAGTCCTTTCATATTATCTTCTACAGTAGAATAATTATTAAATACAGCTGTTCCTGCAACAGCTATATCAGCTCCAGCATTAAAAACTTCAGCAATGTTATTATTTTTAACACCTCCGTCAACTTGTATTAAAAAATTGCTTTTCTCTTTACATCTAAATTCAGTTAAAAATTGTATTTTTTTTAAGCAATCAGGAATAAGAGATTGCCCTCCTTTGCCTGGAATTACAGTCATCACAGTTACTTCATCAATTTCTTTTAGGTAAGGAGTTAATTTTTCAATTTTAGTGGAGGGGCTAATAGCTAATCCAGCTTTAACATTTTTATTTTTAATATGTTGTGAAAGATTTGTAATATCAATACCAGTTTCAAAATGAAAAGTTATGACATCGGCTCCAGTGTTAATATAGTTATCAATTTGTTGGTCTGGATTACTAATCATTAAATGAACTTCAACAGGAATATTTACAAGTTTTTTAAGTTCGAAAATTATATTTGATCCAAATGTAATATCAGAAACAAAATGGCCATCCATAACATCAACAGATAATCTGTAAGCTCCTGACTTTTCTGCTAGAATAGCATCTCTTCCTATATTCATAGGGTCAGCTGCTAAAATTGAAGGTGCAATTTTATATAATTTGTTTTTCAATTATGTTCAACCTTGTTTTAATATTAGATATATTATTTTTAACTTGTTCTTCAGAAGTTCCGCCGTAAGTATTTCTTTTATTTATAGAGAACAGAGGTGTAATATCAAAAATATCTTTTTCAAATTTATCTGAAAATTTATGATAATCTGATAATTGAAGTTGATTGAAAAATTTATTTTGTTTAATACAAAAATCTGTCATTTCCGAAACAATTTTATGAGCCTGTCGAAAAGGAACTGATTTAGATACTAAATAATCAGCAATATCAGTAGCTAAAACATAACTTTGCTCCACTGCGTTGTACATTCTAGATTTATTAAAAGTCATAGAATCCATCATGTCAGAAAATATGGCAAGAGTAGGATTCAAAGTATCAGCAATATCAAAGAAACCTTCCTTATCTTCTTGCATGTCTCTGTTATATGCAAGAGGTAATCCTTTAAGTATAGTAAATAATCTAAACAGATCTCCATATACTCTTCCTGTTTTTCCTCTAGCCAATTCTGCAAAATCGGGATTTCTTTTTTGTGGCATTATACTACTCCAAGTAGTGAAATTTTTACTAAGATTACAAAAACTAAATTCATCAGAAGACCACAAAATTATTTCTTCGGAAAGTCTAGAAATGTGCATCATTGTTGTCGAGCTAGCATAGCTATAATCTAGAATGAAATCTCTGTCTGACACAGAATCTATACTATTATTTGTTATTGTACTAAAACCTAATTCATTAGCTACATATTCTCTATCAAGATCATAAGGTAATCCAGCAAGTGCTCCGCTACCTAAAGGCATTACATCTACTCTTTTTAACGAGTCAAAATATCTATCAATATCTCTCAAAAACATTTCAGCATAAGCTAGTAAGTGATGAGATAACAATATTGGTTGAGCTCTTTGCATATGAGTATATCCAGGTAAAATAATATCAGAGTTTTTCTCGGAAAGATTAATGATGGTTTTGATTAATTTTCTTAATCCATTAACTGCTTGTATATTTAAATCTTTTACATACATTCTCATATCTAGTGAAATTTGATCATTCCTAGATCTAGCAGTGTGTAATTTCGAACCAATTTCTCCAATTATTTCTGTAAGTCTAAACTCAATATTCATATGTATATCTTCTAACTCTGGTTTCCATACAAATTTGTTGTCTTCAATCTCTTTTAAGACACTTACTAAACCATTATTAATTTTTTCCATCTCTTCAATAGATATAATTCCTTGTCTTGCTAGCATTTTTGAATGGGCAATAGAACCTTTAATATCATACTTAGCAAGTCTTTGCTCGTAATTATAGGAAATAGTATATTTTAAGTAATCTTTAGACATTATTTATTTATTTTTTGGTATGTAAATATTTCTTCTTAAAGTAAGAATTTTTTCTTTGTTTTGATTGTAGCCTAATGTTTCGACTTTAACTATACCAGCATCAGGATTAGATTTACTTTCTCTCATATCTAATATTTCAGATACAGCATATAATGTATCACCTTCAAAAACAGGTCCTTCATGTTTAACTGATTCGTATCCTAAGTTTGCTATGGCTTTTCCTGACAAGTCTTGTACTGTCATACCCACTATCAAGCTCAACGTTAGTAGTCCAACTACTATAGGTTTTTTATGTTGATGGTCTTTCATATATTCAACATCTAAATGTAATGGACTATTATTCATAGTAAGCATACAAAAATTATGATTATCAGATTGTGTAATGGTTTTCCCTGGCCAATGTCTAAAAGTCATTCCTATACTGAAATCATCATAAAATCTTCCGTAACTATCGTACACATCTATATCCATAACTGCTCCTTAAAAATGGTTTTCATAAACTCTTTTTGCAATAAGTAATTTCATTATTTCATTGGTGCCTTCTCCTATTATCATCAGAGGTGCGTCTCTATAAAATCTTTCGATTGGCAAATCTTTTGTATATCCATAACCTCCATGAATTCTCATTGCATCCATGCATACTTCTTGGCAAATTTCACTAGAATATAATTTTGCCATTCCTGATTCCAAGTCTACTCGTAATCCTTTGTCTTTTAAATTAGCAGCTTTTTTAACCAAAAGGTCAGCAGCTTCAATTTTAGTTGCCATAGTAGCTATAATTGATTGAATCATTTGATGGTCTTTTATTTGTTTACCAAATGTTTCTCTTTGTTTACTATAATTAATAGATAAATTAAAAGCTTCTTTAGCAACTCCTACAGATCTAGCGGCGACGTTAATCCTTCCTGTCTCTAGTCCATCCATTACTTGAGTAAATCCTTTTCCTTCATCTGAGCCCAACAATCTATTTAATGGGATCTCACAATCCTGTAATAATAATTCACAGGTATCAACACCTCTGTAACCAAGTTTGTCTAATTTTTGTCCTACAGAAAATCCTTCATCTGAATCTTCGAGTATAAAGCAAGATATTCCTTTGTATTTAGGGTCTGATTCTAAATTTGTTTTAGCCACCAATATGAATATATTACCTTTTGATCCATTGGTAATAAACATTTTAGATCCGTTAATTTTATAGCTTTCATGTGTTTTTTTTGCATGAGTTTTTATGCTTTGAACATCACTGCCTGAATGAGATTCCGTCAAACCCAATCCGGCTCTGATTTCGCCTGAAGAAAGTCTAGGTAAATAATTTTCTTTTTGAAAATCAGTTCCATAATTTTCGATCATATAACAAGCTAGTGTATGCGTACCCAATATGCCCGCTAAACTCATCCAACCTCTACTTAATTCGGTAAATATTTCAGCCAAATTAATGTACGACAATCCCAATCCGCCATATTTTTCCGATATGTTGATACCAAACAAACCTAATTCTGCCATTTTATCTGCTAGAGCTTGAGGGTAAATATCTTGATCTTCTAGTTCTTTAACTACTGGTTCCACATCATTTTTTACAAATTTCTTAACAGTACTGATTATTTGTTTTGAAACTTCATCATTCATAAAAAAGTCTCTTTAGTTTTCCGAATTAAAATTAGAAGGATTATGTTTTTTACCAAGATTTTTTGCATTTAATCCCAAAATATTTAAAAATCCTTGAGAATCTTCATGATTGAATTCTCCAAGATTTTCCATTGAAGAATCATCTGTATACAAAGAATGTTTGATTTGATCTAATCTTTCAATTTTTTCAAAATAAACTTTTCCTTTGTATAGTCTTAACACAATAGTTCCTGAGATCAATTTAGTTATTTGGGATAGTCCCGATAAGGCTACATTAGTAGTTGTGTCAAACCAAAAACCTTCATAAATCTGCTTAGATATTGTAGATGAAATATTAGAAAAATAATCTCTCAATCTTCTGTCTAATACTAATTGTAGTAAGTATTCATAGCTTTCACCTAATAATTCCATTGATGGTGATTCATATATACCTCTAGATTTAATACCCAAAAATCTATTCTCAACAGAATGAATTCCTATCCCTATTCCATGATTGCCACCTAAGTCATTCAGTATTTTAAAAATCTCGACTAATGAATGATGCTCACCATTTATATGAGTAGGAATACCTTCATTCCAAGTTAAACTAATCAATTCTTCTTTATTTTGAGCTTCCCATGGCCATTTCCCCATTCCAGGTTCAACAAAATCATACGGTGATTCTTCTATGTTTTCCAAGTCACCTGCTTCATGAGTTAATCCTAATAAATTTGCATCAGTAGAATATCTTGATTCAGATTTTGGTTTTATAGGTAATTTTTTATGTTCACAATAATCAATCATTTCAGCTCTGCCTGGAAAGTCGGATAAAAAATAATGATCCCTCCAAGGAGCATAAACATTAATATTAGGATCTAACATTTTTGTTGCTAACTCAAATCTAACTTGATCGTTACCACGTCCCGTAGCTCCATGAAATAAAAAAGAGGAATTAAAAGATTCGAAATGATCTAACATACTTGCAACAGTGACTGGTCTAGCAATACCAGTAGTATTCCAGTAACCACCTTCATATTTAGCTTGAGATTGAATAACTTTCAATCCAAATTTAGCTAGTTTTTCAAGGCCGCTAACTATCAATGCTTCTGAAGCTCCACAAGCTTTCATTCTATCGGCAACAGTATTGATATTTTCTTCGTCTGGTTGACCCAGGTCAACTGTAATGCATTTTAAATTAAATCCTTTTTCTTTTAACCACGAAGTAATTGTACAGCTATCCAATCCACCTGAAACAGCACCTATTAAATTAATATTGTTATCATTTAGTAGTTCTTTATAATTCATTTTGAGAGTACGTTTTCCAAGGATTTTTTTAATTTACTAATTGCTTGATCTATCTCAGCTTCGGTAACAGTAAGTGGTGGCATAAATCTTAATGCATTTGGTCTAACTGCATTAATTAGCAATCCATTTTTATTGCATTCAGTTATCATATCAGCAGCTATATCTATACTAAATTCTAATGCGATCAATAGACCCATTCCTCTTACTTCGGATACGATTTCAAATTCACTCATTAATTCATTTAACTTACTCATGAAGTGTGAACTTAATTTATTTACTTTATTTGGAATATCATTTTCTAATATAAATTTACTTGAAGCATAAGCTGCTGCAGAGGTTAATGCATTTCCACCAAAAGTTGATCCATGATCCCCAGGTACAAATACTGAATACTCATCTTTTGCTAATATTGCTCCAATAGGAACTCCTGCTCCTAATCCTTTAGCAAGAGTTATAACATCAGGTTCTATGCCAAATTTTTCATATCCATAAAATGCTCCTAGTCGTCCAATTCCTGTTTGAACTTCATCAATAATCATCATGATATTTTTTTCATCACAAATTTTACGTATAGTTTTTATAAAATCTTCAGAACAGATATTAACACCACCTTCACCTTGTACTACTTCTATCATTATTCCTACAGTTTCATCATCTATTTTATTCTTAAGAGAATCTAGATTATTAAGCTCAAAATAGTCAAACCCTTCTGTAACAGGCATAAAAGTCTCATGATATTTAGGTTGTCCAGTAGCGGCTAATGTTGAAATTGTTCTCCCATGGAAAGAATCATAGGCTGTTAAAATTTTACTAGCTCCATTTTTATTAAGTTTCCCCCATTTTCTAGCAAGTTTAATTGCTCCCTCATTTGCCTCTGCTCCACTATTACAAATAAATATCTTGTCCAAAACACTATTTTCTATTAATATTTCGGCTAATTTCAGTTGTGGAATAGTGTAAAAAACATTAGAAGTTTGAAGTAGAGTTTTTGATTGATGATCAATAGCATCAGCAACAACTTGATTTGAATGCCCTATATTATTAACAGCCCAACCAGAAGTGAAATCCAAATATTCGTTGCCATTTGTATCCCAAAGTATAGTACCCTGACCTTTTTCAATAACCATAGGGTATCTATTTGCAGCATGCATATAATACTTTGACTCCATATCTTTCCAGTTTTGTTCGTCCATATACACGCTCCTAAATAATATTATTTATTATTGTTTTGAATCTCTTTTAGAATATCTTCAATTTCTTCTAAGATTTTTTCTATTTTTTCATTTAAATCATCAACAATTTTATCTTGTTCTTTTTCATCATCTTCATTTTTCTCATAAGTTTTTGAATTAGAAACACCTGATTGTTTTTCAATTAATTGTCTAACTCCTTCTTTAACTGAGTCAGCCATAATTACATGATCAGCAGAAGCTAATATAACTTTTTTCAACTCAGGCAAATCAACGCCCTCTGCTTGTAAATATATTGGTTCTGCATACAAAATAGTATCTCCAATTGGTACTACTAATAAATTACCTCTTATACAAAAAGATCCTTCTTGGCATCTTAGCGTGAACCATTCAGAAATATAAGGATCATTATCCATCCTAGCTTCAATTTGTTCAGTTCCATAAATAGTTACATCTTTAGGGAAATTATATGCAATCAGTTTTCCGTATTGATCTCCATCACTTCTTCCTGCTAACCATCCTATAAGATTCTTTCTTTGATTAGGCGTAAAAGGGTTGATTAAAACAAATTCAGAATCACTATTACCTGGTAAATTCATAACTATGTAATATGGCTCTACATCTTGTAGTTCACCAGATTGACCAAATTTTTCTTTCGGAATATTCCATAAATCTTCATTGTTGTAGAATATTTGAGAATCTTTCATGTGGTATTCCAAATACTTATCAGACTGTATCTTGAACATATCTATTGGGTATCTTATATGTGATCTCAAATCTGCAGGCATGGATTCCATAGATTTAAATACATTTGGAAATATTTTTGAATATGTATCAATTAGCGGATCTGATGTGTCTGATATATAAAACTCGATTGTACCGTCATATGCATCTATGACAGCTTTTACACTATTTCTCCAATAATTGTGATTATTCTGTGATGGTTCTGAATAAGGATAATTATTTGAAACCGTATATGCATCTTGTATCCATTTTAATTTCCCATCATTAATAACAACATATGGATCAGAATCTAATTCTAAATATGGAACTAGTTTTTTCACTCTTTCTTTTATATTTCTATCATACTGAATTTTGCTTTGACTTGTTATTTCTCCACTAATAAAAATATTAATATCAGTAAACTTCCATGCATACAAAATTTTCTTGATTGCATTGTCTAAAGTTATCCCACCCAAGCCAGCATAATTATGTCTTTTTAAAACTCCCTCTTTGCCATCTTTCCCTTTTTCTTGATAATCAACCTCTTTTGTGTTTGTATTAACAATCACATATGGAGAACTTGATTCTCCATAATAAATCCTAGGGTTTTCAACAGATAAGTTTTCTTGAGTTTTACCACTCATAGATTTAACATTTATTATCCCATCAGAAGGAATATCTTTTGAAAAAAAGTACGGCTTTCCTTGGGAGTCAAATGAATTAACAGGACTCATTGTTAATCCATAACCATGTGTAAATTGCAAAACAGTATTAACCCAAGTTTGCTTATCTTCATCAAGTTTTTCTGGAGCAACTTCCCGTAATGCTAACATTACTTGTCTGTACTCTCCGTCAATTGTGTATCTGTCTACATCAACATCTTTGAAATCATAATATGGTCTAATTAATTGTGTTTGAGTATAAACATCTTTCAATGGTTTATAGTCCCATAATCTAATGTTGTTAAGAGTTTCGCTATTTTGAGTTAAAATCGATTCCGGTATTTCAGCTTTTGCTGGAAAATAACTTTCTTCAATAGAGTCAAGATTATAAGCTTTCCTAGTAAAATCTATGTTGTAAGATATGTATTCTTTCTCTTTAACATATTCATTAGGAGTAACTGATAATCTTTGAGTGACTGAAGGCCATAATATTGCAGACAAAACATATAAAACAATCCAGATCATAGTTGGAATATATACAAATCTTGTAAGTGAAAATTTAATAGAAAACAACACTATTCCTGATAATGCAAAACCTAAGATTGACATTATTAATAGAGCGTTCATTTTAATATTAACTTCAGTGTATCCGGCTCCATATACGACACCGGAATCAGAATATAATAAGCCCCATCGGGAAAAAAGAATTCCAAAACTAAATAAAATTAATATAATCGAAAAATTAATAATAGATTGTTTTTTTAAAATAGTGTTTTCATTAAACTCTTGTCCTGCAAATACAGAATTAATAAATATGATTGCTAGTCCATAAATTAAAGATAATATTGAAATTATTAGAAGTCCTCTTTGTACAAAAGTATAAATTGGATAGTCAAAAATATAAAATGAAACATCTCTACTGAATATAGGGTCACTAATATTAAATGCGGTCGAATTAAAAAATCTTAGAAATAACTCCCAATTATAAGAAGTGCTTAATCCCAATGCTATGCTTGTACCAATAACCAATAGAACTAAAATTGCTTTATATACTTTAGGTCCAATCATATTAAATGGCTCAGGAAGATCAAATTGAACACCTTTCCAGGAACTTCTAAAAGCCAGGTAAGTGCTAATGGACAAGAAAGCAAATGAAGTGAAAAATGAGCCTAAAAATAAATATATTTTTGTTTTAAGTATTTTAAAGTAAACATCCTGATAGCTAAGGTGATAAAACCACAAATATTCTGTGTAAACATTTTTCACAATATTAGCAATAAAAATCAAACCAATAAATGTAAATATTAATATCAATACATACTTCATTGAAAAGTTTTTCATTATATCTGGGATTTGTAAATTTTCATTATTATTATTCACTGTATCTCCTACTTGACTATTACTGTACCTTTATTAAATCCTGATTTGGTTACGGCTGAAAACAACGCTCCTGTTTTTCTTCCATCTATTATATGCGCTTCTCTAACATTAGTTACTGAATTTAAGCAAGCTTCCAATTTAGGAATCATACCTCCAGAAACAAAAGAATTTTTCACTAATTTTTTAACTTGTGAAGAAAGTAGTTTAGGAATTACTCTCTTTGATATATCAAGAACTCCTGGAACATCAGTTATAAAAATTAGTTTATTCGCCTTGATTGATTTTGCCACTTCACCGGCGACACTATCAGCATTAACATTCAAAATTTGATCGTCAGAAGTTGGTTTAGAATTCAAACACAATGGAGCTATTACAGGGATATATCCTAATTTTACCAATTCAAAAATTGATGAAGATTTAACTTTATCTACTTCTCCAACAAATCCCCATTCAGGTTTTTGCATTTTTGCAGTTACAAGGCCATCATCTACTCCACTTACTCCAATAGCTTTACCACCTAGTACATTTATTTGATTAACCATTTCCGTATTAACTTTCCCTGCTAAAACAGATATAACAATATTCAATGTTTCCTTATCAGTGACTCTTCTGCCGTCAATAAATTTAGGTCTTTTTCCAATTTTTTGCATCCATTCCGAGATATCCGAACCTCCACCATGTACAACTATAGGGAAATATCCCTGTGACTTCAATTTAACTACATCGCTTAAAGTAGTATCTTCAAATCCTAAAGTACTACCTCCTACTTTTACAACTACAGTCTTTTCTAACAAATAAGAGTCTAATGGGTTATCATCATTATTTTCCTGATGAACATCATTTGTATTTATAGTTTTCCCATTAATAAATTCTTGATTATTTTTGTTATTATTTAACATTTTTTCACGTACTATATGCCGAATTAAATATTACATACTCTTCTGTTAAATCACATCCCCAAGCTATTCCGCTGAATTCTCCTAAATTAAGATCTATTTTTATTTTTATTTCTTTTTCATTCATTGAAGTTATTACAGATTCTTTTGAAAAACGAACTGCTTTACCTTCGTGTGCTATATGGATATCATTTATGAATATGTCAATTTTGCTTTCTTCTAATTTTATTTCACTTTTACCAACAGCCATCATTACTCTACCCCAATTCGGGTCTCTGCCATGAACCATCGATTTAACCAAAGATGAGCTAACTACATTTTTTGCTGCTAATTTAGCATCATCTAAATTTAAAGCTCCTATAACCTCACATTCGATAACATGATTAGATCCTTCTCCATCAGAAACAAGTTCTTTAGCTAAATATTCGCAAACATATTCGAATGCTTCCGCAAATATAAAATAGTTAGGTTTTTCTACTTCAATTGCATCAGAATCTGAAGCTCCATTTGCAAAAAATAATACAGTATCGTTAGTAGATTGATCACCATCCACACTTATTTGATTAAAAGTTTTATTTACTGCATCTTTTAAAAGCTTATTCTGAATATCGATATCTATGGATGCATCAGTAGTAATAAAGGCGAGCATTGTAGCCATATTAGGTTCGATCATTCCAACCCCTTTAGCACATCCGCCTACTGTGATTTGTTGTCCGTCAATATTCAAGCTAACAGCAATTTCTTTTGTTTTAGTATCTGTGGTCAATATTGATTTTGCAAAATGATTTCCACCATCTGAAGACAATTCAAGTTTAGATATATTTTTTTTGATTAAAGCCATTGGTAATTCTTCACCTATAATACCAGTGCTACAAATAGCTAATTTATCAGAATCAGAATTCAGAAAATCTGCACTTAATTTTATTACATCATTGGCGTCAATTAGGCCTTGGTCACCAACAGAACAATTTGCACAACCACTATTAGCAACAACTCCTCTAATATTTTTCTTAGTTAAATTTATTTTTGAAGCTGTAACAGAATGTGAGACTATTGAATTATTGGTAAATACTCCCGCGCAGGTTGTTTCTGATGATTCTGACCATAAAATTCCAAAATCTAATTCTTCGATGTCCGTTTTTATACCAACATTTGCTCCTCCAGCAATAAAGCTTTTTGGAGATGTTACATTTCCATTTTCAATAATTTCAAACATAGTATGAAAAAAAATTCAGCAATTAAACTTCAGATAAGTGTAGAAGTATATCATATTACCTTCGAAAAAAAATATATATTAGTATAAAATAAAATAATTATTTTTTTACACTTTCGAAATTTTCTTGCTTGTACATTGATCTAAGTAATTTTAAATATGAATCTTTGGTTAACAAAGGTTCGAATTTATCAATTATCTCTTTACCTTTTTCAGCATTTCCATGTAAAAGATCTACGACAGTCAATGCCATAGCTTTTGCAGCAGTAATAACTGCAGAATTATAATCTTTTACAATATAATCAATTCCATGGCCATCACCGGATGCAGAATGCACATAAGGATGAACAGTTGGTAATAATTGGGATATATCTCCCATATCGGTTGACCCTCCAGAGTGACCTGCTTGTCCAACTTTGTCTTCCCCAACAATATCTTCGGCATTGAATTTATATATTTCATTAAGATTTTTATCATTATTAATTGGAAGGTATCCAGGAAGTGTAGTTATTTCCACAGAAGCACCTATCGCCATAGCACCTGCCCGTAGTGCTCGGTCTACTTTATTACTTGCATCCAGAAAACCAGATATTGTACTTCCTCTAACGTAGGTTTCCATTCTAACATCAGCAGGAACAGAACTTACTGCTGCTCCACCTTGCGTAATTATAGGATGGATTCTAATGCTATCTTTCTCCTGAAAAGTTTCTCTTTGAAAATGTATTCCTGCCATAGCAAGATTTGCTGCATTTAATGCATTAATCCCATTATGTGGTGCTCCTCCAGCATGAGAGGCTTTACCTATAAATTTAATACTCTTTGATACAGTTCCATTATTAGTTCCACCTGCACTAATAATTGTATCTTCATTAAAATTTGAAGTATGGGTCATCATAGCAATATCTACTCCATCTAATGCTCCAAGTTTAACAAACTCTTGTTTGCCCAACAAAAATTCTATCTTACCTTCATCTCTTAGAGTCTTTCTATACTCGACTTCAATATTCTCTTCAGCAGGGACTGCAACCAATACTATCTTTCCTGATAATCCTTTAAGTACTTCTGGATCATTTAGGCTTTGCCCGACTGCGATCATCTGTGCTATCTGGCAATGATGGCCACATGCATGTGCTGCATTTGTTTCTTCATCAGCATGAGGATGTCCTAGTACAACTAATGAATCAAGCTCTCCCATCACACAAACGGTAGGACCGGGTTTTCCTGTATCTATAACAGCTTTCAATCCTGTCATAGACACTTTTTCTATATTTGAAAATCCATATTTGTTAAATTGTTTTTCAGTATACTTTGATGTTTTAAATTCCCTGTAACCAGGTTCAGGCATATCTAATATATCCTTAGCTATTCCTATCAAATCTTCTGCATTACTATCTATATTTGATTCTACTTTTTTCTTAATATCTTCTATACTCATAATAGTGTCCTCCTACAAATTAATTTATATATACAATACCATACCATCTCTGCCTGGATCAGCTCCTCCGTCCCACTTGCCATCTTTAATTCTAATTCCATGAACTCCTGCAAATCCATAACTGAATGGATTTCGAATTACTTCATAACCTTTTACCTCTAATTCTTTAGTTATAAATCTTGGTATACGATTTGTAACATCAATAGCATTACTATTAGCTGTAAATCTGGGAGCAGAGACTGCTTCTTGCATATTCATATCAAATTCTATTACATTAAGAATGGTTTGCAGTATTCCCATTGTTATATATGTACCTCCAGGAGCTCCAACAATAATATAAGGATTATCATCTTTAAATACAATAGTTGGACTCATTCCAGTAAATCTTCTTTTCCCAGGTTTAATAGAGCCTGGCATTCCTGGTCGTGGATCAAATGAACTCATACAACCGTTATACATAAAACCAAGTTCCTTTGTTATTACTCCTGATGGCATACCAAGAGAATGTGTCATAGATGCAATATTACCATTTTCATCCATAACAGCCATATGAGTAGTATCCTCAGATTCTTTTATTTCTCCATATCTAACAATATTAGCTTTTTTACCTTGTTTTATGAGTTCAGATATTTTATGAGCGTAATCAGTATCAGTGATTTCTTCAACGGGGACATCCGTGAATAATGGATCCCCTACTTTTGAATCTTTATCAATTGTTGCATACTTCATTACCTCGGAAACAGTAGCTATATATTCAGGGCTATTATGTCCCATTGATTTCAAATCAAAATGCTCTAAAATATTTAACATTTGTATAACCATAATTCCTCCACCAGGAGGTTGGTTTGTAGAGATTTTTAAGTCTTTATAATTTCCCCATAAAGGCTCATTTCGGATTGTTTTATAGTCTTTCAAATCACTATCAGAAAGAAATCCTCCATTAGATTTCATATCATTATTTATTTTTCTAGCGATTTCGCCAGAATAAAAAACATCTGCCCCGCCTTGTTTTATGAGTTCTAGTGTTTGTTTCATATCAATATTTTTTATTCTAGTACCTACAGGATGAGCATTTCCTTCTTCATCCAAAAATATTTTTCTAGACATTTCGTTCCGGCTTAATTTTTCATTCATAGATATTTTCCCATGTGTACCTGAACGAACCCAAAATTCATCTATAGCAGGACTGATTGTAAATCCCTCTTCGGCAAAATCAATAGCCGGTTGAATAATATCTGTCCATGGCATTGTACCGAATTCTTGAATAGCTTCATAAAAACCTTTTAGTGTTCCTGGGGTCATAATTGATTCATAACCAACTTCATTTGCCCTATTTTTTAATATAAAACCAAAACCATCGCGGGCTTCATGAGCAATTTGGTCCTCCCACATATCTTCTCTGACTTTTTGAGGAGCAGTAGTATGAAAATCAATAAATCCATGGAAGTTTTTTTCAGGGACATATAATTGAAGCGATCCAAAACCAGCAATCCCACACATCATAGGATCCACAACAGTTTGAACTAATGCGCTAGAAATAGCGGCATCAACTGCATTACCTCCACCCCGTAAAATTAAAGCTCCCACTTCTACAGCTTCAGGTTGTGGTGCGGTTACTATTCCATGTGTCATATTTTCCTCGCTATATTGTATATTCTACAAAATATTTTCTATAATATTGTTATAGACTTTTTATCACTATCTACATAAACACTATATGAACATATTAATATCACCACAAGCATTCAAAGGGAGTATTTCTGCAACAGAAGTAGCCAATAATATTGAACAAGGGATCTTAAAATCTAGTACTAATCATAAAACAATTAAACTTCCAATAGCAGACGGGGGAGACGATACTCTTCAAACTTTAGTTGATATCACCAATGGACAAATATATGAAACTAATGCAACAGGGCCAGACGGGGAAATAATAAAAACTCAGTGGGGAGCATTAGGTGATGGTAAGACTGCAGTAATAGAAATGGCCAAAATATCAGGTTTAGCTCTAATAAAAAAAAGACAATTGGATCCATTCCTTTACACAAGTTACGGAATGGGAGAAGTGATTAAAAATTGCTTAGATCGTGGGTATCGAAAATTTATAATCGGAATTGGAGGATCAGCTACTAATGATGGGGGATTAGGTATGGCTCAAGCGTTGGGTGCTGTTTTAAAAGATCAAAATGGAAATATTATAAATAAAGGAATAAGTGGACTTGAAAATTTACACAAAATTGACATTTCAAATATGGATTGCAGAATAGGAAAATCAGTTTTTCAAATAGCATGTGATGTGAATAATCCTTTATACGGATTAGACGGAGCCACATATGTATTTGGACCACAAAAAGGAATAAAAAAACAGCAATTAGAAACAGTTGATATGTACATGAAAAATTATGGAAATATAATAGATAAACTGAGTAAAAATAAAATATCTTCTTATCCAGGAAGTGGTGCTGCAGGAGGGATAGGTGCAGCAACTATGTTTTTTTTAAATGCCAATCTTCAATCAGGATCTGAAATAATATTGGATTTCCTTGAATTTGAAAAAAAATGCAAAGGAATTGATTTAATTATCACTGGTGAAGGCCAAATTGACTTTCAAACTTTAAATAATAAAGCTCCAATTGCAGTAGCTAAAATTGCAAAAAAACATAATATACCTGTATATGGAATATGCGGAATATTAGGAAAAAATTACAAAAAAGTATTTGAAGAAGGAATTCATAAAGTTTACCCGTTATGTAACAACAAAAGTGAAATTGAATACGCTATTAAAAATGCAGGGGAATTAATACAAAAAAAAGCAATTCAGCTTATAAGTGAATTTTCTATCTAAATCTAATATTACTCTTAGACAAATCTGAAATTTTAGTACATCCCATTAATTTCATGTCCCGTATTATTTCATTATTCATATTAGATAAAGCTTTTTCAACTCCTTTTTGACCTCCTGCTGCCAAAGCATATAAGTACCACCGACCACCACTGCATGCCTTTGCTCCTAGACTAAGTGCTTTTAGAACATGAGTTCCTCTAGTTATACCACCCTCGCATATTACATCTATCTTGTCCCCAACTGCATCTACGATTTCTGATAGTTGATCAAACGGAGATCGGCTACCATCTAATTGCCTTCCACCATGATTAGATAATATAATTCCAGTTGCTCCAATATCAACAGCACGCTTAGCATCTTCTACACTCATAATTCCCTTCAAACAAAACTGTTTACCCCATTTTTTTCTTAATTGCTCTGCATCTTTCCAATTCATAGATTGATCAAGCATTTTGGAAAAGTAATCTGATAGTGTTATTGCAAAATTTGCTTCTGGTATATGATCTTTTAAAATGGGTAAATCAAATTTATCTCTTATTAAGTAATTCAAGCCCCATGAAGGATGTGTTGCGAAACTAAACAAGCTTTCAAGTGACAATTTTAATGGCATAGTAAAACCTGTACGTAAGTCTCTCTCTCGGTTCCCAGTTACAATAGTGTCAACAGTTAAAGCTAGAACATCGAAATTTGATTCATGGCATCTTTCTAGCATACTATCGGTCAAACCTCTGTCTTTATGAAAATAAAGTTGAAACATTTTTGGAGTTGAGATCGTTGTACCTATTTCTTCAAGTCCAACAGTACCTAAAGAAGAAATACCAAACATAGTCCCAAATTTTTCTGCTGCCTTTGAAACTGCTCTTTCTCCTTGATGATGAAATAATCTTTGAGCCGCAGTGGGAGAACAAAATAAAGGCATATCAATTTTTTGCCCCATTACAGTTGTAGATATATCAACATTTTCTACTCCTTTTAAAACATTGGGCACCAGATCACATTTTTCATATGATTCGGTATTCCTTTTCATGGTGATTTCATCATCTGCACCTCCGTCAATATAATGAAATACTGGCGAAGGTAATTTTGATTTAGCCAATCTTCTAAAATCATCAGTATTATTACAATTATCAATACTTCCAAACATAAATATAATCCTTACATAATTAGAGTATTAATCATAATTCCAATAATCCAAAATAAAAGGCTATTAACTGAGGATAAAAACTTTATAGAATTATTGCCAATAATAATATTGGAATACTGCTCTTCAGTCCTGACATAGAATATTCCAAAAATTAATAATAGTGTAATTAGTAATAGTGAAACAAATGAAGTACCAAGTAGTAACCCTATCAGTAATCCTAGAATAGTAAATGTTGCAAGTATGATTTTTGATAAATCCGAAGATTTAGAATTTTTATTTGTTGCCATAATTATATTCCAATAACCATTCAATTATAAAATTATTCAACTATAATATTATTTATATTATTTAATTAACATCTAATTTTGATAAATAAAAAATGATTTACCTTGATAATGCTGCCTCAACACAAATAAGACAAGAAGTTTTGGAAGTAATAAATACAGAATTAGTAAATTCATTTGCAAACCCCTCTAGTCCTTATTCTCCAGCTAGAAACTCTAGAGTTGCAATTGATAATGCTCGAAAAAAATTTTCCACAATTATGAATTGTGATGACAATGAAATCATTTTTACTAGTGGAGGGACTGAATCTGATAACACTGCAATAAAAGGTCCAGCTTTCGCATTGAAAAATATAGGTAATCACATTATCACAACAGCTACAGAGCATCATGCTGTGCTACATACTTGCAACAATCTGGAAAAACAAGGTTTTGATATTACATATCTACCTACTGACAAGTTTGGGATGGTAACTAAAGAAGATGTTATATCTGCTATTAGAGAAAATACTATACTTATATCTATAATTTATGCAAATAATGAATTAGGATCAATTAATCCAATACAGGAAATTGGAGAAGCTTTGCAAAAATATAAAGGTGAAAACTCCCAATTCCCTCTTTTCCACACAGATGCAGTTCAAGCTGCAGCTTACTTGGATTTAAATGTAGCTAAACTAGGAGTAGATCTTATGAGTATTTCTGCACATAAATTTAATGGACCAAAAGGAATTGGAGCTCTATATATGAAAAATGGAATACCTTTTGAGCCACTTATGACTGGGGGAGGGCAAGAAAGGCAAAAACGATCCGGAACCGAAAACATTGCATTTATTTCAGGCTCTGCAGAAGCTATCAAATTAGCAGAAAAAGAAAAAACTACATTAAATACAACAACATTAAAATTAAAAAATAAAATTACAAATCATATGAATAATAATCATAAAGATATCATAATTAATGGTCACCCTACCAAAAGTTTGTCAAATATAATCAATCTCACAATCCCAGATGTAAGGGCTGATGATTTGATTTCTGCTCTTGATTTAGAAGATATATGTATTTCCAATGGAAGCGCATGTACTAGTAATTCGTTGGAACCATCTCATGTTCTTAAATCTATAGGCATTGATGCAAATCTTGCATTAAATACAATAAGAATAAGTCTAGGCAGAAATAATACTGAGCCTGAAATAATACATTTTTTAAATATAATTGATAATATTATAGATAGAATAAGGAAAAACAAAAAAGAATTTATCACAAATAATTAATTTGAATTTATGACAAAAAATAAAATTAATAAAATAAAAATTGTTTTTATAACTATTTTGCCTTTTTTACTTATGAGTTGTTGGGGGGATAATTCTTCCGCCAATATTACAAAAGGACGTACAATTGCAATTGAAACTTTTGCTCCGGTTGTTAGAGATAGAATAACTTTTACTGACACAGAGGGTAATATAAGATTAATTAAACCTAATCAGAACAATAAATTAGTTGCTGTAAAAGTAAGGATAATTAACGATTCAGTTACTTATGTTCCATTATTTATTGATACAGAAGCAGCAGAATTGGGTGACAGAGGAGGATCAAGAGGTTGGAATATAGACCCATATAAAAATTCGGTTTCAAGTTCATCAAAAGAATCAGAATTAGACAGGTTTACTCCGCTACTAAGTGGACATATTGAGTTAAACAAGGGATTTGAAGTGACTGGATGGATGATATTTGATATTAAAAGAAGTATACAACCACTAACAATATGGTGGAGAGAATCTGATGACATAACATCAGACCTTCCTAAATAAAACACACTAAATAAAATCGTATAGATATATGTTTTAGATTAAATCATGGTGTGATATTCTAAATCTTTATATGTAAATGGAGAATAACCTTGGCTGCCTTAGAAATAACAGATAGTAATTTTAATGAAGAAGTATTAAATGCAGATTTACCTGTTCTTGTAGATTTTTGGGCTGAATGGTGTGGTCCTTGTAAAATGGTTTCACCAATTGTAGAAGAACTATCTGAAGAATATACCGGGAAAATAAAAGTTACAAAATTAGATGTTGATTCAAATCCACAAACAGCAGCAAGTTTTGGGATTAGAGGAATACCAACTCTTTTAATGTTTAAAGACGGTGCAGCAGTAGACCAAATAGTTGGAGCTGTTCCGAAAACAACTCTCAAAGAACGTTTAGATAAAATTATTTCTTAAATAATTTTGGGAGTGAATGGGCTCTGGTGGGTTTCACGGACTTCAACTCCGTTGGCTTTAATTCAATTATTGAAGCGTTGGGTTCGATTCCCTCTCACTCCCGAAAAATAATGTTATGAACTTGTCTATTTTTTCATGGGTAATTTACGATATTGGAAACACACTATTTAATGCAGGTGTGACAGGATTATTTTTCCCTCTATGGATTATCACAAAATTAAATGGAACTGATGCAACAGTTGGATATACTCTATCTTTAGCTCTATTAATTTCCTTAATTATTAGCCCAATAGTTGGTACTATATCTGATCAAACAAGAAATAGAAAAATATTTCTTGGTATTTTCACAGTAATATGCGGATTATCAACAACATTTATCGGAAATGATTCGTTAATTGATAGCTTGTTTTATTATGGTGTGTCTGTTACTTGCCTTCACGTCGGAGATATTTTCTATAATTCAATGTTAAAAGATGTAAGCAACAAAAATAATATTGGAATAATTGGAGGAATAGGAGCTGGTATTGGTTATATCGGGGCAATAATTGCCATTTTAATTGGATTATTAATAATTGAAGATCAAGGTTACCCAATAGGATTTACAATCATAGGATTATTAATTATATTCTTTGGTATCCCAATCCTGATTTTTCTTAAAGAAAAACCTCAGCAAATACAAAACAGGTACTTAAAATCATCTGATAGTTTGATAATAAGATTTATAAATCAAATATCACATACACTTGATGACATTAAAGATTTTCCAGGACTACGCCAGTTTTTGATAGCAAGATTTTGGTACTCATGGGCACTTTATACGGCCTCCACTTTTACGTCATTATATATCCTTGAAACTATAGGAATGTCTGAAAGAGAAATTCAATATTTAATCTTAACAGGTATAATTACAGCCATTCCTAGTGCTTTGATTTGGGGCAAGTTAGTGGATAATTATGGTGCAAAACCAATTATTAGTATTGTATTGATTCTATGGTTATTAAATTTAGGTCTATCTATTGGTAGTGGATTATTCAATTTAGATAATAATATTTGGTGGTTCATCAGTGGACTAACAGGTATTTTAATTTCTGGGGTATGGAGTTGTGACAGACCATTTATGCACCAATTAATCTCGGATGAATTCATAGGAGAATATTTTGGATTACATGGTTTTACAGGCAGATTGGGAAGTATAATAGGCACTGCAAGTTGGGGATTTATAGCTACGACAATAAATCTAGGTCAACCGGTTGCTTTATTATCTCTTGGAATATGTATATTATTGTCATTAATAATTATTATTAATATTGATGTGAGAAAAAATATATGAAAGAAAAAGAAGGTAAATACATATTACTAGAAGCTCTAAAAAAACAGGGTGTTAAATATATTTTTGGAAATCCAGGAACAACTGAAACTGCAATAATGGACGCTTTAGAAAGTTACCCTGAGTTTGAATACATTCTTACTGTGCAAGAATCAGTTGCTATGGGAATGGCTGATGCATATGCACGAGCCACAAAAAAACCTGCATTTGTAAATCTTCATATTGAAACAGGTTTAGCTAATGGTCTAAGTTTATTACATAATGCTCATTCAGGTGGAACACCTTTGGTGTTAAGTGCTGGTAATAAAGATTCCAGAGAAATAGCACCAGGCAAAACAGATCTTATAGATATGGTTTCGCCTTTTACAAAATGGGCAGTGGAAGTAAATCATCCAGATGCAATAGCTCAAACTGTTCAAAAAGCTTTTCGTCTTGCTATGAGTCCTCCAACAGGGCCAACATTTGTAGCGTTCACAACTAATGCATTAGATGACAAAACAGGGGTATATCCTACTGAAACTTACAATGAAGAAATAATAATCAAACCAAATGAAGAATCAATTGATAAAGCTGCAGAATTATTAGTTAACTCTAATAATATTGGTATGTTGATCGGAGATAGAATTGTCCAAATTTCAAATCCGTACATCCCTACTAAATTAGCAGAATTATTAGGAGCAAAAGTATATTCATCAAATTATTCTGAAATGATTTTCCCTAACAAACATCCAAATTACATAAATAATTTAAAACTTGGATTCAATTCTTCAAATGAATTTGATGAATTTGATACTGTACTTGCAATTGGAGGATTGCCTAGAGTTAGTTATATGTTCTCTAATCCTAAAATGCGAATTTTCAATCCAAAATCAAAATTAATACATATAGACAACGACCCCTCGCAAGTAGGAACAACTGAAAAAACTGATATTGGGATAATATCAGATCCAAGTGATGCTTTGAAAAAATTAACTATTAAAGTAGAAGAATTGTTAAAAGGTAATAAATTAGAATTTTTTACAGAAAAAAATCTTCTATTAAAAAAAGATAAAGAAAAATCTGAAAACAATATCAAATCAGAATTAACCACAAATTATAATAATTCTCCAATGACCCCCGATAGAATGGTGTCTGAAATAGCAAACTCAATCCCCAAAAATACTATTATTGTGAACGATGCTGTCACAACAGCGAATTCTATTTTCAAATTTATGAATTTTGAAAAAGAAAACTCTATTTTTGGTGGAAGAGGAGGGTCTTTAGGATGGGGGATGGGAGGAGCTCTTGGTACTAAATTAGCTTTTCCAAACGAAAATGTGATTGCTATAGTTGGAGACGGGACAGGAATGATGTCAGTACAAGCATTATGGACAGCGTCGACAAACAATATTCCAATAACTTATATTATGTGTAATAACAGTACTTATAAAGTTTTAAAACTAAATATGGATATATATAAAGAACAGATTGGAGAATCAAAAAATAGTCAATATATGGGTATGAATTTTGATCAAAAATTTGATTTCAAGACAATTGCAAAAAGTTTCAATATTGATTCATATTCTATATCTAAACCAGAAGAAATTGGTGATGTCTTAAAAAAATGCATTGCCTCGCAAAAGCCTAATTTAATAGATATACATATTGATGGATAAATCAGACTCTTTGGAATAATTTTAGTAATTGTTGATTATCTATTTTGATTAAAGTTGGCCTACCATGAGGGCAAGTCCAGGGTTCTTGGCAAGAAGATAATTCTTCAATTAAATTGAAAATTTCTGCATTAGTTAAACTATCTCCAAATTCTATTGATGCATGACAAGCAAGAGTTTTTTTCCTTTCATCTTCAGAATTCTTAGAATTATTTTTAAGCTCAATAATATATTTATAGATTTTTTGCTCTAAATTTCCCTTTGTAAATTGCAATGGTAATTTTCTAATTATAATCTGATTCGCTATTCCAAAAGATTCAATTTCAAAGCCATTGTTAATAAAAAATTCAATATTATCTTGCACCCATATATCTTCTTCTGCAGACAAATTTAAAATAATTGGATTTAGTAATTCTTGTGATACTATTTTTTTCTCTGTGCTATATATTAATTTTTCATAATTAACTCGTTCGTGGGCGGCATGTTGATCTATTATAGAAATTTCATTTTTATATTCCCCTACTATATAAGAATTATTAACCTGCCCGAGCAAAATAAATTCTTTAAGTAGATCTATTTTATTAACATTGGAAGTGAAAAAATCATTAAATGAATTTTGAGGATATTGAACTGTATTTTCAATGGATCTAATATTTCTTATATTTTGTAATTTATTAGAATCTTTATTATTTAATGATTGAGAATTAATATTAAAAAAATCAATAGTAGTATTATCACTCGAAATTTCTGAATTAATTAAAGATAATCTTATTTGTTTTTCTATAATGGAAAACAATTCTCGCTCTTCTCTAATTTTTATTTCATTTTTAGATGGATGGACATTTAAATCTATTAGATTAGGATCTAATTCTATGTTAAGCACACATATTGGGTGATCTCCTTTAACTAATAAAGAATCATAAGCTCTTTCAATAGCATAATGAAAGATTCTGTTTTTAATTACTCTGTTATTTATAAAACAATGAACATTTACATTTGACGATTTTCTAATATTTACGTTACTTACATAACCTGTTAATTCTAAATCATTAGAATTATGATTTATTTTGATCATCGAGTTAGATGTGTTTATATCAAATAATATTGGAAATAAATCTTTCAAATTACCTGTACCTGGTGTTTCTATATATTTTCTTCCATCAGAAATAACTATGAATTTTATATTTGGATAACACAAAGAGTATTTTTTTATTAGATCGTAATTTTTCTTGCTTTCTGATCTCGATGATTTTAAAAATTTTCGTCTCGCAGGCATATTCCCAAATAAATCTGTTACTGTCACTGTTGTTCCATCAACTCTAGATTCTGGTTTGTATTTAGTAATATTTCCGAAATTTACGTTTATTCCATAAGCGTGTGATTGATTAATAGTTTTTGAAACTAACAACACGTTTGAAACAGTAGCAATACTTGGCAACGCTTCTCCTCTAAAACCCATTGATTGGATTTTGTTAACATCTGATATATCAGATAATTTACTCGTAGCATGTCTAGAGAAAGCTATTTTCAAATCTTCATCTAATATACCTATACCATTGTCAGATAGCCTAATATAATCTTTGCCACCATTTTTAATTTCAATTTCAATTTTTGAAGAATTTGCATCAATGCTATTATCAATTAATTCTTTAATTACAGAACTTGGATTCTCTATCACTTCACCAGCTGCAATTTTTGAAATTATATCTTGTGTTAATATTTTTATTCGCATGCCAACTCTTTGTTTAATTTTTTAACCAAGCCAGGGCCTTCATAAATTAATGATGTCCAAATTTGTACTGATTTTGCACCCAACGAAAGAAGTTTACTAACTTCGTTTGAATTACTTACTCCGCCCGAAGCAACAATATCGATCTTGTTATCAAATAATTCGTTTACAATTTTCAAAGTATTTTCAGTATTAGAGTATAACAATTTGCCACTTAATCCTCCTTTTCCTATTTTCAATTCTTCATCTATAGATGGCAAAGTATTACACAAAACAACTCCATCAGCATTATGGTTTATGGCAGTATTGATAAATTGAATGAATTGATCACTTTGATTAGTATCACCAAGATTTGAAAATCTTGGTATTTTAAGCATATATGGTTTGTTTTTAACTTTGTTTATTCCTGCAAGAAGTTCAGAAAGATTATTAATATTATGAAAAAATTTTAACTTTTCAGTATTTGGTGAACTTATATTTATTTCAAAACCACTACAATAGTCTTTAAGAGTTTCGTATAGATAGATTATCTCTTCATTAGAATCTCCAGAGATACTTAGTACTAGCGGTGTTTTTAAATTATATTTTTTTAAATTCTCTACTATTTTTGCTAACCCATCATTTGGAAACCCTAACGCATTAATCATAGATTTTTCAGAAACATATCTTTTTATTCTTGGTTTCAAATTACCAGGTCTAGGATTTAAGGTAATAGTCCCACCTACAATGTAACCAAATCCCAATTTATCAAGAGAGTTTAGCATACTACAATTTTTATCAAATCCTGCTGCTAATGATATATAAGAATCAAGATTGATTCCCATAATACTAGTTCTTGATTTATGATTAAAATTAGTAGCAAAAATTCTAGTAAGAAACGGTCCAAATTTTGAAGACAATATAATCTGCATTAAATTATGAATTAGTTCCGGATCGAATTTAAACAAAATATTATTTGATATAAATCTATACAAACTCATTTAAAAAAACAATTTTCACAGTTACAATAATTATCATACTATTATAATTTAAACATTAACAAAAGGTAATTAAATTGGATTTAATTTTTGAAAGAGGTTCTAGCACTTCTCCAAAAGGACACGCGTTGTTATACTTTGCGAATCAAGGTGACAATTCTGAAATTTGGGCAACGTATTTAATAACATTACCTATAGACGTAGATATAACAAAATATATGCCTCCATTCTTAATGAACAATAATAACCAAATAAATCCATCTGAATTCAAATCATTCGCATTCCCACCCTCACCTGAATTAATTGGAGATTTTGAAACACTAACAAGATTGGCAGAACAAAGAGATGACGACTTGATTGACGGGGGCACAATTGATGTTAAGGATAGCGCAAACAATATGATGAAGGTTAATGAAGTGTTATCACAATATCTTAATGTTTATAACAGCAAAATAGCTGAACAAACACACGAATTAAAAGAATCAAACTTAAAAGAAGATGGTGACGTTTATAATTTAATGTATGAATTCATGAGTGCAGATGATCGTATGAGTGAGCTTCAAAAGTTATTATCTAAATTGTTATATGCCACTGAAAATTCTGAAACTGATTTGGCCGACGAATGTGAAAGAGATATTGAATCACTATCTAAATATTATCCCGACAATCATAAAATAAATAAAATAATTGAATATACAAAAAATAAGCAAACATCTGAAATTGCTGAATTATACTATAAGAGATGCTTTTACTTAGTAAAAGAAAATTACGAAAAAGTACAAGAATTTGAAAAGTTAATCGATGAAAAAGAATAACTTAATTTAATAATTTATTTAAATAATGATAAATACCTTCTACCCCAGTAGTTTTTAGTACGTCATCTGAAACTTTTTTCAACTCTGGAACAGAATTTTCAACAGCTACTCCATATCCAATATTTTGAAGCATTTTTATATCATTATAGCTATCACCAAAGGTTAATACTTCGTTAGGTTTAATATTTAAATAATCACATATCCATTCAATAGAATAGCTTTTGTCTGCTTCAAGATTTAAAATCTCACAAAAATGAGGAAGGGAACGAGTGATATAAACATCATTTGAAAATTTTTCTTTTAAGATTTTTTCAATATCATATATATTATTTGGATTACCTACAGCTACAATTCTTAATGGGTTATTTGACTTTGCATTCTGATAATTTTTATCATAAACAAACTCTACTTCGTTTCTTAGAGCATAGTCACGTAACCAAAAGTCATCAGTATCACAAAGAATTTTGTCATCATACTGAATCATGGTTTTTAATTCATATAGTTTAATTGTATTAATTATATCTTCAATAAAATTTTTATCTAATGAAATTGTTTTCAATTCATTTAAACTTGAATAATCCAATATTTTAGCACCTTGATAAGTAATTATTGGTGCATTGGGAATAAATACTGAATTATTTTTTGCTGAAAGAGACATTCTTCCAGTTGCTACCGTAACAAAGCAATTTTCAGATTTAAGCTTACTTATAATATCTAAAAAATTTTGTGATGAAGGATGTTGGTCATTTTTAATTGTACCATCTATATCAAAAACAACCATTTTATAAGGAAACAAAATAATTTACCCTTTAATGCTAAATCTTTAGTCCTCTTGGGCCTGTATATAACACTCTTGGCCTGAATAGCCTGTTGTTATTATGTTGTTCTATCACATGTGCAACTAAGCCTGCTGTTCTAGAAGCAAAGAAAATTGGTGTATAAAGAGGAACAGGAATGCCAAGTAAGTAAAATAATAAAGCTATTGGATAATCTGTATTTGGGTACAATCCTTTTTCTCTTGCCATCGCTTCTTCAACTATTTTATATATGCGATGTAATTCTTCTCCTCCATCAATATTAGATTCTAAATCTGAAATATAATCTCTTAAAAAAAGTGCTCGTGGATCATATTTTTTCATATATACTCTATGGCCAAAACCCATTATTCTTTCTTTGTTTTTAAGTTTTTCAAGAATGTATTCCTCAGCAATATTTGCACCGCCTTTTGATTTAATGTCTAAAATCATGTGGATTGCAGCTTCGTTTGCTCCTCCGTGCAAAGGTCCTTTAAGAGAAGATATTCCTCCCACAAACGCTCCATATATATCAGACAATGTAGATCCAATTACTCTGGCAGCAAAAGTTGAATTTGGCATTTCATGTTCTATATAGCATGTTAAAATTTTATCAAAAATTTCAGTTTCTTTAGATGAAACACTTTTGCCCAAAATCATTTCTAAAAAGTTTTGAGAGAAAGATTTGCTACTATCTGGTTTTATAATTTCCTGATCATTTAGTATCCTATACGAATTTGCAGTTAAAACAGCAACTTCAGCAATTAGTCTAGTTCCTTTATCAAGGTTATTTTTTTCAGTTGTGTTCATAAGGTCAGATTCTTTATTGAAACCTGCCAAATAAGAAATTCCTGTACGGATAACATCCATCACCATCGAAGTTTTAGGAATTAATTTTAAAAGGTCGTAAGTCTCTGATGGAAAAGCGGAATCATCAAGTAACAATTTTTGAAAATCATTCAACTGATCAACATTTGGTAATTTACCGTGAATAACCAAATAGGCTACTTCAGGATATGTCTTCGAATCAGCTAATTCTATTAAATCATATCCTCTGATTACAATTTCTTCATTATCTACATCTAAGTAACTAACATTGGTATCAGTGGCAATCACTCCATCTAATCCAGGTTTGAAATCACTCATTATTTTCTCCTTTTTTATCTATCAAATCATCTCCACCAAGAGATTGATCTAGTTTAACATATTTATCATAATCAATAAGTTTGTATAAATCTTTTCTAGTAAACATATCGTCCACAAAATTTACCTGTGTTCCAGTTTCTAGGATTTCACTAAAAAGAGAATCAACTGCACTCATAGCTATTCTTAAGCTACTAACAGGATATATTATTATTTTGTATCCCAAATCAGAAAATTGTTGGGCTGTAAAATATGGAGTTTTACCAAATTCAGTCATGTTAGCTAGTAAATCAATATCAACACTTTCAGCAAAAATTTTAAATTCTTCTTGCGTCTCTAAAGCTTCAGGGAAAATAATATCAGCTCCAGCATCCTTATAAATTTTTGCTCGTTCAATTGCAGAATCAATTCCTTCAACAGCTTTTGCATCTGTTCTTGCAATTATCATCAAATCAGTAGTAGCAGATTTAGCAGCATATATTTTTTTTGCAAAATCTTTAGCTGAAATTAATTCTTTACCATCTAAGTGCCCACATCTTTTTGGAAATAATTGATCTTCAATTTGAATAGCTGCAACATTTATGCTTTCCAAATCAGTAGCAGTACGAATAACATTAATTGGTTCACCAAATCCTGTGTCAACATCTACAATGATCGGCAAATTTGTCATTTTAGTGATACTTAATACAGAATCGAATAATTCTTGAAATGTAAATATACCAATATCTGGAATTCCATTCATAGCAGAAAATGAAGCTCCTGAAAAGTATAAAGACTTAAAACCTTTTTTTTCAGCCATCATTCCAATCAAAGGAGAAAAAACACCAGGGGCCAAAACATGCTTTTCATTAGAGAGTAATTTTTTTAATACGATGCCTGGATGTATTTTTTCATTAATCATATTTTTAATTCCTCAAAAATATTTGATATTGTTTTACATGTATCGATATCAAATATTTTATCTGCAATGTCGTTAATTTTATTTGCACTATAACAATTTTGTGTGTTTTTAGAAAATTTAGACAAAATTTCAGATCTATTCATTTTATTATTTGCATGACCTCTTGGGTATTTGACTTCAGATTTGAATATACCACTATTAGTATGAATTATAATACGATTTGGAATTCCGTCAGGATAACCTTCACTTAATTCTGCATTTTCATTTAATGTAGTAGATTTTAATAATCTTCTTATTTCTTTATTATTAATTTTATCTTGGCTAAAAGAATTTTGAGTAATTATATTATCTACTAGTGCTGCAGATACAGTGTAAGGCAAAGAATGATCAGCCGTTTCTCTAGTTTTAGGATCCCATTTTTCTGGATCTTTTGCGATAATTTCATACGCTGCATCAAAGGTTTCTATTTCAATTTTATTTATACTTTTAGTATCATCAACTTCTTCTCTTAATTCTAAACATGCATCAATTGCACTTTGGGCATGGTATTCAACTGGCCATTTTTTAATATATGTATCTAATATTCTTGAAGTGTTTTTGGAACTCATATTGCTTATAATTTCAGGATTAATTAACTTGCCACCTAATAATTGATTTACATATCCCATTTCTCCTTCAAAAAAATCAAATGGTCCAGTAAATCCTGAACTTACTACATTTGCAGCAAATATTGCATTTCGAACAGCATTAGCAGCTGCAGCTCCTTTCCACATCGATAATTCACCCACTCTTGTTTGACGCATAGAAGCGTGTGGCACAGAATATATAGCCAAAGCTGATCTTATTTGTTCTTTTGAAAATCCTAATAACTTACTAGCTCCTGCTGCTGCTCCTAATCCAGTGAAACTAACATGATCCCATCCAAATTTTCTTAGACTTGCAACATCGCACAAGTTCACTGCCAATTCATAACCTGTAGCTATAGCTAAAATTAAATCTTTCCCAGTTTTATTGTTTTCTTCAGACAAGGATATTAAACCAGGAATCATATCACTTGGATGAAGAGGTTCCAAAGACAAATACGTGTCATTATAATCTAAATATCTTACTGATGTTCCATTACTAAAAGCAGCTGTTTCGGAATCAACTTTAAGATCTGTGCCCCATATAAAAGAGCCATTATTGTTTTTTCTATTTAAGGCATATTTTCTAACAGCCTTAGGCGCATCATCATTGAACGCAGCCATTGCAACACCTATACTATCTAAAATTCTGTCTTGCACTGAATCTATGACTTCTTTTGAAAGATCTTCATATTGTGTCGAGTAAATATAATCTACAATTTGTTTTTCCAACTTTTCCATTTCTATAGCCTCAAGATAGTTTATTAATGATAATAATATAATTATGATATTCTGATATAAGTATTCTTTCAATAAAGAAATAAAAAATATTAAAGGCTTATTATGATTAGACCTAATAAGATCAAGGAAAATCTCAAATTAAATAAACAATCTATTGTTTTAAGCGGATATTTTGATTCTGCTAATCAAGTCGAATTTATTAGCTCTTTGAATGTGGATGGTATTTGGATAGAAGGAGAACATGGTCCTATAGATTTTAGTGATATACCAAATATTTCCAGAGCTTGTGATATTTATGGCGTTACTTCTATATTTAGGATTACTTCTCACGATTATGGACTGATTTATAGATACCTTGATTTAGGTGCTCAAGGATTAGTAATTCCACACGTAAGAACAAAAGAGGAAGCTAAAAGTATTGTAAGTGCTGCGAAATATCATCCTATTGGTGAAAGAGGTATGTTTACTTCAAGAAGAGGATTAGGTGTTCCCCAAGACAAATATATGGATTACGCGAACGAAGATTCATTGATCATCGTTATAATCGAAGATATACAAGGAATAAAAAATTTAGATGAAATAATCACAGTAGAAAATATAGATGCATTTTTTGTTGCTCCAAATGATCTAGCACAATCTATGGGATTAGCAAATAGTAAATCAAAAGATAAACTAAACAAAGAAATACACCAAGCAATACAAAAAATACAAAAAGCAAATAAAAAAGTTGGAACACTTGCAAATTCAACTAATATAGACTCCTATATAGATTTGGGAGTCGATTTGCTTTTATATGATACAAATCAATTTATCAGAGATGGAATAACTGATTTAAAAAATAAAATAAAGTAATAATTTGAATCTTCACAATTTAATTCAGATAATCAATAAGGGAAAGACTAAATTTGAAATTGAAATATATTTAGTTGGGGGTGCCGTACGAGATTTGTTATTAGGTTCAAGTCCTACAGATTTAGATTTTGTATTTATAGATAAAAATAATAATATTCAGCAATTTATTTCAGATACATTTAGTCCTGTAAATGTTGAAAAGTCACAATTTAACACTTATAAATTTCACTACCAAAATTATGAAATAGATTTTGCAATGTCAAGAAAAGAATTTTACAGTGAGGCTGCAGCGTTACCTAAAATAACCAAAGGTGACTTGAATGAAGATCAAATTAGAAGAGATTTCACAATCAACAGTTTTTACATAAATGTTGAAAATTTTTCAACAGAAAAATTAATTGAATATTCAACTGCAATGAAAGATTTAAAGAATAAAGAAATTAAAACTTTACACGAAAAATCATTTCAAGATGATCCTACAAGAATATTCAGAGCAATAAGATATTCAAAAAGATTAAATTTTAAAATTAATAGTGGAACAATTAGCGAAATAAATTCACACCTAAGAAATATAAGTAAATTAAGTGGACCAAGGGTGAAAAATGAAATCTACAAAATAATAAAAGAAAAAAAAGCATTTGAAATAATACAAAAATGTGAGAGCTATAATATATTCAAGCTTTTAAATTTACCAATCACATTTCCAAAAGAAAAACCGATATGGGGAGAGAAAAAAATTCGTGATTTTAATCAATTAATAAATGAGGAGAGTTCCATTGATTCTAAATTTGTGATTTTTTTAGCCACATTTTTGAATGAGGCAAGTAGTATTGAAATCAAAAATATTTCTTCTTATTGGGGTATCGAAAAAAACATCCAAAAACAGTGGGATGAACTTTCTAAAGCTAACTATGAATTAAATATGTTTGATGCCGATAATGGAAGTAATAGCAAGTTGAACCAAATATTAATAAATTGTAATTTACAAATATGTATTTCATTATCGCAGCACTTAAATCCCATTCTTAGTAAAAGAATTTATGAGTATTGGAATACACTAAAAAACTTAAAACCTCATTTAACTTCATCAGAACTAATCCATATGGGGATATGTGAAGGACCTCTGTTAGGAAAAGCAATACAAGAATTAAACAATCAAGTAATCGACAAAAAATTAAAAACAAAAAAAGATGAAATTGAATTTGTAAAAAAGTTTACAAACCTGGATTAATCATTTTAAATGGATCTAAAATATTTTTGATCTTATCTTCTGTCAAGTCAGTCATTTCCAGTGCGACTTCAGAAATAGTTCTGCCTGATTTTTCAGCTTCCTGAGCAATTTTAGCTGATAAATCATATCCTATTTCAGGGACTAAGGCAGTAACCATCGATAATCCTTTATCCACAGTTTTGGGGCCTTCATCAGATGCTTTCAAGTCTCTTATACATTTTTCTGAAAAATTAATTGCAGAAGTAGAAATCAATTCAACACTTTCTAATATGTTATGTGCACAAACTGGTAACATAACATTAAGTTCAAAATTTCCTGTTTGTGACGACAATTCAACAGTTGAACAATTCCCGTATACATGAGCACATACTTGTAAGAAAGATTCAGCAATAACAGGGTTAACTTTACCTGGCATTATAGAACTTCCTGGAGCTACAGAAGGCAAGATGATTTCACCAAATCCTCCTCTTGGACCTGATCCCATCCACCTTATATCATTACAAATTTTCATTATTGATAACGAAATAGATTTAATTATTCCAGCAGTCGCTGTAACAGCATCAATGGTACTTTGAGCCTGAAAATGATTATCAGTCTCTTTGATTTCAAATCCTAATTCATTGGATATCTCCTCGCACACAAGTTTAGAAAACTCTTCATGGGTATTTATGCCTGTCCCAACAGCTGTACCACCTAACGCTACCTCTGATAACCATTTATTCGAATCTGTTAATTTTTCAATCCCTTTTGTGATTTGTCCATAATATCCATGAAATTCTTGTCCTAATGTTATCGGGGTAGCATCTTGAAGATGAGTTCTCCCTGTTTTAATTACATCTTTAAATTCATTTGACTTTGTATTTAGCTCGTCAGCCATCATATTCATAGAAGGAATTAATTTAGTTTGTATAGACTCAATTAAAGCAAGATGTATAGCAGTCGGGATAACATCATTACTTGATTGACCTAAATTAACATGATCATTGGGATGAATTATGCTTTTATCTCCTCTTTGTCCTCCCGATTTTTCAGCCGCTATATTTGCAATAACTTCATTCATATTCATGTTAGTAGATGTTCCTGATCCAGTTTGGAATATATCAATCACAAACTCTTCTGAATAATTCCCTATTGATATTTCATTCGTTGCGATAACTATCAAATCTGAAACATCTTTACTTATCAATCCTAATTTAAAATTAACTTTAGCTGCATTTCTTTTTATAATTGCTAAGGATTTAATAAATTGTTCAGAAAATTTCAAATTACTAATTTTAAAATTTTCAACTGCTCGTTGTGTTTGTGCTCCATAATATGCATTCTCAGGCACTTGCATCTCACCCAATGAATCTTTCTCTATTCTATATTTCATTAATACACCAATAATATTTATAAATAAAATTATCTAGGTTTAAATTATTTGAGTCAAGAAGAATTATTTAAGTGCTAGATAAAAACATAATAAAAACATAGAATAAAGGAAATGAGCATAATATTGAGGTGAAAAATGAGTAAAATGACAGGTGGAGAAGCACTAGCAAAATCTCTTACATTAAACAAAGTAGAAGTTATTTTTGGATTACCTGGCGTACAGCTTTACCACGCGTTAGATGGATTATCAAAAGAAAAACAAATAAGATTTATTACAACAAGGCATGAGCAAGCAACAACTTATATGGCAGATGGCTATAGCAGAGCCTCAGGAAAAATTGGAGTTGCAATGGTTGTCCCCGGACCGGGCTTGCAAAATGCAAGTGCTGGAATTGGAACTGCTTTTTCAGCTTCATCTCCTATTTTAGTTATATCGGGGCAAATAGAAAGAGAATCAATAGGTTTAGACCAAGGTAAATTACATGAAGTAAATGATCAAATGGACACAATTGCTCCAGTGACTAAATGGAGAAAAAGAATAACAGATCCCCAAGAAATACCTTCGGCCGTTAATGAAGCTTTTAATCAATTAAACACAGGTAGACCTAGGCCTGTAGAAATAGAGATACCACCCGAAACCCTTGCTGACACATCCAGTATTGAGTTGGTGGAACCAGAAATCAATTCACCTAATTCAATTACAGATGATGAAATACGATTATTAGCAAAAGAACTAATAGAAAGCAAAAATCCTCTCTTGTGGGTAGGAGGAGGAGTTATATCGTCAGGTGCAAATGATGAATTACTTGAACTAGTCGAATTTTTACAATGCCCTGTTATATTAACAAACCAAGGTAAAGGAGCATTTCCTGAAAATCATGATTTATGCTTAGGTTCTTTACATAGAAATGAACCTTACATGGATAAAATGAAAGAGCATGATTTGAGCTTAGCTGTTGGAACACGAATGGGAATAGCAGCTACCACAGATATTGACCACAAACTATTTCAAATTGATATTGATGACAAAGAAATTGGAATTAATCATCCTGATGCTGTGCCTATGGTAGGAGATGCTAAAGCTTCATTAAAAAAATTACTAGTTAGTCTTAAATCTATTTCTAGTCCTAGAGAGCCTAACATGAAATTAAAAGAATTATTAAAATTCAGAAAAAAAGCTTTAACAGTCATAGAGCCACAAGCATCATTAACTAATGCACTAAGAGACGCTATGCCTGAAGAAAGTGTGTTTGTATCAGGAATGACTCAAATTGGTTACTACAGTAGAACAGGATATCCAGTAAATCTTCCAAGAACTCATATTACATCTTCATACTATGGAAATTTAGGTTATGCTTACCCAACAGCACTTGGTGCAAAGGTAGGAAGGCCAGACCTTCCAGTATTAGCTGTATCCGGAGATGGAGGTTTTTTATTTAACTCACAAGAAATGGCAACCGCTAAACAATTCAATATAAATGCAACAGTTGTAGTATTTAACGATAATGCTTACGGTAACGTAATGAGAGACCAAAAACTTACTTTTGATGGAAGAGTATATGGATCTGAGTTAGAAAACCCAAACTTTGAAAAACTTGCAGATGCTTATGGTATAAATTATTATAAAGCCAACTCACCTGATGAATTAAATGAATATACAAAAAAATCATTTAATATCGAACAGCCCACTTTTATTGAAGTCCCTGTTGGTCCTATGCCTAAGCCGTGGAAATAATGAATAAAAAAGATATTCACAACAATTTGTTATCTAACGCTGAAAAAGCAGGTATTCAATTCTTAAATAAATTACCACCTACAGATGGGTGGTTTGATTCAGAAGGATTAAGACTGCATTATCTAGATTGGGGTGATAAAAGTAATCCAGTATGTATTTTATTGCACGGCTTTGCACAAAGTGCTCATTCTTGGGATTTCATTTCACTAGGACTTTCCCATTCCTACAGAGTTATAGCAGTTGACCAAAGAGGACATGGAGATAGTGATTGGGATAAAGATAAAAATTACACAACGCCTTTCTTTGTTAAAGATATACACAATTTAGTAAATTCTTTAAAGATTAATAAATTTAATCTTATCGGTCTATCAATGGGAGGGAGAAATAGTTACTATTTCGCTTCAGAATATCAAAAGTTTATTGAAAAATTAATTATTGTGGATACAGGACCTGAAACGATAAAAAAAGGAACGTCTAATATAAGAAATTTTGTTCAAATGGATGATCAATTAGATTCTATAGAAGATTTTGTAGCAAGAATAAAAAAATACAATCCACACAGGACTGAAGATCATATAAAAGGAAATATATTAAATAATATTAAACAGCTTCCTAATGGGAAATGGACATGGAAATACGATTCTCATCTAAGAACAGAATTTAATAATAGAAGTAAAACCAACGATTCTGTAGAGTCATGGAAAGTATTAGAAAAAATAATAATTCCCACACTTATTGTAAAAGGTGGTAAAAGTGATATTTTATCATCTGAAGTCTTGCATAAAATGTCAAAAACAATGAGTAATGCAACATCTAAAACAGTTGAAGATGCTGGTCATCTAGTTCCAGGTGATAAACCAATAGAATTCACAAAATTAGTAATAGATTTTCTTTCATAATATTAAATGAGTAAATACAAACAAAAAACCAATAGCATTTTCTATGGGTGGTGGATTGTAGTTTCTGGAACAATAGTTAATGCTTTGGCAACAGGAACATATTGGCATGGATTTGGTGCGTTTTTTGACCCGATTGTTGATGAATTCAAATGGAGTAGAGCTTTAACTTCAGTTGCGCCAGCTTTGCAAAGATCAGAAGGAGCGGCTTTTGGTCCGTTTGTTGGAATAGCTATAGATAAATTTGGACCAAGAAATGTAATGCTTTTTGGGATAATATTGTGTGGCATTGGATTTATTGCACTAGCCCATACAAATTCTCTTATTTGGTTTTTTGTTGCTAGTAGCATATTAACACTAGGATTAACCTTCGGAACTTTTTTAGTTGTCAGCACTGCTGTTGCTAATTGGTTTGTTCAAAAAAGAGCTCTTGCATTATCTGCCGCATCAACAGGATCTGGATTTGGTGGGTTTTTAGTTCCTTTAGTAGTACTACTGATAAGTACATTTGGGTGGAGAGAATCATTAGAGTACATAGGTATTTCATTTTTTATTATTGGAATTCCATGTGCTTTAGTTATGCGAAGTAAACCTGAAGATTATGGACTGTATCCCGATAACATTGATCCAAATAGTTCTGAAGCAAAAAAAAGAAAAAAAGAAAAAAATTATGGTACAAAAGAAGCCCTCAAATCTCCAACATTTTGGACTTTTGCAACAGTTGTAGGTATTTCACAAATGATGATGTCTTCAAATGTTCATCTTATACCAGCCTTAAGTAGCTTTGGATTTAGCAGAGAAGTTGCTGGTTTAATCATAGGTGTTGGAGTAAATATAACAAATTTTAGTGGAAGAATTTTGTCAGGATTATATGGTGATAAAATTAATAAAAAATATATATTAACATTTGCATTTTTCTGCCAGAGTCTCGGTTTAATAATTTTCTCATTTAGTAAAACAATATTTCAATTAGTCTTTTTCATGTTCTTTTGGGGATTAGGATTTGGATTATCAGTACCTACCAGGCTTGCCATAACAGGTGATTATTTTGGTAGGAAGAATTACGGAACTATACTATCTCTAATAATGACTGTAAGCGCTATTTATAGTGTTATAGCACCAGTAGCAGTTGGATGGGGATATGACCTATTCGGAAATTATAGGCAGCCTTTTTTAATTTTGGCTTTAATTTCAAGTATTAGTATACCTGGAATGTTACTTATAAAACCAATGAAAGAAAATAATTAAATTATTTCTTTATTCTTAAAACATATCAAAGGATGTCCTGGAGTCAGTTGCACATCCACTTTAGTTCCTACGTTGAAATTATTAGTATGTGAAGATAGCGTTTTAACAACTTTTCCCGAATTTAATTTAACTGAATAAATATAATACATCCCTCTATACTCTCTTTGAACAACAAAGCCATTACCTGTCTTCTTTTTATTAATTGTAATATCATCAGGTCTGACCATTATATTAACATTTTCTCCATTTGTGGCATTAGATTTAACTTCGATTTTACCTAATTCTGTTTTTGCGTAATTATCAATTATTTCTCCATTGATAAAATCGGCTGGTCCTATAAATTCTGCAACAAACTGATTCGAAGGATTTTGAAAAACTGATATGTTATCATCAATTTGTTGTATTTCCCCTTTATTTAATACAATTATTCTATCACCCATGTAAAGAGCTTCTTGTTGGTCATGGGTAACAAACAAACAAGAAATTTTTAAATACTTTAATATTCTTCTTACTTCCATTCTTAATTGTATTCTAAGATTAGGATCTAAATTTGAAAAAGGTTCATCCATTAACAAAATTTTAGGGCGTGGAGCTAATGAACGAGCTAAAGCAACTCTTTGTTGCTCTCCTCCTGAGAGTTCATCAGGATATCTATCCCTTAAATGATATATTCCAGTCATTAGCATTAAATCTGTTAAAGATGAAACTTGTGAAAGAGATTTTTCTTGTGTATTTTTTTCGTTCATTCCATATTGAATATTATTTTCAACAGTCATATGAGGAAATAAAGCAAAATCTTGAAAGACAATCCCTATATCTCTTTTTTCGATTGGAATGTTTACTTTACTTGAAAAAATTATATTTTCAGATATTTTAATGATAGCACTATTGGGATCCTGCAATCCTGTAATACATCTAATTAACGAAGTTTTACCAGATCCACTTGGGCCAACTAAGGCTAATATTTCAGAATCATCAATTTCAAAACTAATATCTTTAAGTACAGCATTATCATCATACTTAAGAGACAGGTTCTCCACAATTAAAGATTTGAATTCTTTATTCATATTAACACTTATTTGTTTTTACTAAATTTTACCTTTATATCTTCGGTATGTATAGACAAATATGTAGGTATGGAAATTATAATAATTAAAAGTAATCCTGCTAATCCGGCTGAAGAAAAGTTTGCTTCTTCTAATCCATCCCAAATAACAGTTGATAATGTATGAAAACTCAAAGGAGCCAAAACTAATGTCACGGGTAATTCTTTAGCAGTTAGTATAAATACATTTAATAAGCCTTTCCGTATACCTGGAGTATATAGAGGTAAAGATATTTTATAAAAGGTTTCAAAAAAGTTTTTACCTAACGATTTTGAAGCTATAGAATATCTGTCACCGATAAGCTCAGATGAAGTTCTAATGGGACCATATCCAGTAGAAAAAAATAAAACAATATATCCTAATATTAAAATTGTCCATGTTTGATATATAGAAAAAAAGTAATTAACAGAAAAATAAACAAAAGAAAGAGCAATGACTAGACCAGGAAGTGTATATCCAAAATAAATTAAGTTTTCAAATATTATTCTTAATCTATAATTATTTTTTGCAATCACATCTATTATCAACAATGCAAAAACAACACATAATATAGAGGTAGTAATCGATCCAATCAATGTATTATAAATTGCGTCCAATTTAATAGTTTGAATTAGTTCAAGAAACGTTAAATTTGTTCTGAAAATTAATTCAAATATCATTGCAAAAGGTATCAAAACGCTAATAAAAGTAATAAAAACAAGAGACAATTGAATAATAGAATGCTTACTTTTAACGTCATATAAATTTTGATTAATAAACTCTGATGGTTTCTTTGAAATTTTATATGAATTTAAAATAGACATGTTAATTGAGTAATAAATAATAGGTAAGGATAATAAAATCAAAATCAATGCATAGGATGCTGCGCCTTCTAAATCAAAAGATCGATACTTAGTATAAATAGCCAATGTAAAAGTTTGGTATTGCAAAGCTTGAACAGCTCCAAAATCGCTTAAAGTATAAAGAGCAACAAGAACGCATCCGGCATATATTGATCCTTTTATATTTGGGAGAATAATTTTTATATATGTTTCAAAATGATTTTTCCCCAGAACTCGAGATGCATGTTCAAGTTTTCTGTCAACAAGTTTTAATCCAGTACAAATATTAATATAAACATAAGGAAAACATATAAAAGTTAAACATAACCAAGATCCAATAAATCCATATATATCAGGTAATCTATCTATACTTCCAAAATAATTTAGGAAATCATATAGTTTGCCTTTCGGGCCATAGGACAAAATAAATAAATAACCGGCAAAATAACTAGGGATAACTAATGGTATTACAAGTAAAATTCGCCAAATTTTAGCATATTTAATCTTAGCGATTTCTGTAGCCCATGACAAATACAATCCTAGTATCAGAGTAGAAAAAGTAACAGCAAATACTAATGAAGCAGTATTAACTATTAATTTAAGATAGCTAACTGAGATAACATTCTGAAAAGAATTAAATAAATCCACCAGCCCAAATGTAAATAAATATACGAGCGGTATGCTAAATAACGCAATTAGAAGAAAAATAATTAATCCAATTAATCTTCTCATTAAATCTCCAGTTAATTAAATCATTATAAATATTAATCTAAAAAAAGAAAAGAAGAGCTTGTAAACGCTAATGTGAGGCGGCATTTACAAGCTCTTCTTAAAAAAGCTGGTCCACTAAGTTTTAATAATACACAAGTTAATTGATTAAAATTAACTTAACTAAGTGATGGTTTTATTTTGGAAGTGCTCCAGCTTCTTGAAGTAACTTAACTGATCCTTGTATGTCAGAAAGATCAGATAAACTAATATTTGCTTTTGTTATGTCAGCTAACGGAGTTAACATAGGATGCTGCTTAACACCATCTATCAAAGGATACTCCCTAGTTGAGTTAACAAAATAATTTTGAGCAACTGCAGATATCATAAAGTCAACAAATTGTTGAGCATTATCCTTGTTTTTTGCCGTGCTCATTATACCAATGGGAGAAACCATTACTAAAGATCCTGGACCACCAGAAGTTAAATGAATGTTTCTCGCTTTGAATGCATCACCCTCTCCTGCATCTAATACAAATTTGTATAGGTAGTAATGATTAACCAATCCTATATCAATTTCTGCCTTACCTGCAGCTTCAACCTGTGGAGTGTTTTTAGGATAAACTTTTACATCGTTAGCCATCATACATTTAACCCACGCCAACGCTTTGTCTTCTCCCCACATAGTTCTCATAGCAGTAAGCATTGTTTGGAATGATGAATTAGTCGGTGCCCATCCCATTTTACCTTTATACTTTGGATCACATAAGCTATTAAGATCTTTAATATCTGCAGGGTTAACATTATCAGTATTGTATACAATTGTTCTAGCACGACCTGATACTCCAATCCATTTACCTTCATTAGACTTTGCCCAATCTGGAACTAATGCTAATGAATCAGCTGATACATTTTGAAGCATATTAATTACACTTCCAACTGCGCCAGGATCTTGTGCATAGAATACATCAGCTGGAGTTTTATCACCTTCTGACATAATCAAAGAAGCCATTTCCCCACTACTTCCGTATTTCACTTCCACTTTAATACCACTTATAGCTTGAAATTGTTCAATGATTGGACCAACAAGGCTTTCCTTTCGGCCAGAATATATTACTAAGCTACCTTTATCTGCAGGAACTTCAACTTCTTTTACAACTTCAACTTCTTTTACAACTTCAACTATTTCTGTTTCAGAACAAGCTACTGTAAAAGCCATTATAGATGTAAGAATTAATAAAGAGGATAATTTGAAAATTTTATTCACTTTTAAACACCTTTAATATGCATGTTAATAACAAAAGTTAATATATATTAAGTCAGGGACTTAAGTCAACCTAATATTTTAAATTAATATTATGTTATGTTGTTAATTTAAAATTTTACATACATCTATTAATATTGATAATGTGAAAATTGTCACTTATTAATGTGAATAGATATAAATTATATTGATAATCAATAATTCACATTGTTAAAATCTTTTTTGTGAGGTACTTTAGCAAGCAAATTTACTAAAAGGTATAACCAATGAAGTATTCATTAAACAAAGTCACTGCTCTATCATTAATTTTAGGTGCTGTTTTAATAACTCTGTTCAATTCATTAATTCCTGTCAATGCAGCAAATCCTTTCTCATTCTCATTTGACCCTTCAGTTTCAAGGGATGTTGTAGCAGCAACAATGGGCAATCAAGTAAACCTCAGAATATTTAGCATGTTACTAACAATTAGCTCTCTTCTTATTCCTTTAGGATTGCTTGGGATTCTAAGAATATCCGAAAATGATGATAAAAGAAAATTTACAAATTGGGGGTTTGTTTTAGCAGTTATATCAGTAACTATATGGGCTCTAACTTCAGGAGCAAACTTAGCATTTGCTGGAGTAATATCAGGTTTGGTAAGTACTACTACGCAATTAACTGAGGCTCAAAATGCTCTTGCTGGTGCAGTTGCTTCTAAAAATATGGCTTTAGTTGGGCAAATGACTGGTGCAGTAACAGGGCTTCAAATGGCCATGATGTCATTAAATATAACCGCAGGAGTAATAAATGCTATCAGTTTAGCAACTCATCAAATCGCTACTACAATTTTCTTACTAGCCAACTTTCTTATTGGATTAGGAATGACTCAAACAAAAGCATTAAATTCACTAGTATCAAAAATATTAGTTTTATTTAGCATTCTTGGTTTTGTAACTATACTGTTATACCCTGTTAGCTCTAATCCGGGTTATGCAATAGGTGGCATAATATTAACAGTCATTGCAATTTTGTGGATAGCAAAAGGTTTAATTATATTCAAATTAAAATAGTTTACACATAAATAGAGAGGAATTTATTACGATGAAAAACGGCTACTTGATTTTAAATACAGGTACACCTGATGAACCTACAATCCCCGCATTGAGAAAATATCTGAAACAGTTTTTGTCAGATCCCGATATGCTGGATTATCCATCTATGAAAACTGCTGAACAATCAACAGGAATAGATATTATAAAAAATAAATTAGCGTCTGTTATTAGATGGTTTATCGTGAATATAATTGTTGTTCCATTTAGACCAGCAAGGATTTTAGAAGGATATTCAGAGATATGGACCGACGAAGGCTCTCCACTTCTTGTTAATACAATAAAATTTGTAAATAAGTTAAAAAAATTAACTAATGGTAATGTGGAAATTGGAATGAGATATGGAAACCCATCTATTCCAAGTGCAATTAAAAAATTAAAAGAGAGTGGAACTGAAAAGCTTTTTTTAGTATCGATGTTTCCGCAATATGCAGAAGCAACTTCAGGTTCAACGTTCAGAGAAGTTGAAAAAGTTCTAAGCGAACTAAATTATAATCCAGAACTAGTCAAAATTGATCACTATGCAACAGAAGAATTTTATTTAAACTCATTTGCGCAAAGTATAAAAGAATCTGAAGAGTACAAGAATTCTGAATACCTTTTGTTTAGCTTTCACGGACTTCCAGTCAGGCAATTAAAAAAATCTGACCCTTCAGGAATGCATTGTCAAAAAGTAGAAAATTGTTGTGAACAAATTAGTGAATTCAATGAATTCTGTTATAAATCCCACTCTGTGAAACAAATAATGAAAATAGCAGAAATGATTGATCCAGATATACCATTTAAAATTTGTTATCAAAGTACATTTGGACCCGAAGAATGGATCCAGCCTAACATAATTGATGTATTAGATGACTTGGCTCAAAAAGGTGTTAAAAAAGTATCTGTAGCATGTCCTTCATTTACCGCTGATTGCCTAGAAACTCTTGAAGAAATCGCAGTAGAAAACCATGAAAATTTTGAAGCTGCAGGCGGCGAATATGTAAAATTAATCCCTAGCTTAAATGACAATGACTACTGGGTCAAATCGTTCGTAGAATATTTAGATCAAAAAGAATATGAACTCGCACAAAAATAATACTACATCTAAGTTAAACAAAAATAAGTTGATTAGATTATTATTTGTTTTTATTGGAAGCATATTTGTTGGACTAGCAATTATAGGTATCTTTCTGCCTGGGTTACCTACAACGCCATTTTTAATATTAGCTGCATATTTCTATATTAGAAGCTCAAAAAAACTATACAATTGGCTTATAAACAATAAAATACTTGGAATTTATATAAAGGGATATTTATCTGGAAAAGGAATGCCATTAAGGGCAAAAATAATTTCTTTAATATTAATGTGGGTGTTTGGATCTTTTGCTCTTTTATTTGGGATCCCAGACTCTATGTTATTCGTCAAAATAATAGTGTTTATCGTATTATTGATTGGAACTATATTTCTATTAAGAGTTAAAACATTCAAAAAATAAATTAAAGAGATTAATTTATTTTTTTTACAGATGTTATACTTAGCTAATTATAAAATAGTTTGAAGTGTAACATGCTAGAAAGTTTTGTTGGAAATGAAAAAGAATCTAAAAAAATTAAACCAGAATTACTCAAAAATAATGTAAAAGAAATTTTCATATCTATGGGTGAAAACGAGTCAGATTCGAGCTTAGCAGCTGATACTTTAGTACTCGCAGATCTAAGAGGAGTAGAAAGTCATGGTGTATCCAACATGCTCAGATCGTATGTTGAACAATACAAAAATAAAGAGCTAAAGCCTAAAGCTGAAATATCTATTATAAAAGATAATCTTGCATCCTGTTCTATAGATGGTGACCAAGGACTAGGAATTATTACCACTCCCAAAGCTATGGATATAGCTATAGAAAAAGCAAAAAAAACAGGTATTGGAGTAGTAACAATAAATAACTCTAGACATTTAGGAATGGCATCATATCATGCGCTAAAAGCTTTGAACCATAATATGATTGGGCTTTGTGTAAGTTCATGCCCACCTCAAGTAGTGCCAACATATGGGACTGAACCATTACTTGGTACTAACCCTATTGCTATTGCTGCACCAGCTAATACAAAACCTCCATATGTATTTGATGCTGCGATGAGTAGCGTTGCTGCTAATAAAATAAGTATAGCCAAAAGACTAGGCAAAAATTTACTTCCTGGTTGGATTACTGATAACGCAGGGGATCCTTTGATGGAAGAATTAAATCCTGAAGAATACAAAAAAAATGGAGAAAACTATTTGTTACCTTTAGGGAGTACAAGAGAAATGGGTTCTCATAAAGGGTATGGACTAGCTGGTATGGTAGAAATTCTCGGAGGTATTTTAACGGGTGGGGGGTATGGAGTAAGACCAGGAAGGCCTAACTTTGGCCATATGGTTACTGCTTATAACATTGAAGCCTTTATGGATTATAACGAATACATTAATACAATGGATGAATGGTTACAAATGTTAGAAGACAGCAAACCAGTTAAAAATAAAAAAGTAATTTATCCTGGCCTCACAGAATATCATACTCAAAAAGAAAGAGAAAAAGCAGGAATTCCCATTCATTTAGAAGTAATAGAATGGTTTGAAAAAATAAATAAAGAATTAAAAATAGAACAGAGAATCTAGATATCTTTTTTCAAAGATTGATTAAATAAATATAATGCAATAGAGCCAATGATTACTATAATTCCTCCAACTCCAATAGAAATTGGGACTCCTATATGTTCTGTGCTAAGCAATCGATCTAAAAATCCTCCCGTTAATCCAGAATATAATCCCCCTAATGAAATAATACTATAAGTAATAGTATATATTCCCATTATCCTTCCTCTCAATTCACTTGGTACATTTAGTTGAATAGTACTGATAGCAGAAAGCATATAAACAGAGCTAAATAGTCCTATCATAAATACAAAAAACATAGATAAATAAAAACTTTGAAATTGATAAGCAGTAAAAGCAAATAAAACTATCGATATTCCAGAGAATAGAGATCCTGCACTTAATCCCATTCTCCCATTTTGAATACCTGCCCTTGCGTATATTATAGTTGGAATCACAGCTCCTAATCCTGCTGCAGTCAACAATATCCCAGTACCAGAAGAATCGACTTGGAGAACTTGTACGGCCATATAAGGCATCATTGTAAGATATACCCATCCAAAGAATCCAATAAAGAAAGAATATCCAATTATAGTAAGAAATAATTTGTTTGAATAAATAAAACTAAGTCCATCAAATATATCTTGAAGCGGGTTACCTTTTCTTGGCATTTGGGCAATATCTACTTTTGTCAAATTCAAGAAAAAAATCATTAGAACAAAACAAATACAGCATATAGCCAAAGTAATAGTTCCCCCAAATAATGCTATAAGTAATCCAGCAATTGCAGGGGCAATAACTCTGGTTCCTTGCCAGGTCAATGAATTCATTGCAACTGCACTTGGCATCGCATCCTTATTAATTAACAAAGGGTAATATGACATTCTTGCTGGTAATTCAAATGCATTAATAGCTCCACCAGCTGCTGCAAAAAAATAAATATGCCAATATTTCATAAAGTCTATTTGATACAAAAACGCAAACAATCCAACTCCAAATAATGTAAGAATTTGGCATATTGTTATTAATATTTTTTTATTAAATCTGTCTGCTATAGCTCCTCCAAATAAATTTAAAATTATAGTAGGAAGAGCTGTAAATAAACCCAATAAACCTAAGGCTTCAGGAGATTCATTTAATTCATGTGTTATCCAACTTTCAGTAAACATAAAAATTTGAAAACCATTAACAGAAGCTAAGCTACCCAAAAAATATAGAAAATAATTTTTGGATTCAAATGCCTTAGGTAAAAAAGTTGGTGGTTTTTGTGTTTGTTTGTTAGTACTAATAGTATTATCTTGCTTGGAAATAACTGAATGGATTCTACATTAATAGCAAAAAGTCTACAAGCAAATAATCGATTACAGTTAAATTATTATAAGTTGTTTACGCTAAATGTACTTACTCTATTCTACAGTGACAGATTTTGCCAAATTTCTTGGTTGATCAATATCTAGTTTACGTTCTGTAGCTAAGTACATTGCAAATAATTGAATACAAACAGTAGATAAAAATGGAGATAACAAATCATCAGTTTTATCAAAAATAATAATATCATCGTACCATGACGAATCTAATTTCTCTGGACAATTTGTCAAAACAATAATTCTGCCTTTTCTTGATTGAATTTCTCTTATATTGGAAATCATTTTATTTAAATACGGACCTTCAGTAATAATATTAAACACAGGCATATTAGAGTCAATTAGTGAGATTGGTCCGTGTTTCATTTCACCTGCAGGATACCCTTCAGCGTGAATATAGCTTAATTCTTTTAGTTTGAGTGCTCCTTCCATTGCTATTGGATAATTTTGCCCTCTGCCCAAAAATAAAAAATTATTATATCTTGAATACAATTTAGCTAATTTAATTATCTGATTAGAGTTTTTAAATATATTGTCTATTTTAGATGGTAATATTTTTAGTTCATCAAAGATTAAATCTTTATTAATTTTAATATTATGGATTTGTGCAAGGTACAAAGATAAAATAAACAAGATTTCAATTGTAGCCATAAATGTTTTAGTTGAAGCTACTCCTATTTCTGTATTTGCTCTCATCATTATCGAGTTTTTAGTAATTCTTTCTAATTCAGAGTTAGATGAATTAGTAATAGAGATTTGCAAGAGTTTCATTTCTTTTGCTAGATTAGACGCAGACAAAGTGTCTGCAGTTTCTCCAGATTGAGATACAGGAATTATCAAAGTATTATTTTCTACAACTGGATGTCTGTATCTGAACTCTGATGAGTTACTATATTGAATAGGGATTTTAGAAATTTTTTCCAACCAATACGATCCTAGCATACAAGCGTAATAACTTGAGCCCATTCCTATTAAATGAACTCTTTCGATATTTTTCAAATCTATTTTATTCAACTCTTCAGAAAAATTAACACTTTGGGAATTAAAATTCACTCTTCCTTGGAAGTTCCTTAAAAACACTTCTGATTGTTCATGAATTTCTTTCTCCATAAAAAATTTGTATTTACCTTTTGAAATTTTTTCTGTATTTTGCGTTATTGCCATCCATGTTTTATTAATTTTTTTATTACCCTTATAAACTTCTATTTTGTTATTAGTAGCTTTGAACGCTTCGCCATCTTCTAAAACAATATATTCATCCGAAGAAGATATCAGTGTTTGAAAGTCACTTGCAATAAATACTTGTTCATTATTTTTACCTATTAATAGCGAGCCTGCAAAGCCTTTTTTAAAACCAAATATTGTGTCAGGTTCATCTTGGGAAATTATTAATACAGCGGCATGTCCATTAATTTTTCCCAAAGTTAAATTGATAGCATCAAAAGTATTATGATTTTTTTCAACATAGCTAGAAATAAGGTTCGATATACTTTCAGTATCAGTATCTGTAACAAATTGATATCCAGACTTAGTTAATTCATTTTTCAGATCTAAATAATTTTCAATTATTCCATTATGAACAACAGCCAATCTTTTTCGAAAATCAAAAATGGGATGTGCATTATTGTCTGAAGGCTCTCCATGAGTAGCCCAACGTGTATGTCCTATACCTATATTGCCATCAGATTCATCTTTATCATGTTTGTGCAAAAAGTTTTTTATCTTACCCGCACTTTTAAGTATATCTATATTTTGATTATCATTGATTAAAGCTAAACCAACGCTATCATACCCTCTATATTCTAATTTTTTTAATCCTTGAATTAAATTGTCTTTTACTAGAGAGTTATTTATATTTCCTACTATTCCGCACATTGTCTTACATTAAAATAAAATTGTTAACATATTATTAATCATCTATATTCACCCCTCATTTTTGAAGGTAATAATTCGGCAATTTTCTTCATTATTTGATCTAAAATCAAATCAATTTCGTCTCTATTTAAAGGATCATTAGATTTATCAAATTTAAATGATTTACCGATCTTAATCCTGATTTTTCCTGACGGAGCAAGTACCCCTTTTATTCCTCTACTTTGATTAGTTCCTTGTATCCCGACAGGAATAATATTAGCTCCGGATCTTATCGCCAAATGAACTATTCCAGGTAATCCTTTTTTCATTACACCATTTGTGCGTGTACCTTCTGGAAACAAACATAAAGCTTCTTCGTTTTTTAAAATTTTTAACGCCCATCTAAAAAACGTCAAATCCAAACCAAATCTATTAATAGGATGTGCTCCATACATCTTTAGAAGTGTTGCGATCGGATAAAATTTAAATGCTTCTTTTTTTGCTAAAAAATTAACTTTTCTTGGAGATATAACGCTAATCAAACTTGGATCTAAGAAAGGCTTGGTGATTAGCTATGTATATTAATGGGACCTTTCATAGGGATATTCTCTTCTGGCCTGTCAACTCAAAGTCTGCAAGATTATCTAATAATTTTAATTGAACATAATTACAAATTTTATTTAAATTCATTTCTATTCCATAACAATATTTTTCATTAATATGTACTGTTTGAGCTCAAGTCAATATGATCATTGTATATAATAATGGCATCTTTAGCTGATTTCAAAGGTGATAATTCTCTAGATTTATCTAGTTAAATCTCTTTTTTTTATTTGATCCATTTTTTTATCAATATCAACATTATCTCCACAGTGTTTTTTTTCTTGATCGATTCTTCTGTTTGCTCTTGTCTGTACATTGCAGTCCAAGAAAAATTTATATTTCGCATTTGGTAGCACTACAGTTCCAATGTCTCTGCCTACCATTATTAAATCCTTATCTCTTGCCATTATTCTTTGTTCTTTTACCAAATAAACTCTAACAGCTTCAATACTGGCAAAAAATGATACTAATTTTGTGACTTCTTCAGTATATAAATATTGAGTTATGTCGCTATCATTAATGAATATTTTTTGATCTTCATCAACTAACATAGATACATTATTATCAAAATCAAAATTTTCTATAACTTTTTTTGTTCTTGAACTCCTTAATTTCAGTTAACAAGTAATAAGACAATCCCCTATACATGATTCCTGTATCGATATAAGGAATCTTTAATTCCTTTAGATAATTTTTTGGCAGATGCTGTTTTTCCAGATGCGGCTGGGCCATCTATTGCAATATGTAAATTATCAATCATTATGATTCGATTATATATTACAGAGCAATAAAGTTTATATTACAATTATGTTATTAATAAAATATTTATAATTAATCGAAATGAAATTATCAAAAAATGAACACAATAATTGTTGATACAGAAATTTGTAAAATTACAAATTCTAGAGTTGATAACGGGCAAAACCTCATCAAATCAGATTTTCAAAGAAAAAAAATCGGTCGAATTTGACGATATAAACAGCTTTGAGTTGATCATGAACATGGGAGAAGAAAGTAAAATCATAACCGGATTCAAATATCTTGCTGCTGGATTAGTAACAATGGCAATCATATCCTTGGTACCTTTCCTTAATAGTAACCAAACAATTCAAAGTATTTTTTTTCTTAATAGGAGTTATTCCCTTAATATACGGAGGTTATCTTATTCCTAAAAGCATTTTCAGATTAAAAGAACACTCTACAATATTTTTATGGCTACAAAATGGCAAGTGCATCATAGTTAGTTTTCCTAATTTTGATGACATAGATGCAAATAAAATCCAATCTCATTTATCTGAAACTCGGTATCAGGTTAGCGTCAAAGTAATTATTAACCTCTTCCAAGATATAATTGATCGAGTAGGCAACATCACACTCTCCAATAAGATTTACGTTGTTTGGCAAACCTATAGATAAATATACTAACTCTGCTATACTCTCGGGATTCATCATGGGTTCGCTATCTTTGTCTTCAGCTCTGATTTGTCTTAATTCAGTGACTCACATTCCCTGGATGAACAATAGAAACAGATATATTGTGTTCTCTGGCTTCTAGTGCTGCTGCTTTAGTTAACCCTGTTAGTGCAAATTTTGAGGTCGTATATGGAGTAGAATGCACTCTGGGTACCTGGCCGGAAATACTGCCAATATTTATAATTTTTCCACGTTTTTTTGTGGTTTCATAATTTTCATTGCTTCTCTAAGGCACAGAAAAGCGCCTCTTAAATTAATATTCAATACCTTATCCCAAGTTTCAATATCTAACTGTGTCTACATGGACCTCCGTCAAAAACACCTGCATTATTTATGAGAACATCTAATTTTTCAAATTTTTCTTTTGCAATTTCAAATAAATTACTAACGCTATCACTATCAGTAACGTCAGTTTGAACAGTTATAACATTCTGGTTATTTAATTTAGTACACTCTTCTTTAACTTTTTCGCAGATTAGATATATTTCTACTTGCTAAAATTATATTGAAATCATGCTTTGCTAATTTTAAAGCAATTCCCTTTACCTATTCCCGTGCCTCCTCCTGTAATTATTACTGTTTTATTATTTTTCATTTTCTCCTCTAATGTTTACAACTTGAAATTTTATCAGTAAAACCTTAATATCATCTCATATTAAAATGTATATAGAGTAATAACAAGGCAGGATTAATGAGTGGACCGTTATCAGGTATAAAAATAATAGAATTTAGTCAAATAATTGCTGCTCCTTTTGCGGGATCTATGTTAAGTGATATGGGTGCCGAAATAATAAAAATAGAACCTCCCTCTGGAGATCCTTGGAGATATGCTCTTGAAATAATACCAGGTGTACCTGGTTTTGGAAGATCGTTTTTTGCACTTAATCGAGGGAAAAAAGGTATTACTCTAGATCTTAAAAACGAAAAATCACAACTCGTTGTAAAAAAGCTTATTGAAGAATCTGATGTAATGATAATTAATTCAAGACCTGATGTACCAAAAAAATTGAAATTAGATTATGAAAAAATAAAATCGTATAACCCTAAAATCATATATTGCTCCAACACGGCATTTGGAAGGTCAGGACCAGATAGTCACAGACCAGGATATGATCTTATAGCTCAGGCTATTAGTGGATTAATGTCAGCAGAAAATAAAACATTAAATGAAGTTCCTCAACCTATTCAATCTTCTGCAGTTGCAGATTATACAACAGGGCTGGGAATGGCTTGGAGTATTTGTGCTGCTTTATTTCACAGAGAGAAAACTGGATTAGGGCAAAAAATCGAAACAACATTACTAGGATCAGCTCTCAGTTTACAAAATGGGAAATTTTTCGAATCAAATATATTTGACGAAGAAATCAGAACTAAATTTAAACAAAACTTAAAAAAAATGAGAAATAATGGAAGCACATATGCTGAGATTCAAGCAGAATATCAAAAAATGGGATATAAATCTGCTCACAATCATTATTACAGAACATACCAAGTTAAAAATGGTATTTTAGCTGTTGGTTGCCTAAGTGAACCACTAAGAAAAAAAATGGCAGATACATTGCAAGTTGAAGATATCAGATTTGAAGAAGGATACGACCCTTATTCAGAGAAAGCGTTCAAATTTAATGAAAAACTCGTTCCAAAATTTGAATCTATAATGAAAGAAAAAAATGTAGAAGACTGGTTGAAAATTTTCGATAAAGCAGGTGTTCCTTCAGGCGAGGTTAAATTTGTAGAAGAACTTACAGATAACCAGCAAGTTATTGAGAATGATTTGGTTACTGAAATGGAACACTCTGTGTTAGGAAATATAAAAATGGTCGGGCCTATGTTAAATATGTCTGAAACACCCTTATCAGTAGATTCTCCAGCTCCAGAATTAGGAGAACATACTTATGAAGTTCTAAAAAGACTTGGGTTTGACGACCAATTAATATCAGATGTAAGTTAAAGAATTTTATTTGAAAACATTTAATTCTGACATAAGTAAAATTTTGGTTATTTCTGATACACATCAACAAACTTATGATGCGATAGACATCCAACTTAAAAATCAAATAATCAATGCAGACTTAGTTGTGCATTGTGGAGATATCACATCTGAGCATGTGATAAAAGGCATAGAAGAAAATGCAAAAGAATCTATTATTGTTCATGGAAATTCTGATCCTAAAAATATTAGAGATAGTATTCCTGGTCAAATTGTATTTAAAATACAGAAATTTGTTTTTGGAGTTATACACCCATATTGGGGTGGACCTCCGCCAATAGATTTTGATTTAATCCTTGAACAATTTGGAGAGGTCAAACCTAATTTTATTTTTTTTGGCCATACACATGATGCACACATAGAAGAATATAAAGGAACAACATTCGTAAATCCTGGGCAAGGTTACTCTGAATTTATAATTCCTACTAGTTTTTGTTTATTTGAAATCGACAATTCAGTTATTTCTATAAATATCAAAAAAATACTAAGTTAAATGTTTGTAATAATTTATTGATTCAGGATGTATGTCTATGTTGTTATTAGTTAAGTAATCAAATTGAATTTCAAAAAAACGAATTATTGAATCATCTAAATTTTTATATGCAAGATCCTTTATTTTATTAAGTTCAGGTCGTTTGTTTATTTTATTTGGATCCAACTTGTCAGACAAAAAAACTATCTTATTTTCCAAGTCAAAATTTGTATTCCCAGATGTGTGCCATCTAATAGAATTGAAAAAAGAAATATCCTCAGCTATATATTCATTTAAATGAAATGCAGCAACAGGTCCATGCAAAACTTCTGGATGTGTAAATTCAAATTCAGAACAATCAAGTTTATTAGTCTTAGCTATTTTTATCAAATCATTATTATGATATGTTTTCGCTATATCATGAGCAAGAGCTGACAACTTACATCTTGTAGGATCAGCTTTATGAACAATAGCTAACTCTACAGCAATTTCAGCCGTACGTTTTAAATGAGCAGAAAGCCAAGACGGAAGTATTAAAATCTTATTTTCTAAATATGTTTCTAATTTTCTTAACATATAACTTATGTTTAATTGTTATGATTGTTAAAATATATTATTAATAAATGTTACTACAACAAACTCTATATATTATATGAAAAACAAAATCTATTATTCAGCGCTAATATTACTTAATATAGTAATTATATTTTCAGTTTATCTTGTTATTGAAAACAACCAAAATAAAAAAATCGAAAATTACACAAATGACATAAATTCAAAAATAAATGTCGCTCTAGATTCAGTAAATGATGCACTAAATGAATCTAGTAAATCTATAATTTCCGCCTCAGAATCAATAGCGAAATCCGATTTAACAATAAAACAGTTAAATGAAGAAAAATTAATTGCTGAAAAAAAAAAAGTATGAAACGCAATTACAATTAGATGAAACCAAATCTAAATTAATAGATGAGGAAAAAAAATTACTAAAGTCCAATTATGAACTAGACATTAAAAAAGAAAAAGAAAAAAGATTAGAAGCTGAGATATCTCAAGAAAAAGAAAAAGCAAAGAGATTAGAATCGGAATTAAACTCTCAAAAAGAAAAAAATGAATATTTAAAATCTTCTTCTAACAAATACGATGAGTTATCTACGAAGATTGAAAGTCAAGATAAAATAATTGGAAACATTCAAATAACTACTTCAGACATAGGGGAAAACACATCTAGAATAAAAACTCTTGAATCTGCTCCAAGCTCTACTCAATGGCCTGTTACAGTTGATACAGTTAAATCATCAGTTATTCGTATTACAAATTCAAACAATGGCAAATGCTCTGGGTTTTTATTCAATATAGAACCAATGCATCACACAGTAGAAATTAACACATACTACGTGTTAACAAATAATCACTGCTTTGTGAAAAATTCTTCTGGAGTTAGGAATTATAACAATCTGAAATTAATGGTTAATGAAAATGAAACTATATACAATACTTCTTTAATAAACAAATACAGTAATTTAGATATCGCCGTATTAAAATTCAGCACATCAACAATATTGACACCTTTCAATTTATTGTCAAACAAAGATTATGAAAATATTAAAATAGGAACAGAGATAAACGTCATGGGATATCCACTGGGAACAAGTAATTTAAGAACAACTAAAGGTGTAATATCAGCTAAAGTAATTAGATCAGGGATTGCTGATGGAATAAGATACTCGCCAAGAGGAACTATTCAAACTGATGCTGCTATTAATCCCGGCAACTCAGGAGGTCCTGTGATAATTCTATCAGGCGAAGTTATAGGAATGGCTACAACAGTAACAAGACAAACTTCATCAGGAGTAGCTGTAGAAGGAACAGGTTATGCAATTTCATCTGAACAATTAATTGAAACCGTATCATGCTTAACATCAGCATCAAGAGATAAATATTTAGCAAGTGGTGGCACTTGTAAATATCTACCAAATTAAGAGTAAAAATTGAAACCCGATCAAATCATTAAATCAATTAAAAATAAAAAAACACTATTAAGCACATTTAGTGTTTGTTGCTCAGTTTTTTTATTCACAATCGGACAAGGTGCAACAAATCCTATTTTGCCTATATTAGTACAAAATCTAGGTGCAACAACTTCCATGACAGGATTTGTTGTAGGAATATTTGGAGCTGGGCGTTTTTTAACTAATTTACCAGCAGGGTTGGTTGCACAAAAATTTGGGATAAAACCTATATTAATAATTGGCCCAATTATAGCATCGATTGGATATTATTTGACTGGGTATTTTGATTCAACTTCTTTAATTCTACTTTCAAGATTGATAACCGGACTAGGTGGAGGGATTCATTTTGTCGGAGCAGGAATATATCTAAGAGAAATATCAACTTTAGAAAACAGAGGAAGAATATTAAGCTTGCAAACTATTTCTATATTAACAGGACAAACTATAGGCCCTGTAATAGGTGGTTATATAGGCGAAAGATATGGATTGAATAGTGCATTTGTTTTTGCATCAATCTCTTTATTAATTGGTATTGTTTTGATATTAACAACCGTAATTGAGCCGACAGTGAAAAAGAAAAATGAATATGAAAATAAAGATGATAAAAAAGAAAGTACACTTAATGTTATAGTAATATTTTTAAAATCAGGATTGATTCCAATAGGGTTGATGACAATATCTACTTTTTTTCATAGATCAGGAGGTAGATTTACAGTAGCTCCACTATTTATTAAAAACAAAGGTTTCACACCATCAAATATTGGGACATTTTTCAGCATAACTTCTTTATCTCAACTCACATCGTCTTCTATATCAGGATATTTGGTAGATAAATTTGGAAGGAAAACTCCGATTATACCTGGAGTATTAATTATTTTAATTGCATTATTTTTATTTGATAAATCAGATAGTTATCAAATGATACTATACGTAGCCATTCTATTTGGTATTGGTGAAGGATTACTAAATGCTTCAACAAATACGCTATTTGCTGACAAAGCTCCCAAAGGATACGAAGGACTGACAATGGGATTACTAAGAACATTTGGGGATTTGGGGTTTATGGTTGGGCCACCAATACTAGGATTTATAATACAAAAATGGAATTACACCTCTGCTTTAATTACAGATGGGGTAATTTTATTAGCATTCTCTACATTAGTGATTTTATTTACTACAGAGACAAAAGGGCTTAAAAAAAATAATTAAGAGAGTATGAAATTTCATACTCTCTTAATTTAATAGTTATTTTATTTTTAATGCAAACGTTGTGAAAAGACTAGCAGGAACTTTCTTAACTGCTGGTTCTGCTATCTGAATTGCAACATCAGACTTTGAATCTTTAATTGCATCTAGAGAAGCATTTTTAGCATCAAAAAAGTTTGCTCCTAGATTATCTACGATTGAAACTTTTTTATCATCTTTCAAATCTGCTATTTGCGAACCTTGAACACCGCTCATCATAGAAGATAAGGAATCTGTTCCTAAATCTTTAACAGCAGTCACATCAATAACATCAACCATAGTAGCAAGCTTATCAGAGCCTAGGTCAGTAATTGCTACAGGATCTATACCAGAAGCTAATCCTACGATTTGAGAACTATCAAGTGTCTTTATATCGTCTTTTTCCATAGCTTTTGCCATTCCTTTAGCTTTATCGCTTCCTATATCTTTCAGTGTGTCGCCACCCATAACTTTTGCCAATGAAGCAACTTTATTCCCTCCCAAATCCTTAAAGTTATCATCATTTAAGTTTTTAGCTATATCAACAACTTTGTCAGATCCAAGTGTTGCAATGTTGTCTGTATCCATTGTTTTAGTCATGTCTGCAAGTTTAGCTCCGCCTAATGCTGCCATATTTGTTGCATCCATTGTCTTTGCCATGTCTACAAGTTTAGCTCCACCCAATGCTCCCATATTTGCTGGGTCCATTGTCTTTGCCATGTCTGCTAGTTTAGCTCCACCCAATGCTGCCATATTTGCTGGGTCCATCGTCTTTGCCATGTCTGCAAGCTTAGCTCCACCCAATGCTCCCATATTTGCTGGGTCCATCGTCTTTGCCATGTCCACTAGCTTAGCTCCAGCCTAATGCTCCCATATTTGCTGGGTCCATTGTCTTTGCCATGTCTGCTAGTTTAGCTCCGCCTAATGCTGCCATATTTGTTGGGTCCATCGTCTTTGCCATGTCTGCTAGTTTAGCTCCACCCAATGCTCCCATATTTGCTGGGTCCATTGTCTTTGCCATGTCTGCTAGTTTAGCTCCGCCTAATGCTGCCATATTTGTTGGGTCCATCGTCTTTGCCATGTCTGCTAGCTTAGCTCCACCCAATGCTCCCATATTTGCTGGGTCCATTGTCTTTGCCATGTCTGCAAGTTTAGCTCCACCCAATGCTCCCATATTTGCTGGGTCCATTGTCTTTGCCATGTCTGCTAGTTTAGCTCCGCCCAATGCTGCCATATTTGTTGGGTCCATTGTTTTTGCCATGTCTGCTAGTTTAGCTCCACCCAATGCTCCCATATTTGTCGGATCCAAGTTTTTTGTCATGTCCACTATTGCAGCTCCTCCCATAATTGTTAAAGAACCGGCGTCAAGAGTTGAAGCAATATCCACTAATTTGCCAGCTCCTAAAGTTGCCATATTAGCTGCATCTAAATTTTTAGTCATGCCCGCTAATGCTGCTCCTCCCATGGCTGCCATATTAGTGGCATCCATTGTTAAGGCCATGTTTGTTAATTTGGTTCCACCTAATACTGCAAAGTTATTAGCATCCATGTTCTTTGTCATGTCTACTAATTTTGCTCCACCTAATCCAGTAAGAGCAGCTGTATCCATAGTTGCTGTCATGCCTGCTAAGGCAGTTCCACCCATGGTTGCAAAGTTAGCTGGGTCCATAGCTTTTGCCATGTCTAATACTCTTGATTGATCAAGAG
>JBJLGN010000022.1:0-6227 GCA_045564835.1 Dehalococcoidia bacterium
TCAAATCCTCTACGTGTTCTATAACTATCTCCTCCACCGCCAAATATATTAACACTCTGTCCGCGTACTTGTATAAGAATTATAAAAATCAAAAAAATTGCAGAAACTAATTGCAGAACTAGAAATATAGTATTCAAAAAATATCCTTTTATTTATTTTTAACCCATTGATTGTATAACGTTATTATAGAATTAGACAACTTTTTTGAGTCGTGTCTCATTGAATGTTTTTCAGATTTTACATCAAATTTCATGATTTTAGGATTATCTAAATCATTTTGGCTTAATTTAACTCGCTGTTCATCATGAGAAGTTATTGGTAGATCAAAATTTTTATCAACAATAATAAAATCAAAAATACTAGTATAGGTATGTTTTTGTATCGCTTTTATGTGATCATTTACACTAAATAAATCCGTTTCTCCTTTCTGAGTAGCAATATTACAAACATATATTTTTAAAGCTTTGGATGATTTGAAAATTTCTATAAGATCTTTTACTAACAATGGAGGAATTATGCTAGTGTATAAGCTTCCGGGTCCAACAATTATCACATCAGCGTTAGCTAAAGAGTTTATTGCACTTTCAGAACCTTTTGCATTAGAAGGAATCAGATTTATTTCATTAATTTTACCATTTTTAAGGGGAATTAATGATTCTCCTAATACTTTAGTCCCATCGTCTAATATTGCTTCCAAAGTTATATTATCAAGAGATGCTGGAACAACTTTACCTTTTGCTCCTAATATTTTAGCAGACAAATTCAATCCACCTTCAAAGCTTCCTGTAATGTCAGACATTGCAGTAATTAACAAATTACCTAAACTATGTCCCTTCAGGCCTTTTCCTTGTGCAAATCTATAATCAAATATTTCTTTTAATAAACTTTCTGAATCACTAAGTGCAGCTACACAATTTCTAAAATCACCAGGTGGAATTATACCTAATTCTTTTCTTAATATACCTGAGCTACCTCCATCATCTGCAACAGTAATGATAGCTGCAAGATTTTCAGTGTAATCTTTTAATCCTCTCAATATCACTGAAGATCCTGTTCCGCCTCCAATAGTAGCAATATTTATAGTACTAAGTATATCATTCATTTTTTAGTATATTTAGTATGTTTAATTCAGTTTCATTGGGATCCGCTTTCCCTTTACTAAGTCTCATAACCTGTCCTATTAAAAATTTTACAGCAGTTTCTTTCCCTGAATTATAATCTTTTACAGCTTCAGGGTTGTTTTTAATTGCTTGCAAACATAATTCATTTAATTCTCCAAAATCAGAGATTTTGGCCAAACCTAAATCGTTAATTAAATCTTTTGGAGGTTTATTGGTTTTAATTAGTGAGGCAAGTATTTCTCTAGCAGAATTTCTGTTTATAGTTTTAGAATTAGTTAGTTCTATCAATTCCAACACATATTCACTCTTTAATGTATTATGTATTTTATTTGTAGTAATATTATTTGAATCTAATATTTTCAAAATTTCTTCAGTTATCCAATTTGCTAATTCTTGATCAGAAACATTATTATTTTGGTTTTGGGTTAATTTATGTATATTTTTAAAATATTCATAAAGAAAAGTATCTGATGCTAAAAGTTGGATTACTTGTTCATTTAAATCGTAATCATTATTTAAATATTTAACTCTATCTTTTTTCAATTCCGGAATAGATGATTTTAAATCAGATAACAATTTATCGTTTATGTAAATATTTGGCAAATCTGGATCAGGGAAATATCTGTAGTCATGTGCAGATTCTTTTGATCTTTGTGACACTGTTATTCCTTTCGCCTCATTCCATCCTCTTGTTTCTTGTATAATTTTATTATTAGAATTTAATTCAACGCTCTGTCTTTCAATTTCAAAATTTATAGCTCTGAATACAGATCTAAAACTGTTCATATTTTTAATTTCTACTTTCTCTCCCAATGTTTTAGAACCTTTCGGTCTAAGGCTAATATTAGCATCACATCTAAAGTGTCCTTGCTCAAGATTTCCTTTAGTAACACCAATTTCTGTAAATAGAGAATGTAATTCTTGTAAATATTTTCTTGCTTCTTCTGCATTAGATATTTCAGGCTCACTAACAACTTCCATTAAAGGAGTTCCAGATCTATTAATATCAATTAATGACTTTTCTTTAATATGTGTTAACTTAGCTGTGTCTTCTTCGAGATGTATTCGATTCAAAGTTATAATTTTTTCTTGGTTAGTTTTTATAGATACTTCTCCTCCAACTACTATAGGATATTTAAATTGTGAAATTTGATATCCTTTCATCAAATCTGGATAATGATAGTTTTTTCGATCAAATCTAGTCATTTGATTGATTTTACCATTCAATGCTAATCCTGATTTTGCGACCATTTCAATAGCTTTGTTGTTTATCAAAGGCAAAGTACCTGGATAACCCATGCAAATATTGCAGACATATGAGTTTGGAGCACTATCAAAAGGGGCGATTTCGCATTTACAAAACATTTTACTGTTGGTATTAAGCTGTACATGCACTTCTAAACCAATAACTGGTTCATATGTTTGTTTATCGTTCATTAATAAAACCTACATGAATTAAATGGATAATATCTTAAGAATAATTTTCCAATAATTTGCTCGTATGTTATTGGACCAAAATGTCTGCTATCTTTACTCATTTGATCATTATATCCTAGGACGTAAAATGTATTTGGTTCTAATTTTGTTACTTTATGTAAGTATTTTTTATTATAATTCTCTATTATTTTAGGTTGCTGTGTGCTTGTATCTAATACATCATTAGATTTAGCAAAGATAAATTTAATTTTATATTTGCCATCAAATTTATCTTTGAATACTACAATATCCCCTCTATTATACTTTTTTTTCTGAGCAACTAATACATAGTCACCATCAAAGAGTACAGGTTCCATACTCTTTTGGTTAATTTTCATTGTCATAATTTTAAACATAATAATATATAATATATAGAAATAGAGATATTAAAAATGGAGATTTCAAATGAATTTAGTTAAAAATATAAAATCAATATTTTCACCAACAAATGTATACGCACATTGTGATATTCCTTGTGGAATATATGATCCTATAGCTGCCAAAATTGCAGCTCAAACAGTGTTGAAAATGGTTATGAAAATGGAAGATATAGACCTCAGCGGAGGAGTTTCAAAAGTAGAACAACCAAATACTGTAGCGAGATTTATTAGAGTTAAGGAAGATCATGCGCAAGAAGTGAAAAATGAATTAAACATTTTATGGTCTGATTATTTCAAACCAGAACATCTAGAAAAATACCCAAATTTACACGACTTATTTTGGAATGCAAATAAATTAGCCGGGGCAAACAAACAAAATGTAAGTTCTGAATCTGCTAAACAACTTGTAGAAGCTGTTGATGAAATTTCAAAAATATTTTGGGAAAGCAAAGGGGTAACATATTCTGACCCAAATGCAGATGTTAGATTTGGCGCCTAGATTATTTTTCAATAAATTCGATATATTTAGATAGAACTGTACTTATTAGATCCGTAAATGGAACTGGCAAATTATTTGTACTAGCTATATCAGAAACATATTTCTGTATAGCATCTACTTCAATCAAATTCCCCTTCTTCATGTCTTCGTACATAGAGGATATTGAGTTGGGTTGATTATAATATAGTTCATCAAATACTTTTTGTATTTCAGATTCATGTATATTAGCATTGTTTTTTATTGATGTATTATAAGTTTCGTTTATCAATTCTTTTAACAAATGTTGGCTAGTTTTATCAGTTAAAATATTTTCTAGTGGTTGCCTATAAAGACACATAATTCCACTGAGTGAAGATATATACATTAGTTTTCTCCATATAACTGATTTGATATCTTTATTTAATTCAATAGCAAGTTCTTCAGAATTCATCAAATCAAATATTTCAGTCAATATATCTAATTCATTATTAAACATAGATCCCAGTACTATTTTAGGTTCACCTCCAGTTTCAAAAACTTTTCCTTTTTCTTCTAATATTGCATCTATATAAGCTGCACCTGTAAGGATTTTGTCATCAAACAATTCATATAGTTGTTCAGTTGCTCTAAATCCATTTTGTAAAGTTAATATATAGGGAATGTTTTTTTTAAATAGACCAGACAAATAGTTAATCGATTCTTCATTATGATAGCTTTTTACACAATAAATAACTAAGTCTGCTTCAAATGGAAAATTGTTTTCTATTTTACAATGATTAGTGTCATAAATTTCAGGATAAATCTTGGGATGATTAAGCTTACTAGTTTGTAATTCTAATCCATTTGATTTGATTTCCGAAAATGTTTTTCCTCTAGAAAGAAATAAAACATTACATTTTCTTTCAAACAATAATGATCCAACAAATGCTCCAACTGCACCTGTTCCATAAATATATATATTCATATTCTGAATTCTTTGTTAATCTATAATATAAGTTCAATAAAAGGCCATTATATATCAAAAGGTAACAAAATGATTAATAGAGAAAGACTAACAAAAACATTCTGTGATTTGGTAAGCATAGACAGTCCTTCAGGAGAAGAAGAAAAAGTCAGGAATTTTATCCAAGATAAGCTTTCTGCTATAGGATTTGAAATACAAATTGATAATTATGGTAATTTAATTGCTACTACGGATCAAAACTCTAATGAGAATATAATATTATCAGCACATATGGATACTGTAGAACCTGGAAGAGGAATAATTCCTATAGTTGATAAAGATAGAATATATTCTAAAGAGGACACAATACTTGGCGGCGATTGCAAAGCAGGATTAACTGGTATTTTAGAAGCATTAGACTCGCTTCATGAAAATAATCATAAGTTTAAAAATTTAACGTTAATTTTTACTCGTGAAGAAGAAGTAGCTCTCCAAGGTGCGAGAAATCTTGACTTTTCACAAATATCAGGTAAAAAAGCGATTATATTTGATGGAGAAGGACCACCAAGTATAATAACTAATTCTAGCCCCACTTATGTGAGCTTTGACATAGAAGTAACAGGTAGAGCAGCTCATGCTGGCGTTGAACCTGAAAAAGGTATTTCTGCAATCAAAATCGCTACTGTATTAATTAACAAGTTACCACAAGGTAGACTTGATGATGAAACAACATTTAACATCGGTAAAATTGAAGGTGGGTCAGTAAGAAATGCAGTCCCAGCAAATTTGTATATAGAAGGAGAGTTTAGAACAAGCAGTATTGAAACCATGGATAATTTAAATCAGGCATTAGCAATAGCTGTAGAAGAAACTCAAAACGAATTTGAAGAATCAAAAATTAATTTGAAATCAGAGATATTATTTGAAAAATATTCTTTAGAGAGTGATAATTCAGCATTGAAAATAGTTATAAAATCTCTGGAAAATCTAGGCTTAACTCCTACATTAAAAGGATCTGGTGGCGGAACAGATGGTAATATATTTTTGAAAAATTCTATTGAGTCTGTTGTTATAGGGATGGGAGTAAAAGGGATGCACACCATTAATGAAACAGTGTCTATACCTGATATGATAGATTGTGCAAATCTATGCGAAAATATTATTCAACAAAATACATAAATCATGTATTTTGTTGAATAATAAATTAAAAAATTTAGCTTAGTTCTACTGTAGCGCCTGCAGATTCTAATTCATCTTTAGCAGCATTTCCATCATCTGAACTTGCACCTTCAAGTACGGCTTTTGGAGCTGATTCAACTAAGTCTTTTGCTTCTTTTAAACCTAAAGATGTAATTTTTCTTACGGCTTTAATAACGTTAATTTTATTAGCACCAACTTCTTTTAATACTACATTAACTGTAGCATCTCCAGCATCTCCGGCATCTCCGGCATCTCCAGCTGGGGCAGCAGCGGCAGGAGCAGCAGCAACTGCAGTTACTCCAAATTCATCTTCTAAACTTTTAACAAGTTCAGACAGTTCCATTACTGATAATTTTTTTATTGATTCTAATATATCTTCTTTCTTATCTGCCATTATTTCCTCCTATATGAAAAATGAGCATAATATAATTGATTATTCTTTTTTAGGTTCCTCAGCTTCTGCTTTTGGTTCCTCAGTTTCTGCTTTAGGTTCCTCAGCTTCTGCTTTTGGTTCCTCAGCTTCTGCTTTTGGTTCCTCAGCTTCTGCTTTTGGTTCCTCAGCTTCTGCTTTTGGTTCCTCAGCTTCTGCTTTTGGTTCCTCAGCTTCTGCTTTTGGTTCCTCAGCTTCT
>JBJLGN010000023.1:0-5841 GCA_045564835.1 Dehalococcoidia bacterium
TTTTCGAATTGTAAGTATACCCAAGGCTACATTAGTTATTGTGAATCCTAGCCAAAGGGGTAATTCTAATATTGAATCTTCTTCAACTCCTATTATTCCCAAGAAAACAAATCCATAAACTCCCAACAGCATCATTAATCCTGATAGCCAGGTTGGAAATGTTTTTTGAACATAGTAACCCATTCCTGTAATTCCAAATCCCATCATCATTGCCGGCCAGAATGTTGATACCATACCTGCTCCCAAATCTCCCATTTGTGAATTTGCAGCGATCGCATCACTAATTGATCCAGCAGTGTATGAAATTATTAAGATTAATAAGCCGGCTTTAGCATATCCGTGCCCTGACCCGCCACTCATTGTATCAGCAGTCATCATAAAGGCTATTGGAAGGCTAAGCATAATCCAAAAAACTATTTTTTCAGCTGTTGCCTGATCAATTATGTCACCGCCGTCTGGTCCTAACCCCAGGTAAACTACGATTGGAGCTATTGCACCAACTATAAATAAAATACCGTTAACCATTTTTGAACTCATAATCATCACCTCTGATTTTTGATGATTATATCATGGGTGTAAATTAAAATAAAGTTATAATAATATCATGAAAAAAATATTTTACTTTTTTAATATTATTAAAGATGTTATTAAAAATAGAAAGTTAAAAAATCGCTCTCAGAATCAGCCGCAAAAAATAAATTATTTTGAAGATGTTTCCAGGCATGAATTTTATGGCAGAGATAAGAAATAAATTTTGACTTAATGGTTATAATTAAGTTATAAATATTTTTTTAGGGGGCAGTCATGACAAACAAAAAAGAACAGGAATTAAAAGAAAAAGCAAGAAAATTACATTTTGATTCAATAGTAGTAGATACACATGCCGATACTATTAGCAGAATGATTGATCCACCAAATAATACTCATGGAATACATGATGATCCTGATAGAGCAAGAGATCATTTTCCTATTGAAGATCAGGGAGTTGATATATCAAAAAGACTTGAGGATGGACATTTAGATTTACCCAGAATATTCGAAGGAGGGCTTGGCGTTCAATGGTGGTCATGTTTTGTTTATTCAGGATATATTGCAAAAAAAGAAACTGTAGATAGATCTCTTGTTTTGATTGATGCTCTAAAAAGATTTGAAAAAATGCATCCTGAGCAGATTGGACTTGCTTTAACTGCTGAAGATTGCAGAGAAATGGTTAAGCAGGGCAAGCATGCAGTTGTTCCTTGCATAGAAGGAGGTCATGCAATAAATGACAATTTAGCTATTTTAAGACAATACTGGGATCTTGGAGTAAGATATATTACGCTTACTCATTTTAATACAAACAATTGGGCTGACAGTTCCACCGATGCGGCTAAAAATAATGGATTAAGTCTTTTTGGCGTAGAAGTTGTTAAAGAAATGAATAAGCTTGGTATGGTTGTAGATGTATCTCATGTTTCTGATAAAACTTTTTGGGATACTATTGAAGTTGTAAATAAACCACTAATGGCATCACATTCTTCTTCGTGGGAAGTTTGTAAACACCCAAGAAATATGAAAGATGACATGCTTAAAGCTGTTGCAACAAATGGCGGCGTTGTATGTGTAAATTTTTGCCCTCCATTTGTAAGTGAGCAACTAAGAGTCGAATCAAATAATTTAAGGAATCAAATGTGGGAAGAGATAGAAGATTTGGAAAGAATGGCAAAACGATCACGTAGTGGTCATTATGATAAATCAGCAGCATTTATAAAAGAAGAAACTTCAAAAATCCAACAAAGATACAGGCTTGTAATGAGTGATTTAGAGCAACCTACTTTATCTGATACGGTTGATCATATTGATCATATGGTAAAAGTGGCAGGGATCGATCATGTAGGATTAGGTTCAGATTTTGACGGAATAGCAAACGGACCTGTCGGATTAGAAGACTGTACAAAATTCCCAAGTATTACAGAAGAACTTATGAGAAGAGGTTATGCTGATGGTGATATCCAAAAAATTATTGGCCTTAATACCATGAGAGTAATGGAAGAGAATATTGGTAAGTAATATTTGGAATTAAAATATCTTAAAACTTGACAATTACGATGACAAATAGTTATCGTAATACTATTATTTATTGTAAGCAAGGAGAACATATGTCCCGCTACCTTTTTCAAGTATCTTATTCACAAGAAGCATGGAAATCTATGATTGCAAAACCTCAAAATAGATTAGATTTAGTAGGTGAAATGTTATCTTCTCATGGAATAACTATAGTTGATGGTTATGCAACCTTTGGAGAATATGACTTGATCGCAATTTTTGAGGCACCTGATGACAAAACAGTTGCAGCAGCTTCTATTTTAGTATCTAGTTCTGGATCAGTATCTGCTTTAAAGACTACTCCATTAATGCCGGTAGATGATTTAGTAGACTCAATGAAAATTGCCAAAGATATGGGTTATAAGCCTCCTTCAAGCTAGTATAGATTATGAATACATGTTAAATTTTGATCTGTACAGAGATCTAATTTATGCATGAAATTCAAGTCGTAGGGACAAGTAGAAAAATCCATAGAACCAATACTGATAATGACTATATTTAATATATTTCAAATATAGTTTACTTATATTAGTTAGCAATTTTTTTAGTTTGAATTTTTTCATATTTATAATCTTTTTTATTTTATTTTACGTACTAAATGTAGTGAAAATATTAAGATTACAAATGTGCTTACAATTTATGATATAAGTCTATAAAATCTTGTGCTACCAAATCAAACTTGTCTAAGTTTTCAGGTTTTTTGTAATAAGAAAATTCATTTTTTCTTTCTACATAAAAGGTTTTCAATCCAACATTTTTTGCTGCTAACAAATCATTTTCATGAGCAGCTACTAGTGCTACTTCTTCCACTTTCAGATCAAGATAAGCACATGCTTCTTTGTATACCAATGGATTAGTTTTATATTTTTTAAATATATCTCCAGAAAAAATAAAGTCCCATTTTAATTTTGAGTATTTGCTCATATTAAGTAACAGAGAAAAATTCCCATTCGACAACGTTCCTATTGAGAATTTGCTTTTTAGTAAATTTAGGCCTTCAACAGTATCAGGCCACGGATTTAATTTATGCCAAAGTAAATTGATTTCTTTTTTTTCTGATTCATTTAGCAATTCAAAGTAATTTTCTTGTTTTAAAATTTCAATAAGCTTTGAATAATGTACATCATCTATTTTTTTCCATTGCTCCTTCCCTAAATTAAAATCTTGTATGAATTCTGTATATCCTTTTCTCCATTCTATGGCAAATGATTCTAAATCTTGTTCACTCAGGATATTAGGCATTAGTTCTTTTAACCCATTCTTTATGCTACCTCTCCAGTCAACAACTGTACCGAATACATCAAAAATAAGAGCTTTAGTATTATTGTTTTTCATTGATTAGTTTTAGCACCTTTTTCTTTTAGAAAACTTATTATCATAGATCGATTTTTTTCACTTCCCATAAATGGAGAAGACAGTGCTGCATCAAGAGGAGTATTACCATTTTTATCAATAGTATTAACACTAGCTCCTTTTTTAACTAGTAGTTGAACTATTTCTAATTTTCCAAAATATACTGCCCAAGCTAAAGGAGTAGCTTCATCTTTATTAGTGGCTTTTATTTCAATATCTGCTCCACTTTCTAGTAATAATTCAATTACTCTTGTGAAGATTTTTAATTGTTCAGAATTTGTTGGGCTAATTGATGCTATATGTAATGAAGATGCACCTTTCCAGTTTTCTTCAGTTATAAATGTAGAATTAATGTCTGTCCCGTATTCAATATGTTCCTTTATCATCTCAAAATTAGCTGTTGCTACTGAACTTAGCAGATCTGTTTTAGGTTTTTTGGAATCAGATTCAGTGCAACCTAAAATAATTAAGAAAGGAATTATAATAATAAAAATTTTTTTAAACATATTAATACACCTTAAATTAGTTGCAATCTTTACATTCTGATTGACTACATTGCCCGCCACCAAAATTAGATATTGAATCAGCATCTGAAAAATCATATTCAAATCCAGATACTATTTCTGCCAGTAGTTTTTCAAATTCTTTTTTCTCGTACGGATTGTCTGTTATTGGTTTGTTGTCGTCTAAAAATCTTTGAAGAAAATAGTCTCTTTTAGGTTTATATTCGTGCCATCCGCCCAAGCTGTCATCACCAAATTTGAAAGTTGGCTTGTCACCTAAAAATATTTGTTTGGATTCATCGTCCATTTGTTCCCAAACTTGTCTATTATGTTCAATTTTAGTTTTTAATTTTTGTTTATCCATATTGTTATTGTAAATTAAATTTTTAATAAAATCCAAATGTAGTATTTACTTTGACTAACCATTTATAATTTAAATATCATCAATTTGAAAGCTGGAGGAAGCGAATGATTTCAAGTACTGATTTGAAAATATTGAAAAATTTGGGCGAGGGAAAATCAATCTCAAATATTATCGAAAACGAATTTAATACAGAAAAAGAATTTTATGATTGGTGGAATAGTTTGGCAAAATCAAACTATTCTCAAAGAACAGAAATTTTATTAAATAATTGCGAAGGATTTCAACTAGAAAGAAAAGATCACGGTATACCTAAAATTAAATCTGCTGATGATAAAAATTTATTTTTTGGCTATGGCATGGTTCTTGCTCATGATAGATTATTTCAGTTAGATTACCTTCGAAGGAAAGCAATTGGTTCTTTGTCAGAAGTTATGGGGAAGAAAACTCTGGATATTGATATAGTTGCTAAAACAATTGATTTTGTTTCAATTGCTAAAAAAGAATATTTAGAAATGCCAAAATGGTCAAAAGAATTATTAGACTCTTTTACAGATGGAATTAATAACTATATAGATAAAAATAGAGAATTATTACCTTTGGAATTTTCTATACTCGATTATAAACCAGAAAAATGGGAAGCTATTGATAGCTTGGCAATAATGAGTGAATTCAGATATTATTTGACAGTAAGAATTCCATTGTTGATAATGCCCGAATATGCCAGAAAACATATTGAAGATAAAGATTTATTAGATATTTATGTTGGAGGGGAGGCAGATGATGAAACGATTTTATTTGATAATGAATATACTCCAGGAACTCCAAATTCAAACTTAAATGGAAGCTCTACATCTTCATCTGAAGATGGAGTGGGAAGCAATAATTGGGTTGTAGGCCCCGAAAAATCTAAAACAAAATATCCTCTGTTAGCAAGTGATCCACATATTGCATTTGGTGCTGTATCTTGTTGGTATCAAATTCAACTTGAAGGAGACAAGTTTAATACGATGGGCATGTCTTACTCTGGAGTTCCTGTAATATTTATGGGTAGAAATAAAAATGTTGCGTGGGGAATAACAAATAATATTTGTTCTCAAAGAGATTTATATTATGAGAAAGTAAATAAGAATAATGCAAATGAATATTTGTATGATGGCAATTATTTTCAATTTGAAAAAAGAAGTGAGACTATAAAAATCAAAGGTGAAGATGATTCTACAATAGATATCAAATCAACAAACAATGGCCCGGTTGTAAATAAACTGCTACCTGAGTGGGTAGATATAAAAGAACCAGTAACTTTGAATTGGCTTGGATTTGAATACTGCAGTTTTATCACTGATGTTTTTAATATAAATTTAAGTAATAATTCAGAAGAATTTTTAAATAGTTTTAAAGATTGGAAAGTTCCTACTCTCAGTTTGGTTTATGCAACAAAAGATAAAGATTTTGGATATCAATCTATGGGTAAAATTCCAACTAGGGATTTACATTTCAAAGGTATAAAACCGGGATGGGATAAAAAATATACTTGGC
>JBJLGN010000024.1:0-126463 GCA_045564835.1 Dehalococcoidia bacterium
AATTTAAGCAAAGCATTCATAGCCTGTGTAGTCATTTTATTAGAATTGATAATAGAAAAAACTTTACCTTTGGGATTTACAGAACTAATATACGATTTGTTAACAATATATTCTTCGATATCTACAGACTTAATCTTTTCTTCTAAATCATTGTCTATCAAATGGAAATCAGGGTAGTTTCCTTTTTTTACTTGGTCACAAATTTTGCAATTAATTGAAATACAATCATCTATATTACCACATAAATATTTTGAAGCTAATTCTTTAATCAACTCAATAACACCTTCATCCTTTGATCCATGAATTAGTACTGGCTTCGGATTTGATGAATGGGCAATGTTTTCAGATATATTTTCTACAAAACTTTGAATACTTTTGTTAAATAATTGATGATCTATCTTATTCAAATTCAAACGTCCATTTTAAAAAGATCTGCAAAAGTTTCCCGCTTCCTAATAGTCATATCCATCCCATCTTTTAAAGCAACAATTTCTGGTCTAGGGTTCATATTGTAATTACTTGCCATAGAAGTTGAGTATGCACCGCTAACAGGTATGGCAATAATATCTCCTGATTTAATCTCTGGTAACTCTATATCTTTAACTAAAATGTCACCAGATTCACAATATTTTCCAACAATTGTAACTTTTTCCTTGGGTCTTTCATCCCATAATCTATTTACAACTATAGCTTCATACTTTGAGCCATATAAAGCTGGTCTTATATTGTCTCCCATTCCTCCATCTACCGAAATGAATTTCCTAACATTTTCAATGGTTTTTATTGCTCCAACTGTATATATTGCTACTCCCGCAGGTCCAGCTATTGCTCTTCCGGGTTCAATAACTAATTTTGGCTTAGGTAAATTATATTCTAAAATAACTTCGTTCATGGTATTGCATATAACATCAGCATATTCTTTCACTTTTGGAGGATCATCCTCTCTTGTATACGAAACTGCGAAACCTCCTCCCGGACTAAATTCTTGTAGTTCAAAGTTGTCAAATTTTGATATGAATTCAGCAACTTTTCGTATTCCTAATTCATATGGTTTTGTGCTAAATAATGGAGATCCTAAATGAAAATGTACGCCTATAAGATTTAAGTTTGAATAGTCTGAAATCATATTTATTGCTTTTGCAGCATCTCCATTATCAATCGCAAAACCAAATTTACTGTCTAATATTCCTGTAGTAGTATATTTATGCGTTCTCTCATCTAGTTCAATCGCAGGAGACAATCTGATGATTATATCTTGGACAATTCCATTTTTTTTTGACAACGAATTAAGTAATTCCATCTCATAAAACCCGTCAACTACAATTTTCGTTAATCCAGCCTCTTGTGCCAATTCTAATTCTACTGGGGTTTTATTATTCCCATGAAAATAAATTTTGTCAGGGGAAATTCCTGATTCTATGGCTAATGCCAATTCCCCTCCAGATACAACGTCTACTCCTAGTCCTTTTTCTAATATAATTTTAAAAATTGATTTATTACCAAATGCTTTAGAACCATAAACTACTTGAGTGTTATTATACAAATTATTAAATTCATTTGTATATTCATCACAAATACTTTCTATATGAGCAGTGTCAAAAACATAAAATGGTGTCTGATACTTTTTAGCCAATGTCTCAATATCACACCCGCCTATTTGAAGCTTGCCTTGAGAAGTAACATTTGTAGTAAGTGGAAAAACTTTTTCAATAATATCCATAATTTTCTCTCGTTAAATATTTAAATAGAGTATATAAAAACTTTAAATTTATTCTAACAAATTTACGCTTAAGCTTCTCAAATAAAGTGTTATAATTTATTTACTAATTTAGTTTTATTTAATATAAAAATTAATTTAATGCAAAAAAAAATTTATGGTGAATTAAAAATCTTTTCAGGAACAGCCCATCCAGGCTTTGGAAACAAGATTTGTGATTACCTAAATATGGAATTGGGAAAAGCAGAATTATTTAAATTTAGTAATGATAATACTTTTGTAAGAATTCTTGAAAATATCAGAGAAAAAGATGTTTTTATCATCCAGCCAGCTTCTGCTCCAGTTAATGATAATCTAATGGAATTACTCATATTTATTGATGCTGCAAGAAGAGCTTCTGCAGGACGAATATCCGCTGTCATTCCATATTTCCCCTATGGTAGAACTGATAAAAAAGATCAACCACGAGTTCCAATTACTGCCAGATTGGTAGCTGATTTATTGACAGTTTCAGGTGCCGACAGGATATTAACCCTAGACTTACACGCGGGACAAATACAAGGTTTCTTTAACATCCCAGTAGATGAATTAACTGCCGGGTCTATACTAGCAACTAAATTAAAATCTATAATGAAAGATGATAAAGACTATGTTGTGGTCGCCACAGACCTTGGTGGTGCGAAAATAGCAAGGGAAATAGCAACGATTTTAAAAACACCTATTGCCATCATAGATAAGGCTAGGAATGACAATACAGAAAAAGTAATGTCTCATAATCTTATTGGAGATGTTGCCGGAAGAGACGCTTTTATTGTGGATGACGAAATTGGAACTGGAGGAACAATAGTCTCATCATTTAATGTTTTAAAAGCCAATTTTGCAAAAGATATTTATTGTGCATCTACTCACGGAATATTTTCAAACAATGCCATTCAAAAATTATCAGAAATTGATATTAAAAATTATTATATAACTGATTCTATTCCTCAAGAATACTCTAAGTTTAATAAATTCAAAGAAGTATCTGTAGCTAATTTATTTGGAGAAGCAATCAAAAGAATACACGAAGGCTCATCTGTAGGCGAGTTGTTTAAAAATAATAAAAATAAATAATGAAAAAATTCTTAAGAAAACTATTTCCTGATGCAAATAGTAAATTCATTAATAAAAATAACCAGATCATACTCGATGTAAATGCTAAAGAATCTTATTTTGCAAGTATGACAGACTCTGAATTGCAAAAATCATCCTTAGATTTAATAAGCAAAACTTCAACAATATCTGAAGACACCATTGTTCAATCATTTGCTATAGTTAGAGAAGCATCAAAAAGAGTACTAGGCATGAGACATTTTGATGTTCAAATTCTAGGTGGATTAGCTCTAAATGAAGGAAATATAGCAGAAATGAGAACTGGTGAAGGAAAAACTCTGGTAGCTACACTTCCTGCGTATTTAAATACAATAGGAAATCAAAAAGTACATATTGTTACAGTTAATGATTATTTGGCAAAAAGAGATGCTAGCTGGATGGGTAAAATTTATAATTTCTTGGGCCTAAGTATAGGATATTTACAAAACAACGATTCTTATATATTAGAATTTGACAAATCAAGTAATCCCAATCCTATTCAAACAGAAAGAAGATCTGTGTACAAATGTGACATTGTCTACGGAACAAACAGCGAATTTGGATTTGATTATCTTAGGGATAATATGATTTATGACGTTAGTCAAAAAGTACAATCAGATTTAAATTTTGCAATTGTTGATGAAGTTGATAATATTCTGATTGATGAAGCTAGAACTCCATTAATTATCAGTGGAAGTTCCTCCGAAAATAATAATAACTACTTGAAATTTGCATCCTTAGCTAATTCCTTAATTATTCAAAATGACTTTGAAGTTGATGAAAAAAGTAAATCTGTATATTTAACTGATAATGGAATAAATAAATCTGAATCTTCTTTACAAATAAATAATCTTTATGACACAGAGAATGTAAAAGATTTGCATTTTCTAGAAAATGCTCTTAAAGCTAAAATCATATTTAAAAAGAACAAAGATTATGTAGTAAACGACAGGCAGGTTATACTTGTAGATGAATTTACTGGTAGGCTGATGCCAGGAAGAAGATATTCTGACGGTCTTCATCAAGCTATTGAAGCAAAGGAAAAAGTTCCAATTCAAAGTGAGAATATTACTCAAGCAACAATTACACTCCAAAATTTCTTCCGTATGTACAACAAATTATCTGGAATGACAGGTACTGCAGCCACAGAATCAGAAGAATTAATGAAGATATATGGAATTGATGTAATTACAATACCCACAAACAGATCTAGTATACGAGAGGATTTAATTGACTTTGTATTCAAAACAGAAAAATCAAAATATAAAGCTGTTGTAGATGATGTTAAAAAAGAACATTCAAAAGGTAGGCCAATACTAATTGGAACTACAAATATTGATAAATCTGAAAAAATAAGTAAATATCTAAAACAATCAAAAATTCCTCATCAAATACTAAATGCAAAAAATCACGAGAAAGAAGCTTCAATTATTGCTGAAGCCGGAAAATATAAAGCTGTGACTGTGGCAACAAACATGGCAGGAAGAGGAACAGACATAATTTTGGGAGGATCTGAACAAGAATCTAACAAAAACTGGGACAATGATCATGAACAAATTGTTGAACTTGGAGGATTGCACGTAATTGGAACAGAAAGGCATGAAGCGAGAAGAATTGATAACCAGCTTCGAGGGAGATCCGGGCGTCAAGGAGATCCAGGTAGTACCAGGTTTTTTGTTTCATTAGAGGATGAATTGATGACTAGATTTGGAGGTGAAAGGTTAAAAGGATTCATGGAGTGGGCAGGACTTGAAGATGACACCCCGATAGAAAACAAAATGATTACAAAAACTATAGAAAATGCTCAGGTTAAAATAGAATCTTATAACTTTGATATAAGAAAACATTTAGTAAGATTTGATGATGTAACAAATGCTCAAAGGGATATTATCTACAATATGCGTAAAAATTTCTTTGACGATCAAAGAATGAGTAAAAATATAGATCAAATATTTACAAATACTATAGAAGTGTTTTCTGACAAAATATTAGATTTTGCAAATAAAGATGATTTTACAAATAGCCTGCCTGCAGAATTCAAAAACTATTTTAATATTGATTTGAATTCATATGATAAAAATCTAAACAGTTTAAATAATGCAGAAGTCGAAATAATTTTAAAACAAAATGTAGATAATCATTATCAATCAACATTTACCAAACTTGAAAATGACGCATCTTCTATAGTGTCTAACGTATGCGTTAGAATTATAGATTATTATTGGATTAATCATTTAACGAGTATAGAAAACTTACGACAAGGAGTTGGGTTACAATCATACGCACAAAAAGATCCTTTAATGGCATTTAAACAAGAAAGCTTGAAATTGTTTGAAGAATTAATTGAGAATATAAACACTACTATAACAAAAAGCCTCCTACATCTAGAGATAAAAAGCCAAAAGAACAAAAATAATCAAATTTCTAGTAAAAATATTAATTCTGATACAAAATTAATTCCTAATAAAAATGGAAAAATAAAAAGAAATGATCCTTGCCCTTGTGGTTGTGGGATGAAAGTAAAAAAATGCCCAAATGGTCAATTAATGCTAAATTGATTTCATGATAAAACTCATAGAAGAACTAAGAAATGAAGTTAGCCAAGGTGAAAACTGGCAACAATCAATAGCAAAATATATTGGTTTATGGAATGAAAAAGAAGAATTTTATAGAGGGTATAAGTATATCTATGTGATTGATAACGAAGCATTGGATTGGTTAACTTTAACCGAAAGATTAGTATCATCAATAAAAGCTTACATACCCAAAGATGAATACCATTATGTATCTATTTCAGGATTACTTCCTGACGAAGAAATGTACAATTATATTAAAAAAACAATCCCTAAAACAAAACTTAGTCAAATGAGAAACTTCTACTATGGAATTATTATTGAAAATCTAATATATAATTACAAAATTTCAGAATATCAAAAAAATACAATGGGAATAGAAGATCATGATCAAAAATTTTATGAAGATATTTACAATAAACCCTTAGATATTTTATACGAGATGTTTTATAGAGACAAAAAAACAATTAATAAAAATAAATTAAACTTTCATGAACTAAAATTATTTTCATATTGGTTATTTAAATATAGACTGAAACACTCTGATAAAACAAAAATGGCTCATGAGACTAATATGGCTTTAAAACTTGCAAAAAAAACCTTAAACAAAAAGATTCTAATTCTATTTGAATAAAAATCTTAGGCATTAAAATCTCAGCAAAACATAAATTTTTTATTTAATTTTTAAATTATCATTCAAAAACTTAACAGAAGGGTTGACAGATTCTCTTACTACCAATATTATTTATCTCACATATTGTAATCAACTTTATATGAGTTTTAGATTTTTATCGAAGTTATAATTAATTTATTTCTACGATTATTCTAAGAATTATGAGGAGGAATAATAATGAAAAAACAAATCAAAATGATATCAATGCTATCAATGGCATTTTTATTAAGTTTCGGACTATTTGCTTGTCAAGGATCTGCTGGACCTGCTGGTGAACCTGGTCTTCCTGGATTACCTGGACTTCAAGGTCCTGCTGGTGACCCTGGTCTTCCTGGATTACCTGGTCTACAAGGAGTACAAGGTGAACCTGGTCTTCCTGGTAACCCTGGTCTTCCTGGTCTACAAGGAGATAAAGGAGATTCCGGTCCTGCCGGCCCTCCTGGCCCACCAACCTATTTAGTAGCTGATGCTACAACTGCTGGAGGCGCAACATCAATATATGGTGCTGGGTTTAAAGCTAACGGTCAAGTTGCTGTTACAGCTGTAGCTGCAAAAGGTGGATTAGATAAATTTCTTGTTGGCGGTAAAGCTAATGCTAGTGGAGCTGTTGAATTATCAGTTACACTTGCTGATGACTGGCCAGCTGGAGTTTACACTCTAATAGCTGAAGGCGAAGGTGGCGGATCAGCTGCTGCAGCTTTGAAAGTTTCAGAGTCTAAATAAGTATTTTAATTAAGTACTGAATTAAATAAAAAAAGGGACTAAAGATTATAAGTTCCTTTTTTTATTTTTCAACAAGTTGTTTTGAAGGAGGAAAAAACATGAACAATATTTATAAACTATTTATATCTACATTATCAATTTTAGTTCTATCCATTGCATTAATTGCTTGCGCAGGTCCTGCAGGAGCTGCAGGTGACCCTGGACTACCTGGATTACCTGGACTGCAAGGAGTACAAGGTGACCCTGGTCTTCCTGGTCTTCCTGGTTTACAAGGTGTAGCTGGTGCTGATGGAACTGCTGGTTCTTCAACTTCAATGAGCGCAACGTCAGCTGCTGCTGGTGGTGACACTCATATTATGGTTGCTGGATTTGGATCAAAATCATCGGTTGCAATTACTGCTATAGCTGCCAAAGGCGGAATGGATAAATTCCTAGTCGGTGGATCAGTTAATGAAAGCGGTGCTGCAAAAATGACTGTTGGAATCGCTGCTGATTGGCCTGCTGGAGTATATACTTTAGTTGCTGATGGCGAAAACGGTTCTACAGCTGTTGCTGCTTTAGAAGTTACTGCAGCTGCAGAATAATTTCTTACTAATAAATATTAAAAAGAAACAATTGGTAAATTCACCAATTGTTTCTTTTTTTTTTACAACAGTTAGTTAAACTAAAAAAATACTAAAATAATTAACTTAAAACAAATTACATATATCAAAATAAAAACCTAAAATGTAAATATTATTATTCTTTTAGTATTTTTATGATAATAAGAAAAAATAAATTATTTATATATTTAATCCCCCTTCTAACGCTTTCTTTAATTTTAGGATGTGCCGGAGACGGTCCCCAAGGTCCTGAAGGTCCTCAGGGAAATAAAGGGAAAGTGGGTGAAAAAGGAGATCCTGGAATTCCAGGAATCCAAGGAATAAGCGGGCCTCCTGGCCCTGCTGGAGCTATAGGACCAGCAGGAAATGATGCTCCGCAGCCTCAGGCAACTATAATAACAATTCAAGATACTGAGTTTACAGCTAATGAATCAATAGAAATTTGGGGATCAGGCTTTAATCCAAGGGAAACTATTACAATTTCAATGCAATTCTCTGATACGCTAGATGTAATTATTGGTACTATTGTGAGCACAGAAAGCGGCTCATTTTCATTAAAAACAAAACCATTGTCTAATAATCCGAAAATAAAATCCCAAATTACTGATGGAACGATTTATACTCTTTTAGCTAAAGGGTCAAATCAAAGTAAGTCTAGTGCAGCTATAAAAATTATTTCTGAAAGAATAATTCCATCTCATTTAATATCACCTAATGCAAATCTGATTATTGCTGCTGCTGTTCCTAATGGGTCTACAGTCGCCTACGGATCAGGATTTAAGCCAAATGAAAATTTTATTATTGCTGTATTACTAAGCAATAGTAATACTCAAATACTAGGAGGAGGATCAGCTAATAATTCTGGTGCTTTTAATTTGGAATCCATCGTTGATTTAAGCCCAGGTATTTACACTGCTCTTGCCACAGGAGGAGAAGGATCTTCTGCTAGCGCCCCTTTATTGGTTTCATTAGACAAATAAATATTAACGACGTTTTTTAATAGCTGCTGGATTGCCATAAACCAATTGGTCATTTCCAACATCTTTTGTTACAATGGAACCTGCTCCAATTACTGCATTTTTGCCAATTTTCACAGGAGCAACAATCATAGTTCCTGAACCAATAAATACATTACTTGATATATTTGTTTTTTGTTTTACTTTTCCATCAAAATTACACGTAACAGTGCCAGCTCCAATGTTAACATTTCTTTCTATGATTGAATCTCCTATATAACAAAAATGCCCTAATTTACTTCCACTATCAATTTTAGATTTTTTAATTTCTACGTTTGTACCTACATAAACTTCATTACTAATATTAGAATTTTGCCTGACATGGGAATATGGTCCAATATTTACTTCAGAACCAATTTGGGAATCGCTTACAACAGATTTTTTTATAATTGTATTTTTTTCAATCGAAGAATTGAAAATTTCAGTATTAGGACCAATTATACAATTTGATTTAATAATAGAATTAGATTTAACGATAGTGCCAGGTTCAATGATAGAATCAGGCTCAATAACACAATTAAAATCAATGTAGGTGTTGTCTGGATCAATAATATTTACACCTTTTGTCATTAAATCAATATTCTTTCTTTGAAATGCGATTTTTTGAGCTACACTTAATTGGTATTTGTCATTAATTCCTAGAGATTCGTATTTAGAAAGAGGGAATGAATAATTTACATCGTAGCCATCATTTGCAGATATGTTTATTAAGTCAGTTATATATAGTTCCTTATTATTTGTATTTATTTTAGAAACTGATTTTTTTAACCAATTTAAATTAATGCAATATAGCCCAACATTAAATTCTTTAAATTTATTTTGATCTTCACTAACATTTTCACTTATTCCTGTGATTTTTCCTTCTTTTGATTTTATTATAGCTCCATAATTACCTGGCATTGTGCTATCAAAGGTATCAATTAATATTGATACTTTTGATTTTTTGTTAATATGAGAATCAATTAAATTTAAAACAGAGCCACTTTTTAACATTGGAGTATCTGAATTAACAATAATAATATTGTCAGATTGCAAGCTATCCAAAGCTTGCAATAATGCATCTCCAGTACCTCTAGGTTCTAATTGTTTAATATATTTGAAGGAATTATCTGATTGTAAAACTGTTTTTTTAATTTCAGAATGCTTATCAGGAACTATTATAAATTTGTTAGCAAAAATCGATAAGGGCAGATGATTTAATAGATAGTTGATCATAGGAATCCCATTCAAAGTATGTAATGGTTTAGGTAAAGTTTTAGATTTCATTCTAGAACCTTTCCCAGCTGCTAATACAACAATATCTAGTAAATTTTTATATTTCATTACTATTATTTATAACATAAATATTAAATAATTATTAAGTATAAACTTTTAAACTAAATAAAAATATGAATAATGTAATATTTATACCTGTATTAGGTATGCCTGAAATCAATGTGTCTGACAATATTCCTGAACTTATAATTGACTGTCTAAAGAAAAATGAAGAAAAGATAATGCAAAATGATATATTAGTTATAACACAAAAAATTGTTTCAAAAGCGGAAGATCGTATAATTGATCTGAAATCGATTAAGCCTACTAAAAAAGCTTTAAATTTATCTGAATCACTCAACAAAGATGCCAGGTTAATACAATTAATTTTAAATGAAAGTAAATCAATTGTTAAATTAGACAAAGAACGAGGAATAATAATTACAGAAAACAATAATGGCCATATAAGTGCAAATTCAGGAATTGATTTTTCGAACATTAAGGGCGAGAATAATGCTTCATTACTGCCAGTAAATCCAGACGCTAGTGCAAAAAAATTCCATGATTACTTTATAAATAAACTAACCACAAATAATGTTGGAATAATTATCAGTGACACATTTGGAAGGCCATGGAGAATTGGTCAAACAAATATTTCTATAGGAAGCTATGGAATCAACCCATTCGTTAATTACATTAACAAAAAAGACACTTACGGAGAGCAATTAAATTCTACTAATATATGTTTAGTTGACGAATTAGCTGGGGGTGCAGAAATACTTATGGGCAAAACAATGAATGTACCTGTAGTTGTTGTTAGGGGTTTGAATTTTGAGTTCTCAAAGATCGGGTCTAGTGAGATACTAAGAGATAAAGATAAAGATTTATTCAGATAAGTTATCGTAATTATATTCTGATGACCACACGGAAGTATCAGTATAATTAAAAAATTCTTTAGTCTTACCACATTTTTTACATCTTCCTACGCTTTTAGATCCTGATGGTTCTTCAATAACCCAATAGCATACGCAATTACTTGCATTAACTTCTGTATTCGTATCCATATTTTTTAATTTAACCTTGTGAAATATTTAACATGTGAAAATTATAACATACTACCAATTATAAGAACAATAGATAATTATATAATTATTTCAAATACAATATAATATAAAAAAAAAGTGTGATTATATGAATTATTGGTTATTTAAATCAGAACCTTCTGATTATTCTTTTGAAGATTTAATAAAAGATAAACAAACAGAATGGGAAGGAATAAGAAATTACCAAGCAAGAAATTTTATAAGGGACAAAATAAAAATTGATGATGAAATATTATTTTATCATTCGATGATATCTGCTCCTCATGTTGTTGGAATTGCAAAAGTCACATCTAAAGCGTATCCAGATTTTTTTGCTTTAGATAAAACTCATAAATACTATGACCCCAAAAGTTCTGAAGAAAATCCAAGGTGGTTTATGGTTGATATAAAAGCAATAAGAAAACTCGATAACATAGTAACTTTAAAATCAATCAAAAATAACAAATTTCTTAATGATATGGTTTTAGTGAATAATTCTAGACTTTCAATTCAGCCAGTTACTAATAAAGAATGGGAATTAATTCTAAACATGTCATCCTCTGGATAGTATCTCTTTTGAAATGGCATCTCCCATTTCAGAAGTCGAACAAAATTTTCCTGCCCCTGATATATCTTTTGTTCTTAATCCGTTATCAATTATCTTTTCAACTGAATTAGAAATCAAATCAGAAATTTCTTTTTCATTAAATGAATATTCAAACATCATTGCAGTACTTAATATCATTCCAATAGGATTGGCTATGTTTTTCCCAGCTATATCTGGGGCACTACCATGTATAGGCTCATACAAACTTTTATTATCTTCATCAAACTCTCCAGGAATAAAAGACAATGATGCTGAAGGTAGCATTCCTAGAGAAGAAGATAGCACAGAAGCTTCATCAGTTAAAATATCACCAAATGTGTTTTCTGATACTATTACATTAAACTGGCTTGGGTTAAGAATTAATTGCATAGCTGCATTATCAACTAACATATGATTATACTTTACACTCTTATATTGTTGTGAAATTTCATCAACTATTTTTCTCCATAATTTAGAAGTTTCTAAAACGTTAGACTTATCAACTGAAGTTAGATTAACTTTTTTGGATTCTGATATTTTGAATGCTAATTCCACAATTCTGTGTATTTCGCTTTCATTATAAAACATAGTGTCTACAGCAGATCTGTTTGGAGTTTCATTCATAATTTTTTTAGGTTCACCAAAATACAGTCCACCAGTTAATTCTCTAATAATTAAAATATCAACATCATTCAATATTTCTGATTTGACTGGAGAACTATCTTTTAATGCTTCGAAAATTTTAACAGGTCTTAAATTAGCGTACAGATCTAATTTTTTTCGAATTTTTAATATTCCCATTTCAGGTCTGAATGCAGAATCCAAATCATCCCACTTAGGTCCTCCAACAGCTCCAAATAGAACTGAATTACAATTTTCAATTAAATCTATAGTATGTTCAGGTAATGGATCTCCATGTTTGTCATAAGCTCCTCCGCCAACTTCCCCTCTTTCAATGTCATATTTATTGCCTGTTATAGTTTCTATTGATTTAATAATTTTTAATGCTTCCGCAATAACTTCAGGGCCAATTCCATCTCCGGGTAAAACTGCTATATAATTCAATGTAACTCCTTATTTAACAACTAAATTTAATAATTTATCTTTAACATATATTATTTTTATTATTTCTTTATCTACAGTATACTTTTGTACATTATCTGACTCCAATGCTAATTTCTCTATTTCATTTTGATTCAAATTTAATGGTATATCTAAAGTGTCACGTAGTTTCCCATTTACCTGTAAAACTAATTTTATTGAATCAGATACAGTTAATGATTCATCAAAAGTGGGAAGATTTTGATTGTGAATAGAATATTCTTTACCCATAGTTAGCCATAATTCTTCTGAAATATGGGGAGCCAAAGGGGCAAGATGTAAAAGAAGTCTTTCTAATGATTGAAACCATAATGATTTAGAGATCATAGATGAATTATAAGCTTTTGATAATTCTGTTACATATTCCATCAATGATGCTATTGCAGTGTTAAATTTAGATAATTTCATGTCAGAAATAATTTTTTTTGATAGTATATTTGATAATCTTACAAGTTCTTTATCGTAATCTGTGGAGACATTGTTTTCTATTATAGACGTATCTTTGTTTACTAAATCCCATATCTTAATAAACCATCTTCGTATTCCATTTATACCCGAATCAGACCAATCTCCACCTTGATCCCAAGGGCCTAAAAACATTAAATAACATCTCAACGTATCTGCTCCATATTTTTTCACTATTGGATCAGGAGTTAATGGATTAGATCGTTTTGAAATTTTCTTATGCTCTTTTATTAACATTCCTTGATTGGTTAGTTTTAAATATGGTTCGTCAAAATTTAAATATCCTAAGTCACGTAAAGCTTTGTTAAAAAATCTTGCATATAATAAATGCATAACAGCATGTTCGGCGCCACCCATATAATGAGATACAGGAAGCCATGATGATATTTTTTTGTTATCAAAAGGTCCATCTTCAGAAGAATTGTATGGACTAGCAAATCTTAAGTGATACCAAGATGAACACACAAATGTATCTAAAGTATCAGTTTCTCTTGTTCCAGTTTTATTGCACTTAGGACAATTAACCTTCAAAAATTCGTCCATCTTTGTCAATGGAGATTTACCATCTTGATCAAAAAAAGCTTTGTCAGGCAATAATACAGGTAAATCAGATTCGGGAACCGGAACAGCACCACAATCTTCACAATATATAATTGGAATAGGTGTTCCCCAATATCTTTGTCTTGAAACTAGCCAATCTCTTAAATGGTATGTTACTGATTTGTAGCCCCAATTATTTTTTTGAATTTTGTCATTAATTAATTTTTTTGCTTTATGATTGTTAAGTCCGTCAAATTCAGCAGAGTTAACTTGTATTCCATCTCCTGTCCAAGCTTTTTCTAATTTTGTTTCATCCAATTTTTCAGGTGAAACAACCATTTTTATATTTAAATTATATTTTTTTGCAAAATCTAAATCTCTTTGGTCATGAGCAGGAACTCCCATAACAGCTCCAGTTCCATAAGTAGACAATACATAATCTCCGATGAAAATTGGTATTCTTTCTCGACTTAAGGGATTTATGCAATATGCGCCTGTGAAGACTCCAGTTTTTTCTTTTTCTGTAGAAGTTCTTTCGATCTCTGTTTGCCTACTGGCATTATAAACATATTTTTTTACCTCATTTGAAAATTCAGGTTGAACAATTTGATCTACAATAGGATGTTCAGGAGCCAAAACTACAAATGTAACTCCATAAATTGTATCAATTCTGGTGGTAAATGTTTCGATCACACTATTCTCAATGTACTCCTTTAAGTCAAAAGATACGATAGTTCCTTCAGATTTCCCAATCCAATTTTTTTGCATAGTTTTAATCTTCGATGGCCAATCGAGATCATCCATTTCTAATAACTGATCAGCATATTTGGTTATGGCAAAAAACCATTGAGGAAGAGCTTTTTTTGAAACATTAGACTCACATCTTTCGCAGGAGCCATCTCTTACTTGTTCATTTGCTAAAGTTGTTTGGCAGTTAGGGCACCAGTTAGCTTGCCCATGCTCTCTATATGCTAGTCCATTCTTGTAAAATTGTAGAAAAAAATATTGATTCCATTTGTAATAATCAGGATCAGATGTTATAAGTTCTCTATCCCAATCATATGAAGTTCCCATTTCTCTAAATTGTCTTCTGAAATTATTAATGTTTTCATAAGTCCATCTTTTAGGATCTACACCTCGTTCTATAGCTGCATTTTCGGCGGGAAGACCAAATGAATCAAATCCTTGGGGGTGCATAACATTATATCCTTCCATTCTTTTAAATCTTGCATGTGCATCAGCCGGAGCAAAAGCATACCAATGCCCCATATGTAAATCACCTGATGGATAAGGAAACATAGTCAAAGCATAATAATTTTCTTTACTATTTGAATCTTCTACCTTATATATCTCATCATCTTCCCATTTGGTTTGCCATCTTGATTCTATTTCTGAATGATTATAGATTTCTTTCAATTCATATCCTAATAAACTAGTTTACCAAATTATATTCTACACTTTTTATAACTTCTTCAGTGGAGCTTGTTCCTCCTAAATCAGGAGTGAGAATTTTGTTTTCAATAGTCTTTTGAACTGATTCTCTTATTAAAAAACTGATTTTATCGTAACCTAAATAATCTGCCATCATAGCCGAAGATAGAATAGATGCTATAGGATTTGATATTCCTTTGCCAGCTATGTCAGGAGCACTTCCATGCACAGGCTCAAACATAGATGGTACATTATTATCGGGATTTATATTAGAGCTTGGTGCGACTCCCATCCCACCTGTAATTCCCGCACCCAAATCACTTAAAATATCACCAAATAAATTACTTGCAACAATGACATCGAAAGTCTCTGGTTTTCTAACAAGATCCATACATGCAGCATCAACCAATAAAGAATTTGTTTCTATTTCTGGGTAATTATTTGATACATTTTTAAAACACTCATCCCACATCACCATACCGTATGCCTGTGCGTTAGATTTTGTTATTGAAGTCACTTTTAATTTTTTTCTTCTTTTCATAGCATATTCAAAAGCATATTTAATTATTCTTGTACATCCATGTTTGGTAAACACTGCTGTTTGTATAGAAGTTGAATAATTATTATCCATGTGTAAAAATCCACCGATATTAGCATATTCACCTTCAGAATTTTCTCTGATAACAACAAAATCTAATCCTTTAGCATCTCTTAAAACACTTGTAGTTTCTTTCCATTGATAACTAGGTCTAACCGATACATATTGATCAAATTTTCTTCTTATTGGCAATAATAATCCATTAAGAGTTACATGGTCAGGTACATCAGGATGCCCAATTGCCCCAAGTAAAATTGAATCAAATTTTGACAATTGCTCTAATGCATTCGCTGGCATCATTTTTTGATTACTCAAATAATATTCCGAACCCCAATCAAAATGTTCGAATTGAAATATATCTTCGTTATAAACATGGGTCTGTGCTTTTCTTAAAACACTAACAGAACCTTCTGTAACTTCTACTCCAATCCCATCTCCAGGGATTACTGCTATTTTTTTCATTTTCTATCCTCTAATAAATCAAAAACACCAACACATAGATCAATTAATTCATCCGTTAATTGTTTGTCAGATGATAAATTATAACTTTCATCCAATCGTTTTAATATATCTTTTTTTGTAAACCATATCCAATTATCATTTTTTATTTCACCATCTGATATTTTACATACATAAATAAAATCTATATGCTCATGCTTGCTTTCATTAGTTTTAATAATAGGCTCTATAAATATAGTGTAGGGAGGAATAATAGAATGTACATTATTATACTTAGTTGGGTTCATGCTTGAAGTATTAATCACTTTAACCTTCAATTCGGTTTCTTCATACACTTCTCTTATTACAGCTTGAATAGGATCTTCATTTAATTCTATATGACCACCAGGAGGTAACCACATTTTTATTTTTTCATGAAAGTGCAGTAAAACTGAATTATTTTCTATTATTAGTGCTGTTGCTGTGTAATGTCTTTTCATTATAAATAATAGGTTGTGGCGACCCCGACCAGGTTCGAACTGGCGATCTCCGCCTTGACAGGGCGGCGTGTTGACCACTACACCACGGGGCCTTATATGGGCGGTACTGGATTCGAACCAATGACCTCTGCGATGTCAACGCAGCACTCTAACCACTGAGCTAACCGCCCAATGTATAATAAATTAAAGAAATTTTACTCTGATTTGTCTAATTCTTCAACATCTGAATCAAGAATATCTTCAGATGCATCAAGCAAATTTAAATCTAAATCGTCTGTTGGTTCATCTAATCCTAATTTTTTTCTACCTTCTTCAGTTTCATCAAATCTAGCAGGAATGAGTCTTCCAATAATAACATTCTCTTTTAATCCTCTAAGATCATCAATTTGACCATTTGTAGCTGCTTCAGTTAGTACTCTAGTAGTTTCTTGGAAAGAAGCTGCTGCCAAAAAGCTATCCATATTTAAAGAAGCTCTTGTTATACCTAGTAACACCGGAGTTGCTGTAGCTGGCTCCCCGCCTTCAGCCATTATCTCATCATTTTTATCTTCAAATTCATTGATGACAACTAATTCTCCTGGGATGTAATCAGTATCTCCTTGAGTGTCTATTCTAATTTTTCTCAACATCTGGGAAACAATTACTTCAATGTGTTTGTCATTAATCGTAACACCTTGTGACAAATAAACATTCTGAACTTCTTCTATTAAGTATTGTTGAACATGGTTGATATCTTGTATTGCTAAAATTTGCTGAGGACTCTTTGGACCTGAAGTTAAAGGAGATCCTGCTTCAACAAAATCACCTCTTTCAATTATTAGATTTGATGCTGCTGGAATTAGATATTCTCGAGTTTCTTCATTTTCCCAGTGGATGACTATTTTCTGTTTAGTAACTTTTAAAGTTCCAGAAACTTGAGCATACACTGAATTTGACTCAACAATCTTATTTGGATTATTTTTCATCTCTTTTGGAGTTAATGATTGGCCTTTTGGTGATACCAATTCGGTACCAACTATTATACTTTCACCATCTTTAACTTTAACATCCCATCCTTTTGGAATAGAAATTTCTTGTTGCATAGTTTCTTTGTCACTAACTTGAACAACAAGTCCGTCAGATGTTTCTAACAAATCAACTACTCCATCTATATCACTCAAAATAGCTTGACCTTTAGGGGTTCTTGCTTCAAATAATTCTTCAACTCTCGGTAATCCACTAGTGATGTCAGCTACAGACGCTATTCCTCCAGTATGAAAAGTTCTCATAGTCAACTGTGTTCCTGGTTCGCCTATACTTTGCGCAGCTATAATTCCTACTGCTTCACCGATCATTACAGGATCCCAGTGCGCCAAAGAACCTCCGTAGCATTTTACACAGAGTCCTCTTACTGTAGAACAACTTAGTGAAGTATACACAGCAACTGAATCAATATTATCTTCATTCAAGTTCATTAAAACAGCATCATCTATATAAGTGTTTTTTTCTACTAATATTTCTCCTGAAGATTGGTCCACTATTGGCTTGGCTATGTACCTTCCTTTAATTCTTGATAAGACAGTCCTTTTAAACTGATCTTCAGGATTACTCTTTTCAATGAGACGAAATTCTTCTGTCCCACAATCTTCTTCAACTATGGTCATCTCTTGTGCAACGTCGATTAATCTTCTAGTTAGATATCCACTATCAGCAGTTCTTAAAGCGGTATCTGCCAATCCTTTTCTTGCACCATGAGTAGAGATAAAGTACTCTAAAACTGTCAGTCCTTCTCTAAAGTTAGATTTGATAGGTCTATCAATAATTTTTCCTTTTGGATCCGACATAAGCCCTCTCATTCCGGCCATTTGTTTGATTTGAGCAATATTACCTTTGGCGCCCGAAGCAGCCATGAAATACAATCCTCCATAAATTGATAGTGAATCTTGTATTTCAGAAGTAACTTGTTCGTTAGCATTTGTCCAGATATTAACAGCTGATCTGTATTTTTCTTCCTCTGTTATAAAACCTTGATTAAATTTATCTTCTAATATTTCAATCTGGTTATCTGCTTTTTTTACAATATCATATTTTGAACTTGGAATTTTGATGTCATTAATAGCCATTGTAATTCCTGACTTAGTTGCATATTCAAATCCTGCAGATTTAATAGCATCTAGTAATCTTGAAGTTTCATCATTTCCTAATTCTTTAAAAGATTTCAGTGTTATATCCTTAAGAAGACCTTTATCTATTGTTTGATTATAAAATTCAAAACTTTCATGTAGTAAAGAATTAAATATAATCCTCCCTATAGTAGTGGAAATTACTTCATTTTTAGAAGATTTATCATTTCTAACTTTGATAGTATCTCTTAAATTTATCAAATTAAGATTGTAAGCAAGTTGCGCTTCATCAAAATTAGAATATAAAGTTGTATTTTTAGATTCTTCTGAATTTAACCCAGTTAAGTAATAGCAACCCAAGACAATATCTAGCGTTGGCGCCACAATTGGCTCTCCTGAGCTTGGGGTTAACATATTATTTGTACTAAGCATTAATCTTCTACTTTCAATAATAGCTGTCTTTGAAAGAGGTAGATGAACAGCCATCTGATCACCATCGAAATCTGCATTAAAAGCTGCGCAAACTAAAGGGTGAACTCTTACAGCACTGCCGCTAATAAGCACAGGTTCAAAAGCCTGTATTCCCAATCTGTGTAAGGTAGGAGCTCTGTTTAATAATACAGGTCTTTCTTGCACTACTTCTTGAAGTATGTCCCATACTTCAGGGCTTCCTTTATCTACTAATCTCTTTGCAGTTCTTATGTTGTGAGCATATCCTAATATTACTAATTTGTGCATTACAAATGGTTTGAATAATTCAATTGCCATTTTTCTTGGAATTCCGCATTGGTTTAATTTTAATTCAGGGCCGACAATAATAACTGATCTTGCGCTATAGTCCACTCTTTTCCCTAAAAGATTTTGTCTGAATCTTCCTTGTTTTCCTCTTAACAAATCAGAAAGAGATTTTAGAGTATGATTGTGACTACCTAAAACAGGCCTTCCTCTACGACCATTGTCAATCAAAGCATCTACAGATTCTTGTAACATTCTTTTTTCATTTCTGACAATAATTTCAGGCGCGTTTAATTCTAATAATCTTTTTAGTCTGTTATTTCTATTAATTACTCTTCTATACAGATCATTAAGATCGCTTGCAGCAAACCTGCCTCCATCTAATTGAACCATAGGCCTTAATTCTGGAGGAAGAACAGGAATAATTTCTAGTATCATAGACTCAAGAGAATTCCCACTTTTTCTAAATGCTTCAACAACTCTAAGTCTTTTTACAGCTTTTTTTAATCGTTGTCCTGTCGTTTCTCTTATTTCTTTTTGTAATTCGTCTCGCAAAGAATCTAAGTTAATAGTCTTCAAAACTTTAGTGACTGCTTCTGCACCCATTTCTGCTGAGAAAACATCTAATTGGAATCGTATAGATATATTCCTTATAGATTTATACTTCTGATCAGTTAAGAGTATTCCTAGTTTTAATGATTTAAGATCAGACAATATAGCATTTAATTCATCAATTTTTTCTTTGATTTGTTCTTTAGTAAGTACCGGCTCCTCATCGTCAGTTTCATCTTCTTCTACACTGTCACTTGCTTGATCAGGTTTACTTTTAACTTCCTGTTTTTTTTCTTCTGAATCAGTATTTAATTTCAGAATTTCTTCATCAATTTTTTCTTTTAATAAATCTTTAGATTCATCGTTAACTTTTGTCACTAAATATTGAGCAAAATATAATATTCTTTCAAGATTTCTTGGAGACAAATCTAAAATCATACCTAGCCTACTTGGAGAACCTTTTGCAAACCATATATGAGCAACAGGTGCAGCTAGAGTTATAGTTCCCATTCTCTCTCTTCTAACTTTGGATCTTGCAACTTCTACGCCACATCGATCACATATTACACCTCTGTATCTGATTTTTTTGTATTTCCCACAATAACATTCCCAGTCTTTTGTCGGCCCAAAAATTTTCTCACAAAAAAGACCATCTTTTTCTGGTCTTAAAGTACGATAATTTATAGTCTCAGGCTTAGTAACTTCTCCATATGACCACATCTTAATCTTATCAGTTGTGGCTAGTCCTATTTTTAACGAATCAAAACCTGTTGGTGATTGTGTCATTTTGTATCTCCTTAATAAAAGTAACGGAACTATAATTTACTATTTTTTATTTTCTTCATTATCTTCATCAGGTAAGTCTTCACTAACGACCTCTAATGGTAAATCGTCAGGATCAACCGCCTCTTCATTTAGTTCGACATTTTTAATGTCATCGAGCGTGATTTCTGGGTTTGATTCTTGAGAATCGGTCTGAACATCCACTGAATCACTTAAACTTTCTGTCATATTAGAAATATCTTCAATTTGTAGCACATCATCATTATCTCCAGTTAACAAATCCACATCTTCCACTATTCCTGACAAATCAATATCTTCATCATTGTCAAAATTGTTTAGTAAATCAACAGATAATCCTAGACTCTGTAATTCTTTAAGCAGTACATGGAAAGATTCAGGTATACCTGGTTGTGTAATAGGTTCTCCCTTAACTATCGATTCATATGTTTTTACTCGTCCAACAACATCGTCTGATTTTACGGTCAATATCTCTTGAAGATTATGCGCAGAACTATAAGCTTCTAAAGCCCATACTTCCATCTCTCCAAATCTTTGACCTCCAAACTGAGCTTTTCCACCCAGTGGTTGCTGGGTTATTAGAGAGTAGGGACCGGTAGATCTAGCATGAATTTTGTCTTCAACCATATGAATCAATTTAAGCATATACATAAATCCAACAGCAATTGGTTGCTCAAAAGCTTCGCCTGTTCTTCCATCGAAAAGTTTGACTTTACCAAAATTTGGTGAAGAAAATTTATTTTCTTGATTTAAATTTTCTACTTTATTTCTTAAATCTTCATATGTACATTCAGATATATCTTCGTTACTCTCTTCTTCAAACCATATTTTTAAACATTCTTCTTGAATATTAATTTTTTTAGGTTTTGCTTTCTCGTGATCAATAAAGTTTCCGATCATATCTTCCTTGCCTCTTTCCTGAAGCCATTTGTAAAGTACATCGATATCTAAATCTTTATAATCCAAATGATCATCAATACTGTTATCCAATGCTCCAGATTTTCTGATTACCCAAGCTTTCAATAAAGCTTCTTCAATCTCATGATCTGTAAAACTTTCAAAAACTGGTCTATTTGCTGCCTTCATACCAAGAGCCTTAGCAGCCCATCCTAAATGTAATTCTAATACTTGTCCAAGATTCATTCTAGAAGGAACTCCAATTGGGTTTAGTATAATGTCAACAGGCGTTCCATCTTCTAAATAGGGCATATCTTCTTGTGGTAGTATTTTTGCAACTACCCCTTTGTTACCATGCCTACCAGCCATTTTGTCACCTTCAGAAATTTTTCTAGTTTGAGCTATCCAAACCCTAACTTGTTTATTCACTCCAGGAGATAAATCTTTAACTTCTTTTGAATCTAATACTTTAACATCAATAACTTTACCTCTTTGTCCATGAGGAACTCTCAGTGATGTATCCTTAACATCTCTAGCTTTCTCGCCAAAAATTGCTCTTAACAGTTTTTCTTCAGCGCTTAATTCTGTTTCTCCTTTAGGAGTGATTTTCCCGGCTAATATATCACCAGGACCTACTTCTGCACCTATTCTAACAATGCCATGCTCATCTAAGTTCTTCAAAGCTTCTTCCCCTATATTCGGAATGTCGGCAGTTATTTCTTCAGGACCTAGCTTGGTATCTCTAGCTTCAACTTCTAATTTTTCAATATGTATTGAAGTATAAATATCACATTTGACAAGCCTGTCACTCAATATAATTGCATCTTCAAAATTATATCCATCCCAGCTCATAAAAGCACACAATATATTTTGCCCAAGTGCTAAATTACCATCTTCAGTGGAGGAACTATCACATAAAACTTGGTTTTTCTTAACAATATCACCCTTGAAAACTATGGGTCTTTGTGAAATGGTTGTCCCTTGGTTACTTCTAAAATATTTCTTTAGAGGGTACTTGTGAATTTCATTGCTATCATCCTGTATTCTAATCTCTTCACCTGTCGAGCTTATTACCAATCCATCAGTTTTAGACAATTGCACTTGCCCGCTATCTCTAGCTACAATTTTTTCCATCCCTGTTCCAACAATCGGGGCCTGAGGAGACATAAGAGGAACAGCTTGTCTTTGCATGTTTGATCCCATTAAAGCTCTGTTAGCATCATCGTGTTCCAAAAATGGGATTAAAGAAGTTGAAACACTAACTAATTGCATTGGTGAAATATCAATTAAATTGACTTCATATGAAGAAATAACAACAAATTCTTCACCTTTTCTGATTTCTACTCCAGAGTTCAAAAATTCTCCATTTTGATCTATGGGCGAGCTTGCTTGAGCAATATTATATTCTGGTTCCATGTCTGCAGATAAATATTTAATATCATCTTCAGAAAAAGAAACATATGGAACAACAGAAATATCTTGTTTTGGCAAGTTTTGAATTTCTTCTAAAACTTTCCTAGTAATTTTTTTATTTTTTTCGACTAAAACTTTTTTTCCAACTTTAAAGTCTTCGCTAACTGTTCTTCCACTTAATGTGTTGTGTTTATTACTTATTGAATTTTTTACTAATCTATAGGGGGTTTCAATAAAACCATGCTCATTAGTTCTAGAAAAAGTCGCTAACGATCCTAAAAGACCAATATTAGGTCCCTCAGGTGTTTCAATAGGACATATTCTTCCATAATGCGAAGAGTGTACATCTCTTACATCAAATCCTGCTCTTTCTCTAGATAAACCTCCTGGCCCCAATGCAGACAATCTTCTTTTATGTGTTAATTCTGATAGTGGATTAGTTTGATCCATAAATTGAGATAATTGAGATCCGCCAAAAAATTCCTTAACAGCGGCTACAACAGGTCTAATATTTATTAGTGCTTGAGGTGCTGTTTCGTTTGGTTCTAAAGCAGTAATCATTCTATCTTTAGCTACTCTTTCCATACGAAGCAATCCTACTCTCATTTGGTTCTGTATTAATTCGCCAACTGCTCTAACTCTCCTATTTCCTAGGTGATCAATATCATCTGCAGATTGTTCGTTATTATTGATTTGAATAATTGTTTTTATAATCTGAATAAAATCATCTTTAACAAGAGTCCTGACTTCTGCATCGTCAGTCTTTTCTAATCTGGTATTTAATTTATATCTACCAACATTTCCAAGGTTATATCTCTTCTCATTGAAAAAGGTTGTATTTATCAATTCTTCAGCATTAGATTCGTTAGGCGGCTCTCCTGGTCTTACTCTTTTATAATACTCAATGAGAGATTCTTTTTTGTTTTTCACTTCTTCGCTATCATTGTCTATTGTAGCTTTTATAAATCCTTCTTCAGTAACTCTTGGAGAATCTACGTCAGCAAAAATATTTAATATTTCATTGTCTTCATACCCCAAAGCTCTTAAAAAGATACTTACTGGAATTCTTCGTTTACGGTCAATTTTAACTGATATTATATTTTTAATACTGGTTTCAAACTCCACCCAAGATCCTCGAGAAGGAATTAATTTTGCTGTTGCGAGCGGTCTTCCTGAAATAGGTTCACTATTAACACTGAAATATACTCCCGGAGATCTTACTAATTGGCTTACCACAACTCTTTCAGCACCATTGATTATAAATGTGCCGTTTGATGTCATAACAGGCAATTTGCCAACAAAGATATCTTGCTCTTTATATTCCCCAGCATCTTCGTTTTCAGGATCTTTGATTTTTAATAATGCCGTAAACCACAGTGCCGCATCGTAAGTAATTTCTCGTTTTCTACACTCTTCTTCAGAATGTTCAGGTTCTTTAAATGTGTGGCTTATAAAAGAAAGTTCAAATCTTGAGTCTTCAATAGGTGATATATCATCTAATAATTCTTTGATTCCTTCATGTTTAAACCAATCAAATGAATCCAATTGCACTTGAATAAGGTTAGGGATTATATTTTGCTCTGCAAAATTATATTTTCCATTTGATGTTAAGCTCATAGGGAATACCTCTTTGAAAAAAAGTTAATTTAATACATGTTGGTTGAAACGTAAATTCCCAACACTAGACCGTACTATGTTAGTATTCACAAAGTACATAAGATATTTTTTTGAAATATGAAGTTTAGACAATGAATTATCCATCTACCAAACGAATACATTACATAAATACATAATTTCTGTCAATATATTTTTGCAATGAAAAATCTGGATATTTTATATTTATTGTAAAAATAAACACCATACTTATGGTTTATATTTTTTTCGAATGTTAAAATTTCACTTTCAATTAATAAATATAGTAAAATGTCTGATAATAAAATAAATGTTTCTACTCCAGCTACTATTGCTAATATGGGGCCAGGATTTGACTCGATAGGAGCTGCAATTGATATATGGAATCATTTTGATTTTGAATTTGATACAAGCAGTTTAGAGATAACTGTGAATGGAGAAGGAACTGATACTATACCAACTAACAATACCAATCTTGTTTACAAAGCATTTTCTATACCATTTCATGAACTTAATTTAAATGTCCCCAATATTAATTTAAAAATAAATAATAATATAAAATTAGAAGGAGGGTTAGGTAGTAGCTCATCAGCTATAAGTGCTGGTCTTTTTGCTGCTAATTATTATTTAAAAGACCAATTCTCTAAATTAGAACTAATAAAATTATCTCAAAAATTAGAGAACCATTATGACAACATATCTCCATGTATAATGGGAGGTATTCAACTGTGCGTACCCAATAATAGTGAAGTTTTATTATCAGACATTGATTATGATGATGATTTGAAAATAATACTAATAATGCCAAATTTTAGTATAAACACTTCTAATTCTAGATCTTATTTACCAAAATCAATATCATCTTCAGATTTTGTACATAATATGAGTAGATTTGGTTTATTAATAAAAAATCTAAAGTCGCCAGACATAATCGAATCTCAAATAGCATTTCAAGATGTTTTTCATCAAGATAGCAGGTTGATTAAGCAACCAAAATTAAAATTATTACTAAAAAAAATAAATGCAATTGGGGCATTGGGCTCTTTTCTATGCGGCTCAGGACCAACAATTGCTGGTATCACAAACAAAGATCCTATGAGTATATTTTATGAAATTGCTGATTACTGTGACAAGCAAGCTATAACATGCGACTATTTAATAACTAGTATTACAAACAAAGGCACATTCATTAAAAATTAATTATGGAACTGATAGTAAGAAAATATGGCGGCACATCGGTGGAGTCAATTGATAAAATTAAAAAAATTGCTCGAAAAACAAAAAATGATATACAAAGTAATAAAAAAATACTACTTGTAGTTTCAGCTATGGGTAAATCTACAGATGATTTATTAAATAAGGCAAAGCAAATATCTAGTTCTCCGGATAGACGAGAATTAGACCTGTTAATGTCTTCAGGTGAAATAATATCAAGTACTCTAATGTCCATAGCATTACAAGATATAGGAGTTAAAGCAAAATCACTAACTGGATTTCAAGCTGGAATTGATACCAATTCAAGTTTTGGAAAAGCTGAAATACAGTCTATAAATAATGATAGAATAATGAACGAAATTAAAAACAACAATACATTAGTGATTGCGGGCTTTCAAGGATTTAATGAAAATTTAGACATAACTACACTGGGCAGAGGGGGCTCTGACACAACTGCTGTAGCTTTAGCAGCAAGCATAAAAGCATCTATCTGTGAAATATATACTGATGTAAAAGGGATATATACTGCAGATCCCAAAATAGTTAAGACTGCTAGAAAGTTAAATTTTCTAGCATATGAAGATATGCTAGAGCTTGCAAATTATGGAGCAAAAATGCATCCTCGGTCAATAGAACTTGGAATGCATTACAATATACCATTAATGATAAAATCTTCTTTAGATGAAGAAGAAGGCACGCTAGTGTGTAATTATAAAGACATTAAAAAATTAATTAAAAAGGGATTAATATTGAATAAAATCACAGAAAATAGGAATAAAGTATCCGGAGTGACTTCAGAAGGAAATATTTCTAAAATCACTTTGAAAAACATACCTGACAAGCCTGGTATAGCAGCAAAAGTTTTTGAACCGTTAAGTGCAAAAGGAATTAACGTTGATGTGATTGTGCAAAATGCAAGTAACGAAAATAAAACAGATCTAACTTTTACCATAGATAACAGTGATTTGCAAAAAACTATTAATATCATGAACGAAAAATCTTCCGAAATAAAGTTTGAATCACTAATCTCAGGCAAAGATTACGGTAAAATTAGTATTATTGGTTCTGGAATTCAAAACGCTCCTGGTTATGCTGCGAAATTTTTTGAAACTTTGTTTAGTATAAATGTAAATATAGAGATGATAACAACATCTGATATTAGAATAACTTGTTTAGTAAAAAACAGTGATTTAGATAAAGCAATCGTAAAAGTTCATGAAGTTTTTGGATTAGATAAGCAAATTTAAATTAAATACACCAAAAAGCTATTGCAATGCTAATGTCTAACCAAATAGAATCGGATCGGTTAATTTACAATTAAACACTTTTTATGGAACTAAAAACTAAAATTGATCTAACTTTACTAAAAAAATCTGCCATCAAAGAAGCTTCCAATCAGAATTGGGAACGTGCGAAGCAGGTAAATTTAGCAATTCTAAATCAACTTAAAAATAACATCGAAACATTAAATCGACTTGGAATAGCTTACACAAAATTAGATCAAAAACAAAATGCTATTAAATGCTTTGACAAAGTAATAAATATTTCACCTAACAACATTATTGCACAAAAAAAATCTTACTGCATTAAAATCATCAAATAATAAAAAAATCACTAATACAATTGACAAAAAATTACTTGTAAATGACAGTAGTAAATCAATAAATATTAAGTTCGAATTAAAATCATCAATTAAATCCTTAAATCCAGGAGATGATCTTATTATTAAAACAAGCAATGAAACAATTTCAATATTTAAGAATAAAATACTTCTAAATGTACTTAATAACAATCTTGCTAAGAGAATTGCAAAACTTATGAAAATGGGAAATGAATACTCTTGTACAGTTATCGGTACCAATGAAAAGAAAATAAATGTAAGTATAAAAGAAACTCACAAATCAGATAAAAATATTCAAATAATTTCTTTTCCTGAATACATGAAACCTAACTCCGAAAATATTTCTCTCAATCAAAATTCACTTTACCTGTCACAATCCGAACCTGAAGAACCTACTGAAAAATAAGTATTTTTTAAATAAAAGTATTGTTATCTAATTTTCTTAACTGTAGTATCAAATATCCTAACAAAGATTAGATACCATCCATGGATACAAAATTTGAAATAAATAATGACATTGTTTGTAAAAAATATGTTGCAAAACCATTACAAAATAATATTTGGTTAATTTACTCTAAAACCACTTATGAAGCTTTGGTAATTGACACCCCTCCTGATTTTTCTATGATTGATAAAATAGTTAACAAAAATAGTAAGTTGAAAATAAATAACATATTCATTACACACAATCACTATGACCATATAGATGGAGTCGAATATTTTTATAATAAAACAACAAACAAACCAAAAATTTGGATAGGTGAAGAAGATAAAATTAAAATGTCTGAATTTTCAATTAGTAATAGATATATTAATATTTATAAAAACATTGAAGCTTTCAAATTAAATCACTCTATAATAAAATTCATCAAAACTCCTGGTCATACTCCTGGGTCAACTTGCATGCTACTATCGAATCATGTATTTACTGGAGACACTTTATTCCCTGGAGGCCCAGGAAGAACAGCAACAAACAGTGACTTTGTGAATATAATTAAAAGCATAAAAACAAAGTTGCTAACCTTGCCTTTGGAAACTATTATTCATCCAGGACATGGTGATGACACAAAAATTCAAAATTCAATAAACGAGTATAATATCTTTAAAAATAAAAACCCAAACATAAGTAAATTAAGTGGAAATATAGCCTGGAATGAAAAATATGAGTAATAGACTAGACAAATTATTAGACGCAAATGAAAATATATTAACCCTTTATCTCACATCTGGATATCCTGATAAAAACACATCAAATGATATTGCGAAAATCTTATTAAAATCAAATATTGATATTTTAGAAATTGGTATACCTTTCAGTGATCCAATAGCAGATGGCCCAACAATCCAAAACACATCATTTAAAGCAATCAATTCAATAAATGAACCTATAATAAATTTTACATTTAATACTATCAAAACACTAAGAAAGATTGACAACCAAAAACCTATAATATTAATGAGTTATTTAAATCTCATATACCAATACGGAATTGAAAATTTTGCCAAACAAGCTAAAATGAACGGCGCAGATGCTGTAGTTATACCAGATTTACCTTTTGATGAATCTCACAATATCAAATGTGTACTTGATAATAATAATATCCATCTAATTTACATGGTTACACCTACAAGCTCAGATGAAACAATATCTAAAATTAGTAAAAATGCCAAAGGGTTTATATACTATGTGAGTTCAACAGGCGTAACTGGATCAAGAGAAACGATATCTGATAAAAACTTTGATAATATAAATAAAATAAAAAAAATATCTAAAATACCAATTTTAATTGGATTTGGTATATCAACTAAAGATCATATAAAACAGATAAAGCCTTGGGCAAATGGCGTAATCATAGCAAGTGCACTAATTAATGAAATAAATTCTGTATTTGAAGACAAGGAGTACAGTAAAGAAAAATTAAATAATTACATAAACAATTTTGTAAACAATTTAAGAGATTAAAATGATTAAATATATAAAAAATATTACTGGAATATTCAAAAGTGACAACATTCTATCTGTTAGGGGAGCCACTACAATCCCGTTAGATTCAAAAAGTGAAATTGAAGATAAAACAACAACCCTATTAAATGCAATTATTGATTTAAATAATATTAAAAAAAACAAAATATTATTTATTATTTTCTCCACAACTAATGACATCAAAGCTTGTTATCCTGCTACTGTAGCTAGAACAAAACTTAAGTTAATGAATACAGCCCTATTTAGTACTGAAGAGCCTAAAATGAACGGGTCACTCGAAAAATGTATTAGAGTGTTACTAGTATATAAAGATACTGCAAGTAAAAAATTACCTGAATACGTATACCAAGAAGGTGCAAAAAATCTACGTAATTAAACACCAAAAAATCTCAAACTATACTCCAAAAGTATATTAAATTTATCATTAAATATAATACAATATTTCCTGTTGCAACAATAGAAAGTCTTTTTATGAATTTCTATTCTATAATTATAAATCCTTGGATAGCTAGCAAATGAATAAGTATAACGAAAATATACACAATGTAAATCTTGAATACATAAAACCGTTATATACTCCTGAAAAATTTATGAATATGGTACCTGTAAAACCCGAACAAATTCATACTGTTTTTCAATCCAGGAAAGAAATAGGTGATATTATTAATGAAACTTCAGATAAATTTTTAATATTAGTAGGGCCGTGTTCTATCCATGATGTTCAAGCTTGCCTTGAGTACGCAAATAAACTCAAGACTTTGTCCGACCAAGTTAGCAATAAAATAATGATTGTTATGCGTACGTACTTCGAAAAGCCAAGAACCACAACAGGATGGAAAGGATTTATAAATGATCCAAATTTAAATGATTCATTTGATGTACACGAAGGCTTGAAAAAAGCTAGAGGATTCCTAAATCAAATTCTGCATATTGGATTACCTACTGCTACAGAATTTTTGGATCCGTTTATGCCACAGTATTATGGTGACTTAATTTCGTGGGGGGCAATTGGAGCAAGAACAGTTGAAAGTCAAACCCACAGACAATTATCTAGTGGGTTAAGTATGCCAATTGGCTTCAAAAATGGAACAGGAGGATCAGTTCAAATAGCTATTGATGCAATTATTGCTGCTAAAAATCAACATGTATTCCTTGGAATTGATGAAAAAGGGCAAACATCTGTCGTGAAAACAAATGGTAACAATTATGGGCATTTAATTCTTAGAGGTGGCAAAACAGGGCCTAACTACGATAGTGAGTCTGTGAAATCTGCTGTTAGTAGCTTAGTTGAAAATGAATTGGACCCTAAATTAGTAATTGATTGTTCTCATGGTAATTCAAATAAAGATCACAGGAACCAATCAAAAGTATTCAAATCGATCATAGATCAAAAAACAAGTGGCCAAAATGCAATCTTTGGTGTAATGCTAGAAAGTCATCTTAATCCAGGTAGTCAAAGTATTCCTTCAAATCCAGAAGATTTAAAGTACGGAGTTTCGGTCACAGACGAATGCATAGGATGGGAGGAAACTGAAAATCTGATAAAATGGGCATATAACGAGCTCTAATTCAAATATCAATAATTATAATGCAGTCAATTCATTACGTAAAAAATGTAAATGATTTAAAAAAAATATCAAATAATAAAAATCATGTTGTTACCATAGGCGTTTTTGATGGGGTTCATGAAGGCCATCAAAGTTTAATTTCCCAAGCTATAAAAAAAGGTATTGAACAAAATCTTAAATCATCATTAATCACTTTTCAGAATTCGCCCTATCATCATATTAAAAATTTAGACGATAGTAATTTTTATCTAACTACTGTCGACGAAAAAAAATCCATCTTAAAAAAACTAGACTTAGATCAAGTTATATTAATTGAATTCAATGATAGTATCAATAAAACTTCTGCACATGAATTTTTAAAAATACTTATGAATAATATAAAAATGAAAAGATTAGTTGTTGGCCCGGACTTTGCGCTGGGAAAAGACAGAATTGGAGACATTAATTTTTTAACTCAGAACCAAAAATCTTTTGACTACGAGTTGTCTGTTGCGAATTCTGTTAAAAAAGGTACTGAAATTATTAGCAGTACAAAAATAAAAAAACTGATAATCTCTGGTGAAATGGAGTCTGCAAATTCTTATCTTGGAAAACCATATAACATCAGAGGTGAAATAACAAGAGGAAAAGGAAGAGGAAAAGAATTAAATATGCCTACCGCAAATCTTGATTATAATCTCAAAAAAATTCTTCCTAAAGATGGAGTATATTCGTGCAAACTAAAATTTAAAGAAAAAAACTACTTAGGTGCTTTAAGTATTGGCAACAACCCCACGTTTGGTAATAGCAATAATAAAAGTGTTGAAGTTCATATAATTGATTTTAATGACGATATTTATGGTGATTCCATTAATATTAAAATTTACAAACATATGAGAGATCAAATACAATACGTTAATATTGATTCACTTATGAATCAAATGCAACATGATTTAATTAATATTCGCAATTATTTTAAAAATGGATAAATTAATAAATAAAATCTTAACTAGAGGTGTTGAAGAAATAATACCAAAAGAAGAATTTATAGAAAATTTAAACAAGAATAAAAATTTGAGACTTAAGATGGGATTCGATCCTAGTGCACCTGATATACATTTGGGGCACTCTGTTGGATTAAGAAAACTAAGACAACTTCAAGATTTAGGACACACTGTAGTATTAATTGTAGCTGACTGGACAGCGCAAATCGGCGACCCTAGTGGTAGATCAGATACAAGACCCATGCTCACCTATGATGAAGTTAAATATAATGCAGAAACATATCTAAAGCAGTTTTTCAAAATCGTTGATAAATCTAAAACTGAAATACGATGGCAATCCGAATGGTACGGGGAGTTTAAACTAAAAAATATTATTAACCTTACAAGTAAATTCACCATAGCTCAATTTTTAGCACGAGATGATTTTTCAAAAAGATTTAAAGCTAATCACCCAATAACTATAACTGAATTTTTATATCCGATACTTCAGGCATATGATTCGGTTGTTATTAAATCTGATGTTGAATTTGGAGGAACTGATCAAAAATTCAACTTACTCGTTGGTAGAGATTTGCAACAAAAAGAAAATCAAAAACCTCAACAGTGCTTTTTGGTACAAATTATTCCAGGAACTGACGGTAAAAGAAAAATGAGTAAAAGCTTAAATAACTATATAGGCGTTACTGAATCACCTGCTGAAATTTATGGAAAATTAATGTCAATACCTGATGATTTAGTTAAGTTATACATGCTTTGCCTGACTGATATAAAAGACAGTTTAATCTCAGATTTCGAAAATAGCTTGAATGATTCGAATGGAAACCCAATGGAATATAAAAAATTATTAGCTCATGATATTGTTACTCAATACTATAATGCTGAAGATGCGAATTTGGCTGAGGAACATTTTCGAAAATCAGTACAAGAAAAAATTGTTACTTATGAAAGAATACAAATTGATATCAACGATTTCAAAACTGATGAAAAATTAAGTAAATTATTAATTAACAAAAATATTGTTTCAAGTAATTCGGAATTCAAAAGATTACTCAAACAAAATGGTGTAAAATTAAACGGCGGATTAATATCAGAAGATGTATTAATATCAAAAATTAATTCTGATGACAAAATAAGCATAGGTAAACGAACAAATATTCAAATAATTATTTAAATAATGCAAAAATACCTTTCAGATATAAATGAAACTAATCTTAGATTGCCAGGACCAGTGCCTGTCCCTACAGACATACTAAACGAACAATCAAAGCCTTTAATTAACCACAGGGGTAAAGATTATTCAATTCTACTTGATAGCTGCACTGCTAAATTAAAAAAAATTTTTTCTACCAATAATGATATATATATAGCTACGTGTTCTGGAACTGGTGTGATGGAAGCTTCTATATCAAATTTCTTGTCAGCAGGTGACGAAATAATTGTTGCTTCAGTGGGTTGGTTTGGTGATAGGTTTTCTGAAATCGCAAATGCATATAATATTAAAGTTAGGAATTTAAATTTTAACCATGGAGATAGCATTGACATCGAATTATTAGAGGAATGCATCAAATCATATCCAAATGCTAAAGCACTATATGTAACTCATAACGAAACTTCAACTGGAGTTCAAAACAATCTTGAATCTATATCTGAAGTTATAAAAAAACACCCTCTTCTATTTGTTGTAGACGGAATTAGTAGTGTAGCATCAGTTCCCTGCGACACAGATAAGCTTGGAATAGATGTGTTAATATCTGCATCGCAAAAGGGATGGGTAACTCCTCCAGGTTTGGCTTTTATTTCTGTTAGTAAAAAAGCTTGGAAATACCATGAAACTTCAAATTGTCCAAAATATTATTTTGATATTTCTCAATATAAAAACTATTTAGATAAAGGGCAACCTCCTTTTACGCCAGCAATAGGAGTTATGTACTCTCTTGATAAAGCTTTAGATTTATTATTAGAAGAAACTATGCCCAAAGTATACGAAAGGCATAAAAAAGTAGCTGATCAAATAAGAACAAAATTAGCTGAAATTGGCTTTGAATTATTCCCATCAAATGAATCTTTTGCCTCAGATACTCTGACAGCTGTAAAAATACCTAATGGTTTATCTACTAAAGATATAATAAGCAAACTTGAAAAAGACCATAATGTTATTATTTCAGCAGGGCAAGGAAACTTAAGTAATAAAATTCTCAGAATTGGCCACTTAGGATTGGTATCTGATAAAGAAATTGACTGGCTTTTAGAATCATTAATTCAGGTAATAAAGAAATAAAATGGATAATTTATTGAAAACACAATTATATGAAACACACAATGCATCTGGCGCTAGAATGGTTCCTTTTGCAGGATGGGAAATGCCAATACAGTACTCATCTATTATTAATGAGTGTAATGCTGTAAGAAATAAAGCTGGGATTTTTGATGTTTCTCATATGGGGAGATTCATGGTCAAAGGAAAAGACGCATCTTTAGCTTTAGATAAAATTTTAAGTGTTGACCCTGCTTTAATCGAAATAGGTCAAGGGAAATATAACCTTATATGTGATACAAACGGAGGAGTAATTGATGATTGCATAGTATACAAAATGTCTGACACTAAATTCCTTTTAATACCCAATGCATCTAATGCAGACTCTGTACACGAATGGCTCAATATTAATACTACTGGATTAGAATACCAAGTAGAAGTAATAACATCAAAATCAACTATGATAGCATTGCAGGGACCTGAATCAAGAAATATTTTAGCTTCATCCTTACCAGAAATAACAACAATCAAGAGATTTAGATTTATTGAACATACTCTAAAATCTACAAATATGATTATTTGCAGAACAGGATATACAGGAGAAGATGGTTACGAAATAATTTTAGACAATTCAATAGCAGTTGAATTTTGGGATTTGCTAAAAACTAACGGGGCTTCTGAGTGTGGATTGGGTGCAAGAGACGTATTAAGACTAGAAGCTGCTTTGCCACTTCATGGAAACGAAATTACAAAGGAAACTAACCCATTTGAAGCTAAATTAGGCATGTTTGTCCAATTAGATAGAAACAATTATATATCGAACGATATACTCACTAAAATCAAATCCAACGAACAAAACAAAAAATTAGTTGGATTTGAAATTCAAGGAAGAAATATTGCAAGATCTCATAATAAAATTCTAGATGATAAAGACAATTTGATTGGAGAAGTGACTAGTGGGTCATTTTCTCCAACATTGAATAAAAGTATTGGGTTAGCGTACATAAAAAAAGGTTTTACAGACTCTGATTCTGAAGTTAAAATAAATATACGATCAAAAAATATAACAGCTAAAATAATTAAAACACCTTTCTATAAGAGGAGTAAAAATGTATCCTGATAACTTAAAATATTCTGAAGAACACGAATGGTTGCTTGAAAATAATGGGATTGCAACTGTGGGCATTACTGATTTTGCAGTAGAAAGCCTGGGTGATATAGTATTTATTGAACTCCCAGAGCAAGGGACAGAAATTCAACAATTCACAACCTTTGGTGAAGTTGAGTCCGTTAAAGCAGCCTCTGAAATTTATACACCAATAAGTGGCGAAATTATCGAAGTAAATGAAAAGCTTGAAACAGAGCCCGAACTACTAAATAATTCTCCATACGAAAATGGTTGGTTAATAAAAGTTAAAATATCTGATCCATCAGAAATAGAAAAACTGATGAATTCTAAAGATTATGAAAAATTTGTAAATAGTAGCGACTAATCAAAAACAATCTTAAATATTTCTTAATATTGAACTAATATAATTAAATTTAAATTCTTAGGAACATATAAGCATTATGAATAAAAACTACCAGTCAACATATTCTCCTAACACTACTGAAATTAAAAATGAAATGTTAAAAGAAATAGGAGTAGATTCTTATGAGGAATTATTCATAGATATTCCTGAAAAACTCAGATTTCCTAATCTTGATTTACCTTCTCCTACATCAGAATTAGACTTAAAAATAGAAATGAACAAGCTTTCTAATAAAAACTCTGTTCCAGGTGATTTCAGTTCTTTTCTAGGCGCAGGAGCTTACAGGCATTTCATCCCAAGTGTTGTTAGGCAAATAACATCTAGAAGTGAGTTTATGACATCATACACACCGTACCAACCTGAAGTTTCGCAAGGAACCTTGCAAGCCCATTTTGAATTTCAAAGTATGGTATGCGAACTTACTGGAATGGAAGCGGCAAATGCAGGCATGTACGATGGTGCCACAAGTGCTGCGGAGGCTGTGCTTATGGCTTGTAGAATAAATAAAAATTTTACAGTCAATATTGTGGACGGAGTTTCACCTCTGTACACAGATGTAATTAAAACGCTTACACAAGCTTCTGGCATTAATATAGAACACAAAGACTTAAACACTGTCTTAACGGAATCTATTGACCCTCCATCATGTTACGTTGTCCAACAACCAAATTTCTCAGGAGAAATTGAAGATTTTGATAAATTATCAGAAATTTCAAAGCTCAATAATGCTTTGCTTATAGTTATAACTGAACCAATGTTTTTGAGTATGTATAAAACACCAAATAATTATGGAGCTGATATAGTAGTTGCTGAAGGCCAACCATTTGGTGTTTCTTTAGCATATGGAGGTCCATACGCAGGTTTGTTTGCTTGTAAAAAGAAATACCTTAGACAACTTCCCGGTAGAATTGTTGGACAAACTGTAGATAAAGACAATGAGAAAGGATACGTACTAACACTCCAAACTAGAGAACAGCATATAAAAAGGGATAGAGCAACTTCTAATATATGTACTTCTGTGGGGCTCATTGCATTAATGTCTACTGTATACATGGCACTTCAAGGTAAAATGGGATTAAAATATTTGTCTGAGCTTTGCTATCACAAAGCTCACTATGCTGCAAAAAAAATATCTCAATTAGAAGGGTATGAAATAGTAAATAGTAATTTTTATAAAGAATTTACTGTTAAATGTCCTAAGCCTGTTAAGGAAATAAATTCATATCTTCATGAAAATAAAATTATTGGAGGATATGATATCTCAAGCAAATCACAAGACCACATGCTTATTTCATTTACAGAAATGAATTCGAAAGAAGAAATTGACAACTTAATAAATCTATTATCAAAAATAAAATAAAAAATTAATATGAATAAAATAAGTAAAAGAAAATTATTGTTTGACCAAAGTATAAAAGGGAAAGTAGGAACGACATGGCCATCCTTAGATATTCCGGAGCAAAAATTACCAAACTCAGATGAATTACGAGAAGAAATAACTATGCCAGAAGTATCAGAAAATGAAATTGTGAGGTATTTTTCTTCTATTAGCCAAATGAATTTTTCGATTGACCATAATTTTTACCCCTTAGGGAGTTGCACTATGAAGTACAACCCTAAATTAAATGATGACATAGCCGCTCTACCAGGGTTCAATGAAATTCATCCTCTTCAAAATACAGGAACGACACAAGGTGCCCTTGAGCTCATGCATCATCTTCAAATTTTATTAGCCGAAATAACTGGGATGGCTGGTACATCTTTGGCTCCTATGGCTGGAGCTGAAGCAGAATTAGCAGGAATGTTAATGATAAGAGCATACCATATTAACAAGGAAGATTTTAAAAGAAAAAAAGTAATTATCCCAGATAGCGCACATGGAACAAATCCTGCATCTGCAGTAATGGCTGGATTTGAAGTTGTCAGTATTCCCACAGACGAAAACGGAAATACTGACTTAGACGCTTTAAAAAGTGTAGTCGACGAAACAACAGCGGGACTAATGCTTACACAACCAAGTACCATTGGACTATTTGATACAAATATATTAGAGATTGTGAAAATAATTAATGAAAATGGTGGCTTAATATATGGAGACGGCGCAAATTTAAATGCAATACTAGGAAAAGTTAAACCCGGAGAAATTGGATTTGATGTTATTCATTCAAATTTGCATAAAACATTCACACAGCCACATGGCGGTGGTGGACCTGGAGCTGGTGCAGTCATGGTTAGCCAAAGACTTGTAGAATTTTTACCAGACCCTGTTGTAACAAAAAACAATAGTGAATTTAATTTTACTAAACCTGCTAAATCAATTGGTAAAATGGGTGCATTTCATGGTAATTTTGGTGCTTTAGTTAGAGCATATGCTTACATTAGAACTTTAGGAAAAGAAGGAATAAGTAGCATTAGCGAAGATGCTGTAATAAATGCAAATTATTTAAGAATAAAACTTCAGGACACGTTAGATTTACCATATGATCGAATTTGTAGTCACGAAGTTGTTTTTTCAGCAAAATCGATAAAAGAAAAATTTGGAGTTAATGCTTTAGACATCGCAAAAAGATTAATAGATTATAATATTCATCCTCCAACAATGTATTTTCCATTAATAGTTGATGAAGCTCTTCTTGTCGAACCAACTGAGACTGAATCAAAAGAAACCTTAGACGATTTTATTGATGTAATGAAACAAATAGTAAATGAAGCTGAAACCGAACCTGAACTACTACTAAATGCCCCTCATAACACGCCAAATAAAAGGTTAAATGAAGCACAAGCTGCTAGGAATCCAAAACTCAGCTGGAGAGACACGCAAATATCTGACTAAAATGTGATGTCTAGATTATTTATTTTATCTACTATTTTTTTTTGACTTAGGTTTTTGATATTCTTGGAAGCTGAAAGTACTAAATAATTACCAAAAATTTCATCATCAATTAAATCTTGCATAATTCTTAAATTTTTTGCTTTTTCTGATAACTCTAAATCAGAATTAAAGTAGTTTTCTGCATATTTTTTTATACCTAATTGAATTAGAAAATCTGATTGCTTGCCTAAAAACAAATTAGTAAATCCTACTTCATTATGAAAATGGTTTAGCAAATCAAAATTAATGAATGTACTTATATCCGCTTTTTCATAGGGATATATATCAAAAGACAAATTTCTATTCTTGATTATTCTAGAATCGGTATTTATATGCTTATTATCACTTAATTGCTTTGTAGTATATCCATAATCAAATGAAAGGATTACTCCTGATGACAATCCATTCCATATGTCTTCTATCATATTTTTATATAAAGGAGAATATGTGTATATTTTATTTTCTATCATATAATTTTGATCATTAAATGAATAAAAAGGATCATAGTCAATTTCATTTAATTCTTCGTTAATTCCATCATTGATTTTAAATAAAATTTCATGATATTTATTGTTTTTATATGTTAGTCTTTTAAAAGGAAATGCATCAAAGAGTTCATTGGATATAACAAATCCACTTATATTTTTAACACAAAAAGTATCAGATATAACTAAATTTAATTCGTAGTCAATATTTAATATATTCTGAAAATTTTTATCAATTATTAAAATATTACATTGTTTTAAAAAATCATTTGCAATAATTGACAATGAGTTAATTATTTCTTTTATTAAATATAATCCTCCTCCTCCTAATTCAATCAAATGAAAATTTTTAGGCTCTCCCATAGAAATCCAGGAGGAATAAATATATCTTGCTAACATATAAGCAAAACTAGAGTGAATCATAGGAGAGGTGTAATAATCGGATTCCCATAAAGACTGATTAGATTTAGAATAATAACCTTTTTTAGAATCATACAATTTATATTCCATAAATCTATCGTATGAATACAAATTATTATAACTAAATTTATTTGTAAAAATATCGGTCATACAAAAATCAAATAAAGATGTTAATCATCTTTCGTCAATATTAGTATACGGTATATCCAGTTCTCCAACATATTCTAACAAAGGGCGGATTAATATATTATTATCCAATTGTTCGGTAACCTGGGCTGTCCATCCTGGAATTCTAGCCAAAGCAAAAATAGAAACAAATATATCGTCTGGTATTTCTAGCAAGTTATATATGGCTCCAGTCCAAAAATCAACATTCTCGCATATTCCTTTTTTTTCGTAGGGCTTCATGCATTCTGCTAAAGATTGAAGAATTGAAAACCATTTTGGGTTACCTTTTCTTTTGCTCAAATTCTTAGCATCTTTCTTTAAAATCAAAGCCCTTGGATCAGCAGTTTTGTAAACTCTGTGACCAAAACCCATTATTCTGCCCCCATTTGAAAGCAAATCTTTAACATAATCGACAGTATTACTCTCATCTCCAATATCTTGAGCTTGTTTCATCACCCCTTCTGCTGCACCTCCGTGTGCAGGTCCTTTAAGAGCCGCAACTCCTGCTGTTAGAGCTGAATACATATCTGATTGTGTTGAAGCTACAACTCTTGCAGTAAAAGATGACGCATTCAATCCGTGCTCGGCGTGTAAAATCAAATCTTTATCAATTAGCTTAGCATCCAAATCGTCTGGTTTTTTGCCAAACAACATATAAAGAAAATTAGCAGAATGAGCAAGATTTTTATTTGGCGGAATATATTTTTCGCCGTTTCTCAATCTAACATGAGCAGCAACAATAGTTGGTGCTTTTGCAGTAACAGACAATCCTCTTTGAATATTTGATTCTAAGCTTTCATCTTCTAATGTTTCATCAAATGCTGCCAATGCAGATATAGTGGTTCTTAACACATCCATAGGGTGTAAATGCTTAATTGAGTCAATCAAATCAATTGTTTCTGAACGAATCTCTCTTTTGTCAGCCATCAGCATAGTAATTTGAGATAGTTCAGATTTGTTAGGTAATTTGCCATATATTAATAAATAACTTACTTCTTCAAAACTAGAATTATTTGCCAATTCGTTAATATTAAATCCGCGATAGTATAATTTCCCGTTTTTACCGTCAACATAACTTGATTTAGTTCTATCTAAATATACTTCTTTTAATCCTCTATGAATTTTAACTTCATCCATTTTTATCCTCGTACATTATTTTGAAAGGCTTCAATAATACAATTCTACCAAAATTTTAATATTTTTATGATAGCATAATTGATATATTAATGATTTTAGCTATGTTAATATAACAAAAATTTTTATATTATTATAATTATGAATAACACCGAACAAGACATCCCAGACATAGTAATAAATAGATTGCCTCTCTACATAAGAACACTAAATGAATTGAAAGCATTAAATCAAACAACAATAAGTTCTGAGCATTTAGGTAATTTGTTACAAACCACCCCTGCGCAAATAAGAAAAGATTTTAGTCATTTTGGGAAATTTGGTAAGCAAGGAAAGGGATACAATATAGACTATCTATTAGAAGAATTAAGGGAAATTTTAAATCTTAATAAATCTTGGAATTCATGTGTGGTTGGCGTGGGAAAACTAGGTGAGGCTGTAATAAATTACCAGGGATTCAAAGATGAAGGATACCTAATAAAAGTAGCTTTTGATATAGCAATTCCAAAATCCAAAAATATAAATAATATAGAAGTAAAATCCATATCAGATATGAATCAACATATAAAAGCTATGGATATTAAAATAGGTATAGTAACAGTCCCTTCTCCAGATGCTCAAGGAGTAATAGACAGACTAGTACAATGTGGTATAAAAGGTATTTTAAATTATGCGCCAATGAAGCCAATCATACCGAAAAATGTTTCATGCATGAACATAGACCCTGTACTATCTCTCCAATCCATGTCATATTATTTGGATAAATAAGTTAATTAATTAAAACTGTTAACTTATTTTCACTGATTTCAGAAAAGCCACCTTGTATATCTATATTTTTTTCCTTAGACCCTGAAAATCTAGCTGTTATAGTTCCATGATTCAAAGACGTTATAAGACTAGCATGATTTTTTAAGATAGTTATATAGCCATCTTTTGCTGGTAAAGTTACTGAATCCACTTCACTCTCAAATTCTAATCCGTTTTTTGAAACAATTTTAATTTCAAATGCCATTTGGTTACCTATTTTTTCTTAGAATTCTCAACAACTTCGTCAATTGTTCCTTGCATATAAAAAGCCTGCTCTGGTAGTTCATCATGTTTGCCGTCTAGTATTTCAAGAAATCCTCTAACATTTTCTGCTAGCGGTACGTATTTCCCGGGTATTCCTGTAAATACTTCTCCTACGAAAAATGGTTGAGTTAAAAATCTCTGTATTTTTCTTGCACGTGAAACGATGACTTGATCTTCTTCAGATAATTCTTCAATACCTAAAATAGCTATCACGTCTTGTAAATCTTTATATCTCTGTAATATCTGTTTAACCCCTTGGGCAGCTCTATAATGATCTTCGCCTACTACAGCAGGTTCCAATATTCTTGAGTTTGATGCTAGTGGGTCAACAGCAGGGAATAAAGCTTGCTCAGCTAATGATCGTTCTAAAGCAACATTAGCATCTAAATGTCCAAAAGTAGTAACAATCCCGGGGTCTGTGTAATCATCAGCCGGTACATACACGGCTTGGAAAGAAGTAATAGATCCATCATTTGTAGATGTGATTCTTTCTTCTAAATCTCCAATTTCAGTACTTAATGTAGGCTGATATCCGACAGCAGAAGGCATTCTGCCTAATAAAGCTGATACTTCCATTCCCGCAAGTATATATCTATATACATTATCAACAAATAAAAGTACGTCTTGTTTTCGCACATCTCTAAAATATTCGGCCATGGTTAACCCTGTTAGAGCTATTCTTGCTCTTGTTCCAGGAGGTTCATTCATTTGACCAAAAACCAATGCAGTTGAGTCTAAAACGCCATATTCTTTCATTTCATTCCATAGATCATTACCTTCTCTTGATCTTTCTCCCACACCTGCAAAAACAGATACACCTGAATGTTCCTGAGCAATATTTCGAATTAACTCAGTAATAATAACAGTTTTCCCAACTCCCGCACCACCGTATGCTCCAACTTTTCCACCTTTAGCAAAAGGTGTCATAAGGTCAATAACTTTAATACCTGTTTCCAATATTTCAGTTGTGCTTCTCTGTTGGTCAAATGAGGGAGCAGGTCTATGAATTGGCCATCTCTCCGCATTCGCAGGTATAGGATCACCGTCATCTATAGGTTCACCTTTTACATTGAATAACCTGCCTAAGGAAGGGTCTCCAACAGGAACTTGTACTGCAGCTCCAGTATCAAAAACTTCTTGTCCTCTTGCCAATCCATCTGTAGATCCTAAAGCCAGGCATCTAGCCCAATTATTTCCAACAAGTTGTTCAACTTCTAAAACTAGTTTTTCGCCATCTAAATCTGTTTCTAGTGCATTGTAAATATTAGGTAATTTATCTGGTGGAAATTCTACATCCACAACAGTCCCTATTACCTGAACTATACTTCCTTTTGACATGTTAAACTCCTATTTTTATAATTTTAATATTTAATTTTCTTCAATAGCTGACATTCCGCCAACCAAATCTAATAATTCTGATGTTATAGTCTCCTGTCTCGCTTTATTCAAATCTAAAGTCAAATCGTCAACAATCTCTAAAGCATTATCTGTAGCATTTTGCATTGCAACCATTCTTGCCGCATGTTCGCTTGCAAGTGAGTCTAAAATAGCTCCATAAATTATAGTTAACACGAATTTAGGCGCAAAATCTAAGACCAAATCAATTTGATCAGGTTCAAATATATGACTTCCTATTTGTTCGTTATTGGATTCAGTTAAATCTTCAGTAAAAGGAAGTAAATCAACAACTTGTGCAGTTTGCTTTGCAACACTATTAAAATGTGTATAAATTAATTTTACTGAAGAATATTTATTTCCTATAAATTCGTTAATAACCAATTCTGACAAATTATTTATTTCATCAGAATCAAATTCATCTTTAATTTCATATGATTTTATTAAGTTTTTATTCCTAGATACTAAATATTTTTCAATTTTTTTACCGATTGTAATAAATGTGGCTGAATCTTCACTTGTTTTATGAGTTTCAAGAACTTTTACCAAATTTCCAAATAACGGTCCCGCCAATCCCCGATTTGAAGAAATCACAACATATAATGTTTTCTGTTCTGAATTGGTTTCTCCACCATTAAACAATGGACTGATTTCTGAAAGTAAATCAAAATCAACAGATCCCATAACACTGTTTTTAATTTGATCATATCCAGCAGAAAATAAATTAAAATCTTCGGCGGAGTTTTGTGCTTTTCGTAATTTAGAAGCAGCAATCATCTGCATAGCTCCAGTTACCTTAGCAGTGTTGGAAATAGATTTAATTCTTGTTCTTAATTCTTTAGTGCTCGCCATATATTATTAGTAACCCATAGATTTTTTGTATTTCAAACTAACTTCATTAACTGTTTTCTTATCTTCGTCAGACAATTCTCCAGAAGATTTTATAGAGTCTAATACTTTACTCAAATTTGACTCGGAATAATCATACCAACTTAGTTCAAATTCTTTAACTTTATCTAGTGGAATATCATCAAATATTCCTTCGTTAACCATGTAAAATAAACAAACTTGTTGCTCCATTGATACCGGAGAAGCTTCGTTTTGTTTTAATAACTCTAAAATTCTTTGTCCTCTGTCTAATTGTTTCTTTGTAGAATCATCTAAGTCAGATGATCCAAATTGGGCAAAACTTTCTAGTTCTCGAAATTGAGCCATTTCAATTTTTAAACTTGCAGCTACAGATTTCATTGCTTTTGTTTGAGCAGAACTACCAACTCTTGTAACTGAAAGTCCTAAATTAACAGCTGGTCTTATTCCAGAGTTAAACAAATCAGGTTCTAAGTATATCTGTCCATCAGTAATCGAAATAACATTTGTAGGAATATATGCTGAAACATCACCTGCTTGAGTTTCTATCACAGGAAGCGCAGTCATAGAAGCTCCTCCATAATCTGGTGAGAGGTTAACAGCTCTTTCTAGCAATCTTGAATGTAAGTAAAAAACGTCACCAGGATAAGCTTCTCTTCCTGGAGGTCTTCTTAATAATAATGACATTTGCCTATATGCCCATGCATGTTTAGTAAGATCATCATAAACAATTAACACATCTTTACCTTGTGACATGAAATATTCACCTATGGCACAACCTGAATAAGGAGCTAAATATTGGAGAGCAGCAGATTCTGAAGCATTGGCTGTAACCACAATAGTGTGATCCATAGCTCCATTAACTTCTAATTGATTTACTATGTTTGCAACTTTAGATGCCTTCTGACCAATAGATACATAAATACATATCAAATCTCCACCTTTCTGGTTAATTATTGCATCAATACAAACGGCCGTTTTACCGGTCCCTCTATCACCAATAACTAATTCTCTTTGTCCTCTTCCAATTGGAACAAGCCCATCTACAACTTTTACTCCAAATTGAACAGGTTGATTAACTGATTCACGCTCAACAACACCAGGAGCTATTTTTTCAACCTCAATAGTTTCAGAAGATTTTATATTTCCTTTTCCATCAACTGGTTGTCCCAATGGATTTAAAACTCTACCTATCATTTCAGGAGCAACAGGAACTTCAACTATTCGACCAGTACTCTTTACCTCGTCTCCTTCTTTAATCCCAAGATAATCTCCGAGGATAACGACACCTACAGTATCTTCTTCCAAATTCAAGGCTAATCCGAAAACATCATTTTCAAATTGAACAATTTCATTGGCTTTAACATTAGACAGTCCTTGTACTCTAGCTACGCCGTCTCCTGCTTCAGTTACTGTGCCGGTCTCTTCGACCTTTAAATCGTCACCAAATTGTTTGATTTGTTGCTTTATTATTGAAGCTATATCTTCGTTTGCCATAACTACCCTCCGTTAGTTAAACTAGTTCTCTTTTAAGTTGTTTCAATTTGTTTTTTAAACTGCCATCTATAACTGAATCACCAATTTTAATTACAATTCCACCAATCAGTGATTTGTCTATTTTTTCTTCTATTTGAGGATCAGATCCAGAAATAGTTTTAGCTACTTCAGTAATTTTATTCTTTAAGTTATCATCAATTTTATAAGGAGATGAAAGTAAAACACGTACTTTATTATTTTGTTTTTCATATTCATTTTCAAATTGGTTAGAAATTTCATCAATTAACAAAAAGGATTGATTTTTAGAAAGTAATTTCACAAAATTGAGCTGTAATTTGTCAAAAGAACTACCAAAAACTTGATCGATTAATTTAAATTTAGTTTCAACTGTAATCTTAGAAGAATCTAAAATCATTTTAAATTCACTATTCTTTGCAGATTCGCAAATCAAGTTTAGTTTATTTAACCAATCATCAAAATTGTTTTCATCTAAAGCTAATTCAAATATTGCTCTAGCATATCTTTTTGCTGTTTTTGAATCTTTTGCCATTAATCTATTACACCTTAACTTTTAATATTTTTTGCTTTTTCAAGGAATGAAGAAATAATTTGATCATGATTTTTCTCCGTCACTTCTCTTTCGACTATTTTTTCAGCGGCAGATATAGCAAGTCCCGAAAACTCTGATCTTATGTTGTTGATAATCTTTTCTTGCTCCGATTTTATTTCATCAAGAGCTCTTTTCCTTTCAGTATCAATTTGCTCTTTACTTTTTTCCATTTCAGATTCTTTGATCTTTTTGGCTTGATCTCTTGCCTCTGAGATTAACATTTGAGATTCTTCTCTAGCTTTAATCATCAATGATTCATTTACTTCTGTAGTTTTTTCAGCTTCCTGTTTAACCCTTTCAGCAGTCTCCAAGCTTGATTTAATCTTTTCAGATCTATCTTCTAACATTTTGACCACTGGAGCGTACAAAAACTTCTTTAACAAAATAAAAAGAATAAGAAAACTAATTACCTGAGTTAAGAGGCCAGGCCAATTAATGCCTAATGCATCCATAAAAAACTCCTAAATTTTTATTAATGTAAAAAAGAATCAAACAAATTTGATAAGTATGGCAACAACCAAAGCATAAATAGCAATAGCTTCGGCGAACGCAATAGCTAAAATCATATTTGTTTGAATTTGGCCTGCAGCTTCAGGATTTCTTCCTATAGCTTCCATTGCTTTTGCTCCAAGCATGCCAATTCCAATCGCAGGTCCAATAGCACCAACGCCAATAGCAATACCTGCACCTATGTTTAATATATCTCCTTCCATAATCAATCTCCTTATAAAGAACTAGATTTTAATTAATAATTTATCACAATTTTCGTCAATGATCATCTGAATTATGCTCTACTGTTGAAATAGAAGCAAAAACCAAGGTTAGCATTGAAAATATAAGCCCTTGAATTAGTCCTACGAATAACTCGAGGCCTATAAAAGGAATAATTCCGATCAGCGGTAGTAAAAATGCCATGGCAAATAATAATACCTCTCCTGCGAATATATTCCCAAATAATCTAAAAGTAAAACTTAATATCTTGGCAAATTCTCCCACTAATTCTAAAATTCCTACAAAGAAATTTATTGGGCCATTTTTAAAATTGATAAATTTGCCCGCATGACCTGTTAATCCTAAATATTTAAATCCCCACCAGTGTATACAGAACATAGCGCAAAGAGCTAAAGCTAATGTTGTATTCATGTCAGAGTTTGTTCCCCTAAAAAACGGAACCAGAATTCCAACTCTATAGTGATCATCAAAATTCTTTACTCCTAATTCTTTTGCCTTTATTTCTTTAGCATGTGCAAACTCATGCTCCAGCCAATGATGAGAGCATATTACACTTGCTGATTTTGAATCTTTAGAATGCCCGTATCATGTGAGTCGGCAAACAGTGATGTGTCCGATGATTTTATCGAATAATCTGTTTTCCCGTATCCAAACATTGTGGACGCAAGTATTCCATTAGTTTTATATACATTGAATTTAACATTATGACCCAAGTTATCTTTTTCTTCTTGATGGTGGCAATATTCTTCAGCAGATTCAACTCTTCCTATAGTGCCAGTCCCTGGCAAAACCCCGATCCAGTTTGACACAACAACAAACAAAAAAATGGTCATTACCAGAGGAAAAAATACTTTTCCTTTCTCATCCCCTGCTATTTTCTTACAGGTGTTGTACATTGCTTCTAATGCAAATTCTATTAAGTTTTGCATTCCTTTGGGTATGATTTTCATATCTTTTGTTGCTTTTCTGGATATGATTGTCAATGCCACAATAGTAAACATTGACATAAGCAAAGTGTTAGTTAGAGGCGCTATTCAAAAAATCAAATATAAAGCCTTTGGCCTTAAAGTAATATAACGTTTCTGCAGGTATAGAAATATAAGCAAAGGGTGCGCTAAGAAAACCCAAATCTAGGGCTGTTCCTAAGCCTCCGCCTAAAATTGACACTATGAATAGCGATCCTAAAATAAACGGATTTAAAATGATTTTAGATAAGTATGAAAAAATTTTATTCATTTATATTTAATCAGATTTTAATAACAAATTAACTAAATTATATGTCCCCACCCCAGCAGTAAATATGCCTAGAAGCAACCCCAGCCACCAAAAAAAAGACTTCTGCTTTTGAGAAAGAAAAAAAAACTCGCTATCCAAGACTCCTAACATTGTCCCTCCTACTATGCATACAACTACAAACCACCCTATGCCAATCAATTGAAAAGCCAAAACCAACTTCCTAGACCCCAAATTAGCTCTCCTCAAAACTTTTAAATCCTATCATATCCATTTAACACGGTCAAACAAATACAATTTTAAAAATCGTCTAAATCTAATTCTTCCATAAATTCATCAAAAGCAGACAATTTTAATTCTTTTTGTTCGGATGATTTTTTATCTTTTGTATCTGCATAGGTTTCTGTTGAGCTTAACTCTTCATCATTCTTGTCTAATTCAAGCCCTGCTTTGTCTAAGCACTTTGTCTTCAGCATATATTGGAGCATCGGTTCTTACAGCTAATGCCATAGAGCATCACTTGGTCTAGAATCGATTTCTATCAAATCTCCTTTGAAGTCTATCACTATCTTAGCCATAAATGTATCTTCATGATTAACATCCCAGACTACCACATGGTCTAATTTGGCTCCAAGAGATTCGAAATGAATTGCATAAAAGATCATGAGTCATAGGGACGTGGTACAGATACATCTTCTAGTTTAAGAGCAATTGCCTCTGCTTCGTTAGTCCCGATCCACATTGGAAGATATCTTTTTGAATGCTTCTCCTTAAGAATAACTACTCTTTGGTAATTCATTAGACTAACTCTAATACTGTCTATTACCATTTCGAACATTAAAATACCCAACATTAAATTAGTAAATTATTCTATCAGTATATTTCATTTTTTTAATATGAACAAGGAACCATCTCGCACGAATTTTTATTACTAAACAAATCAGGTTATAAAATCTGTTGATTTTATAATTATTTTACTTATCAACAAATACCAGATTTTTTGATTTTATCATTAAAGCTTAATTGCCGCTTCACGAGCAGCGTCACTCAAAATCTTTGCCACCTGATGCGTATATTATTGATCTTGAAGAGTTAATTACATAAGGTATATTTTTTGATTTCAATGACAAATTTATCTTTCCTAAGGAACTGATGACTTCGCCAATGTCTCCTCCCTGGCTTCCTATTCCTGGAATTAAATAAGTTAATTCCCCGCAAATCTTTTTCAATCTTTTTATATCGTCAATATTTGTTGCCCCTGCAACCAGTCCGACGTTATCTATTTGTGGAATGCCAACGATTTAACATGATAGCTAAGTATTCATAAAAATACTCGACCTCCATATGACGCAGTCCAATTTTAATTTTTGCAACTCATCTGAAAGTGGGTTTGATGAACGGCACCATACAAATATCCCTTTTTCTCTATATTCAAAAAATGGCTCAAGTGATTCTTCTCCGCCGTATGGATTAACAGTAACTGCATCAAAGCCCATATTTTCAAAAATTGAATATGCATATTGCTTGCTTGTATTCCCTATATCACCTCGTTTTGCGTCAGCTATAGTTATGACATCTGAATTTTTAGACTTTATATAATCAACTGTATCGTATAAGAGACATTTAATACCTTCTCAATCCCTCACTTTCATAAAAAGCGAAATTTGGCTTGTAAGCACATACAAGATCTATAGTACTGTCAATGATTCTTTTATTAAATTCAAACAAATCTTCAATTGGCATTCTAGATTTGTCAGGATCTAGTCCAACAGTTAAGAATGGAGAGGTTCTTTTTAACGATATTTTCAAGTTTCGTGCACTAAATTCCAATTTGATCCTCGTTATTATTTTGTAGATGTTTTTACACTTATAGATTTAAATATAACATATATTTGGTCGTTCAATTTCAAGTTTGAAATTATCAAATGATGTTTTTGAAATGTCACCTATGATTTCAAATCCCACATTGCAAACTAAGTCTGATTTTTGATTTCAAATCGACATAATCACTCAAACTCACCTTTACGATAATGTTGTCAGCAATAGAGGCATCAGGCTTTGTCGTATTGGAAATAGCAACTGAAGACGAAGGAATCATTATCGCAACATTTCCGCTTACTCAGCATTCATCTACTAACTTGAATTGGCACAGTGTTAATTTCTAGTGATTTTAGAAGAGTTGGCTTTTGTCAAATATATATTTTGAAAATCCGAATCACCGTGACTTTCAAGTGACAACTCAGAAGATGAAATTTTTTTGGCAATACTCCCATTTTTTATTATAAATACATTGTCACAAATAGCTGCCATTTCTGAAACATCATGAGACACATAAATTATTGGAATTTTATATTCTGCATTAATTTTTTTTAAGTAATTCAAAATCATAAGTTTAGAATTCAAATCTAATTCAGACAATGGTTCATCCATTAAAAGTACATTAGGGTTTCTAGCTAAAGCCCTAGCAATGCTGACTTTTTGTGCCTGGCCTCCTGAAATCTGGTTTGGGAATTTTGGCAACAAATCACTGATATTCATCATGTCAATGATATCTCTCAATGTTTATTTTGTTCCCAGCTCTTTGTATCCGTAATGTATGTTTTCACTGATATTCATTGAAGGAAACAAATTAGGTTTCTGTGTGACATAACCAATATTGCGCTTTTCTGGAGGCAGTAAAATTTTCTTTTTCGAATCATAGAATGTCTTCGCCTTGCATCAAAGATATATTACCTGAGTCAGGGTTTGTAAATCCTGCAATACAATTCAACAAAGTAGATTTACCCGATCCGGAAGGGCCAAATATTCCATTAATTTTTTCATCCAGCAGCAAAGTTACAATTTAATACAAAATTATTGTAAGTTTTCTCAAATTTGATATCCATTAAGCTCCATCTATGTCTTTTTTGATCTGATAAACCAGTATGTTATTAACTACTACAGAAAATATACCCAGCACTACTGAGCATAGTATCAAGTATGCTTAAATTTTGATCATCGCCTGTTTGAATTGATTGGAATATAGCCAAAGGAATCGTGCGTGAGACTCCCTCAATATTCCCGGCAAAGATAATTGTAGCTCCAAATTCTCCTAAGTGCCCTTGCAAAACCTAACAGTATGCCTCCTGAGATTCCAAAGAAAGCTTTCTCTCAAGGTTATTGTAAAAAACATCTTGATGTTACTAGATCCTAGTGACCTCGCTACTTTTCTCCAGATCTCTATCGACTGACTCTAAAGCTATTATAAATGATCTTGCCATAAGTGGAAATGAAACTAGTGCGCAAGCTAATATGGCAGCAAATTTTGTAAATACTATCTCTATTCCCATTCCTTCTCAATATTTGACCAACAAACCCGGCAGGACTGAAAGTTATTAATAGAAAGTATCCCAAGACAACTGGGGGCAAAACCAAGGGTAGTGAAATCATTATATCAGTAACAAATTTTAATGATTTGTGCTTTCGATCTCGTTATTACCACTGATCGAAGACAAAAATGATAGTGGTATATTAATCAAAGTAGCAATTAATGCTATTTCTAATGTTAATATCAAGAGATTGGGTTACCATGAATTAAAAATTAAGGGTTACTAAAGCCATATTTTGTAAAAATATTTTGAATCTTTTCATTCTTTTAGCAAAATTCAAGAATTCTTTAACTTCGTATGAATTTTCTAAAACTACAATTGGGTATTGAATTTCATTATATAAGTTTTCTGAGATGTTTTTTTTGTTATAATTACCCTCATAATTATTAAAATCAGTATTGTAAGCAAACACTCCATCTGATAAGTCCCAATCTCATATGATTAACCGCATCTCGTACGTTTTTTGTCTTTACAATTTTTTTCTCAATATCTGATAATCACTACCCATATTTTTTAAAGCTTGCATAGTATATTCTCCGGCTGGAGCTAATTCTGGATCTGCTATTGAAATTCTATTTATATTCTCGGACGTACCACCAATTCTTTTATATTTTTCTGCATCCCAATTATCTATCCTATCTTTCCACTAGCAAACACTAATTTATTAGAAAGTAAAACATAGTAATCTACAACTTTTATGTCTCTATCATTTATAAAATTATAAGGGGACATCCCTGCAGGGAGAAATATCTCAGGACCTGCTCCTCTGTACTTATTTGCGATGCAAGAGTTTGAGATCCTCCGAAATTTAATATTAGTGAAATGTTATTTTCCTCATAGAATACATCTTTAATTTCCTCTAGAGGTTCTGATAAACTCACAGCAGCAAATATTAGTATTTCTTTATCTTCTTTTTGAACAGACAGAGGATAAAATTGACAATACTAAAACAGTTGCCATAATAAGTATAATAAGAGTAAATTTTCTACTAATCAAAAGAATTATGAAATCAAATAACGAAAATAATAATTTAAATTATAAATTAACACCAAAACAAATTCAAAAATATAGCCGACACATTGTTATGCCTCAAATTGGCAGCATTGGGCAAAGAAGATTGCTGAACTCTAAAGTCCTCATTATTGGAGCAGGTGGGCTAGGATCCCCTGTAAGTATTTACCTTAGCACTTGCTGGCATAGGAAAGATTGGGATAATCGACATGGATACAGTAGAAATTTCAAACCTCCAAAGGCAAATACTTCACACTGAAAAAGATATTGGTATTAAAAAAACAGAATCAGCAAAAAATTCCTTGATTGCTTATAACAGCGACTTGGTTATTGAAACTTTCGATGAGCCTCTCTCTTCGAATAATGCTCTAGAAATATTTTCAAATTACGACATCATTGTCAATGGCGCAGACAATTTCCCGGCAAGATATTTAGCCAACGATGCAGCTTTTCTTACCAAGCAAGCCCTTAGTTGACGGAAGCATACTATTATTTGATGGTCAATTGAGTACATACATTCCTAAAAAACGGTTGCTACAGATGCCTTTTTCCCTACTCCTCCCAAACCTGGCGAAGTCCCTAGCTGCGCTGAAGCTGGTGTTCTTGGAATGCTTCCTGGAATAGTCGGTAGTATACAGGCTACTGAAACAGTTAAACTAATACTGAATATTGGAGAAACTTTATCTAACAAACTCTTATTAGTTGATGCCTTAAACATGGAATTTAAAACAATTACATACAAAAAAAATCCTGATTGTGTATTATGTGGCAACAATCCTGCAGTAAAAGAATTAATTGATTACGAATTCTTTTGCGGGTTATAACAAATTATTTCTGTCTACAAATTCTCCATCTTTAATAACTTCTGAAATAGTTCTTAAATTTTCTATCTGGTTAACAGGGCTTTCATCTAATACAATCATATCTGCAAGCTTGCCAATTTCAATAGATCCTATTGAATCGTCAATCCAGCATGATTGTGAAGCTACACTTGTAGCAGATTTTATTGCCTCCATTGGGCTTTGCCCTCCTGCGACATGACCTTCAATATCTAAAAAGAAATTCCCCATTTCATAAGCACCCCACGCAGAATCTGATCCTGCTGACATAGAAATCCCTGCTTCATACATTTTATTGAAACATTCCATTCGGTATTCATGCTCAAATAGCACTTTGTCCATATCTTCTTGATCAGATTCAGAAAAATTACCTTCATTTTTTTTGTTCTCCATAATTTTTACTCTCATCATTCCTGGTGCCAATGTTGGATTTACAAAAGTATTATTTTTTAACATTAATTCAACAACATCCTCTCTGTATTTATTAGTACCATCAGATTCCTTGAATACACCATGAATGATTGTATCTACTCCTGCTTTTAACGACCTGACCATTGATTCAGAGTTATGACAGTGAGCGGCTACATGTTTTCCAAATTTGTGCGCTTCTTCAACAATCACATTTAATTCTTCTTGGGAAAAGCTTGGTTTTAATGGGAAAGATGTATTAGTACTCCCTCCTGAAGCAGTGACTTTTATAAAATCTGCTCCTTGTTTAATTAAATATCTAACAGCTGCACGACACTCGTTTGTTCCTGTTATTTGTTCTCCAAAGTAACTCAAATGTCCACCTATAATAGCTAAAGGTCGGCCACTTAAAACTAGTCTGGGTGATTCTATAATACCCATCTGAGCTGCAGTTCTTAAATGAAAAGCGGTATCATTCTTCGCACCACAATCACGAACTGTAGTTACGCCAGAATGAAGATGTTTTTTTGCATTATTTGCCATATTTATAGATAAAACTTCGTCAGGTAACTGTGCTAATTGATCTCCTGACCTTCCGTCACCTATCCCTGTTAAGTGAACATGCGAATCTATCAAACCAGGTAAAATAGTTTTATCTGAATAATCAATCAATTTATAGTCTAAGCCAGTTGGAATAGCCAATTCTCCTGTTGGTTTAATATCAACAATAGAATTACCATTAATAATAATACTTATGTTTTTTTTCGTATCATTTGAAATCCCATCAATTAGTTCTCCAACTTGAATTACAAGCATATTGCTTTCTTTGTTATCCATACTTACTCCTTTACACCTTAGGTGATTTTTGAATATAAGAATTATTAGATTCTTCAGATCCTCTGTTAATGCAGTTCCCCATAAAAAAAACTTCACTTACAGAATTTAAGTTTTTTATATCATCTAATGGGTTTTTATCTAATATTGCAATATCTGCAGATTTTCCACTTTCAAGGCTTCCAACCTCGTCGTCTAAACCTAGAGCTTTTGCAGCATTAATTGTAACGGATTTCAATCCTTCCAAATTAGAATATCCTGCCTCAACTAATAATTCAGTTTCATGAACAGTATTGCCAAGTGGATAATCTCCCCAGGAAGAATCTGAGCCAGTTATAACTTTAACTCCCATGTCAATCATTTTTCTACAATGGTCTAATTTTGTTTCCAATCCTAATTTAGCCATATCTAATCTGGCATCAAGAATATTTTTTCTATCCTTATTAATACTCACAGAACCCATTCTCTTATTTTCAAAACCTCCTAAGGCAGGGTCATTCCCTTCCATCAAGCTCCACAACCTAGATCTTCCAACATGAATTGTAGGATTAACATACGCTCCTTTTTCTATTATTTTATCTGCTAATTTAGGATCGAATATTGATTCTCCATTGGCTTGATCAAAATTACAATGAATAATCATATCTACACCTGCATCTAAAGAATAATCAGTACCTTCTGCCGAAAGACAATGGGTTGCAGTTAACATATCATAGTTTTTAGCTTCGTTTGTAACAGCGAATAATTCACTCTTTGAAAAACTTGGCCTCAATGGAAATGAAGTGGCTGTAGAACCACCTGTGGCAGTAATTTTAAAATAATCAACTCCTTCTTTAATTAGCTGCCTAGCTAATGCTAAGCTTTCATCCTCGCCAGTTACTTCTCCGCCAAAATATCCCATGTGTCCTCCAATAATTGAAATAGGGCGACCACAAAGTACCATTCTAGGAGCTATCGCTAATCCACTGTTGACCGCATCTCTTAATCTCATCATTGTCATATTCTTAGGACCATTTTCTCGAATAGTAGTTACTCCAGAATAAAGGCTTGTTTTAGCATTTTTAGCTGATTGGATAGTTAAAATATCGTCTGGAATCAATCCTATATCGTCCCCGCTTCTACCATCTCCAAATCCGTTGTGATGTGTGTGGCAATCTACCATTCCAGGAATAATTATTTTATCTTTATAATCATATATTTTTGCATCAGGATGAATTTTACCTTTAATCTTTTCGTAATGACCAGACAAATTTATTGTTCCATCTTGGAAAATAACAGCTCCATCTTCAATTGGTTTGTCACTAACCATATCTAACAACCATTTTGATTTAACAACCTTCTGTTCAGACATTTGAATCTCCTGTAAAATAAATTATGATTTCATTAAATTTTATAGATTAATAATAATATAAAGGATTAATTTTGAAAATATACACAAAATCAGGAGATGAAGGAAACACTAGCTTATTATTTGGGGAAAAAGTGTCAAAAAGTGACATTAGGTGCGATGCTTACGGGATGCTTGATTCTGTAAACTCGCATTTAGGAATGTCTCGTGCTATTACTGAAAACCAATTTATATCTAGTTCAATCTTGGATATCCAGCATGATATTTTTGCTATTTCTACTGAAGTTTCTGTTTCAAACAAAGATCATCACAAAATATCTAAAACAAATTGGGGAATAAATTTTGTAGATGAAAAATCTGTTACAAAACTAGAAAGCTTAATTGATAAAGTAGACAAACAAGTCAAACTAAAGCCTAAATTTATTTTCCCAGGTAGTAATATACAATCGGCAGCAATTGATTTAGCAAGAGTAGAAACTAGATCTGCAGAAAGAGCGTTAGCAAATTTGAATAATTATGAAAAATTAATAAATCCTAATATAATAAAATATATAAACAGATTGTCTGATCTGTTATTCTATTTAGCTAGAATTCCTGAAAATGAAAACGAACGTAAATATTACAATCCTAAAAATGAAGACTAAAATCTATTCAATACAGAGGTAAAATAATGATTGAAAGCAATGAATCTATAAATAGTATAGATACTCACAAAATATTGGCAACTATACCAATAATGCCATATCAAAATATTTTATGTATCGGAGCAGAAGAAGGATTATTTCCTGTTTTATTTGGAAAATTTGTATTCGATGGAAAGGTTATTGTATTTGAATCTGACAAAAAAAATATAGATAAAACAAAAACAATCCTGAAAAAAATTAATTTGGGGAATGTAGAATTAGATAATTTATCTGGTAATAAAATTTTAACAAAAGATAAAATAGACGGGATTTTCATATCAGATTGGGATCTTTACAAAAGCAAAGTAAAATTACTTGAAAATAATTTAAACAATAGTACATGGATATCGATTTTGTCTGATAATGACCACTCTAAGGATAAAATATTAAGTAAATTAAAAAAAAGATTCGGAAATACATATCAACCAAAAATATAAGCTATATAACTATCGTCATTACAATTAAAAGACTATTTATGTAATTCGATACATTTTTTTGTTGCAACTATAGCTAGCTCTATATCACTATCCTTGGGTTTGATAGTAGTAATTTTTTGCAACAAGTATCCGGGTAAGTTAATAATTTTACCGATAATGAGATTATTTGATTTCCAACCAAGAAGTAATGTTTCGTAAGTAAGAGATATTACAAATAATGATAAAGATAATCTTATTAAAAACAAAAAATTCACATCAATAACCAAAGTATGAAAAATTATATTTGCATAAATAAATACAAATGCTAAAAAAGCAGTTCCACACCTTGGGTGTTCCTTATTGAATTTCTTAATATTATTAATGGTTAAATCATGTTTGTTTTCATAGGTATGAATAGCCATATGCTCAGCAGCATGATATTTAAACATATTTTGACCAATACTAAAAAATCTATACATATATATATATGTGAAAAACAATAAAAATCTGATTGATAACTCTATCCAAGTTCCGAATACTGAATTCAGGTTCGCGAAATTTAATATTGCTTTAGAAGAAAATTTTGGTAAAAACACAACTAAACCTATTGTAAATACCATTACTAAAACAAACATAAATCCTATTAAGATTTTAAAATAAATTGAATCTGTATTAATATCGTCATCACTTACTTCGGCCATAACAAAAATAGATTTCATTGATAGCCCAATTGTTTCAGCAATTGTAATCAATCCTCTTAAAAATGGAATTTTTTTTAAATCATTTAAAACTTTGAATCCCCATTTGATGGAAACGGTATTAATATCATCTCCTTCTCTGTACGCAATTACAGTAAAAATAGGTCCTTTTATTAATATCCCTTCAGGTAATGCTTGTCCGCCTAATCTTAATTGATTTGTTTCTGAGTTCAATTTATATGATTAACTTAAATTATACCTTCGTTTTAATCTTTCCACTCTACCTTCGGTATCAACAATTTTTTGCTCTCCAGTATAAAAAGGGTGGCACTCACCACATAATTCTATTCGCATCGTTTCTTTTGTAGATCCTGTAACATATGTTTTACCACATGAGCACACAACTTTGGATTCAGAAAAATATTTTGGATGTATATCTTGTTTCATTTTTATATTCCTATGCCGGATAGACGCTTGCTTTTTTCTTGTCTTTAGTTAAATTTTCATATTTTACATAGCCATCAATTAATGAAAACAATGTATGATCTTTGCCGATTCCTACGCTAATTCCAGGAGCAATTTTGGAACCTCTTTGTCTTACTAAAATTGAGCCAGCAGTAACAAATTCACTATCATAAACTTTTACACCTAATCGCTTAGAATTACCTCTATTGGGGGTGTTCTTGGTACTTCCTCCACCTTTTTTATGAGCCATATTTATTTCTCCTGGTTATTTAATTATTATTTTTTTGCTTTAGGCTTTGCAGTAGCTGCTTTTGCTTTAGGCTTTGCAGTAGCTGCTTTTGCTTTAGGCTTTGCAGTAGCTGCTTTTGCTTTAGGCTTTGCAGTAGCTGCTTTTGCTTTAGGCTTCAAATCAGAAATCTCAACTATTTGTAAAGAAGTAAGAGATTTTCTATGTCCAAATCTTTTTCTGTTTCTAGTTTTATTTTTATATTTACCAGAAATTTTCTTAGGAGTCTGATAATGATTCAAAACTTTCCCAGATACATAACTGTCAGGCAAAACAGGAGTTCCTATTTTAGTATCTCCGTCATCAAATAAAAACATAACATCTTCAATTTTAACAAAATCTCCAACATCAGTGTTTATCTTGTCCACATCTATTACATCACCTACTGTAACTCGATATTGTTTTGATTTAAATTTTACTATTGCATAATTATTCATATTTTCACCCGAAGAACAATTTTATAGCTCTAGTGTGAAATAAGTCAATGAAAAAATTGCTTATCTTAGAGTGAGTTATCTATTTTATATAATTCATTTCTAATTAAAGTATTATTTGAATTGCCAAAACTAGCAGTTCCTAAAAAATTATTTTTTTTATCATACACTCGATAATTGGAATATTTTTTTAAATTCTTAACACAAAAAGGTTTCTTCTCTACAAATTTGTCAATTAAATCAGCACTAATTTGAATAGCGCCAAAATGTTGCAACAATTTATCAGGAGATAGAATAATATTATTTAAATCTGTTTCATTCAAATCAATATTAATCAAATAATCAAGATCAATTGATTCAGATTGGTTAAAATTCCCAACTCTTGTTCGACTTAATCCGCTCAAATAAGACAAAGAACCAAATACTTTACCTATTTCATCTGCAAAAGATCTGACATAAAATCCCTTGCTAGTAGATATTTTCAAAATCAAGTCTAGTCCATTCCATTCTATTAGAGAAATATCATAAATACTAACCTTCCTTGGACTCATAGTAATATCAATATTTTTTCTAGCATAATGATAGGCAGGTTTTCCTTTTATCTTAATAGCACTATGTATTGGAGGAGTTTGTTCTATTTCACCTATGTATTGTGAAAGATGGTAATTTATTAAATCAGGGTTCAAATCTGGTACTTTTTTCTCTCCAGAAATTTCACCCTCTAGATCAAAAGTATTCATAGAATGGCCAAAAGTAATTTTACATAAATACTCTTTTGAGCAATCCAAAGCATATTTTGAAAACTTGGTAGCTCGTCCAACAAAAATCAGCAAAACTCCTTTGGCTAATGGGTCTAAAGTACCTCCATGCCCAACTTTGTTTGCTTTCAAAAATCTCTTTATTTTTGACACTACTCTAAAAGAAGAAGTTTTAACAGGTTTGTTAATTGAAATAATTCCATCGACCATAAATTTACTATTAATTTATTGAATCAATTATATTTGTGATTTTTAAGACTCCTTCTGGAGATTTATCGTGTTCAAAAATCAATTTTCCAATTCTGATATTTTTAATAGATTTTTGCAATAATTTTCTCACATATCCTTGGCTTGATTTTAATCCGGATAATACTAATTTGGAATCCTGGGTGTCGGTCAACAAACTAACATAAATTCTTATAACACTAAAATCTTTTGATGACTTTATCTTTTGAACAGTTACTAAAGTGCTAACTCTTGGGTCACTGATTTCATTTTCTATGATTCTAGAAATTTCTTGTTTGATCAACGAATTAACTTTTAAAAATCTAAGATCATCCATAATAAATACATTTACTAACTAAAAAATTCAATTTTGTCCCCGTCTTTAAAATCATTGAAGTCATCTACTCCAACTCCTCCTTCCTGTCCTGAAATCAATTCTTTAACATCATCTTTGTAATGTTTAAGTGATTTGATTTTACCAAAATATATCTCTTTACCATTTCTATAAATCTTTAATCTATTATTAGAATTAACTTTCCCTTCGTTAATTAGTATTCCCGCAACAGGTTTATTGTCAAAATTGAAAACAGCTTTAATATCAGCTGCTCCTTGCCGAATCAATGTTTCTTCTATAACTTGTGATTTAAGTATTCTTTCTTCAACTGAATCAATTAATTCGTATATGATATTATAATTCTCAACCGCCACATTTACATTTTTGTTTTTTTCAAGAACGCCTTGCTCAATTCCCACATTAAATGAATAAACAACCGAATCTGAAGCAACTGACATTGCAATATCATTCTCATTAACATTTCCCAATCCTGAATGGATTACAGCAATATTAATAGAATCTTTATTAAATGAATTGAGAGACTCAATTATGGCGTCTAAGCTACCTTGTAAATCTGCTTTTACAATAATATTAATAGTTTCTATCTCTTTTTGTTCAACAGATGCATGAGTTAAATTCATAGTCGTATTGTTTGAGTTTTTTGATTCAGATTTACGTTTAGATAATAAGGTTTTTGCTTCTTTTTCTGATTTAACCCATTCTAACAATTCTCCTGATTGTGGCAACGACTCAAATCCGAGAATATCAACAGGAGTTGATGGGAGGCATTCTTTTATCTGCTTACCAGTATCATTAAGTAGTGCTCTGACTTTACCTTTAGTAGTATTTGTAATAAATCTATCACCAACTTTTAAAATCCCCTCTTGTATAAGTGCTTTAACCACAATTCCTTGTTTCCTGTCCATAGTTGATTCCAAAATTACTGCTTTTGGAGATACTTTTGTGTCAGTTTTAAATTCATTAACTTCTGCAACAAGCAATATATAATCTAACAACTCTGTAATTCCTTCATTTTTTGGGGACGAAACAGGAACACATATAATTTCTCCTCCCCATTCTTCAACCATCAATTCTCTTTCAGCAAGCTGTGCTTTAACTTTTTCTATGTCAGCTGCAGGAACGTCTATTTTAGATATGACAATTATTATTGGGACACCAGCAGACTTTGCATGCTGAATTGACTCTTCTGTTTGAGGCATAATTCCATCATCGGCAGCAATTATTATTATTGCAATATCTGTAACTTTAGCTCCCCTAGATCTTAGCGTAGAAAAAGCTTCGTGACCGGGAGTATCTAAAAATGTAATGAATGAATCTTTGTATTTTAATTTATAAGCACTTATTTTTTGAGTAATTCCCCCATGCTCAGATTCGGCAACTGTAGATTTTCTTATTGTATCCAATAAAGTTGTTTTCCCATGATCAACATGACCCAAAATTGTAACAACAGGAGCTTTGATGTCTTCACCATCAATGTTTGACTTGAAAATTTGTTTTTCTTCTTCTACTAATTCTACTTGAGTTGAATTAAAGCCAAAACTTTTTGCAATTAAAGATGCTAGTTCGTATTCTAATTTTTGATTAATTGAAAGCATATAACCCGCTCTCATCAGTTGCTTGATTACATCTACAGATTCTAAATTTAATTTACTAGCCAGATCGCCTACGGTTAAAGAACTTGGAATCTCAATTACTTTTGATTCATCTGTATTTTTTTCTTCACTCATTATTAACTCTTTATACCTTAAATCTATCTAAATAAATCTACATTTTATATCTCTTATACTTACTTATTCTTAGGTTTTTTTGAACTGTTATTAGATTTACTTTTAATCTCTTCTATATCCTCAGCGAATCTGATTTGGTTTTGATTGTTGGTTGTTCCAAATAATTTTTCTATCGAAAACAGATCCTCATCAGCATCCCTTAATGTAGTCAGCTCTTCTTCTTCTGTTTTATCTTTGGTTTGCTTTGTATTAGGAGCTTCTTTAGCAACTACTTCTTTAGTAACTACTTCTTTAGCAACTACTTCTTCAGCAACTACTTCTTCAGCAACTACTTCTTCAGCAACTACTTCTTCAGCAACTACTTCTTCAGCAACTACTTCTTCAGCAACTTCTTCAGCAACTTCTTCTTCTGCAACTTCTTCTTCTGCAACTTCTTCGTCTAAATATATTTCTTCTTCAAAAGCTTCTTCTTCAAAAGCTTCTTCTTCAACTGTTTTTCTGAATACATTTTCTCCTAGTCCGGGATCAAATATCTTGTCACGTTTTTCTTTTTCTTCTTCTGGTTTCTCTTCGGGTTCAACGCTTCGTATATCAATTTTCCAATTGGTCATTTTTGCAGCAAGTCTGGCATTTTGACCTTCTTTACCAATTGCTAATGATAAATGCTGATTAGGAACCCAAACTACAGCAACATTATCATCTTCATTTAATTCTACTTTAGTTACTTGAGCTGGATTTAATGAACTCGTAATTAAAACTTTAGGATCACCACTCCACTCTACAACATCAATTTTTTCGCCTTGTAATTCACCCACTATACTTTGAATTCTAATTCCTCTTAATCCAACACAGGATCCAACAGCATCTATACCTTCTTGTTTAGCCACTACGGAAACTTTACTTCTATTACCAGCTTCTCTAGCTATTGTCATAATATCTACTGCCCCATTAGAGATTTCAGGGACTTCTTGCTCAAAAAGTTTTTGCAGTAATATTGTATCTGCTCTCGAAACAATGAGTTCAGGTCCTCTTGGAGTATCTGATATTTCTTTTAATAAAACTCTGAATTTTTGCCCAACCCTGTATCTTTCAGAATACATTTGCTCATGTACTGGAAGTAATCCTTCTGCTCTCCCCATTTCTACATATACTTTCTTTTGATCTACCCTTACTACAGTAACAGAAAAAACTTCACCTTCTCTTCCCTGAAATTCATTGAATATCAACTCTTTTTCAGCTTCTCTTAATCTTTGTAAAATAACTTGTTTTGCTGTTTGAGCCTCTATCCTGCTACCAGCTCCATTAAGTTTTCCGGTTAGAATATTGCTCCCGAGTTCAGGAACAACATCTAATTCTTTAATTTTTTTAGCATCAGTCAAAGAGATCTCATTGGAAGTGTCTTCAACTGTTTTTACAACAGTTTTTACAACCCATACATTAAATTCTCCTGACTCAGTATCCAATTTTACTGAAATGTTTTGCCCTGATTTAAGGCTTTCTTTTTTAAATGTAGAAGATAAAGCTTCTTCAACTGCAGACAAAATTGTGTCTCGATCCAAGTTTCTTTCTGCAGCTAATTGGGTTAAAGCTATTAAAAAATTACTTTTCATAAATTACTTCTTTTCAAATTTAAAATAAAATCTTATCTAAAAAAACAAAAGTGGGCAAAACCCACTTCTAATTTCAGAATAATATTTAAATCTATTCTAGTACTTGTAAAAAAAATTTTCAAGACATAACATGGACTTCTATATTCTAAAAATAGAACAGCACTATGAATGCATACGATGAAATCAATATTAAAATATTAGAAGCCTCAAAATATATTGAAAACAATGTATCTGATGGTACTCTTGAAATGATTACTACTCCATGGAGAGAAATAGTGGTCAGCTGCCCAATCAAGATGGACAATGGTGATACAAAAGTTTTTTCGGGATATAGAATACAGCATAATGCAGTCAGAGGTCCTTACAAAGGAGGAGTTAGATATCATCCGGATGCAGATCAAAACGAAGTTAAAGCCCTATCTTCCTTAATGACTTGGAAAAACGCATTAGTTAACATTCCATTTGGAGGAGCAAAAGGTGGAATCCAGGTTTCTGCAGGTAACTTATCCAAATCAGAACTTCATAATCTTACCAAGCGATACACTTTGAGTATTGATAAATTTCTCGGTCCCAACACAGATATTCCTGCACCTGATTTAGGAACTAACTCTCAAACTATGGCATGGATGATGGATGCTTATGGATCAATTCATGGTTACACACCTGCAATTGTTACTGGAAAGCCAGTTGAATTAGGAGGATCAGTAGGAAGAGACTCAGCTACAGGGAGGGGTGTTGTTTTTGTAATAGATGAAATTTGTTCTAAGTTAAAATTAAATCCTAGTGAAAATACATTGGCAATACAAGGATTTGGCCAAGTTGGTAAATGGATAGCCAAGATAGCCTATGAAAAGAAATATAAAATCATTGCAGTAAGTGATGTATCGCATGCAATTTACAATAAAAATGGAATTAATATTGATGAACTCGTAACACATTATGAAAAAGATAAAACCTTTGCAGATTTTGGAAATGTTGATTTTATTTCAAATAATGAACTCTTAAATTTGAAATGTGATTTCTTGATTCCAGCAGCTATCGAAAGAGTTATAAATAAAAATAACGCAGATAAAGTGCAGTGCAAGTATCTTATAGAAGCTGCAAACCACCCTCTAACTCCTGAAGCCGATCAAATACTAGAGTCAAAAAATATAGATATCTTTCCAGATACACTAGTAAATTCCGGAGGGGTAATTGTATCCTACTTTGAATGGATACAAAATTTATATCAACATCACTGGGAAATTGAGCGAGTCAACTCTGAGCTTCAAAAAATTATTACTAAAGCATTTAACGAAGTATATGATAAATCTCACTCAGATAATATAAATTATCGATTGAGTGCATTATCTATTGGGTTAGACAGAGTAATACATACTGCGAGCTTGAGAGGATACATTTAAACCAAATTAAAAGGATATGTGAAATGGATATAATTTTTTCATCTGCCAAAAAACAAATTGAACTAATCCATAATAAAAAAATTTCTTCATACGAACTAACTAAAACTTACTTAGATAGAATTAAGAATTTAGATTCTAATCTAAATTCTTTTTTATACATAAACGAAGAAAATGCTCTGGAAATTGCAAAAGAAAAAGATGATCAAATTGCAAAAGGAATAATAAACGGGAAATTATTTGGACTGCCAATAGCTATAAAAGATTTAACTCCAATTAAGGGAATGCCTACAACTTCAGGATCATTGTTAGAAAAAGACAATATAGCTGAATTTGATAATTTGGAATTTGAGAGAATAAAAACGCATGGTCCTGTTATATTAGGTAAAACAAATACTCCCGAATTTGGTTTGATGGGACACACAGAAAATTTACTCAAAGATCACTGCAGAACACCTTGGAATCATGGCAAATCTGCAGGAGGATCAAGTGGTGGTGCAGGAAGTGCTGTAGCTGCCGGTTTTTGTTCAATAGCAATGGGTGGTGATGCCGGAGGTTCAATAAGGATTCCTTCTAGTTATAATGGTATTTTTGGAATTAAACCAACACAAGGAAGAGTTCCTCGAAGGGCTTTCCCCGTACACAACATGATATCTCAAGGCGGTCCAATGACAAGGTACGTTGAGGACTCTGCATTAATGTTAGAAATAATAACAGGATTTAGCCCAGAAGATCCTTCAAGTCTAAATAAACCTCCTATAAAATTTGAGGATGAATTTTGGGATTATTCTGTTAATGAATATTTCCAAAAAAAACATTCTAAAAAACAACTGAATATAGCATGGATAGACAATTTTGGATCCGCAACTCCAAATAGTGAGATTAAAAACAGTTGCCTAAATGCACTGTCTAAATTAGAAAAAGATGGTCATATAATTACACCTGTAAAATTTGAATTTGATGAAATTTTCAAATCTTGGTTTAACTTGTTTTCTGTAGGTACATACATTGGCCACGAAGAAGATTATAAAAACAATAAAGAAAAATTTGCATGGTATACACAAGAAGCATTTGAAAATGCGATTAATCTAACTGCAACAGAATATGCTCAATCAGTACTAAAATTGAAAGAAGTTCAACTAAAATTTTCTGAAATGTTTCAAAAATATGACATGATCTCATCACCTACCATGCCAACAACTGCATTTGATGTAGGCAATCCTCCTCAAGAAATTAATGGCGAAAAAGTTCATCCGTCATGGGGATTTTGTTTGTATAGCTATCCCGTAAATCTAGCTGGAACTCCTGCAGTGAATATACCTACGGGATTCGATAGCCAAGGATTACCTATCGGTTTGCAAATAATTGCCCCTTGGGAGCAAGAAAAGGAATTAATTAAACTTAGTCATTATTTTGAGAAGATTATAAATTGGCCTAATAATATTCCTGAAAAATATAAAATTTAATCTTTTATTGCTGACTTCAAATGCCAATCGGTTAATTTTTGAATGTTTTTAGCAATCTCTAATATTTTTCTGTCTGACATGTAAGGTCCAACTAGCTGAGCCCCTACAGGTAACCCATTGACATCCTTTACTGGAATAGATATCCCTGGAATACCTGCAATATTTGCAGGTATGGTCATAATATCACTAGAATACATCGCCATTGGATCATTAGTTTTTTCTCCTAGTTTGAATGCCGTGGAAGGAGAAGTTGGAGTAATTAGTATATCTATTTTATCAAATATTTTATTTAACTCTTTTTTTATTATTTGCCTAGTTCTTTCAGCTTTTCCATAATATTCATCGTAATAACCTGAAGATAACGAATAGGTACCTAACATTATTCGTCTTTTAACTTCTAATCCAAATCCATTTGATCTAGATTTTTCTATTCTGTCCCACATATTGTCCACTTTTTCTTCAGAATATCCGTATTTTACTCCATCATATCTTGAAAGATTTGAAGAAGCTTCAGAAGGTGCTAATATGTAATAAACAGAAAGTGCATATTCCGTGTGTGGCAATGATACTTCTTTAACGATAGCTCCTTCTGAAGATAAAAAATCAACTAATTCCAATACATTTGATTTAACTTCGCTGTCTAAGTAGCTAGAAAAATATTCTTTAGGCAAGCCAATTTTTAGCCCCTTTAATTCTATTTTTGGTTTTTTATTGTTAAGACCTTTTGAAGTTGAATCATATTCATCTTTCCCTTCGATCGCATCTAAAATTATTTCAGAATCTTCTGCTGTTCTTGTAAAAGGTCCGATTTGATCTAATGAGCTACCAAAAGCAATTAACCCATATCTGCTTACTACTCCATAAGTTGGCTTTAATCCAGTAATGCCACACAAAGATGCTGGTTGCCTAATACTTCCCCCTGTATCCGATCCTAAAGAAAAAACACAAAAACCTGCTGATAAAGCAGCAGCCGGACCACCGCTACTTCCACCTGGAACATAATCTAAATTCCATGGATTTTTAGTAGGCCCAAAAGCAGAATTTTCAGTAGATGAACCCATGGCAAATTCGTCAAGGTTTGCTTTCCCCATCAAAATAGCCCCCTGTTCATTTATTTTTCTAACTACTGTTGCATCATAATTTGATTGAAATCCATCTAGTATTTTAGAACCTGCTGTAGTAGGAAAATGATTTGTTGCAATATTATCTTTCACTACGTAAGGAATACCAGTCAATAAATTTCCATCACCATTTCTAATTTGTTCATCAGCATTTTTTGCTTTCTCTAAAGCATACTGTTTATCAAATGAAATAAATGAATTAATCTTTGATTCATATTTGTCAATTCTGTCAAAAAAATAATTGACTAATTCTAGCGAACTTATCTTTTTTTCTGTCAATAAATTATTTAATTCTTTAATACTTTTTAAGTGTAAGCTATCAGTCATTTACTCTTCACCTAGTACTTGTTCTATTGATAATTCATCGCCATCGTGATTTGGAGCACTATCTAGTAAGACTTTTTTATCCCAAGATTTACTTGAAATATCTTTACGAGTTTGGTTGTTTTCTTTTAAGCTATCGTCAAATTCATCATAATCTTCATTGGTTATACTATTTAGCTTAGTAAAACTTCTTAAGATATCGTTTAAATCTAATGATAAAATATCGATTTCTTTTTTAGTAAGATTAAGTCTTACTAATCTAGACAATTTAAGAATTAAATTTTTATCCACATTACTCATATAATTTATCTTTTTTTTCTATTAGTAAGTTCCATAGTTTTTTCAATACCATTTATATACATTTCATTTAACGCATCTATTGAATCGTCAATCATTTCTTGCACATAATCGAATTCGGTTTTTTTAAATTTACCTAAAACAAATGAAATTAGATCATGATTATATATGTCTTTCACCCCTATCCCTAGTCTTAATCTAGGTATATTTTGAGTTTGTAATTCATTAAAAATTGATTTAAGTCCATTATGTCCGCCAGCACTACCATTTTTTTTTAATCTGATGTTACCAAGTGGCAAATTTATATCATCAACAAAAATCATCGTTTCTTCAGGGGAAATATTTAACTTCTTTATCACTTTTTTCAATGGTACACCTGAATTATTAACATAAGTTAATGGTTTCATAGTATATAATTCAAAATCTTTAAACATACCTTTCCAGAGTTCATAATCTTTTGTAGTTTTTGTCAAATCAAAATTAAAATTTTTATTCAAAGAATCAATAAATTCCCATCCTATATTGTGGCGAGTATGATTATATTTAGAACCTGGATTTCCTATGCCTACCAATAACTTAAACATTGTAATATTTGATTTAATATTTAAATTCTCCACTTTTACCACCTGACTTAGATAGCAAATGAATATTATTTATTAATATTTTTTTATCTACTGCTTTTAGCATGTCATAAATGGTTAATGCAGCTATAGATACTGCAGTTAAAGCTTCCATTTCTACACCAGTCGAACTTTTACACTTGACTTCGGAAAAAATATTTACAACACAAGAATCTTCCTTAAGTTCAAAATTTAGATCAACTTTAGTTAAATTTATTTGATGACACAAGGGTATTAAATCATGTGTTTTCTTAGCAGCCTGGATACCAGCAATCATAGCTGTATCAATAACATTCCCTTTTTTAGAATTGTTTTCTTTTACTAAAATAAAAGCTTCTTTGGACATATGGATTTCTGATGTGGCTTTAGCTATTCTAATAGTCTCATTCTTATTTGAAACATCAACCATGTTCAATTCATTAGATTTGGAAATATGCGTTAATCTAGCTTGCTGATTTGCTTTTTTGTCTACAGATTCATTTCCTTCGTTTCCTGCATGAGCTTTTACCCATTCCCATTCCAATTTTAATTGTTTTTTTAATTCAACATTATCTAATTGAACCCACAATTCTGTGTTTTCTTTTTTCTTCCAATTTTTAGTCATTGTATTTATTATCAATTGACTGTCAGATTTGATTTTTACAAAAGATTGGTTTTTAATCTTGTCATCATGCAATGCTTTAATTACAGCAGTCAATTCCATTTTATTATTTGTAGTATCAGAATCAGCTCCGCTATCTTCACTAATTTTATTTTCATCATTTTCATCCATTATTTGATAAGCCCATCCACCTGGTCCTGGGTTTGGTATGCAAGAACCATCTGTATATACAACAAATCTATACTGTTCATTTTGTTCGTCGTTCACAAAGTCATCCATAGTAAATTGTTTTTCATCCATCATTAGCCGCCTATTTTAAACATTTCAACTTTTTCAGAATCTAATTTTCCAAGAGATCTTAATACCGAATACTGATCAGATCTATTTATCCATATCTGTTTTATATAATCTTCCAAATCTTTCAAACTAGTTTTTCTTATTTGCGTTCTCAAATCATGCCCCTTGTTTGTAAATAAGCAAGTATACATCAATCCATCTGCAGTAATTCTAGATCTAGTACAATCTGCACAAAAAGGTTTTGAAACCGACGATATTATACCAATTTCTCCTATCCCGTCCTCAAACCCATATCTGCTAGCAACTTCTCCGTAATAATTTGATTCCAAGGGAATTAATTTATGTTTTTTTTCAATAGTTTGAATTATTTCCTTAGCACTTACTACATCTTCAGGTTTCCAGCCATTAATATTTCCTACATCCATATATTCTATATACCTAATAATTAATTTATTCTTTCTTCCAAATTCAGCTAGTTTAATTATTTGATCCTCATTTATGCCTTTCATGACAACAGTATTTATTTTTATATTTTCAAAACCCACACTATTAGCAAATTCAATTGATTCCAAAGTTTTATTTAAATCTAAGTTTTGACCATTAAGTTTTTTGTACGAATCAGAATTTAGTGAGTCTAAGCTTACTGTAATTCTATCCAGTCCTGAATCTTTTAGAGATTGAGCATGTTTTTTTAACAAAAAGCCATTAGTAGTTAAAGCTATTTCTTTAATGTTATCAATCGACTTTAAATCTTTAATCAATAAATGTAAATCTTTTCTTAATAGGGGTTCTCCTCCAGTAATTCGTAATTTTTCAACTCCGATCTTAGCAAAGATCTTAGTAATGTTGTATATCTCTTCAAATGATAATAATTCATTGTTTTTTAAAAACTGATATCTCTCTCCAAATATTTCTTTAGGCATACAATAAGGACATCTGAAATTACATTTATCTATTACAGATATTCTTAAATCTTTTATAGGTCTTTTAAATTTGTCTCTCACATTCATAGCAAAACAATATACATTTTAAATAATTTATTCAATGAATTTTAATAGTATATTAAAATAAAATAATTGAAAATATTTTTAGATTATAATTCTAAGAACTATAATTAGCATCAATAAATTTAATCAACTTAGCTAATGCTTTCGCTCTATGACTAATCTTATTTTTCACTGATATATCTAATTCTCCTAAAGTTTTAGAATACTTTTCAATATAAAACATAGGATCATACCCATGTCCATTAAATCCTTTTTGAGTTCTAATTAAATAGCCTTCACATTCTCCATTAAAAAAACTAACCCATTGATCTCTAATATATAAAGTTAATAGACATTTAAATTTCGCTCTTGGTTTTACTTCTTTTTCAGGTAAATTAGAAATCAAATAATTATTTCTTTCATGATCTGACAAATTTTCTCCGCCGTATCTTGCGCTGTACACTCCAGGAGCATCATTTAAACAATCAACTTGAAGTCCAGAGTCATCGCTCAAGATAAGCATTTCAGTAAATTGTGAGTAATATCTTGCTTTGTGAAAAGAATTCATTAAAAAAGAATCATAAGGTTCCTCCGGAATGGAGTCAATACTCAAAGAATTCAGATCATGTATATTAATATTTTTATATTTAAAATACTCAGAAAATTCAGTGACTTTACCTTTATTTCTCGTAGCTATCAATATATCCATTTATACTCTAGCTAAACCCTCCCTAGCTAAAGATACCTGCTCACATCTAGATATAAATTCTTTCTGGGCTTCAATCAAATTCGCATCTTTGCCTCCCCATTTTTTTAAAGTTGAAGACTGAAGACCTCTTCCGTATGAAAAACTTAATTCCCATGGCATCTTATTTTCTTTTGATAATTTATTTATCGAATCTAAATTTTCCAATGATTCAATATCCCCCTGTCCACCTGATAAAAATATAATACCTGGGACTTCTTTTGGAACAGTGTTTTCTAAGCATTTTATAGTCATTTCAGCCACCTTTTGATTGTCTGCTCTATTAGAGGAATCTTTACCACTAACAATCATATTTGGCTTTAGTAAAATACCTTGAAGATATACATTCTGAGTATCTAAATGATCAAATACTGCATTCAATGTATTTGTTGTCACTTCATAGCAGGTATCAATACTATGTTCTCCGTCCATTAATATCTCTGGTTCTACAATAGGAACTAATCCAACTTCTTGGCATACAATTGCATACCTAGCTAAAGATATTGCATTTAATTGAATACTTTGCTTTGATGGCTTTTGATTACCAATAGTAATTACAGCCCTCCATTTGCTAAAACCAGCTCCATCGTCATAATATTTTTTCACACGATCATATAAGCCGTCCAATCCCTCCGTAATAGTTTCTCCATTGAATCCAATCATTTCTTTTGCCCCTGTATCAACTTTTATTCCAGGGATTATTCCTTTATCTGATAATATTTTAGATAGCGATTGTCCTTCAGAATTTTTTTGATATAAGGTTTCTTCGTATAAAATGACCCCACTAATATAATCTTCTAAATTTTGGGTGGAAAAAAGCAAGTCTCTATAATTTCTTCTATAATTTTCATTTGACTCAATACCTATAGAATCAAATCTTTTTTTAATCGTTGGGTTACTTTCGTCAGCAGCTAATACTCCTTTTCTAGGAGCAACTAATTTTTTAGAAATATTTGATAATTGATCTTTATTCATAATATATCCTTTTATTTTACATTTTTAACAATACTTATATTCCCAATAATTAACGAAACTGTTTGGTGTATTTCGTCCGGCTCTATTTGAAGTGTGTCTACCCCTTCCGAAAAAGACTTTCCTCCTGCAATGTCAATTATAAAAGCCAGGGGATTTGCTTCATACATTAATCTTAATTTTGACTTCGAAATATTTATATTTGTAGGATTAAGGTGCACTCCTCCTTTTAAAAAATTCCTATGAAAATCAGCTACTAATGATCCAACATATCTTTGATTTAAAGATTTATTTGAACTTAAAATATCAACATATTCTTGTACTTCTTTTGACCAATTATCATAGTTACTAATATTAATACTGTAATATTCAGGATTTTTTGGCAATTTAATATCTTGGTCTAATAATACAAATTTTGATTCAGAATCCAAAATAAATGAAGTTACTTTAGATTCATATCCTATTACCAAAACAGTGTTAGGGCCATAAATGGCATACATTGACATTTTTTGATTCGATCCTTTGTAAGGTTTAAAATCAGAATAGTCAAAATTATTTTCCCAAACACCAAAAATCGATCCAATGCTAACTGAGACATCAATATTAGACGAACCATCAAGAGGGTCCATCATAATAATATAAGAATTACTTTCTTTATTTTTTAATTCTTGAATTTCATTAAGCTCTTCGCATCCGACAGCAGAAATATATTTGGATTGTTTAAAATTTTTCAAAAACACATCTGTGGCTATCAAATCCAATTTTTCGACTTTTTCACCGTGAATATTTTCTCCACCATCTTTTCCAAATAATTTTTTTGAATCAGGACCGTAAAGAAGTTTAGATATTTCGATTACTCCGTTAGATATTTTACCTATTATTTCAAATATTGCTTTATCTTGATCAGAATTAACTGAATATTGATTTATATAATCATTTAAAGAAATCATAATTATTTAAGAACACTGTAAATAATGTTAATTTTATAACAATCGATTAGTTTATACACCTTCGAAATATAAGAATTTTGATTTATAATATTAAGAATAATGAAATTTAAACAAAGCAAAGAAAAAGAAAGACAAATAACAATTGATGTTGATTTAGACGAATCAGATATCGATCCTTATTATAAGATTGGATATAAAAAACTCGTTAAAAAAGTTAATATACCAGGATTCCGAAAAGGTAAAGCTCCTTATAGAATAATAGAATCACAATATGGAAAAGAATCGATTCTTTCAGAAGCAATAGACGACATTATTTCTGAAAAAACTGCAGAAGTAATAAAAGAATCAGAATTAGAATTTTATATGACACCTAAAATTGAACTTACAAGCTTTAGCCCAATAAAGTTTAAAATTATTTTGCCCTTGGAACCGACAGTAGAAATAGGAAATCTGGAAAAAATCAAACTGGAAAAAATAGACTCTCCTGATTTTGAAGTATTAATTGACGAACAAATCAATAACATGCAAAAACAATTTACTACCTGGACTCCAAAGGAAACAAAATCAAAAGAAGGGGACTTAGTAAATATCGATATAAAAATTAGTATTGATAAAAAAGAAGTATTGAATCAACAAAATACAGAAATAGTTTTAGAAGAACAAAATGATGAATTTGCACCGGGGTTAATAAAAAAAATTACAGGCAAAAAACCAGAAGACAGTGATTCTTTCAAACTAAAAATTTCAAAATCGCACCCATCAGAAGATCTTTCTGGCAAAAATGGTGATTTTGAAATAAAAATTAACTCTATTAAGCAACCAATCACGCCAAAGTTAAATGGAGAATTCGCAAAAATGGTTTCAAATAACGAAATAAAAACAATGGCTACACTAAGAAAAAAAATCGAAACTAGTATAAAAGAAACTCATAATCAACAATCTGAATCAGAGTATACAAATAATTCAATTACAAAATTAATAGAATTATCAAAAATTGAAATACCTCCTATCATAGTAGAAAGAGAAACGGAATCAGAAATGCAAAATTTGGAAAATTTATCTAAACAATTTAAAATGTCCCTTGAAGAATATCTTAGTAAAAACAATCAAAATCTTGAAGATACTAAGAAAGCTATATTGGAAGACACAATTTCAAAACTGAACAGGACATTTTTATTATTAGAAATTTGTAAAACAAATAATATAGAACCTTCAGAAAAAGAAATTAGCGATACAATTCAACTGTTACAAAATCAAAAAATGACTAATAGTACAGGGGCTAATCTATCTAAAGAAGAGTTAAGAGCTGAATCTGAATATAGATTAAAGCTAGAAAAGGCTTCAAAATATTTGTACGAACAAACCTCAAAAAACATTGCATAAATCATAAATTTGTCAGAGAATTACAAACCTATCTTAAAAATAAGGAGTAAAGATGATACAAGATCCTAAAAATATTATACCTATGGTTATTGAAAGTGGGTCAAGAGGAGAAAGAGCTTTTGATATATATTCTCTTCTTCTTAAAGAAAGAATTATATTTCTAGGAACTCCAATTAATGATCAAGTAGCTAATCTGCTAGTTGCTCAATTGCTCTACTTGGATAGAGAAGATCCCGAAAGAGATATCAGCATATATATCAACTCTCCAGGAGGAGTGATTAATTCAGGTTTTGCAATTTTAGATACAATGAATCTGATCAGGCCTCCGGTGTCTACAATCTGCGTGGGACTTGCAGCTAGTATGGCTACTGTATTGCTATGTGCTGGAACAAAAGGGAAAAGATATGCATTACCAAATTCTACTATACATATGCATCAAGCATTAGGTGGAGCTCAAGGACAAGCCTCAGATGTGGAAATTGCAGCAAGAGAAATGCTTAGACTTAATGACAAGGTAAGACAAATGATATCAGACTCTACAGGGCAATCATATGAAAAAATAGCAAAAGATACTGACAGAGATTATTACTTAACAGCCGAACAAGCTAAAGATTATGGCTTAATCGATGAAGTTTTAAATGACAATAAATAATAATGTGAGAGATTAATATGGATAACAGTTCCAATAAATATACTTGTTCATTTTGTAAAAAAACACAAACACAAGTAAATAGACTAATCGCTGGACCAGAAAAAGTTTTTATATGTGATCAATGCGTAAAACTTTGTTCAGAAATGCTATCAAACTCTAAGTCAAAAGACCTAAATAAATATTCAAAAGAAGAACTTCTCAATGAAATAAGCTATCCTATTGCAATTAAATCAGAATTAGACAAATCTATAATTGGACAGGATATTGCAAAAAAAATATTGAGCGTATCTGTATACAATCATTATAAAAGAATTAATACAAACACTAACTCTGATATTGCAATAGAAAAATCAAATATAGCACTAGTAGGACCTGCTGGATCAGGGAAAACATTGTTAGCCCAATCATTAGCAAAAATACTAGATGTACCTTTTGCAATAGTAGATGCAACTTCCCTTACAGAAGCTGGGTATGTTGGGGAAGATGTTGAAAATATATTATTAAGATTAATACAAGCAGCTGATTTTGACATCGAAAAAGCAGAGCGAGGAATAATTTACATTGATGAAATTGATAAAATAACAAGAAAATCAGCAAATCCATCTCTTACAAGAGATGTGTCTGGCGAAGGGGTACAACAAGCATTACTCAAAATTATCGAAGGAACAACATCTAACGTTCCTCCTCAAGGTGGTAGAAAACACCCTCATCAAGAATTTCTTCAAATCAATACTCATAATATCTTATTTATTGTAGGTGGCGCATTTGAAGGTATCCAAGATATAGTGAGTAAAAGAGTACAAAGTAATTTCCAGTCAATTGGGTTTCAATCAGAAAAATCAAATGAAACAGATAAAATAGAACATTTTGCAACCAATGAAGATCTGTTAGAATTTGGGTTTATTCCAGAATTCATAGGACGATTACCAGTCATTGCTCAATTACATGAATTAAGTGAAAGTCATTTATTAGACATCCTTACAAAGCCAAAAAATTCTTTGATCGAACAATATAAAACTCTGTTTTCAATGGATAATTTAAAATTAGAATTTGAAAATAAAGCTCTTGCCAAAATTGCAAAACTTGCAATAGAAAGAAGTACTGGAGCAAGGGGCTTGAAATCTATACTAGAAGAAACTTTGGTGGATGCTATGTATGAATTACCAGGAAAAAAAATCTTGTCTAAAATAATTGTTACTGAAAATTCAATTAATGAAAAAAATAATTTCTTGATTTATGACAAAAATAATTCAGAAATCAAATATAACGACATATTATCTAAATCAGCTTAAGATAGAGTCAATTTTAGAAGAATAATTTATACTTTTATATGCTTCTGATTTATCTGGATAGTCAAAAATATCGTTTAATACATATTTGTTTTTCAAGAATTCTTCAATAACGCACAACAGCAAAATTTTTTCTCTATCTAAAATTTGATTTCTAATCAACGAAAATAATTTTAAATTTTGATAATTTATACTTTCAGTATTTTTTGAAAGTTCATGATATTCTTGCCATTCTTTGTCATGATCGCCATACGAAAAATTACAATATCCAATACTTTTCCCAGCATCTAGTTTATTTGTCACAACATGTACGTTTAATCCAGACTCAGTTATGCTGTTTGATATTAAATACTTTATGACATCCATCCACGTGCCTTTGGGTCCCTTAGGCAAAGCAGGGTGAAGGTTAATAAAACGAAAATTATCACATAAAATATCGCTTAAAATTAACATGTATCCAGCCATTATAATAAGATCAGTATCATATGAAGAAATTCTATTTTTTACTTCCAAATCATATTCTCGTCGATACTTAGAAAATGGTTTGTTGAAGTTATTCTTTTTAAATTTTTTTGAAGACAATGTAATTGTATTTATTTTATTGATTTTAAGGTAATCAATAAAATTATCACTACCATTATGTTCTCCATATTCTCTATTTATAAAAACATACTCTAAGGAGATATCTAAGTTATACTTTTGAACATACTCAAGAAAATATTTAATAAAACCTAAAGATCCTTCGCCATTACCTGTAGAAAACCATCCTATTTTTAACATTTACTTATTACTTAACACTTATTAATAAAATAATTATACAACTCCATATTAAAAAACTTAAGAAAACAAAAATTCTCTTATGTGAAAAATTCAACTTTGTAAAAGTCGAGTTATTAAAATAAGTTTGTTCAAAACTAAAATTAATTAATATAAAAGAACAGAACAAGCCTCCAAGTAATCCTCCTAAATGAGCCCAATTATCAATTCTAGTAGAAGATAGTCCCCAAAATAAATTTAACATCAACATCAATCCGAGCCCATACAAATTACCTTTAGCATAGATAGGATTAATTTTTCTCATGTAATAATAATAAACAATTAATCCTCCCAACATACCAAATATTGCTCCACTAGATCCTACTGATACAACGTTAGAGTTAAAAGTGACGCTTAAAGCGCTTCCTGAAATTCCAGAGCAAATATAAAGAATTAAAAAATTTCTTTTCCCAAATACGTTTTCAATCATATTGCCAAATGCTAATAAAGCAATAGAATTAAAAATCAAATGAGAAATACCTCCATGAAGAAATATAGAAGTAATTAATCTCCACGTATCTCCATTTTTTACATAAGGAGCATAGTTTGCACCGAAATTAAGTAAGGTTTTAGTAGATCCTCCCAGCATTATTTCTGTTATAAGCCAAAGTGCAACATTAACAAATAATATATATATATATATTGGTCTATTTCGATTATATAAATTCAATTTAATTTTTTATTGATATGATTTTAATTCTCGTGCTCTTTAATTACTAATCTAGCTTCATCTAATACTTTATTACATTTTTCAATTAGTAATTTTCCTTTTTCGTATAGTTCCATTGTTTGAGCTAACGACAATTCTTCTTTTTCTAATTCTGATATGATTTTTTCAATATTTTGAATATCAGATTCGAAATTAATGTACTTATCATCAGGATCCATAATTTACTCCTTAATTTTTTTATTGATAATAGAATTCAAAATACCGTCAGACATTAGAATTTTTATTTCTTCATTTAGTTCCACATCTGAAACTGATTTAATTATTTTCTTATTTGTATTTTCAATCAAAGAAAAACCTTTTTTTGCCATTTCTTTTATATTATAGATTTCAATTGAATTTTTGATACGTTCGAATTTTGATATTTTATTCGAAATATTATTATTCATATTTTTAATTAAACTAGTTTCAAATGCATCAATAGCTTGGAAATAATTTATTATATTTTTCTCAAAAAAATTGCTTATAGATGTGTTTAAATTTGATAATAGAGGTGACTTGTTTTTAATGTAAAATTCAAAACTTTTATTTATATCTGTATTCATTCTTTTCATGTATTCTTTTAGCTGATTTAAATCTGGAACAGCAAGCTGTGCTGCTGAAGTAGGAGTTAATCCTCTTGCATCAGCCACCATATCTGACGTAGTGAAATCATCTTCATGACCAATCCCAGTAATTATTGGAATATTAGAAGAAAAAATTGCTCTTGAAATTTTTTCCAAATTGAATGGCATTAAATCTTCTTCGGACCCTCCTCCTCTTGAAATTAAAATCAGATCATCAATTCCAAGCTGATTAGCATAATTAACAGATCTCACAACATCTTCTTCGCAATTTCCTCCTTGCATTATTGTTGAAATTAAATTTATATTAACTAAAGGATATCTGTCTGATATGGTTTTCTTTATGTCTTCCCATGCAGATGAATTTGGAGAAGTAATTACAGATATAGATTTTGGAAATTTAGGAAGAATTCTTTTTCTAGATTGATCAAATAATCCTTCAGACTCTAACATTTTACGTAGAGCTTGTATTTCTACTGAAATATTACCTAGTCCTTCTTTAGTCATAGATCTTACTCTTAAAGTTAAATCTCCTCTAGGTTGGTATACTTCTATTTCTCCATTAATTAAAACAAAATCTCCGTCAGTAAAAATGTCTGAAGAATTTTGTAAAAATTTAAAAAACACACATTTTAATAAACTTTTTTCGTCTTTAATTTGAAAATACTTATGACCCGAAGAAGCTGCTTCTCTTAAATCAGTAATTTCGCCTCTGATACGTATATCCTTAAGATATAAATTACTTCTAAATAAATTATTGATGTTTTCTAATAAACTAGATACTTCAAAAATATCTTTCATATTAAAGTCTGCCTAAATATTCAGAAGTCCTTGTATCAACTTTTACTGTATCTTCATTAACAATGAACAAAGGGACATTTATTTCAAATCCGGTTTCCAAGATTGCTTTTTTAGTTGCTCCTTGAGTTGTATCTCCTTTTACTGCATTATCTGTCGAAATAACTTTCATTTCGACAGAGTTAGGTAGCTCGATAGAAATCGGATTATTTTCATAATATAAAAGATCAATTTTCAATTGATCAACGAGGAATTTAATATTATCAGATAATATATCAGTGCCCAAAGTAATTTGCTCAAAACTAGATTGATTCATAAAGTAATAATTATCTTGATCTGAATATATAAAAGTAGCAGCTACTCTTTCTATCTCTGCTGATTCTATCTTAATATCATAACCTGAAAAAGTTTTTGTTAATACTTTTCCAGATATAATTTCTTTATATCTCATCTTTATAACAGGTGCACCTCGATCTTTCTTGGATCTTGAGTATTCTAATAATATGCATGGTTTGTCATCAATATTTAACGCCATACCTTTTTTTAATTCATTATAAGCCAAAGACATTTTTACTCCGCAAATGTAATAAATTTATTCAAAGCTAATTTGTAGCCGTCAGTCCCAAATCCGATTACCGAAGAACTACATACCTCAGAAATAACAGAATGATGTCGAAATTTTTCTCTTTTAAAAATATTTGATATATGTACTTCAACAACATTTTTATTTATTGAAGATATAGCATCTCTAATCGAAATGCTATAATGACTTAAAGCACCTGGATTAATAATTAGTCCATTATATTTTTTTTCAACTTTCTGAATCATATCAACTATTTCGCCTTCGTGATTCGACTGAAAGCATTCAATTATAATTGAATGCTTTTCTGCATATTTAATTAAATCATTATTTATATCATCCAAACTTTGATTTCCATAAATCTCTGGTTGCCTAATGCCAAGCATATTTAAATTTGGGCCATTAATAACTAATATTTTCATCTTGTTTCTGCTCTTGGATGTGAATTGAAATACGAGTCTTCCATATCTTTATTTGCGACGTGTGTGTAGATCTGTGTAGTGGCAATTCTAGAATGCCCCAATAAAGTTTGAACTGTTCTGAGATCAGCTCCGTTAGATAACATCTCAGTAGCAAAAGTATGTCTTATCATATGAGGATGTATTGATGTATCTAATCCGGCTATAAGACCATATTTCTTAATTATTTTTTGAATTGATCTTACTGATAATCGTTTCCCGTATTTGTTAACAAATAAAGAATTACTATTAATATTTTTTTTCATCCGCTCTTTCAGATAATTTTGAAGATTTATTTTAGAATTATCATTAATATACACAACTCTGAATTTAGATCCTTTTCCTAATACTTTTATTTGCTCTAAGTTCACAATATCATCAGTATTTATAGATGATATTTCAGATACTCTCATTCCAGTAACATACATAATGTCAATTATAGTCTTATTTCTAATTCCATAGAAATCAGAAATGTCTATTGAATTTAATAAATCTTTAATATTATTACTACTTAATACTTTAGGTAAGCTACGTTCAATCTTACTCTTAGCTGTAAAAACTAAATCTCTAGAACCAAAATCTTTACTTGTTGAAATATATTTAAAAAAAACTCTAACTACACTTAATTTTCGATTAATACTTGATCTTTTGTAGTCTAAATTATTCAGTAAATTAATATACTTTCTGATAATAGATCTATCCATATCGTTTATTTTTGTTTTTGATTTCGATATAAGATAGTTTGAAAAATCATCAAGATCCGATTTGTAATTCCTCAATGTATAGGGAGATAAATTCCTATAATTATCACAATATTCTAAAAATTTACTAATCGCCACTCTCAATTCTGTTGAATGATTTTCAGATTCCATGATACATAATTAATTTGATTTAATCTTTTCAGGTAGATCACTGTAATTTTTACATAATACACAGTGCATCTTGTTCCCTCTAACTAAAAATTGAGTAGGAGGTTTTTTATTACAATCAATATTTTGACAAGCTTCGTCAATTGGTTGATACCTAGAATTAAATTTACAATCTGGGTACGCTGAACAACCATAATACACACTACCTCTAGATCCTTGCAATTGTCTTAAGTTACCTTTATCACACTCAGGGCATTTACTTGATGTTTCAACTATTATTTGTTTCATATTCTTGCACTTAGGAAATCCTGAACAGCCTAAAAATTTTGTTCCATTAGCTCGTGAAGCTCTGATTATCATAGGACTTTCACATAGCTCGCAATGTTCATCAGAATACTCCTCAACCTCTTCTCTTGGAACTCTTTCTTGCTCCAAGGCATTTTTGATACTGGTATCTAATTTAATATATAAGTCATTTAAAAGAAGCTGCCAATTCATATCTCCAGTTGCAATCAAATCCAACTTTTCTTCCATTTCAGTAGTATAGCTTGGGCTTACTTCAGTAGAAAAATTAGATTTTAAGAACTTAGAAATTGCTTTTCCTAACTTTGTTGGCCATAACCTTGATTCTTTTTTTTCAAGATATAACTTCAAATTTGTTTTGATCGTATTAGCATAAGTACTTGGTCTTCCTATACCTTCTTGTTCCATTTTTCTAACTAACATTGCTTCGTTGTACCTAGGGGGAGGTTTTGTTTGATCATATTTTGATTCTACATTTTCAAAACTAACTTTTTCTCCAATTGCAAAATCATGTGAGCCTTCGCTTTCATCATCAGATTTTTCTCTATCATCCCCATATAATATTGAATAACCTGCGAACTTTACTTTCCAGTTTTCAATTCTAAATACTAAGTCTTCATCTAAATATTTTTTTTCACATTCTATAATTACTCTATTAACATCATATTTTGCTTTCTCCATCTGAGAGGAAACAAATCTTTTCCAAATAATATCATAGAGTCTTAACAAACTATCCTTGCGTTCTAATTTATCCGGAATTAATTTTTTTAATTTATCTGGTGACATTTCAACATCAGTTGGCCTGATGCATTCATGAGCTTCCTGTGATCTGCTTTTATTCTTATAAGTATTTGGCTTGCCAGGCAAATATTCATCCCCATATTTGTTTTTAATATAAGATCTCAAAGTATTCATTGCAGTTTCTGAAACACTAAAAGAATCAGTTCTCATATACGTTATCAATCCAACAGATCCTAATCCATCCAGCTCTAATCCTTCAAACAATTGCTGTGCAAAACTCATAGTTACATCAGGAGACATGCCTAATTTTTGGCTAGCTTCCTGTTGCAGGGAACTTGTTATAAACGGGGGCCTAGGAGATCTGTAGCTCTGAGATGTTTTTATATCTTTAACTTTACCTGGAGTAGTACTTAATATTTTGACTATTTTATCTGTTTTGCTTTTGTCAAAAATTCTATATCTAGCTAACTTACTTGCTTTAGGATCGTTCAAAAATGATATCAAATTATTATTTTTATATTTTAAATTAGAAGATATATTCCAAAAATCCTCAGGGGTGAACTTATCTATTTCTTCTTCTCTTTCTATAACAAATTGTAGTACAGGAGATTGAACTCTTCCTGCAGAAGTTTTACCTTTTACTTTTTTCCATAATACAGGACTAACTTGAAATCCGTATAGTCGATCAAGTAATCTTCTTGCCTGTTGTGAATTAAATAAATCCGAATCTAATTTCCTCGGATTATCAAGAGAATCTAAAACAGCTTTTTTAGTAAACTCATTGAATACTATTCTATTGGTTTCTTTTTGATTAAGATCAAGAAAATCTGCTATATGCCAACCTATGGCTTCTCCTTCCCTATCGGGGTCAGTTGCGATATATATTTCTGAGGCATTTTTTTTGCCTTCTTTTAGCTCTTTTTTTACTTTTTGAACTTCCTTTGATCGTGAAACTTCGTAATTAGGAATAAATTCATATTTCAATCCTTTTTCATCAGTTTCTCCGTTAGTGATTTCATTAATTTCAATGCCAAAGTTTTTTTTCGACAAATCTCTGAAATGACCTACAGTAGCTATAGATGTATATTCTTTTCCAAGTAACTTAGATATGGTTTTAGCTTTTGTAGGTGATTCAACTATCACTAATTTTTTCTTGTTAGTCAATTTATCTCTCATTTTTTATTTTATAAAAGTTCGGAGAGGATGGGATTCGAACCCATGGAACTGTTGCCAGTTCACGCGCTTTCCAAGCGCGCCTATTCGGCCTCTCTAGCACCTCTCCGCACACTCACATCACACATAATTCTTATCGGAGAGAGTGGGATTCGAACCCACGATCTGAAAAATCAGATACTGGTTTTCGAGACCAGCTCCTTAAACCACTCGGACATCTCTCCAATACAAGTAGTTACTGATCAAGTAAGTATTTTACCAAAAATTTATGTAAATATAAAAACAGTATATTTAATGTGTAAAGAAAAAAAACTATTAATCACGTTGTTAATTCAAATTATTTTCTGGTTTTTTAATCGTTATTCCTAATTCAGTTAGTTGATCAGAAGTCAATTCACTTGGAGATTCAAACAATGGATCAAAACCACTTTGAGTCTTTGGGAATGCAATAACATCCCTAATATTTTCTGTTCCACTAAGAAGCATAACTATCCTGTCAATTCCAGGTGCAATCCCACCATGCGGGGGAGCTCCATACTCAAAAGAATTCAAAAGTTGCGCAAACAATTCATTAGTCTCCTCTTTTGAGTAACCTAAAATAGAAAACACTTCTTCCTGCAATTCTTTTTTATGTATTCTAATACTTCCACTTGCAATTTCAGATCCATTGGCAACCAAATCATAACAGTATGCTCTTATCTTGGATGGATCATCTTTCATATTATCAATGTATTCATCATGTGGCATAGTAAAAGGATGATGGGAAGATGTCCATTTACCCTTGTCTTTATCCCATTCAAATAATGGGAAGTCTGTAACAAAACAAAAATTCAATTGAGTTTCATCAATTAATCCTAAATCCTTCCCTAATTTATTTCTTAATGCCCCCAATATCTCTAAGCTAGATTTTTCTTCTCCTGCTACCAGCAAAATCATGTCTCCCTTGGTAGCATTGCCTGAACTAGCTATATTTTTAACATAATCAATATCTAAGTATTTCTTAACTACACTTTTGAAATCAAAATTCTCAGAGTTATAGTCTTCTTCCAATACTATCCAAATCAATCCAGATCCTCCCATTTCTTTTACGTAATCAATCAAAGAGTCAATTTTTTTTCTGGAATAATTACCTTCTGTTGGAACAATCAATCCTTTTACAGAATCACCTTTTTTCACTGTATCAGATAACACTTTAAAAGTATTATCTGAACTTTGCTGTGTAAAATCTTTGATTTGCATATCAAATCTTAAATCTGGCTTGTCAGTTCCATACAGATTCATCGAATCATCATATGTCATTCTTTTGAAAGGTGAGTTTATTTTTTTATTTAAATCAAGCGAATTGATTAGCCCAGTAAACATTTGTTCAGTTAAATTCAAAACATCCTCTTGAGTAACAAAACTCATTTCAAGATCTAATTGAGTAAATTCAGGTTGCCTATCTGATCTTGGATCTTCATCTCTAAAGCATTTAACGATTTGAAAATATTTATCAACTCCTGAAACCATAAGTAATTGTTTTAATTGCTGAGGAGATTGGGGTAATGCGTAAAATTGACCTTTATTATTCCTGCTAGGCACAACAAAATCTCTTGCGCCTTCAGGGGTACTTTTAATCAAAATAGGTGTCTCCACCTCTAAAAATCCATCTTTATCTAAATAATCTCGTATGTACTTCACAACTTTATGTCGTAGTCTTAATATCTCATATTTTTGTGGTCTTCTTAAGTCTAAGTATCTATATTTAAGTCTTAATAATTCATCAGTCTCTTCTTTGAAATCAGTTAATTCAAAAGGTAAAGTTTTAGAAATATTTAATACGTTGTAATCTTTGGCAATCAATTCAATTTTCCCAGTAGGCATATTTGGATTTTCAGTTCCTTGAGGCCTTTCTTGAATAGTTCCTTTGACTTGAATTACCCATTCAGATCTAAATTGATTCCAATGAAATTCGTTTTCCTTTAAGTTTTCAGGGTCAAAAACAACTTGTATCAATCCTGTTCTGTCTCTCAAGTCTATAAATAACAATCCGCCATGATCTCTGCGCTTGTTTATCCATCCAGAAAGTTCTATGTCTTTGCCAATTAATTCTTCGTTTGGCTCACCGCAATAATAATCTCTATACAAAATTTACCTCTGTGATCTATTTGTTTAAATTTGAGTCAAATAAAATTCTACGTAATATCATACCTAAATCTAAATTCATATTCATGTTATTAGTAATAATTCTTTTAAACAACAACAATATGAATATAAGTTCAAAACAAATAATAAAAATATAATCATCATATAAAAATGGAATTATAAACATAAAAGTAATAATTCCTAAAAAAGTTGAAAGTGCGTTATTTTTCCACCAATAAATCTCAAGGATTTTAAAAATGGTTACCACTAAGGCAATTTCTTTTAATAATCCAAATGCCAAGCCTATGCCAATGGTGGTTAAAATTCCTCTGCCTCCTTTGAAGCTGTGAAATACACTGAACATATGACCACAAACTATTACAACAGCGCTTAGGTACAAAATTAATTTTGAAAAATCTAAAAAGCTTAGTAAATAAATAGGTATAATTCCTTTTATAACCAAATCATATATGCCAACGAAAATTGCTGATTTAATACCAAATACTTTATAAACATTAGAGAATCCAGAGTTTTTGTATCCAATAGTATATATATTTTTACTATAAAATAAATTTACTATCAAATATCCTGAATGAATGCTGCTGAATAAATACAAAAATATTAATATTAATATTTCGAAAAATTCTAAAAACATTAATTTGTTTAATTTGCTGTTTCGATAGCTCTAAGTTCTCTTATAACCATTACTTTTATCTGGCCTGGATATGTCAGTGTTTTTTCTAGTTCAGAAACAATTTCTCTAGATATATTCTGAGCTCTAGTATCATCAATAACTTCAGGATTAACAAACACTCGAAGTTCTCTACCTGCTTGTATTGCATAGGATTTTTCAACACCTTCAAAATTATTTGCAATATTTTCTATTTCAGATAGTCTTTTTACATAATTTTCTAAAGAATTATGCCTTGCTCCTGGTCTTGCTGCGCTTATAGCATCAGCTGCAGAAACTATAAATCCTTCAACAGAAGAATGAACATCGTCATGATGTTCTGCAATCATGTCGCAAACATCTTTATCAATTCCTTGTTTTTTACACAAATCTGCTCCAACTTCAGCGTGTGGCCCTTGAATCTTATGAGTCATAGCTTTACCAATATCATGCAAAAATCCACCCATTTTAGCTTTGTTAATATCTGCTCCAACTTCAGAGGCAATTAATGATGCCAACCACCCGGTCTCTATAGAATGTTGCAAAACATTTTCTCCATAGCTATACCTATATTTCAATTCGCCAAGAGTTTTTATTATTTCATTCGGTAATCCTGAAATTCCTAATTCCAAAACTGCATTTTTACCAGCTTTCATAATGTTTTCTTGAACTTCAGAATTCGATCTGTTGACTATTTCTTCAATTCTAGAAGGCTGAATTCTGCCATCCTTAATCAATTTCTCAACAGATAATCTTGCGATTTCTCTTCTGACAGGATCAAAGGAAGACAACACTACCATTCCTGGGGTATCATCTATCAATACGTCTACTCCCGTTGATGTTTCAATAGCTCTAATATTCCTGCCTTCTCTTCCAATTAATCTTCCTTTCATATCTTCGTCAGGAAGAGCAACCGAGCTAACACTTTTTTCCGAAACAACATCAGATGCAAATCTTTGGATTGAATCCACTATGATTTTCCTTGCGATGTCATTGCTCTCAAGTTTTACTTCCTCCACTTGATGCAGATATCTTTTCTCTATTTCTTCTTTACTTTGTATCTCTGCTTCGGAGATAAGTTGATTTTTCGCATCTTCTAAAGATAAGTTTGTTATTTTCTCTAATTCAGAAACTTTTTGTTCAGTAATGTCTTTCAATTCGAATTCTTTATTTCGAATTTGTTGTTCTGATTTAATTAGATTTTTTTCTTTGATTGATAGAGAATCAATTTTATTACTAAGTTCATTGTTTTTTTCTGCTAATCTTCTTTCTGATTTCTCTATGTCAAATTTTTTAGAATTCAACTCCTTCTCTGCTTTAGATAAAGTGTTTAAAGCTTTCTCTTTAGCTTCAACTAATATTTCAGTTTCTTTTTTTAAAGCATTTTCAATTATTAAATTAGCTTCTGATCTTGCATCCTCTGATCTTTTGTTATTAACATAAACAAGAAAAAGAAACCCTATAATTCCAAATAACAATCCAACCACTAAAGATATGAAAATATATAAATTATCCATATTCCCACCTATAATAAGTTTAGTTTTGTATTACAAATATAGTATTATTCCACAGATATATAGTCAAGTTTATTTTAAAAATACCAAAAAAAATCAAAAAAATATTAAATAAAAACTAAATGGACTGTATTTTTATTTGTGCGAATGGTAAATCATGTTATAATTTTCCTTCGTCAAAAATAAAACAAGGGTTGTTTAAATAATGAATAACGATACATATGAATTAGCAATAGTCGTTTCTCCGGAATTAAGACCTGAGGAAATCGACACTCTTTGCACCCAGCTCTATGAATTATTAGAAAAAAATAATTCTAAACAAATTCATACTGCTAAGACAAAAGTAAAAAAACTATCTTATCCTATAAAGAATTTTATTGAAGCAACGTATGTTTATATTATCCTAGAATCTAATTCTTCAGATGTAAAAATTATGGACAAATGGATATCTGACAATAATTCAATTATAAGGTCACTAGTTATAAAATTAACACCAGCTGAGCTTAAATTTAGGGAAAATAATATTTTAAATCAGGCAGCAAATAACTAATTATGGGAAGATTAAATAAAGTAATGTTAATAGGAAATGTTGGTAATACGCCTGAAATGAGATACACCCCCTCAGGTCAGCAACTAGCTAGTATTAACCTTGCTGTTGGAAACAAATACACCAACAGAGAAGGAGTAGAAGTTGATGACACTCAATGGTTTAACGTGACAGTTTGGGCACAAAGAGCAGATTTTGTAGTGAATTATGTAAAAAAAGGAATGCAACTATATGTTGAAGGCAGAATATCAGGAAGGGCGTATCAAACTGACTCTGGAGAAACTCGTGCATCACTAGACGTCAATGCATTCGAGGTACAAATATTTAATGACCCTCAATCTCAACAATCAAATAATCAACCTAATCCATCTAATTTTTCACAACCTACTAGTATCTCTGAGCAACCTGCAGCGCAACAAGAACCGACAGCGCAACAAGAATCTGCACCACAACAAGAACCGACACCACAACAAGAACCTGAAAAAAAAGATGACCAACTCCCTTGGTAATAAAAAATCTAATAAATCACGAAAATATAACGAGGTAATAATTTGACACAGGAAAAAAATACAAAAATAGAAAGTTCAGAACCAAAACCTAAAAGTTCAGAACCAAAACCTAAAATACCAAAACCAAATATGGCTTTGAAAAATTTTAAATTTAATCCAAGAAGAAATAAAATTTGTTTTTTCACTGATCAAGATATTACTCCTGACTACAGAGATACAAATGTTATCAGTAAGTTTTTATCACCTAATAAGCAAATTATTAGTGCAAGAAAAACTGGAACAAGTGCCAAAAACCAACGCCTTTTAAGTACAGCTATAAAGAGAGCTCGGTACTTAGGATTGCTTCCTTATACTGTTAACCACAAAGGGCTAGATGGCAATTGGATGGTTAATTAAGAGTCTTTATTTAAATTATATAAACTAAAGATTGATGTCAAATTCTAGCAAAAATCAATATACTGACAAGCGGCATGTAGCTGCGCAAGATCCCAAAATAAAAAAAAGAAATAAATTTTTATTTATAGGCATTTTATCTATAACAATAATTTTTACACTAGTGCTTTCAACCGGATATATTTTACGTTATGTGGTTCCTCAAGAAAAAGTTATTGTACAAGTAGGGGAATCCAAATTTAAAAGATCTGATATGCTAAAAATGCTAAGAGTTAAGCAAAAAAATGCGGAAATGATTGGATCAACAATAAAAAGTAGTGAAGAAATATTTAAAGCATTACAAAACATGATTGAAAATGAAATCATTGATCAAGTTGCTCCAAGTCTTGGAATATCTGTGAGTCAAGATCAGTTAGACATATATATTAGAGACGTTTTCATGCCTAAGTATGATTCCGACGAATCTCCTGATCCTGTTCAGATAGAACGAGAATTTAGAGAGATTTTCAATAATTATCTTAATTCTGTTGGATTAACTGAAAATGAATATAGAAAATTTACTCGTTGGAGTATGTTAAGAGAACAAATGCGACAATTTGTTGGAGAATCTGTTCCAACAGTAGCTGAACAAGTCTACTTACACAGATTAATGGTGATGCCAGACGATGAAATAGACATAATGAAAAAGAAATTCAATGATGGAGTCCCTTTTGAATATATAGTACGAGAATTTTCCAAAGATAACGAAGAAGTTATTCGAAGAGGCGGTGAAATTGGATGGGTGCCAAAAGGAATTTTCCCAGAGTATGATTACATTATTTTCGATCTTGAACCAAATTTACTTAGCTTAGAATCTCAAAGTATTAAAAACCCTCCATTGCTATATTTTTTCATGGTATCAGAAAAAGATCCTGCTAGAAAAATCGCAATTGCAGAATTAGAACAATTAAAAACAAAAGCACTAAATGACTGGTTAAATACAAAAAGAAAAGAATTCAATGTAAAAGCTACATTCAATTCAGAAGTTCATGGATGGCTTTCAAAACAACTTCAAGTATCTTCGTTAGAAAAACCTGAAGAAAAAAAATCTAGACTTCAAGAACTAGGTGTTCTACAAGGAGATGAATAGCAGTGTCTAATTTAATAGAAATAGGAATACTTGGGATGGGAAATATTGGAAGTGAATTTGTTGAAATATTACTTAAACAAACTTCTGAAATTGAGCAAGCTTCGGGAAAAAAAATACAAATTTCAAAAATATTAGTATCTGATTTAAATAAAAAAAGAAATATTGGAATTGATAAAAACATACTTACAGACAATCCTAATGAAATATTTGAAAACGAAAATATTTCAATTGTTATAGAGCTTATGGGTGGAGTAGATCCTGCATATGAATATGTTTCCAGTTGCATTGATTCAAAAAAATCAGTTATTACTGCCAATAAAGATTTAATTGCGACGCATGGTAAAAAGTTATTTCAAAAAGCCAAATCAAACAATGTGTCTATTTTGTTTGAAGCAGCAGTAGCATCAGGTACTCCAATTATATCAACACTAACGAGAGATCTGTCTTATTCAAATATAAATTCTATAAGAGCCATTATAAATGGAACTAGTAATTTCATACTTACAGAAATGGAAGAAAAAAATTCGGAGTTTGGAGATGCCTTGCAATTAGCCCAAGAACTTGGATACGCGGAGCCTGATCCTACGAATGATGTTGAAGGTTATGATGCAAGATATAAGTTAGCAATTTTATCATCTTTATCTTTTAATACTGAAATTGAATATGAAGAATTGTATGTTGAAGGTATTTCCAATATAGACTCTGTCGATTTTCAATATGCTAAAGAGCTGGGGTATTCTATAAAACTTCTAGCAATTGCAGAAAAAAATGAAAATAGTATCTTAGCTAGAGTTCATCCCACTATGATAGACTCAAACTCTCCATTAGCTAAAATATCCGGCGCAATGAACGCTGTTGAAATTAAAGAAAATTTACTTGGTACTGTAATTATTCAAGGCCCAGGGGCTGGTCCTTCTCCAACATCATCAGGTCTAATAAGCGATTTGATTAATATATTAAAAAACACAAATACTATGTCACAGTCAGTACCTACACTTGATAATAAATTTCAGTTACTTAACATTGAATACTTGGAATCACGTTTTTATCTCAGATTTATTGTTCAAGACAAAGCAGGAGTGCTATCAAAAATGTCAAATATTCTTGGGGAAGAAAATATATCTATCGCATCTGTTATACAAAAAGAGAACATCAATTTGGATGACAACTATGCAGATTTAGTATTTATGACATACAAATGCACTCAATCTTCCGTTAATAAAGCTCTTGAAAAAATAGGCAAATTACCTATAGTTGAAAGGCTGAAAAGCATGATAAGAGTAGAATAAAACTACCAACGTAGGTTAATTATTTCTCTTCTTCATTATTCTTAATATCTGATATATTAAGAGAATCTATACCTCTTCTTACTTGACCCAAAATTTCTGACAAGCGCTCTTCTAAATCAAATAATACTTCCTTAGAATAATTATCTGCGCCTTCTTTCTTAGACATAATTTGCTGATCCGCAGAATCGATTATATTTTCTGCTTTCTGATCGGCTCTTTTAATTATATCTTCTGCTTCATTTTTACTTTTTTGTATAATAGATTCAGATTTTTTGTTAGCTTCTTCAGTTATAGAAGAATCATCAACTAGTTGTTCGTATTCTTCTTTACTTTTATTAGTTATGTCAGAAGATTCTCTATTAGCAGATTCTAAAATTCTTTGAGATTCCATGTTAGCCTGGGCAAGTATACTGTTTTTTTGATTAATAATCTCTTTAGCCTCCTGTATGTCTTGAGGCATAAGATCTGAGATTTCTTTAACAAAACCATCTAATCGTGATTTGTCTAACATAACTTTATTTCCAAATCCTGGTACCTTAACGCCAGTACTAATCAAATCATTAATTTTTTGTAACATATCATCATTAAGCATTTTTTTACTCCTTAAAACTATATTACTTGAATTTTAAATTTAATGCATCTATAACATTGTCTGGAACAAGTCCTTTAATATTTCCACCTAACCTAGCAACTTCTTTTATTCTGCTTGCATAAATAAACTGATACTCTAAAGAACTCATTAAACATACAACATCAATATCTTTTTGTAATTTTTTCCACATCAAAGCCATTTCAAATTCTAACTCAAAATCGAATCCTGCTCTTAATCCTCTTAATATAAATTCTGCATTTAATTTTTTTGCAAACTCAACTGCCAATCCAGAAAAAATTACAACATTAACATTTGAAATTTTCCCATCTAAGGCTATTTCAATTAGTTCAACTCTTTCTTCGGCACTAAATAAAACATCTTTTTCAGGTTCTGTATAAACAGCTATAGTTAAATGATCAAATAATTTCGACGCTCTTTTTATCAAGTCTAAATGTCCATTGTGTATAGGATCAAAGCTACCTGGATATATGCCTTTCATAATTTATCTTCCTTATTAAAAATTTGATTTTTGTACCACCTTTTGCTCGCTCATCACAATCATATAATTCTTGTTTGTAAATAAAATCTTTATATTTACTTCTCATTTCTAAAACTATAATTCCATTATTATTCAAAATTTGATTTAATTCAATTTGTTCGAGTAGTTTATTATATTCTTTAAAACTATACGGAGGATCAGCAAAAATATGCGAAGCTTGTATGTTTCTATAATTCAAAAAAGAATTTACCGAACCACAAACTACTTCTGACTTATCTTCTAGATTTAATTTATTTAAATTATCAGAAATTTTGTTGCATAAATATCGATTTTTCTCTACAAAAACAGCCTTTTTAGCGCCTCTACTCAGTGCCTCTAATCCCATAATTCCTGTACCTGAATATAAATCTAAAAATACAGAATTACTATTTATATGCTGTGGTCTTGAATCTAGTGCTGAAAAAACAGCCAATCTGGTTGATTCCATTGTAGGACGAAGTTCATTAGATTTTTCATACGAAAATCTCCTACCTTTTAAACTACCACCTGAAATTCTAATATTCATTTTTATTTTTTATTTTTAGTTATTAAATCATTCATTGACACAAAATAACATATAATGCTTGTTCTTTTTTTGATTTTTTATATAGCAAATTTCTTCTATTAATTTAAAATATATATATTAATTTTACGGGAACCACAAATGGAAAATATCACTGACACTCTAAAAAATATTAAATCTGGGATGGTAGTTACCGCACACCCCGATGATGCTGAATATGGTTGCTCGGGAACAGTTGCGCAAATGGCAAACAATGGCTCAGAAATGGTTTATGTTTTATGCACTGACGGAAGTAAGGGAACTGAAGATAAAGACTTAAGCCCTGCTGACCTTGCTAAAATCAGATATACAGAACAATTAAATGCAGGTAAAGTTTTAGGACTAAAAGATGTAGTTTTTCTTGGATATCCTGATGCTTATTTAGTGCCTTCTCTAGACGTAAGAAGAGATATAGCAAGACAAATACGAATTCATCAACCTGAAATCCTAATATGTCAATATCCTATGAGAAATCTAGATGGGTCATGGGGATTTGGTCATCCTGACCATATAGCTGCAGGAGAAGCTGCTATGGCTGCAGTATTCCCAACAGCAAGAGATCACAAAACTTTTCCAGAACTTTATGAAAAAGAAAAACTTGAACCTCATAAAGTAGAAGAAGTTTGGATTATGGGGCACCCTGATCCAGATATAATTGTTGATATTACTGATACTATGGATCAATCAATTGATGCTCTGTATAGCCACAAATCACAAATGGGAGGAAGAACTAAAGATGAGGTAAAAGAACGAGTAGGTGAATGGAGGAAAAACAGAGGAAGAGAAGAAGGAATGACCTATGCAGATACATTTAAAAGGATATCACTCAGAAACTAATCAAATAATATATTTATATTTGCAATTAACTTAACTCTATTCTAATCTAGTAATATAAAATTATATATAAATAAAAATAGGACAAAATGGAATTTGAAGGCGTATACCCAGCTATAATTACACCCCTAGACAATAAAAATAAATTCAAAGAAGAAGCATTTAGAAAAATTGTAGAATTTAATATAAATTCTGGAGCACATGGGTTTTGGGTATCAGGAGGCACTGGGGAAAGTGTTTATGTTGATGACAATGAAATAAAACAAGTAATAAAATCATCTGTTGACCAAAGTCAAAACAGGGCAAAAATAATAGCTCATGTCGGTGCAATAACCACTCATAAAGCACAAGTTTTAGCAGAGTCAGCAGCAAACTCCGGCGCACATGCAATATGTGCTGTTCCTCCTTTTTTTTACAAACCAAATATAAAAACGATAATCAATCATTATAAAGCTATATCTGAAGCTGCTGGGAATATACCATTTTTTGTATACAATCTACCTCAAAGCACAGGGACAGAAATCACTCCTCAAATAATGAAAGAAATAATGAATGCAATCCCAAATACAGCAGGATTAAAACATTCTGGGCCTGCATTCACAGACTTAAAAGGATTTATAGATTTAAATATCTCATGTTTTATAGGAAATGCTAATTTAATGCTTCCTGCATTAACTTTAGGAGCATCAGGATGCATTGATGGACCTTTAAATGCTGCTCCTGAGTTATGGTCAGATATATGGAAAACTTTTAAAAACAATGAATTTGACAAATCTATGATTGCTCAAGAAAAAGCTATTAAGTTCTCTAACATAATTAGAGATTTTGACATGCATGCTTCCATTAAAGAAATTATATCTCAAAGATTAAACATAGATTGCGGGAATCCCATTCTACCTTTACCGCAATTAAATAATGATGAAAAATCTAAACTAATAATAGATGTTAAAAAATTAAATCTTGTAGATTTTAACTAAGAGGGTATATTGTGTATGAAATAAATTTAAAAAATAAAACAGCGTTAATATTTGGCTTTTCAAATCATAGAAGTATTGCTTGGCATACTGCTAACAAACTTCATAAAGCTGGAGCTAAGATAATTTTTTCAGTCTATGGAGAAAAAATGCAAGAAAATTTACTTAAAGTTGTATCTGATTGGAATTATATTCCTCAAATAATTCAATGCGATGTTTCTGATGATAAAAGTATCAATTCATTATTTGCAAACCTTCAAAAAGCTAATGAAAAAATAGATATACTTGTGCACAGTATAGCTATGGCTGATAAAGACGAATTAGGTGGAGATTACCTGAAATTAAGCCGAGATGGATTTAAATTAGCACTTGATATCAGTGCATATTCATTTATTGCTCTATGCGAAGGAAGTAGGAAAATCATGAATAGTAATGGAAGTATAGTTACTTTTACATTCCAAGCCTCTGAAAGAGTTTTCCCTGGCTATAATGTTATGGGCACAGCAAAAGCTGCACTAGAACATGAAGTTAGGCAAATAGCTTATACATTAGGAGAAGAAAATATTAGAGTAAATGCCATTTCCGCCGGACCATTAGACACTATTTCATCAAGAGTTATTCAGGGTTATAAAATAATGAAAAGTGCCGCTTCTGAAAAATCTCCATTAAAAAGAAATATAACTTTAGATGAGGCTGCAAATTCAGCTTTATTTCTTTTATCTGATATGAGTTCTGGTATAACAGGAGAAGTTCTTCATGTTGATTCAGGATACAATATCATGGGGATTTAAAATGCAAGAATGGGTAAAAATAATTATAGACTCTCTTAAGGAACATAATATTTCTTTTGTTTCTTATGTTCCTGATATAAGTATCGATAAAGTTACAAAAGAAATCGAATCAGACCCATATTTCACTGTAATTCCAGCAACTAGAGAAGAGGAATGTATAGGTATTGCTTCAGGATCTTACGTATCAGGTGTAAATTCAGCAATATTTATGCAATCAAGTGGTTTTGGTAATTGTATTAACGCGCTTACAAGTCTAAATATACCAGCTAGAATTCCCATTCCAATGTTTATAAATTTAAGAGGAGAAATTGGAGAATTTAATATAGCACAAGTTACAATGGGGAGATCTACTAGACCTATATTAGATGTAATAAATATACCTCATGTGACTCTTGATAACGATATAAATTTATATAAAAAAGTATCTGGAAATATCACACTTTGTTATGCTTCAAAAACACCCCTGGCTATATGCTTGTCTCCTCTTTTACACGGAGGGAAAATTGCTTAGATACGATGTGATTAAAAATATTTTACAAACATCTCATAACTCCCCTATTATTTCAAATTTAGGACCAACTTCAGATGAATTATGGCATATAACAAAAGAATTAGAATTACTACCTCGTGAAAGAAATTTTTATACTTATGGTTCTATGGGACTATGTTCATCGATAGCTCTAGGAATAGCAATTAACACTAATGAAAAAGTTGTTTCAATTGATGGCGATGGATCACTATTAATGAACTTAGGGACTCTTTCAACAATAGGGAGAGTATCTCCCGATAATTTAATAATTGTTGCCTGTGACAATGAAATGTGGGCACAAACAGGATACCAACCAACCTCAACTGCGTTCAACACAGAATTAGAAAATGTATCAAAATTTTGTGGATTTAAAAATACTTTTAAATGTACTAATATCAATGAATTCAAAAATATTTTTGAAAATTCATTAAAAATCAAAGGCCCTACAATGATAGTAGCAAAAACCATAGAAACAGGAGAGTTTCCCGAAGTTACTCCAGTAGAACCAGAATTTACGGTTTATAGATTTAGAAATTCCATGTTAAATATTAACGAGGCAAAATTATGAATTCATCAGTAGCTTTTTTTAAAGGCAAATTTGTTCCCTATGAAAATGCAAACTTACATATAACAACGCATGCTTTGCATTATGGTACTTCAGTATTTGAAGGAATAAGAGGAAATTGGAATGAAGACAAGAAAACTTTATTTGTATTTAGGATGAAAGAGCACTATGAAAGGCTTCTTGAAGGTTGCAGTATGCTAATGCTAGATATACCTTATACTTCTGACGAGCTGTGTGAAATCACCTTGAAATTAATAGAAAAAAATAATTTTAAGGAAGATATTTATATACGACCATTAGCATATAAAAGCGAAGAATTAGTAGCAAATCTAAAACTGCAAGATTTAGCAAGTGATTTTGCATTGGTTGCTGTTCCATTTGGATTGTATATAGATTCAAACAGAGCAATAAACTGTTGTACATCTTCGTGGAGAAGAATCGAGGATACAATGATCCCAACAAGATGTAAAATTGGTGGGCATTATGTAAATAGCATTCTAGCAAAAACTGAAGCTACTTTATCAGGGTTTGATGAAGCTATATTTCTAACTCAAGATGGTTATGTTTCGGAAGGAGCAGGTGAAAATTTATTTCTAATCAAAAATAATACAATCATAATCCCTCCCGTATCAGCAAATAACCTTTCTGGAATAACAAGAGACTCTGTAATTAAACTTGCTACCGAAGAATTAAATCTTACTGTTATTGAGCAAAATATTAGAAGATCAGAAATATATTTAGCAGATGAACTTTTTCTAACTGGAACTGCAGCACATGTTACAGCTGTAGGATCTTTAGATAATCGGGAAATAGGATCTGGTGATGTAGGTCCAATAACAAAAAACATACAAGAACTGTATTTTGACTGTGTAACTGGAAATAAATCTAAGTACATTAATTGGTGTACGGCAGCAAATTAATTTAAGGTATAACATGAAAATAATTCCAAGTTTTTTTAATATAATTATAAGTAAAATTAATTATTCTATTCCCGACAATCATGTAGACATGGTTAATAGTAGAATCAAAGGAATAATTGAAGATTCTAAAGAATTAAGTAAATTTAAAATTAACAATATGGATTCACCTCCAAAAATTAATCATGAATAATAAATCTTTTACCTACCAATCTATAACTGACCTTTCTAAATTATTAAAAAATAAAATCATATCTCCTGTTGAATTGACTGATCATTTTTTAAACAAACTTGAAAACGAAGGTTCTGATTATAACGCTGTAGCTCATATTAATAGATCTTCAGCTATAACTCAGGCTAAAGAAGCTGAAGCAAATATAATGAAAAACAAATACCTTGGCGAATTACATGGAATTCCATTTGCAGCTAAAGATTTACTTTCAACAAATGACGGTAGTCCAACATCTTGGGGAGCAAAACCATTTATAGATAATGTATACAATGTTGAATCGACTGTTATATCTAATTTAAAAAACTCTGGAGCAATTCTATGTGCAAAAACTTCAATGGTAGAATTTGCAGGAGGAATGGGATATCAGCAACCTGATGCTAGTGCTTTTGGGCCTGGGATTAATCCTTGGAACAAATCGTACTGGAGCGGAGGTTCTTCAAGTGGATCAGGATCGGCAGTATCAGCTGGACTAATTCCTTTTGCAATAGGTTCCGAAACCTGGGGATCAATATTATCTCCGGCCGCTAATTGTGGTGTTACGGGATTAAGACCAACTTTTGGAATTGTTAGTAGATATGGTTCAATGGTTTTGTCTTGGACTTTAGATAAAATAGGCCCCTTAGCTATGTCTGCTAAAGATACAAATATCATTATTAAACATATGATGGGTAAAGACGAAAAAGATGAATACTCAATTAATAATAAATTTAATTCAATCCTCAAAGTTCCTTCTGATATTAAAATTGGTATTCCAAAAAATTTAAATAAAACTATGCAAAATGAGGTTACAAAAAATTTTGAATCTACAATGAAAATATTGCAATCAAAATATCAAATCATTGAAATAGATTTGCCTGATATGCCAATAAGTGCAGCAACAAGAACGATACTGTCAGCAGAAGTAAGTGCTGCTTTTGAAAATGTGTTTGATAAACAAATCCAATCAAAATTAAATGCTAAAGAAACACATTATTCAGTTTTAGCTACTAATACAGTTTTAGCAAAAGATTATATAAAATCACTAAGAATTCAAAATGCTACAAACAAAGAAATGAATAATTTATTTAAAAATATTGATGTCATAATTAGCCCAGTTAAACCTACAACAGCATCTAAGATTGATGAGAATTTTAGATGGGCTTCGAGAAAAGATTTCAATGAGGAACACCCAACAACTTTAATTGGTGCAATTGGAAATCTAATTGGATTACCAGCAATTAGTATTCCAAATGGATTTGATCAAAAAGGTCTTCCAACTAGCTTCCAAATTATGAGTAATAAACACAACGACGATTTAATAATAAAATTAGCTGAATTTATACAAAATAATACAGATTGGCATAATCTGCATCCAAATTAAAATATTTTTAGTCTATCAATGGACATTGTTTTTGATATGTTATCAAACCACTGTACTACTTCCTTATGAAGAGGTATCCCGTTCTCAATTCTATCCAACTCATTTTCATGCTCAATAATACCTGGATATATAACTCTTTCTGACTCATCGATTGAAGGAGTTTGCAATAAAGTTTCAAGCATTTGATCCATATTTGATATAAATTTATTGTAATCTGTAAACGCTTCTATGTTAAAAGCTGCAAAAAAATGACATAGTTTCCCGTTTGGATCCACCATATTAGGAACATTGCCTGATAATATAGTACATAGTATTTCTACGAATAAAGAAAGCCCATAACCTTTATGAGATCCTTGGTCCCTATTTCCTCCAAGTGGTAATAAAGGTGGAATATGGATAAAGTCTTCTGAAACATCAACACCAACTGAATCCATTATAGGATTTCCTTGGTCGTCTCCAATAGATCCTGGGCTTAAATTAGTGCCGTTTCTTGCAACTAATCTAACTTTATTTCCGGCAATCGAAGACATTGCAGCATCAAATAAAAAATATGGATATTTTTCAGAAGGCGCAGCAAGAGAAATAGGATTGGTTCCGGTGCGAGTTTCTTTAGCAAAAGTTGGTAAAACCAAGGTACCTCCAGCAGTCAAACAAATACCAACCATCCCATTATCAGCGGCAATCATAGCATGATGCCCGACTGCGCCTATGTGCCCACTATTAAATAATGTGACTATACCAACACCTGTTTTTTTCGCTTTCTGCATAGCCATATTCATAGCGTACGGACCTTGCATGATACCTAATCCATTATCACCATCAATATTAAGTGTTGAAATATTATCTTTAATAATTTTAAAATTTGGGGCAGGATTAAGTTTGCCGTACTGATAATCTTTAACATATATTCGAAGCATGTTTGACACACCATGAGTATCTACACCTCTTAAATCTGTAGAAACCAAAACATCAGACCCTATTTTAGATTGATCATCAGATACTCCGCATTTAAGAAAGACTTGCTTAACAACATCCTTTAAAGAATCAGAATCTACTCTGATTTCATCACCTTTTGGAATTTGGAATTGTCCTAGCATTGCTTAAGTTAATTCATTGATTCTCGAATTGTTTTTATTACTTCATCTACTTCGTCATCTCCCACATTTAAAGGATCAAAAATTATTTCATCAGGATGTATTAAGTTACTGATAAATACTGGCTTATCTCCTGTTCTCATTCTTTGTATCACATCTTTTGCAGAAGGACCTTCCCAATCTTCGTTGAAGAAAATAGAAGCATTAGGAGTTAAATAATCTGTCTTATCATGTTTCAAGTCAACATCTAGCCCTGGAGTCTCGCTAAATGCATCGACTACCTTTTGGCTTCTTTTTCTAAACATTTCCATTTCAGCTTGTTCATCTTCATTAACAAAATTATTTAACGCGGTTAATATTCCCACAATTTCTTCTTTTGCTACTTTAGCAGATCTTCCTAAAAATTGATGAGGAGAGGCATTTGCAAAAGCTGCATCGATTAAATGTTTCTTGCCAGATAATAACCCTGTTCCCTGAGGGCCTCTAATTCCTTTACCTCCGCTATGAATTACTAAATCCGCTCCCATTTTATGGTATTTTGACAAATTCTCTCTTGGAGGCAACATTGAAGCAGCATCAACTATTACAGGAATACCTCGTTCATGGGCCATTTCACACACTCTGTCTAATGGAAGTGCTAATTTAGAAGTGCCAGGAGAAAAAAGATAAGCTACTGCAGCAGTTTTTTCAGAAAAAGCTGCTTCCAATTGCCATTCATGACATCTTTTCCCATCCCCAATTTCAATAAATTTAGCTCCAGCGGCTCTATAGCATTGATCATAAGGAAATCTTTGAGATCTTTGAATAATTATTTCATTATTCATTCCGTCAGTATCTGGCAGCATTGACATTTTTTTAGGATCATCTCCTGCGATAACTGCGCATGCCTGAAGCAATAATCCTCCTGCAGATCCACTTGTAACTAACCCAGATTCCGCTCCTGTTAATTCTCCAATCATTTTCCCTGCTGCTTTATTCAGTTCGTCCATATCTAGCATGACTGTGGAAGCTTCAATCATTATTTCTGTGACTTCCGATCTTAATTTGGATCCGCCATACATTGTTGTAGATCCTGCAGCACTAATTCCTTTTCTTACACCTAAACGTTCGTACAATTCATCTAATTTACTCATAAAAATACCTCCATAAAGGGAATATTAAATATCAAACTAACTTAAAGCAATACATATGAATAGAAGTTTTTTGAAATTGATGGTTTTATAAAGAATTTTAATTATTTATTTTGAATCACTGCTGCTTTATATGTATTTTTTAACAACATTGCAATGGTCATAGGACCAACTCCGCCAGGAACTGGAGTTATTGCTTGAACGTGACCAATCATAGAATCATAATCAACATCTCCGACTAACCTGTATCCTGATTTTTTTGAATTATCCTCAACTCTGTTTATTCCTACATCGATAATTATTGAATTTTCTTTAACCATATCAGCAGTTAAAAAATTAGCCCTTCCTAACGCAGCCATTACAATGTCTGCGTTTTGAGTATATTGTGAAATATTTTTGGTATTTGAATGACATATAGTAATTGTTGAATTAAAATTCTTCAATTTTTGAACAAATAAATTTCCAAGTGGTATCCCAACTATATTGCTTCTTCCAATAATAACAATATTTGAACCTTCAACCTCTAATTTATTTCTTATTAACATTTCAGATATACCATATGGAGTAGCAGGAATAAATCTAGGCTGTCCTAAACTAACTAATCCTATATTAAACGGATGTAATCCATCAACATCTTTCAATGGGTCTATTGAATTGATAATTTTGTCTTTATCAAAGTTTGGAGGCAATGGAAGTTGGACAAGTATGCCATGCGTTAAAGGATCATTGTTTAACTGGTAAATTAATTTTATTACCGATTCACTATCATCGTCAGAACTAAATTTGTAATCAGTAGCATCCATACCTACAGATATAGCAGATCTCTGTTTATTTCTAACATAGACTTGGGAAGCAGGATCATTTCCAACTAATATTACAGCTAGTTTGGGTATTACATCATGTGTATTCTTAAATTTATCAACATCAACAGATATCTCAGATCTTATTTCAGAAGATAATAATTTACCATCAATTATTTGTGTATTCACTTAAATCACCTGCATACAATTTTAAGTAGAAATTTTATAATAAAAATAAACAGGAATAAATACAACTTTTGATAGTTACAGGAACAGACCTTATAGAAATTGATAGAATTACAAATACTTTAGAGACTTATGGAGAAAGATTTCTAAAAAGAATCTATACAAAGCATGAAATAGACTTTTGTAATGGTAAAGCAAATTCTTTGGCTGGTAGGTTTGCAGCAAAAGAAGCAGTAATGAAATTACTTGGTACCGGAATTAGGGGGGTTGGATGGAAAGAAATTGAAATCTATAGAGAAAGAGGTTTCAAACCTACTATAAATTTATATTCTAGGGCAAAAAATATTGCAAATAACAAAGGTATTAAAAATATAGAAGTCTCTATTACTCATTCGAAGACTATGGCAATGGCTGTAGCAGTAGGTGAAATAAAATAAATATGCTAAATTTTGAAAAAATTGTAACTAATCGCGAAATACTCGAAATTGAAAATAAAGCAATTAAATCAGGATTAAAAGAAAGTAAATTAATTGAAAGAGCAGGACAAAAAATATCTGACTACTTACTAGATACAATTAGTTCTAGAAAAAAAATATTATTTGTATTAGGTAAAGGGAAAAACGGACGAGATGGTTACGTTGCATTTAAAAACCTTATCAAAAAAAACTTTAACTGCAATATTTTATTTGTATTTCCTAAAATAAATTATGATAACTGGGAACCGTTATCAACTGAATTCAACACATCAGTTTATTATTTTCATGAAACAGATCAATTCGAAAAATTAATTCAAGAATCTGATGTGATAATAGATGCTATATTTGGAACTGGGTTAAATAAAAAATTAAATAATAATTTAAAAAAATTAATTCATTTTATAAACACACAAAACAAACATGTTATATCAATAGATTTGCCGTCTGGGCTGTCTGATACAAATTCAATTGTAGATAAGAAAAACATTATTATTGCAAATAAAACTTTATCTTTAACAGCCATTAAAAATAATTGTCTGAATTTTCATACTCAAAAATATGCTAATAAATTTATTAATTTTGATATAGGAATAAGTAAATTCCCTATTTCTTATAAACCAAAATTTTTAATTGACAAAGAACAATCTATGAAACTTATTCCAAATAAAAATAAATACGGAAATAAAAAAGATGGAGGAAATATCTCAATAATTGGAGGATCAGTTAGGTATCCAGGTGCAATATTAATGGCGTCATCAGCTTGTATAGAAACTGGGGTCGGATTAATAAATATATCTATACCTACAAAAATATATGATGTTGTTGCAGGTAAAATCCCTGAAGTATCACTAAATATAAATAAGGAATCAAATGAATATATAACAAAAGAAAGTATTCAACATATTTTAGAAAAAAAATCTATAAATAGCATCATGTTTGGACCAGGTATGGAGACTAATAAAATTACTATTAATGCAACCAAATATTTAATTGAAAATGTTGCTAACAATAAAAAAATTAACAGTCTTTTAATAGATGCCGATGGGTTAAATTGTTTATCTAAAATAAAAAATTGGTGGACTAATAATTTTCCAAAAAATTTTGTTCTTTCCCCTCATTTAGGAGAGTTCTGTAGATTAACAAAATTAAGCAAAAAAGAAATTGAGAACAACCCTCTTGAGATAATATATAATTACTCAAAGAAATGGAATGCCACTATCATTCTCAAAGGTCCTTTAAGTTATATCAGCAATGGAATTGAAAGCTATGTTTTGGATCAACCAAATCCAACATTGTCTAAAGGTGGAACTGGTGATGTGTTATCAGGAATAACTGCTAGTTTTTTAACTCAAGGGCTAAGTTCAATAGAGGCAAGTGTACTTGGTGTGTCTTTAATATCCAAATTAGGTGATTACACTGAAAGAAATCATGGTACTTTAAGCTCTAGTGCTACTAAATTAATCAAAGCAATCAATAAAGTTAAAAATTATGAATGACAAATCATACATAATTCAAAAAATGTTTAACCAGATAGCGAAAAATTATGATTTGATGAATTATATTATGTCATTTGGAAATCATAAAAAATGGGAAAAAGAAATAATAAAATCAGTTAGCAAAAAAAATATGAAAATTTTAGATGTTGCGTGCGGTACGGGATCTCTAACAAAAGAGCTTATTAAAATTAACAATCAAAATAATATAATTGGGCTAGATTTTTCATTATCAATGTTATCAATAGCAAAACAAAATAGAATTGAAAACATTGTACTTGCTGATGGCCATTTTATTCCATTTAAAAATAAAACTTTTGACATGATATCGATAGCTTATGGAATAAGAAATTTTTCAAACTTGAATCAAGCATTGATAGAAATCAAAAGATGTCTGGCAAACAATGGAGAATTGAAAATAATAGAAATAATAAATCCAGTTAATACATTCAAATCTTTTCTATTCAAAATAGGATTTAAATTAATCGCCCCTTTACTTGGAATTGTTATTTCAAGAAATATTTCAGCTTACACTTATTTACCAAAATCAGCAGAGTTGTTTTTAACAGTAAAAGAAATTAAAAATACACTCACTAAACATAATTTTAAAAATATTAAAATTAGACAAAAATTTTGGGGATCAGTAATACTTTTAGAAACGAAATTATAATCTACTTCAAGTTAATTTTATCTGTTAATAATTTCTCTGTAATTTCTTCATAAATACTATTTGCTGCGCTACCAAAAAGTTTTCGCGTGATAGATATTTTGGGTTGAAACAATACAGTTTTTTTAGATGATTGATATTTTTGAGAAGCAAAATCTATTGCTGTATTTATATCTCCAATTTCATCAATAAGGCCAAGCTCTTTTGCTTTTGGAGCCCAATATATTTTACCGTCAGCTATTTTTTTTATCTTATCGACATCAGTATTTCTATTTTTAGCAACTATTTTAAGAAATCTATTATAATAATCATCAATAAATTCTTGTAAATATTCTCCATCTTTTTTTGTTTGTTTTCGCCATGCAGAACCTGAGTCTTTAAATTCACCAGTTTTATTGACATTTATTTCAACACCAATTTTCTTAAGAAAATCAGTCATTACAGGTCTAACTGAGATCACTCCTATTGATCCCAAAATAGAGCCCTCAGATGCTATTATTCTATTAGCGGAACATGCAATTAAATACCCGCCTGATGCCCCCAATCCCTGAACATAGGCAATTACCGGTTTAGTCCTATTTAAATTTTTTAATGAAGAGTAAATTAAATCTGAATCTGTAACACCTCCGCCTGGAGAATTTATATCTAAAATTACAGATTTGATTGATTTGTTTTTTTCTATCTTTTTAATCAAAGGAGAAAGTTGGTCATATTTTACAGAAGAGCCAATAGTACCGTGTATTTTTAATACGCCAATTTTATATTTTTTAAAAATTTTAAACATAATTTGATCTAAAACAAAATTCTGAGATAATAAAGCTTGATTAATTTATAACAAATATTTTATTTTAAAAAATGGAAAAAATCTACGATAAAGTTTCAGCTGGAGGGCTTGTATACAAAATAGCAAATGGAGATGTTTTTTTTGTAATATGTTTCAAAAAAACAACAAATAGATGGCATCTTCCAAAAGGAACACAAGAATTAAATGAAAATATAAAAAATACTGCAATTCGGGAAGTTCAGGAAGAAACAGGACTAAAAGTCTCTATAAAAAAATTTTTATCAAACATAGAATATTCATTTAAAAGTGAGATAAATAAAATAATTAATAAACAAGTTGTTTTTTATACCATGACACCTAATGGTGGCTCATTTACCGATCATGACGATGAATTTGATGAAGTGAAATGGGCTAGTGTAAAAAAATGTATAAATCTGCTGCAATATGATAATGAAAAAAAATTGGTCCAAAAAGCTTATGAAATGGTTAAATGTAATGAATGAACAAGAATTTGAATACAACAATATTTTCCTAAAAAATATTTCAGAGATTTCTGGAGATAAAATAGTACTAAAAAATAAGAGTATTAATGATTTTGCAAAAGATTATATTTGGAGAACAGATCCTGAACTTGCTACTTTAGATGCTTCATATCCATTGGACATGTCATTTAAATCATTTATTAAGGCATACAAATCTGAAATTAAGAAAAACGAAAAAAACACTGCTAGATTTTCTGTTTTCTCAGATGAAGATAAGCACATCGGGAATATCATGCTATATAATATAAACCATTTTTCAAAGACGATGGAACTTGGAATCATGATAGGAGATAAAAATTACTGGAATAAAGGATACGGATCAGACACAATACAAGCAATTATAAAACATATTTTCACTTATACTAATTTTAGTAAAATTTATCTTCACACACTAAAATGGAATCTCCGAGCTCAATATTCATTTAAAAAAAGTGGGTTCAATAATACTAGAGAAGTTTCTAGGGAAGGCAAAAAATTCATTTATATGGAAATAATTAAACAATCAACCTAATTATCACTAATTTTTACTCCAGAAATATTTTCGATGAATGTTGCTATACTAGAATGATCCCACTCTCCTTTGCCCTCAGATATTAAAGAACTAATCATCTGTTGAATTAACCCAGTAACAGGCAGGGCTACCCCTAATTCTTTTGCAGTAATCAATGCATTGTTCAAATCTTTTTGATGTAAATTAATTCTAAATCCTGGGTCAAAATTACCTTCTGCCATCATTGGGCCTTTAGCATTCATCACAGTACTACCTGCTAATCCGCCTTGGATAGCGTTAATTACAACTTTGGGATCTAATCCTGATTTTTTTGCTAATACTAAAGCTTCAGCCAAAGCTTCAATATTAGCAGCAACAATAATTTGATTAGCTAATTTTGTTGTATTACCAGCTCCACTATATCCACAGTAAACTTTACTTTTTCCTAATATATCAAAAATTGCAGAAAATTTATCAAATACTTTTTCTTCTCCTCCTACCATAATTGCCAAATCACCACTTATAGCCATTGGTTCTCCTCCACTAACTGGAGCATCTAGAAAATCCACGCCTTGTGCTAAGCATTCTTTATATATTTTTTGTGATACCAAGGGCGAAATTGAACTCATATCAATAACAGCTGATCCTTTTTTTAATCCATGCAATACTCCTTTTTCCGAAATAATTGCTGCTTCGGAATTTGCAGAATCTTGGACCATTACAATAACAACGTCAACACTACTACCCAATTCTTTTGCATCAGCACACCCTTCAGCTCCTGATTCAATTAGCTCATCTATTACAATCTGCTTACTATCATAGGCAAATACCTCATATCCTGCTTTTAATAAATTCTTTGCCATTGGTTTACCCATTATTCCCAAACCAATAAATCCTACTTTTATATTTTCCATATGATTTCCTAAACTTGAATTACTAATAGAAAGATAAATTATAAAACATAATATGTTGTGTTAAAATCAAATTATCATTTGTAATCAATATATTATGGTTAATTTCAATTACGATATAGATAATATTAAGTTTATTCGAGCTGTTACTGAAGGAGTGCCTGGTAACAGAATATTTAGCATTGAATTATATACTGCAGAAATTAATATAAAAATTATTATCGAAAAAGAACAGCTAATCGCAGTTTGCGAATACATAATTAGAAATCTATATAATAAAAATATACCAGAACTTCCTGTAGAATTTGGTTTCGAATCTGATTTTGACGAAGAATACAGATCAAATGACCTTTCAATAGAAATATTAGAAGAATCACAGCAATTCCAATTATATTTTAGAAATCAAGAAGATGAAGGGATTTCAAATCAAATAATAATTAAAATATCATATGAACAAGCTATAAACTTTGCTAAATCAAGTATAAATCTTTCTTCTAAGGGGAGACCTGTTTGCAAGTTATGTCACAGACCTATGAATCATAATGATATTTCTTCTGATAATCCTCAAATATGCATAAATTGTCCTAGAAAAAATGGACACCATAAAAATTAAACTATGCAAGAACTGAAAAATTTAAACCTAGACATAATTTCCAAAAACGAGTTTTCTGATGAAAGATTTGTTGAATTTGAATCTGTTTTAAAAACTAAAATGATAAATATTTATAATATTGTAAAAGGATCTAATAACAATCTTTTAATTGAATTTACAAATAATGATTTTGCTATATTTAAGCCAAAGTTAGGCGAACGAGCTTTAAATGATTTTCCGATTGGAACTTTGTATAAAAGAGAATATGCATCATATATTCTATCTCTCATTTTAGGTTGGCCAAATATTCCTCCTACTTCTATTGTTGAAATAGAAAATATTGGAATTGGAAGTATTCAAAAAATAATAAATAATAAAGGATTAAATTATTTTGAAATAATAAAAGACAATAAAAATGAATTTATAAAGTTTGCTATTTTTGATTCACTCACTAACAATGCTGACAGAAAAGGCGGGCATTGCATAATAGATAATACAGATACAATTTGGAGCATAGATCATGGAGTAACTTTTCATGAAATATTCAAATTGAGAACAGTTATGTTCGACATATGGGAAGATTTGATCCCTGATGATTATATCAAAGATGCAAAATTACTCAAAAAAAAACTTTCTGACAAAAAATATAATGATATTTTTTCAACCCTCTTGTCAGAAAAAGAATTAGAAGCTTTTATTATTAGAATAGATACATTGATAAAAGCTAAGTCTTTGCCAATAATAAATCAATATGAAAACATACCTTGGCCATTAATATAATTATTCATTTATAAAAATTATATCAAATCCTATTCTGTATGATTTTTTATCTATATTTTTATAAATTTCTTCCATAGATTTCATTTTTTTCCATTTACTGTCTTTATTTTTAGCTTTACGTAAATAAATACACTGTTTTTCATTTGAAAATATTCCAATCAAACTTGAAACATCCCATATTTTGGGATTATTACATAGCATAGATTTAGCTTTGCCAAGAGCTACCATTGCTCCTTCATAAGAAATGCTACCAAAATTTCTGTAATCATTGGCAATATGTTTAAACTTACTATATTTTTTACTTTCATTATAATCAGTATATAAATTACCTGGTACAAATGAGAATTTCGACTGATTATTTACTTCTATGGTTATTTTGTTTTTGATTAATCCGGATTCTTCAGACCAAAAAATATAATCTCCATCAGTTGAAGATATAGACGGAATATATATATTCGCATAAATAGTTTTATAATTTTCTATATAAGATATAGAACTTCCAAATATACTTAATCCATTAGAAAAATTTGAAGTGCCATCCAATGGGTCTGTAATCCATAAAGGATTTTTGAAATCATAAGAAAAAGAGTCAATATCTTCTTCTGACAAAATGTTATGACTTGGGAATAAGTTTTTTATTTCTGCCTGTATATTATTACTTATGTCTAAATCAATTTGAGTGACAACTTCTTTTTGCCCATCTGAGTTTGTTTTGTAATTCTTTGTATTGTCTTTGTTTACATTTTTTAATATGTATTGCCCAGCATCCTTTATCATCTTTTTAGATAATTCTTCAATTTTTTTACTTTCTAAACTATTTATTCCTTTCACCTTAAGACCTTGTAGTAATATGATAATAAATATTATTGACATTAATAAATCAATTAATTAATTTATTATATTCAAAATAAATAATATGAAATATAAAAGAATAGTAATAAAAATCGGAACTTCTCTTATTACTCAAGATAATGGAAATTTAAACACCGATTTCATGTCTGGGTTAGCAAAGATTTGCAAAAAATTAATTGAATCTAAACATGAAATAATAGTCATTTCCTCAGGTGCCATAGGTGCAGGAATCAAATTGATTAATCCTAATAACGATAAAGTAATTGATAAAAATCAAACCTCAATAAAGCAAGTACTCGCTTCAATAGGACAACCATATGTAATGAAAAATTATCAAGAAATTTTTAATCAATTAGACATTAAAACTTCACAAATATTGCTTACAAGAAAAGAAATTAGTGAAGATAAATCTACTTATTTAAATATCAAAAATACTATAGAAAAACTTATAGAATTAAAAATAATCCCCATTATTAATGAAAATGATGTAGTATCTACTGAAGAAGTAGAGGGAGATAAGTTTGGAGATAATGATACTCTATCTGCGTATGTAAGTAATCTAATTGATGCAAATCTACTTTTAATTTTAAGCTCAGTTGATGGTGTTTTTACCTCTGATCCTAATGTTGACCCTGAAAATGCAAAACTAATTGAAGAGTTTAAAGATTTATCATTCAATGAAATAAATGCTATAGGAGGCCCTAGTTCTGACAACATCGGTACAGGGGGAATGAGTGCAAAGTTAAAGGCAATTGAAATAGCTACCATGTCAGGGACGGATGTTGTGATCACCAATGGAAATAAGATTACTAACATAACTAAAATAATTAAGAATGAGAAAATCGGAACATTTTTCCCCGCTAAATCTAAAATCCTCGAGAGGAAAAAAAGATGGTTGCTAAATAATATGTCTAGATCTAAATCGATCACCATTGATGACGGAGCTAAAAATGCTATTCTCAATAATCATACAAGCCTTTTGCCTGCTGGGATAATTCACCTTTCAGGTAAATTCAAATCAGGGGAAGTAATTTGTATATTGGATAAACAAAAAGAAATAATCGCTTGCGGTATATCAAGTTATTCTTATGAAGAAATAAATAAAATCAAAGGCGAGCAATCGTCAAAAATATTAAGTATACTTGGATATGTTCATACAGAAGAAGTTATTCACAAAAATAATATGGTAAATATATAAATTATGGAAACAAAAGATCTAATTAAACTTGCAAGCAATACAAAAATTGCATCTAGAAAACTTTCTGTTTTAACTAACAGCGAGAAAAACAACATACTCAATAATATAAATAAAAATCTTATAAAAAATATCAATACCATATTAAAAAATAATTCTGAGGATATAAAAAATGCAAAATCCTCAGATAAAGACTACGCATTTATAGACAGGCTAACATTAACGGAACAAAAAATAAAAAATATGGCTTTAGCAATAAAAAATATTATTAACTTGGAAAATCCTGTAGGGCAAATAATTGAAGAAAAAACTTTAAAAGAAGAAATGAATCTTAAAAAAATTACCGTTCCTTTGGGAGTACTAGGAGTTATATATGAAAGTAGGCCTGAAATCACTACTGATATTGGTTGCTTAGGAATTAAATCAGGAAATGCTGTGATTTTAAAAGGAGGTAAAGAATCAATTAACACCAATATAGTATTAGAACAAATAATGAAACAATCTATAACCGAAGCTGGATATGATGAAAATATAATAAATTTAATAAAATCTACTGATCGTAAAATTACTTCAGAATTCCTGTCATTGAATAAATATATTGATCTTATGATACCAAGAGGAGGAGAATCTTTAGTAAATATGGTAGGAGAACAAGCTAAAATGCCTGCCATCACAGGAGGAATAGGTGTTTCACATATATACATAGATGAATATGCAAACATTGAAAAAGCAATAAATATTACATTTAACGCTAAAGTTTCAAAACCTAGTGTGTGCAATGCCCTAGATACTTTATTAATTAACAATAATGTCCTTGAAGAAGTTATACATAAATTAGCAGCAATTTTAATTGATGCTAATGTTGAAATTAGATGTGACAATAAAGCATATGAATTATTAGATCAAAATAATAACTCAATTCTGCTAGCAAATGAAAATGATTGGGGAACTGAATTTCTTGATTACAAGATGTCCATCAAATGTGTAGATAATATAGGTGAAGCAATAAGTCACATTCAATTGTACGGATCAGGACATACGGATGCAATAATTTCAGAATCTGATATTCATATCAACCAATTCGTAAATAATATAGATTCTGCAGCTGTAATGATTAATGCGAGCACGCAATTCAATGACGGCGGTGAATTCGGTATGGGCGCAGAAGTTGCAATCAGTACCAACAAATATGGCGCTAGAGGACCAATGGGATTAAAAGATCTATGCTCTTATAAATGGGTATTGAAAGGTAACGGAAATATAAGAATCAGATAGTTATTAATCCAAAAAGTCTCTTAACTTTTTAGATCTCATAGGATGCCTTAATTTTCTTAAAGCTTTAGCTTCAATTTGCCTGATTCTTTCACGAGTAACACCAAAATCTTTACCTACTTCTTCTAATGTTCTGCTTCTGCCATCTTCTAATCCAAAACGCAATTGTAGAACTTGTGCTTCTCTTTCGCTTAAGGTTTCCAAAACATCTTCTACTTGTTCTTTTAATAGTTGATGAGAAGCAGCATCAGCAGGGGCAATGGCTGTTCTATCTTCGATAAAGTCACCTAAATCACTGTCGTCTTCTTCACCTACTGGAGTTTCCAAAGATACAGGCTCTTGAGAAATTTTAAGGATCTCTCTAACTTTTTCTGGAGTGACTTCCATTTCTTTTGCTATTTCTTCACTAGATGGGTCTCGTCCATACTCCTGCACTAATTTTCTGCTAGTACGTAGTAACTTATTTATTGTTTCAACCATATGTACGGGAATTCTTATAGTCCTAGCTTGATCAGCAATAGCTCTGGTAATAGCTTGCCTAATCCACCAAGTAGCATAAGTACTAAATTTATAGCCTTTTCTGTAATCGAATTTTTCAACAGCTCTTATCAATCCGATATTTCCTTCTTGAATTAAATCTAACAGTGACATCCCTCGTCCAATGTATTTTTTAGCGACACTAACAACAAGTCTCAAATTTGCTTCAGATAATAATTTCTGGCTGTTATAAGAAACAGTTTTTTTCTGATTATAAAAATTAGACAAATCATCACTATGTTTATTAAATTCTTTAAATATCTCTCCTGATTTGAGTGCTTTTTTCAGATCAGTATTTTTTTTGTACTTTTCGATCAATTCAAATAAAAAATCCGGAATTAATCTCAATGAAGTTGAAGTTGCCCTAATTGTCTCAGCAGTATCTAATGGTTCCTTGTTCATAGCATCTGCTATGTAATTAACTAGCTCTTCGTCTAAAATATCATAAACAAATTTGTTATATTTCTTTAATTGCCTTTTGTCTAAATCATCTTTTATTGAAAATAAATCTTTTACTTGAAATCCAGAACTAGGCACTTTATGACCTATAAATTTTAATATCAATTCAAAAATTTTAATATTATCTACAATTTTTTCAAGAGCAATGTTAGCTATAAATGTTTCAGTTAATTCCCCTGCTTCAACTAATTGCGGATTTTGTGAAACAAGATTTATATAATCACCTTCTTCCATTGATCTTGCTAATTCTCGCTCATCCTTAGCAGTCAATAATCCTACTCTACCAATTTCTCTTAAATACAATCGAACCGGATCGTCTATGATTTCAGGTGTGTCATTAACTACGTCATCTAGTAAAACGAGTTCTCCCTCTTTGTTAAGTTGATAAGAATCACCAAAATCATCATTTATATTTTCAGCAGTACCTGAATTTTCTTTTGAAATTTTCAAACTCATAAAATCTTTAGCTAAATCTTCAGGGTCATCGCTAAATTCTTCTCTTTGGACCATGTTTTTTTTAGCCGATTGAATAAAATCAACTAATACAGAATCTTGTTCTCTATTCCACATTTTTTCCGTCATTAATTTACCTACCTGAATTTCTTAATTTTTATTACTTAATAATATATCAATATCTTTTATTCTATTTTGTATTATTATGATTTGGTCTTTAATTTCAGATTGATTTAAATCTGTATTTGAAATTAAAGCATTATTCTTCATAACCAAATATTCTCTTTCTATTTGTATTTTTAATTTACCAATAACTTCTAATAATTTTTGATTGTCATAAAACACAGATTTTTCTAATTTCAACGAGTCAATTTTCTCTGTTAAATTAGCGTCTGAAGTATTTAAATCCGAATCATTAATCCATTCATATAATAATTGCTTACAAATTGTATCATCTATCATCTCTACATCCCAATCATTAAATAGGTCTTTATTAGTAATATTATTAGATATTATTAAGCTTACTAAGTGTTCGGTTAATAAAAGCAATCTAGTTTTACCATTATGTGAAAATTTAGAGTTACTGAAATTATTGTTTGAATCAAAATATATTCTTGATTTATTATCAAATCCAGCTCTGATTCTTTGCTCAGAAACATCTAATTCTGAACTAAGCATAGAAATATACTGATCCTGTATATATGGATTCTTTTCGTTAGATATAAATGGGCGAACTGTTTCCTCTATCAATTCCTTCCCTTCAGGTGTAGACGAATCAAATCTTACAGCCAATAATTTAATCAAGTATTCAATTATTGGTTTTGCGGTATCTATTATAACTTTCCATGCTTTGAAGTCTTTTCTAATAAATGAATCAGGATCAGTGTCATCTGGTAGTTCAACTACTTTTAAAATAAAATTTTTCCTAACAGATTTGTTTGTAATACCGCTTGGGTGATCTTTGTTACTAGATGCAAAAATGCCCCAACTTTTATCCAATGCATTTAATGTAGCTTCAGTTCCAGCTTGATCTGCATCTAATGCTATTATTGCATTATTAGAAATATCTGCTATTTTGCTAGCTTGTTGAGTGGTAATTGCTGTTCCCATTGAGGCCACAACATTTTTGTATCCATACTGATGAGCAATAATCACATCAGTATATCCTTCCACTAAGACACATTCATCATTATCTCTAATATACTCCACAGATTGGTCAATTCCGTACAATGCAGCCCCTTTGTCAAAAGCTAAGTTTTTCTTTGTATTAATATATTTAGGAAGTTGATCATTTAAAATACGTCCCCCAAAACCTAATATTTCTTTTTTTTGATTTTTTATAGGGAATATTAATCTCTCAGAAAAAAAATCATAAAAAGATTCTCCCTTAGATTTGGAAACCAATCCGTATTTAGCTAAAGAGTCTAAAGAATATCCTTTATTTTGAATATAATCTGACAACTTATTCCCAGGAGGGCTGTATCCAAGGTCAAAATCAATTGCAGATTGCTTATTTATCCCTCTATTTTTTAAATAGTTTCTAACATTTTCTCCACTAGTAGAAAAAAGTGATTTCTTGAAAAATTCTGCTGATAACAAATTAAGTTTTTTTATTTCTTCTATTTCTTTAAATTTTTGTGAACTAAAATTTTCTGTAATAATACCTAACTTGTTTTTTAAAAAATTCAAAGAATCTAAAAAAGAAATACTGTCTTTTTTCATGATAAAAGAAATAACATCACCGCCTGTCGAGCATGCACCAAAACATCTCCACATATTTTTATCCGGATCCACAATAAATGAAGGGGTGTTTTCAGAGTGAAAAGGGCAAACTGATTTAAACAATCTTCCTTGTTTTTTTAAGTCCACAAATTCAGATACCAAATCTAAAACTGTAACCTTATTTTTTATTTCTTCTGTTAAACTCATAATTCACGAATAATATATATCCAAAATTTTATTGAATGCTTAAAATAAACAGGAAATATAGAATAATAAATTAAAAGAAAAAAAACTATAAAGTTTTGATTAATATGAATGCAAAAGAAAGAATAAATTACTTAAAAAAAATAATTAACAAAAACAGTTATTTATATTACATAAAACAAAATCCTGAAATTAGTGATAATGAATATGATATCTATTTCAGAGAATTAATTGATTTGGAAATATCACATCCTGATCTAAAAGATGCAGACTCGCCAACAAATAGAATTGGCTCAGAACCATCAAATGAATTTGAAACAATAACTCATATTGAACCTATGCTTAGTTTGAATGACTGTTTTTCTGAAGAAGAATTCCACAAATGGCATGAAAGAAATTTAAAAGCAATTAATCAAGTAAATGTTGAAATGATTTCCGAATTAAAAATTGATGGATTAGCAATATCTTTGGTGTATGAAAATAGTATTCTTAAATCTGCATCTACAAGAGGTGACGGAATAACTGGAGAAGATGTAACTAAAAATGCTCAAACAATAAATTCCATACCATTAGTATTGAATGAAAATATCCCAGGGATCATCGAAATTCGCGGTGAAGTATTTATACCTATCTCTGAATTTGAAAAACTTAATAAAGAAAGAGAAATTCAAAATTTAACTAAATACTCTAATCCTAGAAACTGCGCATCTGGTTCTTTAAGACAACTTGATCCTAATATAACTAAATCTAGAAATCTTGATACATACATTTACAATATAGGATATTTTGATAATGAATTAAGTATTCCAGAAAAACAATCAGAAAGATTAGAATTTCTTGACAAATTAGGCTTCAGGATTAATAAAAACTATGAAGTTACACATACCGCTGAGCAAACAATATCTTTATATAAAAATTATCAACAAAAACTTAAAAAGTTAGACTACTTATGTGATGGAATTGTAATTAAAATTAATGACATAAAATTACAAAACATCATAGGAGGACTGTCAAGATCTCCAAAATGGGCTATTGCTTTTAAATACCCAGGTAACACCGCATTATCCAAAATAGAAAAAATTGATATCAATATAGGTAGAACTGGATCAATAAACCCAATAGCTTTATTAAAACCTGTTCAAATCGACGGAGTTACAATAAAGCACGCTACTCTTCATAATGAAAATTATATAAACAATCTTGAGTTATTAGTGGGTGACTGGGTTTATATAGAAAGAGCAGGAGATGTAATACCAAAAGTCATATCAGTTGACAAATCTAAAAGAAATGGAACTGAATACAAATTTGATTTTCCAAGTAATTGTCCTAGTTGCAATACGATAATATCTAAAAAAGATGACGATGCCATGTATTACTGCAAAAACAACAAATGCAATTCTAAAATTATAAGATCTTTAGAATATTTCGCTAGTAAAAGCGCTATGAATATAGAAGGTCTAGGACCTTCTATAATAAATAAATTAGTATCAAAATCATTGATAAAAAATTTTGCTGACATATACAAACTTAAAACTACTGAACTTTTACAAATTGAAGGGTTTAAAGAAAAAAGTGCCAATAATCTAATTGATTCAATTAGCGAAAGTAAAAAACAATCTTCATCAAGATTGCTAATTTCACTAGGAATAAAACACGTTGGTGTAGAAATATCAGAATTATTACTTGAGAAATATAAATCTTTAAGCAGTATTATAAATATTTCATACGAAGAGTTGTTAGAAATATCTCAAATAGGGCCCCAAATTGCTCTAAGCATAACCGAATATTTTAATAATTCTGATAATGTTTGTGTACTAAAAGAATTATTTGATTTAGGATTAAGTGACACATATCAATCTAATCAAATAAAATTCAACGAAAAAATATCAAATAAAATTTTGTAATTACTGGAAAGTTATCTGAATTCACAAGATCTGAAATTCATGCAAGGATTGCTGAATTTGGAGGGGTGAATTCTGAAACCATAAGTTCTAAAACAGACTATTTAGTAGCAGGCGAGAAAGCAGGATCTAAGCTAGAAAAAGCTAAAAAATTAAATATTCAAATTATAAACGAATCAGAATTCATAAATTTAATTGAAAAGGAGAAATAATGGATCTAGGAATTAAAAATAAAATAGCTTTAGTAACAGGAAGCTCTAGAGGAATAGGAAAAGCTGCGGCTATTTCTTTAGCTAAAGAAGGTGCAAAAGTAGTAATTTGTGGAAGAAATCAAAACACATTAGATACAACTCTAACTGAAATAAAAAAAATAAATCAAAATATAATTGGAATAAACTGTGATGTTACTGAGGAAAAAAATCTTATTACTCTTGTTAATGAAATAAAAACTCAAATAGGTGAAATAGATATTTTAATAAACAATGTTGGTGGGTCTATTAATAGAGAAGGCATTGAGGGAACTCCTATAAAAGATTTAAATAAAACTTTTGATTTGAATCTTAATCCTGCAATAAAGCTTATGCAATTAGTAATACCTAACATGAAACAACAAAATTGGGGAAGAATAATTAATATTTCATCAGTTTATGGAAGAGAACTTGGTGGCAATCTATCATACATGACTGCAAAATCTGCTTTAAACAGTATTACTAAACATTCAGCAATTGACTTGGCCCCATTTGGAATACTTGTTAATGCTGTTGCTCCTGGTCCGGTATCACACAAAGATGGTAGCTGGGAAAAATTCCAACAAAACAATAGTAAAGAAGTTGTCCAGAATTTTATAAACGAAAATTTACCTATAGGTAAATTTGGGTGGCCAGAGCCTGTTGGAGACTTGATTGCTTTTTTATCTTCCGAAAATTCAGGATTTATTACAGGAACTTGCATCAATATTGATGGAGGATGGAGCAAGTCGATAAATTAATTTATTAACTTGTATAGCATTGGGTAATATTATGAAACAAGTTTTAAGTGTTGCGTATCTTAAATATTTCCAAGAGTAGTTTTTACTATATTAGCTGAATTTAAGCCATATTTGTTTACTAATTCTTCTGTAGTTCCTGATTCTGCGTAATCTGTCATTGATATGCTTAATACTTTACTTGGATTATGTTGGGATAAATATTGAGAAACCAAACTATGCAATCCTCCATATTTAAAATGCTCTTCAACAGTTAAAATGAATTTAGAGTCCTGTGAGCATTTCAAAATTGTATCTTCATCTAATGGGCGGAGAGAATACATATTAACTACTCTTGCATTAATTCCATGAACTTCTTTTAATTCTTTAGCTGCTTCAATTGCAGGATAAACCATATATCCATAAGTCAAAATAGACACATCTGATCCGGTTTCATAAACAGTTTTTGATCCACCATGTTTCAAAGAAATATTTTTGTCATTGAATATGGGAAGAGCCGGCCTAGAAAGTCTTACATAAAATGGACCCTCAGTATTTACTGCCAATTCTACAGCTGCCTGAGCTTCGTGTGCATCAGATGGAACCAAAATAGAAAATGAATTTAAAGATAGAAATAACGAAATATCTTCTAAGCTTTGAGCTGAAATACCATCTTCGCCTGTTATTAATCCAGCATGTGTTAATATAACTTTAACATTTAAATTAGATTGGGAAACTCCAACTCTTAATTGATCCATTGGCCTTGTTGATCCAAAAACAGCAAAAGTACTTACAATTGGAATTTTGCCCGACGCAGCTAACCCTGCTGCTATATTAACCATATTTTGCTCAGCGATACCAACATCAAAAAATCTTTCAGGGTATTTTTCTGCAAACATATTAGTAAATGTAGATTTATTTAAGTCTGCTCCTATAACGCATAATTCAGAATTGGATTCCCCCATTTCTAAAATTTTTTTTCCTGCATATTCTCTTGTTGATCCGGTTTCCATATCTTTATTTATTTTGAATTGATTTCATTAATAGCTTCTATAAGCTGTGTTGGATCTGCAGTTTTGCCATGAAAATCAGGATTGTTTTCCATAAAACTAACTCCTTTTCCTTTTACAGTATCTGCAATTATTACTTTTGGTTTACTATTTTCATAATTCAGAGATTTAAAAACATTTTCAATATCTTCGGTGTTATGACCGTCAACGGAGTATGTTTCCCATCCAAATGCAGACCATTTATCTATAATAGGACTCATATCCATAACTTGATGAGTGAATCGATCATTTTGTATCCCATTTCTGTCTACGATGGCTACCAATTTGTCTAGCTCATATTTTTTTGCCGACATTATTGCTTCCCAAATTTGCCCTTCATTAAGTTCGCCATCTCCTAATAAAACATAAGTTTTATAATTTTTTTTATCAATTTTAGCAGCCAAAGATACTCCCACGCCAAATGACAATCCTTGTCCTAGCGAACCTCCAGACATTTCTACACCTGGTGTTTTAATATGAGCATGTCCCTGCAGTCTTGAATTAAGTTTTCTAAATGTCATCAATTCAGATTTCTCAAAAAATCCTGTTTCGGCCAAAGCTGCATACAAAACAGGGCAAGCATGGGCTTTGCTTAATATAAATCTATCTCTATCTTCCCATTTAGGATTAGAGGAATCATAATTCATAATAGAGCCATATAAAACAGAAACAATATCAGTTGAAGACAGAGATCCTCCTGGATGACCGCTATTAGCATTACTAGTCATATTCAAAATATCTATTCTCATATTCTTAGCTAAATCTTTTATAGCGTCTATGTTCAATTTTTATCTCTTGAAAATTAATATTGCGCAATAATTATAATTTGGTTGAATTTATAAGTCTATCTCAAAATTAAGGATAAATTTAATTTCCCCTATGCAAAAAAATAATGTTATAATCTTTCTAACATTCAAGGAGGCAACATGAATAAAATAATCAAAGGCAAATACTTAATAGATGGCAATGGCGGTAAACCTAAAGAAAATTCTGCTGTAATAATCGAAAACGGGAAAATTAAAGATATTACTGACGCAAACAATTTACCTAAAGATGGATACGAGATACTTGATTATCCTAATTCAACAATAATGCCAGGATTAATTGAAGTTCATACTCATATGCATGTTAGCCCAGAACCTGGAAACTACGAGGCTGCGCTTAGTGATTCAGATACAGTTTTAGCTATACGAGCTACTGATGCAGTTAGAAAAACTCTAATGAGTGGAGTAACTACAATGAGAGATATTGGAAGTAAAAACCATATTGCTTTTCCTGTAAGAGATGCTGTGAATGCAGGCATTATTCCTGGCCCAAGAATGCTGCTTGCAGGCCAAGTAGTTACAACAACAGCTGGTCATTGTAATTACTTTGGAACAGAAGCAGATACTTTAGATGAAGCAGTAACAGCTTCAAGAGCAAACATTAAATTGGGTGCTGAATGGATTAAAATAATGTCAACAGGAGGAGGATTCACTCCTCGTTCAAATATGAGAGCTGCTCAATACCCTGCAGAAACTTTAAAAGCAGTAGTAGATGATACTGTTAGACTAGGAGGAAGGGTTTGTTCGCATGCTCACGGAACTGTTGGTGTCGAAAACTGTGTTAAAGCAGGAATACAAAATATTATTCATTGTTCTTGGTTAGCTGAAGATCCAGACAAAATGTTTGACTATAAAGAAGATGTGGCTGATCAAATCGCCGAAAAAGGTATATATGTAGACGCTACAGTAGCAACTGGATACATGAGAACATTTAGAGATCCTGATTTCGATGACGAAGCAGCAAAAATGTTTAGAGATCCAGGGGAAAGAGCTGAAATTTTACAAGATATGAGAAAAAAAGGAATAAAATTTGTTTCAGGAATAGATAGTGGAATGCTGTATGTTAGATTTGGTGACATTGCATACACTCCTGAAAGAATGGTAGATGTCATAGGTATGGGAAATATGGAAGCAATAGTTGCATGTACTAAAACCTCTGCTGAATGCCTAGATGTAGATGAAGAAACTGGCACATTAGATAAAAATAAATCTGCTGATATAATAGTTGTTGACGGAAACCCTGATGCAGACATAAAAAGTCTGCACAACGTCACTTCAGTTATGTTACGAGGTGAATTAGTTAAAGATAATGGAATTGAATTAGTTTGAATTAACAAATATGAATGAAGACAATTTTAAAATCGTTTCATTTTATGAATTTAAAAATATTAAATCTCAATATTTAAAATATAAAAATTCGATAAAAGAAATTTGCTCGCAAAATAACTTAAGAGGAACAGTAATTCTTTCACAAGAAGGAATAAATGGAACTCTGTCTGGGTTCGATGAATCAATTGATAATTTTTTAACATTTTTAAAAAATCTTCAATTTAACAATACTGAAATAAAATTTTCCTACTCAAAAACTATCCCATTCTATAAATTGAAAATTAAAGTAAAAAAGAAATAGTCCCATTTAACAATGAAGTTGAAAACCCAAATCAAACGGGGAAATTTATTGACCCTGAAAATTGGAATAAAATAATTGAAGATCCTGCAATTACAGTTATAGACGTAAGAAATGAATACGAAACTAAAATTGGGAAATTTAAAAATTCAACAGATCCAAAAACAGATAATTTTACTGATTTTATAAAATATATAAAAACCGATCTGAATGATAAAAAAATGAAACAATTGCAATGTATTGCACTGGAGGAATAAGATGCGAAAAAGCATCAGCCTACATGATCCAAAATGGATTTAAAAATGTTTTGCAACTCAAAGGAGGCATTCTAAAATACTTTGAAGAAACTACTCCGGAATCATCTCTTTGGGAAGATGAATGCTATGTATTTGACAATCGTGTTTCAGTAAAAAAAGATCTCACTCAAGGAACTTATGAATTATGCAATGGATGTAAAGAGACAATATCCCAGTCTGACAAAAAATCAAAAAAGTACGAAGAAGGTGTTTCTTGTCCAAATTGTTACAATAAAAGATCAAAACAGCAAAAAGAAAATTCAAGAGAAAGACAAAAACAAATTGATTTATTTAAAAAAATAACCAATCTTACCCATTTGATAAATTAAATCCAATTCAATATAAAAATTTTATAAAAGATAATTAATTAATTTTATCTTGATTGTGAATAATAATTTTCTTTTATAAATAAACAAACCACCATCAAAACAGATACAATATTAGATACCAAAATTGAAGTCCAAACAGTTGTATTTGCCACATCTTTCATCATCCCAAATCTAAGCCAATAATCCAATCCCTCGTATTTATCAAGTGTAATGTTAAATGTAATGTTACAAGTAATAATTGAAGTTGTTAATATTATAAATACAGCTATAAATTTATATAACTTATCATATTCGCCATATATCCACATTGTTAAAAATGTCCCAAAAAGAAGCAATGATTCCAGGGAAGTAAAACCAGCTAAAAAGTACTATTGACTTAGGCCAATATCCCCAAGATCCACCTAGTAAAGTGTACGCTGATTGAACCACAAAAAAAGCCAAAATGCCAAAAAATATAGACAAAGCAATTCCGCTTAACACTCGTGTCAACGAACCTAAATTAGGATTGAAAAACATAGAAATTATTCCTCTCTGTACTAAGCTCTTCTAGACAATTTTGGATCTAATGCATCTCTTAATCCATCTCCAACCAAATTCATAGCTAGCACATTGATAGTTAAAACCAAGCCTGGAAAAAATGCAATCCAAAACGCTTGTTGCAAATGTTTTCTTCCTAAAGATAAAATATTCCCCCAACTTGGATCTTCAGGAGGTATTCCTAATCCCAAAAAACTCAGTGAAGCTTCTGTCAATATAGCTAATGCAAAGAAATAAGTTGCCTGAACTATCACAGGAGCCATTGTATTTGGGGCAATATGAACAAATAAAATTCTTGGAGTTGGTGCGCCTATGCCTCTAGCTGCTTCTACATATTGCTGTTCTCTTACAGTAAGTACAGATGAACGTACTACTCTAACCATTCTTGGAGTATCAACTATTGTTATAACTGCTATAACATTCCAAACACTGCCTCCAAGCATAGCAATTAATGCTAATGCTAGTAACAATGTTGGGAATGACATTAAAGCATCCATAACTCTTTGTATAATCATATCAAGTTTTGGGGAATAACCTGATACCAAACCTATGAACAAACCAGCTAATGTAACAAGGAAAGCTACCATAAATCCAACTAATAATGATACCCTTCCTCCATAAATCACTCTCGCATATACATCACGACCAATATTGTCTGCACCAAACCAATGTACAGAGCCTGGTGGCATGAATCTATCTACAGGATCGATTGCTACAGGATCATATTTAACTAAAAAGTCAGCAAAAATTGTAAGAAACGAGAACAGCATTAATATAAACAAACCAACAATCATATTAGGGTTTTTTCTGAGCATTCTATTAAACTGCACCCAAATTCTGTTCCCCATACCCTTGGCCTGTCTTATCTCATTTGGATTGTATCCTCTATTAGTAGTCATGAATATCTAACCCTCGGATCTAAAAATGCATAAATAATATCAACTATTAAATTTAAAAATACATACGATGTTGCAAAAATCATCATTAATCCCTGAATAATCGGAAAATCCCTGTCTCCAACTGCTTTCACAAACATTCTGCCCATCCCGGGAATCGCAAACACAGTCTCTGTAATAACTGTTCCTGTGACAGCAGCAGCAAAAACTAATCCAATTACTGTAATGACTGGCATTGAAGCAGCTCTCAAAGCATGCCTTGTTAAAACTATACCTTCAGCCAAGCCTTTAGACCTAGCTGTTCTAATATAATCTTCGCTTAAAACTTCTACCAAGCTTGATCTAGTCATTCTTGCAATAAGTGCCATAAAAGCAACTCCCAAAGTTATTGCAGGCAATGCACTATATCTTAAAAATTCAACTGGCCCATCGGTAAATAAACTACGAAATCCAAAGACAGGAAACCAACCTAATTTAAGTGAAAAAAGAAAGATCAAATTAAATGCCAACCAAAAACCTGGAATTGCAAATCCTAAAACAGCAAAAACCATAACAGCTCTATCAATCCATGTATTCATTTTCCATCCCGCTAATACTCCCATTGGTAGTCCAAGTAATATAGCTATAAATATTCCGGAAAAAACTGTCGAAACAGTTGCTTCGATTTTTTGACTTACTAAGTAAGATACTGATTCTGTTGTAAATAAAGATGTACCCAAGTTTCCAACAAAGAATCCACCAAGCCAATCAAAGTACTGAGTAATTGGCGGTTTGTTTATACCCATTGCTTCTCTGACATCTTCTATTTCTTGAGCTGTAGCATACATAATGTAATCCCCGCCTAATACGATAGCAGCAGGATCACCTGGGGCAAGTTGCATAATTGAAAAAGTAATTATAGATACTATAAGCAAAACAGGTAAAGTTAAAATAGCTCTTCTAATTATGTATTTCCACATAGATAGATTTTCCTATATTTGAAAGTTTTTAAATATCTTTAATATTAGACTTCAAAGGAGAACTGACTAAGTCAGTTCTCCTTTGAAAAACCTATAATCTAGTTAAGGTGTCCCTTAGTCCAACCAAACATTGTGCAATATTGGGAATAAACAGTCTAGGCAGTAGCCTTTAACATTATCCCTAATAGCTCTTGGCGGTTGGAATTGGTAGAAGTTAAGTGATGGAGGATTTTCATAGAAAATTCTATTCATCTCATCATACTGAGCCTGTTGTTTAGCAGGATCAGTTTCAACTAAGAAAGCTGCTCTAACTTCATCAATTTCAGGATTTTTATAACCCAAAGATGTATCACCGGAGAACATATGTGGAGCTAATGGATTAAGACCATTTGCGAAGTTTGACCATGAAGTCGCTGCTTCCCAAGGACCTTCTCCTCCTGTTATAGCTACTCTACTACCCCAGTCTAAGGATACTAACTCTGTGTTTACAAATCCTAAGTTTTTCATTGCTTCCCACATTACCAAGCCTGCTTCTGGCATAAATGGCATGTCATTAGCCGCAATAATTCTAACT